>JAABRM010000079.1 GCA_011390955.1 Oscillatoriales cyanobacterium | reverse complement strand
TAAATTACATCGCAAAATGCTGATGGATTCCCGCCCGAAGCGGGAATGACATATAATACCAAGAAAAGTCGGGTGGGCATTGCCCACCAATAATTCAGAAAAATGCCTAATTTATGCCGAATTTATTAACAGTAAAAAAACCGAAAACCTCCCATTTACCCCTTGACAATTGTTTGTAAACCAGCTACTAATCGCCCAATGCCTTCGGCGGCAGTTTCGGTTTGTAATGCCCCATAAGCCACCCGCAGATAACAGCCTTTTTCAACCCCAAAAGTTGTCCCTGGCAGCACGGCAACTCTATAGTCACGAATCAGCCTTTCTACTACGGTCATCGGGTCAAGATTTGTGTCAATTTTTAGCAGGAAATAAAAGGCACCTTTGGCGGGGGGAATAATACAAAAATCTTGAATTTTGGCGAATTCAGTTAAGGCAATTTGACGGGCATTAGCGATCGCCTTTAAATGGTGGTGACAATAGTTTACCCCCGCTTGCAACGCCCCGATCGCGGCATATTGAGAAATCACTGGCGCACAAATTAAATTAGTATCTTGGATTTTTTGCACCGAAAGTAATAGCTTTTCGGGAATCACCATATAACCAATTCGCCAACTGGCAAATCCGTAAGCTTTGGACAAAGAATAAAGGGAAATTGTCCAATCTTGACTATCCGCAATGGCACCGGGAGAAAAGTGTTTTACTCCGTCATAGGTAAAATATTCATAAGCTTCATCGCTAATATGATAAATGCCATTTTCGCGACAAATTTGATTAATTTCTCGTAATGCCGATTCGGGGTAAACTGCCCCGGTGGGATTATTGGGAGAAATCGTCACGATCGCCCGCGTTTTATCGGTAATTGCCGCCCGAATTGCATCGGGACGCAACTGATAATTTTCGTCGGTACTGACCAAAACCGCCCGACAAGAAGCGATCGCGATCGCCATTTCGTGATTAAAATAATAGGGAGTTTGCAGAATAATTTCATCACCGGGAGAAGCGATCGCCAAAACCGCATTGATAAACCCCATATTTCCCCCAGCAGTCACCACAATTGCCCGACCCGTCATGTCTATGCCATTCTCTGCGGACAACTTATGGGCGATCGCCTCATGCAAAGCCGGAATTCCCACCACCGCCTTATACTTATGATTATCGCGATCGGCAAAAAACTGACTAATTTGGGATTCCACCTCTGACGGTGGATCGTAATATACCACCCCTTGCGCCAGAGAAATCGTCCCAGGCGATCGGCGAATCAACTCCCCCACCACCGGAATAATCGGTGATTGTACCGCTTGCATTCTCGGCGTTTCTATATACATAATCTATTCACTAAGCTACTCAATATCTGCGATCGTATCAATATCTGCGATCGCTGTTGACCGTCATCCCATCCGCTGCCAAATCCGCTGCCAAATATAAGTTAATGGTGCGTTACGCTGCACTTCGTTCCGCTAACGCACCCTACTGAGTAACGCACTATCGGTAGGGTGTGTTAGCGAAGCGTAACGCACCTTCTACCACGGAGAACCAATCATCGTAAACCCAGACCAAAAATAAGGATGAGACAAATTCATATTCTGTAACCGCACCAACTCTGGGGGCAAAGTATTCTCATCAAAAGCCTTAGAACCGCGCAATTCATTGCCTTCCACTTGCACTTGATTATGAATCATTGCCACTTGCGCTTGACGCAAAGCCTCAGCCTTAATTGGGGCAGAATGAAGAGATTCATAAAACTCCATCATAAAACCCAAAGTAGCCGTATCATCGATATACCATAGACTTGCCAAAGCGGATTTTACCCCGGTACGAACCGCCAAACCAGCAAATCCTAACTCGGCCATTTCATCACCCACTGCGGTGCGACAAGCGGACAAAACCAACAACTCAGTAGCAGGATTATTTAGCCCCAAATCGCGCAAATCGTCTAAGGGCAACTTATCATTCCAGAAATAAATAAATGTTTGGCTATTTTCCCCTGGGGTAAAATCAGCATGAGTGGCTAAATGGACAATATCATAACCATGATGTTCTCGTTCTTGCTGCAAATTTTCTCGCGTAAAATCCTGATTGAACAACTGAGTTCCAGGCCAAATATTCTGGGTAATTAAATTCAACTCCACAGGGACTCCCGGTAAAGGCTTCAGATCCGGGAAAGTATCCGCCCCCATTGCCAAAACCTTTTTGCCTTGGAGAGACTGATAGCGGGCATCCATCAAGCTAACTGAAGGAATCAAACTCAGGCTATATTTTTCGACCAAAAACTGTTCACCATCATGTAAAGCAGCAATGGGTAAACCCCGCAAACCGGCATCCATACTAAATAATATAGTATCAATTTCTGCTGCTTGTAATTGGGGTTCAATGGGGGCAATTAGCCACTGATAAAGTTGTTGGGCTGAAGCTAAATAACTGTTGCTACGCCGTTTCAGGGGATGAGTAATTTCATTGCGAAACTCTTGCACTTGTTTGCTTAAATTTTGACGATTTGCTTCGGGAACCGCTGCCCGAATTGCCGCCCCATCAGCGGTGAATAATATCAGTTCTAATTGGTCGTCATAAGCGGTGACATAAACCACCGCAGGCTGGGTGCCCGTTTGCTGGGCCATGCTGCCTAAAATTTCTCGCGCTGAAGCGGTGGTAATCACCTGATTTTCTGCCGAAATGCCCAAAGAGTCAGCAAATTCACTGGTGCGGCTTTCTTCTATGGTTGAGATGCGATCTTCGATGGAAGTTTCCAGAATATTGCGATTGAATACTTGCAGATTGTCTAGGTTTTGTGGTAAGTTAATCCGTGAATCACTATCATTAATATTCTGGTGATTTTCTGGATTAAATACGGGATTAAGACTCAGGTTATCTTGGGAAATAGAATTAGTTAATCCTGAATTGGTATTTTCAGAATTTAATCCCCCTTGGTGAATATTGATTTCCCCAGTGTCCGTGTAAATTTCTCCCGTATTCACAACTCCTTCGGCGCTATTTACGGTAATATCCCCACTAGAAATTGCCCCAGTAGAAGTAATTGAACCAGTATTAATATCGTCTTGTGCATTGAGAGTAACATCCCCGGCAATTCCGGTTTCGGCGCTGGTTTCAATATCTCCCGTAGAAATTGCCCCTTCAGTGCTAGTAGCAGAAATATCCCCGCTATTAGTACCGCCTATGGAACTAATATCTCCAGTATTAATATCTTGATTTGCTGTCAAATCCACATCACCAGAGTTGCCGGTTTCTGCCACAGTTTCCAGGTTGGCTGTATTAATATTTCCCGTATCGCTGGTGACAGAAATATCGCCACTATTTTCATTACCAAGCGAGCTAATATTTAGAGTGTAAATATCGTTATTTGCCCGCACAGCAATATTGCCACTGCTGCCATTTTGGGCAATGGTGGAGAGATTCCCGGCAGTAGCAGAACCGGCATTACTATTGACAGAAATATTGCCACTATTTTGACCCGCTTGAGAAGTGATATCACCAGTTTGTACATTATCCTGGGCAGCCACCGTGACATTGCCACTATTGCCATTTTCGGCAACGGTTGCCACATTCCCAGTAGTAGCAGAACCGGCATTACTATTGACAGAAATATTGCCACTATTTTGACCCGCTTGGGAGGTAATGTTTCCGGTAGCAACATCATTTTGGGCAGCCACCGCGACATCGCCACTATTGCCATTTTCGGCAACGGTTGCCACATTCCCAGTAGTAGCAGAACCGGCATTACTGTTGACAGAAATATTGCCACTATTTTGACCCGCTTGGGAGGTAATGTTTCCGGTTTGTACATTATCTTGGGCAGCCACCGCGACATCGCCACTATTGCCATTTTCGGCAACGGTTGCCACATTCCCAGTAGTGGTAGAACCTTCTTGGCTACTTACGGAAATATCGCCACTATTTTCACCCGCTTGGGAGGTAATATCTTCAGTTATAACATCATCTTGACCATCAACCGTAATATCACCAGAATCTCCCTCTGTAGCCTGAGAAGTAATATTTTCCGTAATCACGGAACCGTCTTCAGCGACTACGGTAATATCTCCAGAACCATCTTCACCAGCCGAAGTAAGATTGGCGGTTTGGATATTTCCAGAAATGCCAAAACTGTTAATATTAATATCACCACTGGTGCCATTAGGGGCGATGGTTTCTAGGGAAGCAGTATTAACGCTACTGTCACCACTAATAATGGTAATATCCCCACTTTCAACCGGGCCGAATGTGCGGATATTTTGGGTATTGACGCTACTATCTGCGTGCAGGTAAACATCGCCACCTGTTCCGGTTTCTGAATAGGTTTCTAAATCTCCGGCAGTGGTGTCAATATTGCCATAACTGCGAATGGTAATATCACCCCCTTCTGTTTCTCCCGCAGACCGGATCCCCAGGCGGTTGGTATCGCCGCCCAAAGTAGTGTTGCCACTGGTAGTAATTTGCACGTCACCGGCATTACTTTCTTGAGAAAAAGAGTGAATCGTTGCCTCACCAATATCGAAGTTGCCACCGGATTCTATGGTGATATTTCCCCCTTGTTGATTTCCCCAAGCACTGATATGAGAGGTATTGATATCATTGGCAGCTTCTAGGGTGACGTTCCCCGCATTTCCCGCTTGGGAAAATGACAAGATTGCCCCGGTATTAATTGCGCCATTGTTGCTAGCCAGGTCAACATTCCCCGTTCCTTGGGGTCCAAAGGCACTGATATGAGAGGTGGTAATATCTCCGGCAGCAGAAAGGCTGACATTGCCACCAGTACCACCCCGTGAATAGGTGTCTAAATTAGCCGAATTGTTCTCAAATATTGATGCGGTTTCTAATACAGATACATCGTCAGTGGGATTGATTTGGGCTTCTGGCGACAAATCGCCAGCGGTGGTATTAATGGCCCCATTATGGCTGGTGATGGTGATATCTCCGCCCTGAGATGAGGCAGCAGAACCAGCAGAGGAAACCACAAAACCCGTGCGAATGTCGCTGCTGGCATTTAAATTAATATGACCGGCACTGCCGCCAACAGACCGAGAGTTTAAAATCCCGGCGCTGGTATTAATGGCGCTATTGGTGCTTTCTAGGGTGATATCACCAGCATTGCCTGTGCTGTCGGGAATTTCTTCTGAACTTGGCGGTAGGAGAATATTCGTAGGCTCAAAACCCGACGAAGCAAAAATATCACTCGTCCGAATTTCACCGGGACTTCGCAAGACTACAGACCCGCCATTCCCATAGGAAGAATAAGCATCTAAACGCCCCTGGGTGGTATCGATGAAACCAGTATCGCTGGTTAAAGTGATATCACCGCCACCAGTTTCACCAAAGGATGCAATCCCCGCTGTTTGAATGCTGCTTTCGGCAGTTAAGCTTACCGAACCTGCCTGTCCTTGCCAAGCGATCGCACTGATTTGTCCTTCAGAAGTATTAACGGCACCGTGATTGCTGGTGACAGTGATATCGCCACCTCGCGTATTACCCTGTGATTCAATGGCACGTACCCGAATATCCTCAGCCGCAGTGACGGCGATCGCACCGGCATTACCATTGAAAGACTTAGCCCAGAGTAAATCAGTGGTAATCTCTCCTGTGTTGCTGGTGAGGGTAATGCTGCCGCCATCAAACGCGGCATCAGTCCAGATCCGACCATCAATGGCAATATCGCCCTCAGCGGTCATGGTGACATCACCGCCATCTCCGACCAAACCAGTGGAGTCAATACCACCTGTCACCGTAATTTCTCCTTCAGCGGTCATGGTGACAGCCCCTCCGTCACCACCGGAGCCAAACGACTGAATATCATTTGCGGTAATATTGCCCGCTGCGGTCATGGTGACAGCACCACCATTTCCTTGACTTGTATAAGAACTGAGATTTCCCGTGGCATGAATAGCACCATTCTCGCTGGTCAGGGTAATATTGCCCGCATTCCCGGAACTTACCAAGGTGGAAATATCTTCGTTAACGGTAATATTTCCGGCGGCAGTCAGGGAGACGGCGCCGCCCCCAGATGTAGAAATCCCGGAGAGGTTATTACTGGCACCCCCGACGGTGACAGCCCCATTGGGCGAGTGGAAATATGCCCCACCACTGCCAGCGGATGCTTCCAAGTTATTTAGGGTAATGTTAATTGGGTTGGTCGCGGTGCCAATCCCCCCACTGCCATAAGTTTGGAAAGTTCCCGCATTGGCAGTAATTAGCGAATTCCGATCGGCGGAGAAAATATTGCCTCCGGGACTCATTACGGTGACGGTGCCGCAGGTGTTGAGATTTGCCAGAGTGATGTTGCCGACTTCAGCTAAAGTGCCTAATTGCAGCAGGATATTGCCACTGCCGGAGTTGAGGCTGGTGCCGGGAGCCATTGTGATATTGCCGGTTCCAGATTGGCGATGATTCAAGTCTGCTCCATTGTGGTTGGCTTCCAGGGTAATATTACCGTTGTTGCCAGAGGTGTCGATGTCGGCGTTAATATTAATATTGCGCCCTGCGGCTAATGCTAAAGATTCAATGGAGTTGGCGACGATCGCTTCATTAACATTAATGTCGTTATGGGCTTGAATGGATATTTGACCCGTTTGACTATTTATATTATCGGCATCAGCGGTGGCCGACACGGATGGGTTATTCTCCCAGATATTGTCCGTTCCCCCATCATTAATTGAGATATTTTGTGGGCCGTTCAATTCGCCAATGGTAATGTTGCCAATATGAGCGGCGATCGTAATATTTCCATTTACGCCATTTTCCGAAGTCGCCTGAGCGTAAAGACCCCCGGCACTGGTATCGATATCGCCGAAATTAGTGGTGAGATTAATGTTGCCACCTTGTTCAAAACCAGCGGAAATGACGTTTCCAGTGGCGATCGCATTTCCTGCGGTTAGAGTAATATCGCCCCCCGTACCATTGGGTGAAGAGCTACTCATCAGTGAGTTATAAATACTATTGCCACTACTTAACTGAATATTGCCTCCCGAGTTATCGCCTTCAGATGAAATAATATTTGTCTGAATATTCCCCAAAGCATTTAAAGTCACCGCACCCCCATCTCCTGTCAAAGAAGAAGAGTCAAGCTTATTAGTATTAATGCCACCGTTTTCGCTAGTCAGAGAAATATCTCCCCCTGCACCGCTACCATCGGAACTAGATGAAATAGTATATACCTGAATATCTTCAGCGGCATTTAGAGTCACAGATCCCCCATCTCCGGCCACAGAATAAGAATTTAGATCGGACAAGGAAACATCTATCCCACCGTTTTGGCTAGTCAAAGAAATATCTCCTCCTTTCCCACTACCCTCGGAATAAGAAGAAATATCAAAAGACTGAATATTACCGAAAGCATTTAGGGTGACATTCCCCCCATTTCCAGCTACAGAATAAGCGTCAAACCAGTTAGCACTAATGCCACCGTTTTCGCTAGTCAGAGAAATATCTCCCCCGGCACCACTTCCCTCGGAATTAGATAAAATCCAACCTGTCTGAATATTGTCTTCAGCATTCAGAGTCACGGCACCTCCGTCTCCTCCCTCAGAATAAGATTCAACCCAGTTACTACTAATACCACCGTTTTCGCTAGTCAGAGAAACTTCTCCCCCTTGACCACTCCCATAGGAAGAAGAATAAATCGAATCTGCCTGAATATTTTCAAAGGCATTCAGGAGTACAGAACCACCATCTCCTGCGATCGAATAAGATTCGAGCAAACTAACATCAATGCCACCATTTTGGCTGGTCAGAGAAATATCTCCCCCTTGACCAATATCACCAACAGCAGATAAAATCCATTCTGCTTGAATACCATCCAATGCATCCAGAATAACAGAACCTCCATTTCCGCCAACAGAAGAAGAATTAATCCACAAAGAATTAGTCCCAATTCCACCACTGTAGCTGGTAATAGAAATATCTCCTCCTTCACCGTTACCCTCAGAATAAGAGTAAATCGACTCTGCCTGAATATTACCTTCAGCATTCAGAGTGACAGTACCCCCATCTCCTGCCAAAGATAAAGAGTAGAACAAAACAACATCAATGCCACCGTTTTCGCTCGTGACAGAAATATCTCCTCCCCGACCGCTACTTTGGGAGTAAGATGAAATTTCATAACCTTGAATATCTCCAAAAGCATCCAGGGTAATCAAACCTCCATCTCCTTCCACCGACGCAGAACCCAGCAAGTTAACATAAATGCCACCGTTTTCGCTCGTGACAGAAATATCTCCTCCCCGACCGCTACTTTGGGAGTAAGATGAAATATCCGATAACTGAATATCACCGAAAGCATTTAAAGTGACAAAACCGGCATTGCCTGCCACAGAATGAGTATCCAAAGCTGCATAGCTCGCGTCAATCCCTCCCTGACTACTTGCTAGGGTAATATTGCCCGAATTTCCAGAATTTGTTGCTGTAGAAATATCTTCATTGACCGTAATATTCCCCACCGCTTCCAGGCTAAAATCTCCGCCATCAGTAATAGACATTCCGGTCAACTCATCAGTCACACCGCCAACGGTGATATCCCCATTGGGAACTTCAAAAAATGCCCCACTACTGCCAGCCGTTGCCTCTAAATTATCCGCTTCCAAACGCAAAGGTTCGGTTTCTAAACCAATACTCCCTTCCCCTACAGTTTGCAGTTGAACCGCACTGGCATTAATTAAAGAATCGCTATTTACTTGGGCAATATTTCCGCCATTGGCATTAACATTAACTAGACCGCCCTGCACTTGGTCAAGGGTAATATTTCCCATTTGTCCCAATTGACCTAAACTTATTTCAACACTACCTTGTCCAGCATTCAAGGTTGTGCCAGATGCCATACTGATATTGGCTGCACCGGCATCCCGTTGAGCCACATTAGCGCTATCATTATTGCCTTTTAAAATAATATTGCCATTACTGCCAGATGTGTCAATATTTGCGTTGACATTAATACTCCGTCCAGCCCGCATTTCTAAACTGGAAACCGACCCGGTAATGATATCTTCACTGACCGCAATATCGTTGTTAGCTTCCAGAATCACTTCCCCACTTAATCCGGTGATATCATCCGCATCAAAGGTGACTGTTGCTGAGGGATTTTCATTAAAATTATCATTGGCGGCTAAAATATCTGAACCACTATTAGCAATGGTGATATTTTTTGGATCGAAGAGGATAGTCCCAGGAATTCCTTGACTGGCACTGACATCCACATTGCCCCGGAATATTAAAGTATCTTTTCCAGATATTTCTACAAATCCGCCATTGCCACTATTTACCCCACCTGTAGCGGTAATATTGCCACTAAATTGGTTAATTCCGTCAGCCCAAACTATTACTCGACCGCCATTTCCTTGGTCTTGACTGTTGGCGGAAATTGAGGAGTTTCTGTCTACAAAAGTTTGTGAGGCATTGGGGACTATGCCGTTGCCTTGATAGTCTCCACCGATTAAGACTGTGCCGCCATTATTGATGCCATTGGCGTTAATCTCTGTGCCGATTAAGCCGATTTTGTCGCCGAAAATATTGACCTGACCGCCGGTTTCTGCTGCTACGTTTATTTCACCAGAAACAGACAAGATCCCCCCAACCCCCCTTGAAAAGGGGGGCTTAGTTTCTGCCCCGTTATCAGTATTCGGGTCTATGGTGACTGCTGAACTTGTTAAAGTAATGGTGCCATCAGCATTATGTTGCACTTGAGTGGCGTCAAGAATTTGACTGCCTCCGGTCAATAGTTCTGGTAGAGATAAAGGATTAATTACTCCTTCATTTAATCCCGGTGTGGCGATATCTAAACTGAGAATATTCCCCGGTTGACTAATTCTGACTAGGCTTTCCCCAGGAACGGCGGCAATACTAATATTTCCTCCAGGTGCGGATAGATTTCCACTGTTGAGAATGCCGCCACCTAATAAGGTTAAATTTTGCCCGGAATTTAAGGTTAAGTCGGCAAAGTTAACTACCCATCCTGGTTGGGCTAAATCAAAGCTAAAATAACTGGGATTGCCGACTAAGTTTGCCCAGTTATTGTCGCCAATAGATTGGAACCAATTATTATTGCCAAAGCCAATCGATGTGGCGGTGGTAGCGGTAAAATCTGCGGGAACATTTAGGCTGGCATTTGGCCCAAAGAGAATCCCCGCTGGGTTCATTAAGAATAAGTTAGAATTGCCGCCAGTGACTTGCAATATGCCATTGATTATGGAGGCATTACCGCCGACTACTCGCCCTAAAATGTTGTTGATTTCTGGGGATGATTGAAAGTTGGCAGTTTGCCCAGTATTAACGCCAAATTGGTCAAAACTATGAAATAAGTTTGCCCCATTTGATGAGGTTTGACCGCCAGTAATATTGATGATATTATCTTGTTGATTAACTATGGTGCCGGTGCCATCGGCTGCGGGGGTGATGGGTTGGGCATTCACCGGAATGGTCAGGGCTGTGGAAGCGAGAATAACACCTGAGATTAGCTGGATTTTGGTTTGATTTTGGTAGTTCATCTGATTGATTTTTCCTGATTTTTGCCAATTTTATTTGCTCGGATTGGGATTGTTTTGACTAATTTTTTAGCCAAAAAAAAGACTGGTGAACGGCAATTTGTCACCGAAAAAATTTAAGAATAAACGACAGGTATAGCGGTTATGATCTGGATGAATTGCAGAGGTTTTCTGGATTCTAGCGGGCGCGGGAATGACAGAGAATTCAGCAGATTTGTAGGGTGGGCATTGCCCACAATGAAACATATATAGCGGTTAAATCCAAGATTGGCCTAAGTCCAATTGATTTAAATGCTTTGGGCAGCGGATTAATCGGTTTTTTTCGCTTTTTAGTCAGTAGCCGGATTAGTTGCGATCGCTTTTTGGTTAAATAATCAGTTAAAAATAGTAGATTCCCGCGATCGCGGGTACAAGAAACGCGGGTTGTGTATCCAGGAAAGTCTCAGAAAGGCTTTTTTTGATGGTTAATGGGTCGATCGCGTCAACCGGCCTTAAATTACAGCTAATTGGTAGTAGCTAATAGGCAGTTAAGATAATGGTCGTTTATACTTATAATAACTCTACAAAATTTGCTCGTCAAAGATTAAAATTTTATTAAATGTTTTGGCTCGATGTTGAGGGACAGAATTAGACATATTGCTTTCATCCTGTAGAGATCCCTCCCACCGATTGCGGATCCACCGGCATCGGCTTTTTAGCCGGGAAAGCAAGAAGTCTAACATAGTTATTTCAATTGTGCTTGAGACAAAAATCAGGGGCGCTTGGACGTAGCGAGGGGCGCAAGCATTATATGTTGATTTGCTTCTTTGGGCGCGGCGGCTTGCGCCCCTACAGCATTGTATCAATCACAATTGAAATGACTATATTATCAGGATTACAGAGGTTTTCTGGATTCCCGCCTTCGCGGGAATGACAAGTTTCTTTTGTACTTCTAGGACTTACGCAAATCTAGGATTTAATCACTATATATATTGCATGGTGGGCAATGCCCACCCTACATATAGATTAGCTGCTATATATTGCATGGTGGGCAATGCCCACCCTACATATAGATTAGCTGCTATCGTCCTGTACTTCATAACTCTGACAAGTGCGATCGGCCCAAAGAACCCTAATGGGATACAATCAGGTTATTTGTTGGCCAAACAAACAACAAACAACAAACAACCAATAACAAATAACAAAGTTGAATGTCTCAGTCTGAGATGCCGTGTCTGAGCATTGCGATCGCGCCATTAAAAGCAAGTGCTGCCAACGAGAACCCCGCCGAAACAGGTGGGACAAATCATCCTGGGAGTCATTTCGCCATTTGGGTAGTCAAAGCGCCTTATCCAGGGGGTTATGGACATAGCGACTGTCTGTGGTCGGACAGTCTAAACAAAATGTGGCAAGCATGGCAGCAAATGTTTTCCCCCAACCCCCCGACGTTTGGTTCAGAAATTGCCGCTTTCCCGAATCAAATCGGTCAAACCATTAGTTATAGTTCGCGATTAATGCTGGAACTGGGCTCAAATCTTTGGGAATTTATCTTTAAAGATGCAATTGAAAGCGCGTTTGCCCAAAGTCTAGGGATTGCGATCGGCAAGCAACAACCCTTACGAGTGCAATTAGACATTCGCGATCCGAATTTAATCGCTTTGCCCTGGGAAATCGGCCAACCAAAAGCGGGGAAACCGGCGATTTCTCTCAATCCACAATTGCGGTTTAGTCGCACCACCAGTGATGTAGATCCGTTGTCAAAAGTCACCAGTAGTCATCACTTAAATACGCTGCTGGTTCTCGGCAGTGATGCCGAACCGGAAAAACCTAACATTCCTCTACAATTGGCCAAAGAAGCGGATGCTTTAAGAAACCTTTTGCAACAGCCGATTGCAAGCCTAAAAGAAGGCGATCGCCATCTACCAATGCCCACGGTGCCTGCTTATGTGCATACGTTAATTCAACCGACCAAGGCTGAACTAATCCAACAGTTAGAAACCGGCAAATATAATATTATTTTTTATGCCGGTCATGGGATAAAAGCCCCGGACGGGGGTCAACTTTTACTGCGACCAAATACCACCCTTAGCGGGACAGAATTAGCCCAACTTCTCGTTGCCAACGGTGTAGTTTTGGCGGTATTTAACACTTGCTGGGGGGCGCAACCTTTTATCGGGGAAAATCAACAAGCGATTCCCCGCAGTAGTTTAGCGGAAGTGCTGATTCATCACGGATTACCCGCAGTTTTGGCCATGCGGGATGAAATTACCGACGAAGAAGCGTTAAGCTTTATTCAAGCCTTTGCTGCGGGTTTAGCTAACCGAATGGCGATTGACCGGGCAGTGGCGATCGCCCGTCAAAAGTTATTAACGCTGTATAAATTTAATCAACCCGCTTGGTCATTGCCGGTGTTATATATGCACCCAGACTTTAACGGGGAACTGATCCAATCTTGGGACTCATTAATTACTCAATTGCCGGATAATTCAACCACGGCTTTAAGCTTTTCTGCACCCGTGGCATTGTTGCAACCTGTGGAGGATTATAGCGAACAGTTTTTCCCGGAAAAAGTGTGGCACATTCAAGGAGGACGCTTAACCGTAGGACGGCGATCGGAAAATGATTTAGTGATTCAAGAACGTTGGGTATCGCAACAACACGCAGAAATATTTTATCGGGATATTTCTGGTCAAGACAACCAAGAACCGGGCTACTTTTTGCGGGATTTTTCTCGTTATGGCACGTTAATTTTAGCCCCGCAAGGATGGCAAAAAATTCACCATCAAGAAGTCCCCCTCAAGTCAGGCGATCGGATTAAGTTTGGCAGTTCCCAGGGTTTAACCTTAGAGTTTGTCATTAATTGACAGGATTTTGTTGATTGTTGTTGGTTGGTTGTTGTTGGTTGTTTGTTGTTGGTTGGTTGTTGTTTGTTGGTGGTTGGTGGTTGGTGGTTGTTGGCAAAATGTAACCAAATCATAAATAACTAACAACAAATAACAAATAACCAACAACGAACAACAAAGAACAAACAACCATCAACAAATAACAAATAACAAATAACCAACAATTAATAACGATCGCCAAACTTTTCCTACATAATATATGCGGAACTTGCAAAAATACCGTTGTAGGTAGCGGTAAGAAGACAAAGGGATAAATCCCCAAATCAGGAGCAGAATCAAAATGTTTAATCAATCAAAGAAGTCTAACTTTTTCCCAGACTCATTCCCCGTAGAGTTGGAGTTATTGGATTCACTGGTACTAGATGAAATTGCCTATCCGTGGAATCCCGCAGACCCAGATTCAGAACTTTATTTTCAGGCGATCGAACAAGATTGTGGATTGGAAGAATTAACCGATGAGGTTTTGGCTGCGAGAACTTCGATCTGGGTGGCTCAGTTGGAAAAAGTTTGGCAGGGAGTCGGTGCAGAAAACCATCAAGAACATCGTCAAGAACATCGTCAAGAACATCGTCAAGAACAAGGTGCAATTGCCCAGGTAAAAGAGGCAATTTATGCCCGGTTCGCGGATTTTGTGCCGGTGACATGGTTAGAGGCGATCGCTCATCAAGCGGTAGAAATCATCCAAACCGGATGTCAAGAACTAAACCAGATGTCATTTGCCGAGCAACTGGTGCAATGCGTTCATCACCTGTTACCAGACTGGGCAAAGGAAGATTTGCAAGTGTTAGCGCGTCCTTATGCCTTTGCCATGCGGGGCAACCCTGCGGAATCAACCCTGGTAGGGGCAGATGGGTTAGTTCAAAACTTTTCCTTGGCAGCTTCTTGCCCGTGGACGGAACTATCAGAAATTGAAAGAGCTCGCGTCAGTTTTGCGATCGCCCGTTATGCTTTAACCGAATTAAACCAATTAGAAGAGTTCCGGAAATAATTGTTTCCGAAATCAATAATTCAGCCAATAATTCAGGCATCATTGCCCTCGTAAGCGAGTGGCAAAATTTTCTGCTCGCGTGGGGGAAAGCGATCGCGCTTTCAAAATGGCAGCGCCTAAAAACGCATAAGATAAAATGCCCACAATGGCCAGGACATGATATCCCAAAACTACCGTAGAATTCCAGAGGGCGTGCAAACCAGAGGCACAAAGATATCCCACTCCTAAAATCAACCAACGTTGCTTGGGTTGCAACACACTCAAGCCGACAAAATAGCCCAAATAACCACTGTAAGCCGTATGACCGGCCACAGATCCTAAGATCCGAGGAATTAATAACTGTAATCCTTGGAGTTCTCCAACTTCTTGAATAATCTGCGGTACATATTGTCCTAAAGTCTCCAACAGGGTAAATCCTACGGCTGAGGCGCTGCCTAATAAAATCCCATCCAGGGGTTCCCAAACTCCTAAACGTTCTCGCCAAGGCGATCGCAGCGATCGACCTATCATCAATGCCATTAAAACTGGCAAAATTTTCAGCAATTCTTCCATCAAACCTGCCCCAAAAAACATGGCAGTGAGTAAGTGGAAAAACGAGACATTTGTTGGATCGGGAAGTGAACCGGGGAGGATGGTTCGGAAAATAAAAATAAACAGAGATAACAGCGGGCTTAATAACACAATCATAGTAGCGATCGCGCTACCCAGCAGCCACCACCAGGGTTTATGTTTCCCACAAAGTTGGTAAACACAATAATAACCACTAATACTCAAATAAGCCCCAAGTAACAGATTAAATAAACTCGCATTGCCCAAAGTAGCAAACATTAAAACCACAAATAACACCGTAATACTACCGGGAATTAAATAAGCCTTGCGAGTTAAATCACGACCTGTAGAAACTATGGGAAATAATTGGGTAAAAGTGATATTATTTTTGAGATTATTTGGCGGTGAAGGTGGTATATTTACTGATGGGTTTACCCCTTGGCTTTGGGGCGGGGGATTCACCACTGTCGGACGGTGAATCACATCCTCAAAAAGAAATTCCGGGCCATTTTTACTCAAAGAAATGCGATCGCCCACCATCAACTTTTGCGAACCGCGCAACCGTTTCCCATTCACAAAAGTCCCATTAGAACTATTCAAATCGCAAATTTCCCAATAGGTTTGACCATGAGGGAGATTTTGCTTAGGTCGAATCACCGCATGGTGCCGAGAAACCATCACATATTGTTGGGACTGTACCAGAATTTGACAACTCGGATCCCGTCCTAGCACCACCTCAGCGGTTGAAGACAAGGGATAGCGCTGGGGTGGTTGACCGGGGATATCTGGCTGACCTGTGTTTCCCGTTCCATGAAAGATTGGTCGTAGATAAGCCTCTTCAGGAGCTTTCTGGGTCATGGAAGTTTAAATTATTTTAATAATAAATTTTGGCAGATAATCAAACATCACCCATTATAGCCCATTCCCAAACTAGAGGAATATTGTGGTTCATCCCGGAGCAAATGGAGAAAATTGCGATCGAATTTTCGTTCGCATTGATTTGAACGGGCGCTTGTAGGGGCGAAGCATTCCCGCAGAAGTTAGATGGTTAGAAGCGTGAATTTTTACCGGGAATGCTTCGCCCTTACCAATATTTGTGGTTCACTAATCAGAAAAACGCTGTAGATCAATAATCACCAAAGGAAAAAATGGAAAAATTTTTATCTTTTTTTATCCCTTTTTTCTAATAGACAAGAAAGCTTTCATTCGTGCAAAGCCCCCCTTAAAAAGGGGGGTTGGGGGGATCGATCGGGAATTTTGACAGAATTGTCTAATTAATCTTAGGTGAGATTAATTACCTTGAGCATTGCGAATAGCGGCAACAAATAAAAACCCACCCAAAGGCACACTCAAAGTAAGAATCACACCCGTAACTAGAGTACCAAGTTGCGGAGTTCCAGAAGATAATTCAAACACTGAACCGACCGCAGCAATTCCCGCGATACAAGCACCACCGAGATAGAGATAACTTTTTGGATCGATTGGCATGACAATATTTAGGTAAGAATCAGGTAAGAATGAGGTAATAATTAAGTAGGGTGGGCATTGCCCACCTACCATATATGACGGTGGATGCCCACCCTACAATATAAATACTTATTGTTGCATAAATTTTTGTAAATGGTATAAGAATGAGGTAAGAATTAAGTAAACTAAAAAATGGTTGACAGTGAACCGTAAACCGGGACTTGTCAACCGTAAACCAGAAAGATTTTCGTCAGATTTAAGTCAATTTATGAACAGTTTTCGGCGAAAAACCATGTTTAGTCAGTTCTTCAGTTAAAGCCAGGGAATTTTCTACCCGGTCAACAAACAGAACCCCCGTGAGATGATCCATTTCATGTTGAATACAACGAGACAATAAACCATTCGCGGTTAAAGTTTTCGGGCGGCCATGCTCATCTTTATAAGTCACCTCGATCGCCTCTGGGCGCTTCACTTCCAAATAAACACCGGGAATACTCAGACAACCTTCTTGGAACACCGATAATTCCCGACTATATTTTTTAATTGTCGGATTAATCAACACCACCGGGGGAGTAGCGGGGTTATCCAGTTCGCAGTCCACCACAATCAATTGTTTTTGAATGGCCACTTGGGGCGCTGCTAACCCAATGCCATCAGCACTATACATGGATTGCAGCATTTCCCGCACCAACTCGCGAATTTCATTATCAACCCGGGCAATACGCTTGGCATTTTGACGCAAGACGCGATCGCCCAGATAGTGAATTTCTAACGGGGGCCGATCTAACTTTTTCTTTTCTACCAGAATTTGAGAACTCATGGGCTTTTGGCTAACTGGGCTAGATGTAGACGAATAGTGTATTTATTTTCTATCCTAGCGAAAACCGCCGCACGATTCACCACCAGAAACGTTATTTGAGATTGGTGATTGGTTATTCGTCCTGGAAACTTAATACCAGATAACAAATAACCAATAACCAATCACCACCAAGCTCAAAAATTAACCCCCATTATTAACCAATTGAATCGTCCCGCTGATTCCGGTAGGATCTTCATAACCGTTTCCTTCTAGCAATTTAAAGGTAATAAATTCCGTCAGTGGCTCACCACTGATGCCATCATTAATTGGTTTAATCGGGATCGTCGCTGACTCCTGACCAACCGCCATCGTCAGACTTCCCCGGAGAGTTGCCTGATTAAAACCGGGTAGGGAGGCAATGTCGTAATCAATCCCTGGAATTGCCGCATTCTCTACGGTGGTATCAATCTCATAGTTCACGGTGATAGGGTTAGCACTGCCACCAAAACGATTAATCTTAAATTCCCCATCGACTGTTCCCACTTCATAAGTAATCGGGTTACTCGCGGTAAAAATCAGTAAAGATGACTCATTATCCAAAAGCGTCACCGTGCCTCGATTTTTCTCCGGGTCGATGGCATATTCATCCCCTGGGGGATTTTGTAGCCGGAGACTAATCGTTTCCGTCGGTTCGCGTTCCTGGTCATCCAACGGAGTGACTGTAATGCTTTTAGTCGCCTGGTTCGTCACTGGGTCAACATCGGCGGGATTAAAGGTCACGCTATTCCCACTGAGCCGATAATCGGTTCCTGAAATAGCCGATCCGCCAACGGTGAAATTGACGGTCATCGGCTGAAGGATTTGGCCTCGCAGGGTAAATCTAAACTCAGCGGTTTGGCTTGGACTCCCTTCGGCAATTTGGCCGAGTGCTTCCACGGCAACCGTCGGTTTATCGTCATCGATCGCGTATAGAATCGTGTCCTTATCTGCACCAATGTTGTAATCCCCTGGGGTAGTTCCGGGTAAAATTTCAATTTCTATGCTTTCTGGACCTTCATTTAAATCATCATCGAGTTCTTCGGGGACGAAAACTTCAAAACGAGTGGAACCTCCTTGAATAAACACAGTGGGGGCGGCGATCTCCGTGAGTCCAGAAATCACATAATCCGCCGGTGGCTGTGGTTGCCCAAAAACTCCCAATGTAGCCGTTCCCGCAATTTTCAGATTGACTAATTGACGGGGTTGTTCAGCGCCTAGGGTACTACTGATCTCAAAAACCGCTTTTCTGTCTGGATCTGCTTCATCCGCTTCAAGCTCAACCGCACTAATCGTCAAGGTGGGGATATCATCATCTAATATCCTGATCGTGGTAGCTTGAATCGTGTCCAAAGGCACGATGGGCGGATTTGGGTTGACTAATTTTAACCGGAGTTCCTTAGTGCCATCACGGGTTGGCGGATCGTCATCCAAAATGGGAATCGTGATGTTCTTGACGCTTTCCCCATTGGCAAAATCGATCGTCAAAGGTGTGCCAGAAATATTTGTATTGTCGTAATCTTGACCGGCAACTGCCAAGCTTGCGCCATCGCTGGCGGGGGTCTCTGTATCCAAAATCACATCAACGGATATCTCGCCACTGGTGCCGCCACTGCGTCTGACTTGAACATCAATGGAGCCACCATTTTCATCGACCGTATATTCTGCCGCCGCAAATCCCAGGTTTCCCGGATCGTCATTGTCCAGAATGCTGAGGATCGCAGTGGTGACAGGGCCAAATTGAGCATTTTCCCCCTGAAGGTTCGTCAGTGCTAATTCAATGGTTTCCGTTGGTTCGACATTGTTATTATCTTCAATGGGAATGACCACATCTTTTTCGCCTTCATTCTCAGCGAAGGTAAGGGTGATGGGGAAAACGCTGTCATCGAAATCAAATGGCTGACCTTCCGCTACGGCGCTTTGAGGTGTAGCGGTTCCGCCAGCACGCACCACGTCAACCGTTACTTCTGAAGTTAAGTCACCACTGCGCTTGACCGTCACCTTAGCGCCGACAGGTGCGCCGTCCTCGTTGATGATGAAGTCTGCCAAAGCAAATGCAATGGTTGCCGGTTCTACCTCAACCGGCGGCGGGGGTGGTGGTGGCTGCGTTCCCGATCCAGTAGAACCGTCAGGAATGAAAATTACTGGGTTTAAGGGTTGATCCGGTTCGTCCACTGGTGGCGCTGGGACAACGGGGATAAACTTATCCTGGGTTAAATCCGCAGCGGCAATGGCATTTAATACGGCTAGGGTTTGGCCGGTGAGTTTGTCTTGAACGATCGCCTTGCCCGCATTTTCGCCAATGCCATCAAAAATATTCAAGTCTTCAAACTTCAGACCCCCAGACAATTCCAGAACATCAAGTCCCGATCCTCGAAAGTCTGCGATCTGGGCGGCTTCAGCGGGGTTAAACGCACCGTTACCCCGAATGAGGCGGAAAACATCATCTCCTTCTCCGCCAGTGACGGTATCTCCTGGGTCGAGAATCAAGGTATCGTTGCCTTTGTCTCCAAAGACCAAATCTCTACCCGCACCACCGCGCAGCAGATCGTTACCTTCACCACCATAGATGGTGTCATCGCCGTCACCACCATCTATGGTGTCATTGCCTTCATTGCCGGTGATGGAATCATTGCCTTCACCACCGGAAATCTCGTCATCTCCAGTGCCAGCCATCAGGACATCATTGCCTTTGTCGCCGAATATCCGGTCGTTGCCGTCGCCACCACTGACGGTATCGTCTCCTTGACCTCCATAAATCAGGTCATTGCCTTGACCCCCATCAAGGATGTCATTTCCTTGGTTGCCGTAGATTTGGTCATCGCCAAAACCGCCCAGGATAATATCATTGCCTTCGCCGCCAAACAGAACGTCGTTATTATTGCCAAAGCCAAAGGGGGCGTTGGGGTCATCGCCGAGGATGACGTCATTGCCCGCACCGCCATAAATGATATCTTGACCGGCCCCGCCGACGAGAAAATTGTCCCCTTCTTCGCCAAATATTTGGTCGTTGCCATCGCCCCCATTGATGTTGTCATTGCCCGGCCCACCAAATATCCGGTCGTCTCCCTGGTCGCCGTTCAGTTCATCGTTGCCATTGCCACCGGAGATTAAGTCGTTGCCTTTGCCACCCCAGATGCGATCGTCTCCATCACCCCCATCAAGGATGTCATCTCCTTGGTTGCCATAGATCCAGTCATCCCCAAGATCCCCGGAGATGACATCGTTACCGAAGCCACTGGTTAAAGGGTCTGTATCGGTGTCGCTATTCCAACCATCGCCGTAGATTGTGTCATTCCCGGCACCACCATTGATGGTGTCGTTACCCTCCCCGCCGTAGACTTGATCTTCATCTTGATTCCCATTGAGGACATCATTGCCTTTGTTGCCGTATATGTAGTCTTGGTTGGCGTTGCCCAGAAGGGTATCATCGGACAATGTGCCAATCAGAGTATCTTTTCCTAGACCAGCGACGTAAAAAACTCCAGCGGAAAAATCCCTACGTTCATCTTGGCTCAATACTATATTCTCTTCCATGATTTGAACCTATAAATTCATATTTCTGGTAATCTCGTTTCTGGTAATCTCGAAACCAATGATACCTAAATTGGTTCTTAGGGGGAGGCGATCGCATCTAAAAAAAGTCCTTGCTAAATTTCTACAGCTTTTTTTAAACAAGGGTAGCTTAGAGAATTTATGGTGAGTAAAGTCAACTTTCCCTTAACTGGTTGGTCAATGTTTACTCACATAACTTCAGCGATTTCAGCGATCGCCTCATATATTAGTTGGCCGCCCCAACAGGAGAGAACAGTTTGCGCCATACGGAAATGCACCTGACGATATATTTGAATTGGATATGTTCACGACAAGAAAATTTACCAATAAACTACGGAAACCCGTGGTAATAAGCTTTCCCCTGGATTTCCTAGTTTTTCCATAATACCTATAGCCGTTGGGAACAATCCGAGAGAGACCGATCTAGCCGGATCGATGACCTGTAAGGTGTAGCGCTGTTTCATGCGTACAGGAGGTCAAGACCAGCAACTAAATTTTTGCCAATCCCGGATTGATATTTCATTATTTTCTCAGAGCATACCCAAAATTGTGGTAAAAGCGATCGCCCCCCACCCCTTCTCAGGGTTTTTCCGGAGGAGTCTGACCGAGAAGGCAAGATTGTCAGCATCCATGCGTTAGGATCGGAATCAAGACTGCTTGCTCCGAGCGATCGTCAGGTTTAGGAAGTCAATCTATTGAGGTTGGGCAATCTATGAGTCATCACAAAACTGTATTTTTGATGTTTGCGGCTACAGCGATCGCCGGAACCGTTGGCGGAGTAATGGTGGCGCTACAATCGCCGCGATCGCAGCCGGAAGGTCATCTCTCTTCCTCCCAAGCCCAAATGTCTGAGTCTTCCACCGCGAAGACCCCCTCACAGACCAATCCAGAGACTTCAGGTAATTTCAGCACACCGACACCCACGGTGACACCGACACCGACACCGACACCCACGGTGACAGCGACACCGACACCGACACCCACGGTGACAGCGACACCGACACCGACACCCACGGTGACACCGACACCCACGGTGACACCGACACCACCGCCGATCGCGATCGCGCCCCCCACCCAGGGCTGTAAAATTACGCAGGCAATGGTTGCTGACCCGGATCCCCCATTGAATGTTCGGTCTAGTCCTCGGGTGACGGATAACAATCAAGTTACTACGTTAAAAAATGGTACTTTTCTTTCTGTAGTTGGTGAAGAAAATGGCTGGTTTAAGATAGATCAACCTGTATCTGGATGGGTGTCGAAAAAACGCACCAAAAGCAGTTGTTCTGAAGTAAGTAAGAGGATTCAGTTTCCCAAAAATGGAATTTCTGCGATCGTCAAAGGAGAGATTATTGGTGGGGGGAGTCATCAGTATATTTTGGGGGCTGCCGCTGGCCAAACTATGACCATTGAAAACTTAGATTCCGATAGCGTATTTCCTACTCTGATTACTCCCAAAGGACAAGTTTTAGCGGGCGATCCTTACTCCGATGGCGATCGAACTTTATGGTCAGGAAAATTGCCAAGTTCGGGAGATTACTATTTAGAAATGGACTCTAACTTTAGAGGATTTAAATATAATTTTTTGGTGGAAGTTAGATGAATTTATGTATATAATAATTAATTAGCTATTTTTTCAGTTTTATTGACTAAAAATTGGCAAATTATTGAAATTATATAAATTCTATCTAAACCGTTCAGCAACGAATAAAATTACCGAGCGTCAAGTATAAAGAATAGATTGGAAATCAAGATATGAAAACTTCTCATCATCAACAAGCTGGATTCGGATCTACCTGGATCCAAAAAGCCGGAATGATTTGTTTAACCGGGATGCTCTGTTTAGCCTGCGCCCCGACGACCCCCCCACCGACTGCTAATCAAGCAGGGGAGCCTAATGCAGCGACGGAGACTAATGAATCGACTGCGGTAGAAACCTCGCCTGGGTCAAGTGCGCCCGTGCCGGTGGCTCCAGCGACGGCGCCGACGAATCCGCCGGTGAATACGGCGATCGCCGCTTCCAATGGGGTTAAGGATACTTGTAAGGTGACAATGGCGATCGTGTCGGATCCCAATCCGCCGACGAATGTCCGTTCTACCCCGGAAGTGCGGGACGGTAATATTGTCGGTCAGGTGCAAAATGACACTCAATTGTCCGTACAGGAGGAACAAAACAACTGGTTTAAAGTGCGTACTCTGGGGAATGAACCCCTGGAAGGTTGGGTGTCCAAGAATGTGACGGAAAGCGGCTGTAACGAAAAGACTCAGAAAATTACGATACCGAGTAATAGTAATTCGGTGACAATTCGCGATCGCTTCATCGGTACTGGCAGCCATGAATACACCATTACCGCCCAACAAGGTCAGACCATCACCGTGACGGCAAATTCTGGGCCATTTCCCTTTATTTTTGCCGCCAGTGATGCCAATCGGCAACAAGAACTGAGCAACCAAGGAGGTTCTAACGGTCCGATTACCTGGAGTAGTCAAATATCTACCAGTGGGGATTATGTTCTGGATATGGAATCTAATTTCCGAGGGTATGAATATTCTTTTACCGTTGAATTAAGATAAAGCACAAAAAACCGGGTTTCTGAATTAATCTTTTGGGCGATCGCCAAAATCCCAGAAACCCGGTTTTATTGGTTGGAAAAATAAAATTTACAAACTAAAAAGCGGCTCCCGATCGAAATTAGTAATCGCTCGTTCCATCGCCGCCAGGGAACGATTGTAACCGAGAATTGCCCGGACTAAATTTGCTTCAGCACGGGTTAATTCTGTATCCGCATCGAGCACGTCAGTTTGCGTTCCCACCCCGGCTTGAAATCGCAATCGGGCTAATCGTAAACTTTCCTTCGCTTGCTCTAAAGCCACTTGCGCGGTTTCAATATTGCTGCGATTAGATTGCAAATTAAAAAACGCTTGTTCTACTTCAAAGCGGACTTGGTTACGCTGGTTAGCAAACCGAGTTTCGGCAATTTCCATATTTTTTTTCTGTTGCCGGGCTCTGGCACTGGAAGCGCCGCCATCATAGAGGTTCCATTGCATCCTCGCCCCAAAAGCCAATGCCCCTTGTCTGGTGGTAGAATCTCCAGAAGTAGACAGCAAAACATCGCCACCTTGATTCACCCAACTGTATTGATAATTGCCAAATAAATCCACTTGTGGACCTAAATTTGCTAGGGCCGCACGCCGCTGAAATTCAGAGATATCTCTTTGGACTAATTGCTGTTCGAGTTCGGCTCTATTTTTATAGGCTAATACGATACTTTCTTCCAAAGATAAAGACCAATCTTCTAAAGGTGCGACCGGATCTCCGGCAACAATATTTAAGGATTGGGGTAAGCTGAGAAGCTGTGCCAGTTGTCGCCGAGTAATTTGTTGCTGAGAAATCGCCTGGTTTAATTCTTGCTGGGAATTTGCCAGTTGAACTTCGGCTCGGATGACATCAAAACGGGTGCCAACTCCAGCCCGTTCTAATGCTTGGGCATCGGTCAAACTTTTTTGAGAACTTTCTACGGAGGATGTGGCAATGCGAACCTCTTCATCCGCTTGTTGGAGGTTATAGTAAGCTTCGGTGACATTTAATCTAAGCTCAGACATGATCCGCTCAACTTCTAGTTGGTTTACGCGGATTTGAGATTCTGCGGCTTTGATTTGTGCGGAGCGACGACCAGAGGAAAACAGATTGTAGTTTAATTCGACAGTGCCATCTAAAGAGGTGGTGTTGACATCTTGGCTAAATTCATCATCGTTGACCTCTCTGGTGCCATTCTGGTTAGTTCTGACTAAATTCGATCGCACCGATAAATTAGGATAAAGTGCGGCTCTGGCTTCTCGCAATTCGGCTTCGGCACGTTCTAAGGTTAAACGAGTTTCTTCCAGTTGGCGATTATTCCGCAGGCTTTGGGCGATCGCCTCTGCTAAAGTGATCGGATAAGTTTCCGTAATTTCCACTTCCGCTGGCAAAGTGGGAAACTGTAACGGGTTAGGATTGGGATCCAAAAAGTTTTCTTCTCTAGTTGGTTGAGCCTCGTTAACTTGAACTAAGTGCAAAGTTTCTTCTGATTCTGGGATGGGGCGATCCTGGGGAGTTTTACCCAAATCATTGCCCAGAGAACTGCTCAATAAATTGGTCTGAGCCACAGTAGACTCCATCGAAGATAGAGCCATTACCGCTCCGATACCCACAACCATAAAATCACGAAAAGTTAGCATAATTTAGAATATTGCGATCGGGTCTGCGTTCTTGTGAAACTTAGAGATTTGGTTTAACTCATCTCTTGCACCAGGGAGAGCAACCAGGTTTCTGGCAATGACTAAGAGCCTAAATATTTTTTTGAGAAACCTGGTTTCTGGTTTATCCGGTAGGATTTCCCCTGTTGCATTTGACTGAGTAAACACTCTTTAGATGTTACTGTAACGGCAGATGATCAACAATCATCACCTTTTCGATCCCTTGGCAATCCATTTAACAATGGCAGCAGGACAGGCAACCGTGCCATTAAGCGATCCGTTAAATCATCCGTTAAATTATCCGTTAAATCACCGTTAAATCATTTGTTCCAAGGCCGTCTGTAAATCAGCGGTCAGATTAGCCACCGCCCCTCGGCGGCTGGTTTGATAAACATCCCAACGTTGGGAAACTGAAATCGGTTCCCCTACGGTCATTTGAACTTTTTGTTTGCCTAGGTGGGGACGTTTGTTGATTTTTTGGCCTTTAATCCGATTCATGGTTGCCCAAACCAGTAAAGTGGTTTCGGCAAAGCGCTCAAATGACGGGTTTTCTTTGACATAGTGACCTGTCACCGCCACAAAACTTTCCACTAAGCGCATATGCCACATCCGCAGGCTGGCTTCTTCGGCGATGCGATCGGCAAGCGATCGCTCAATGGGACACAGACTTTCCACGTCAGGAATATCTTCTCGGTAGATGCAATCCCACCCCGCTTGTTCCAGGCGACGGCATCGGTCAATTAAGCCCCCTTTGGGCTGGATATCAAAATATTTTTCCGCCACATTTAAGGCCACATCTAAAATAGCTTTCAGTCGCGTGGGCAATTCGTCATTGTCACTGGTGGATAAAGTTTGATGATAGAAGCGTTGGTAAAAGTTTTCCATTAGCGAGAGTAATCGATTACCCACGCGAATTAGACGGGGGTATAGGGTGGCGGCGGTTGGCGGTGCGGCTGGAGTCAAATCCGTAATGCCACAATCCGCTTCCATTTCCCTTAAGAGTTCTGCCACCGCTGACCAGTTGTCCTGGAGGTAATGGTATTGAATCCCCAGGGGCAAAATTAAGACTTGTTCGTTGCGGTTGGCTTTGAGTAAGTCTTCAACACACCAAAATCCCATCAGCGCAATTCCCGGTTCTAGGGGATTGATAATTTCATTGTGACCGTTGGTGCCACCTTCGGGAGAGGCGGCGATGGGAAATTGCCCATTGGCAAAGAGTTCTCTGGCAGTTTTTAATCCCTGTCGATCTAGTTTGCCCCGATGAATGGGAATGCCACCAAGTTGAGAAAATAGCCAACCCACTTGGTTTCCTGCCCACAGGGGAATCCCTCGGTCATAGATAAAGTGGAAATGAACCGGGTCATTGAAGGAGATGTTTTGTTGTTTGGCGGCTTGGGGGACGAGGTGCCAGAGGAGTTCGGCGATCGCAAATGGGTCATTGGTGCTGGGATGCCGAAAAGCGATTAAAAAACGAATCTTGCCTTGCTGAAATTGTTGATAAAGCTGTGCTAAGGTTTCTAGATTTTGTCCTTGAATGTCCGTGATGGGGGTCTGCCATTTCCGCCATCCAGGTAGTAAAGGTTTGACAACTTTGTGTACTAATGAATTGTATTTTGGGGGGATAAATTCTAACGGCGGTTGAACTTGTTCGATGTCATGCATAATATTACACCGTTTCCAATTAAAAATGCAACAGTAGGGGCGCAATGCTTGCGACCGACGCGGCGGATTGCGCCCAAATTAACCTTGTAATTGTAGCAATAATTTTTTCAATTGGGATTATGTCCGGTTGAGTAGTTATAAATATAGTTATTTCAATTGTGCTTGATACAATGCTTTAGGGGCGCTACGGAAAACCGCCCGCCATGCGATCGCCCCTAGATAATTAGACAATTCTGGCAAAATCAATCACCTACCGATCGAAAACCCTCTCTAAAAGATATTATTGGAGCGGGAAAAAATGTTTTTCTACTCCTGAATCAGCATATAATTTTATTAGGCAAAAGCGCGATCGCTAATTATTGAAAACCGAGAAATACTCGTGCTTTAATATAAAAAAAATGAGGTAAAATACCATGAGTAACACACGATGGACGGATGAAAGATTAGACCAGTTAGCCTCTATACTGGAAACTACTGCTTTTCTAGCACAAAAAAATGCTGAAGCCAGCCAACGTCACGACCAAGCTATTGACAGAATTGAAAAGCTGGTCGAAAGTAATGCCCGCGTGATTCAAGCTTTAGCTAATGCCTCCGCAGAAGCGAAAGAGGAAAGAGATGCTTTATTTCGGCGCATGGATGAACAACAGGCAGAAATTCGGGGAATGCAATTGGAAAATCGCCGGATTATTGACATTTTGCTGAACCAGTCAAGCCAAGAAGATAATTCCCCAGAATAGCCAGCGGTTTTTTCTAGAAAAGGATTCCTATTTAATCAAGATCATTGGCAAGCTATTTGATGTTTGGGTATGCAATTAGAGCGATCGCACCTGCAAAAAACTATGGTAAAAAAAGGTTGAGGGGCGATCGCTCCTATTATCGCTCTTTTTTCCCTAATTTGCCTTTTATGTTATATTTTATGTTATAATAGTAGCCATATCAACAAAATAAAAAAAATATCTAATGACCAAAAACATCTCTGAATTTCAAAATGTAGTTCGGGAAATAGACCGTATGAGTCTCGACGAACAGCTAGAACTAATCGCTTATATCGCCGGTAAAATCCAGCAATATAAATCAACCTCCGACAAAAAACCTTCTTTTAAAAGTATCATCGGGACGGGAGAAGGGTGTTTTGCCACCCCTGAAGCAGATAAGTTTATTAGTCAACAGCGCGATATTCAACAGGAAAAAGCTTTAGAAACTTTAAACGCAATTCGAGAGGAAATACAGCAAACTCATGGCATCTATTTCGGCGATTTAATTGCCGAAGTTAGAGGCGAACGAGAAGAGCAAATAGAGAGTTTAATTGCGGGAGAACTATGAAAATTGTACCGGACTCAAATATAATTTTGGCGCTGGCGATCCCCTTGCCCTATACATCGGCTTCTTTGACCAAAATGCAGCAGTGGCAACAAGAAAAAGCCGAACTAATCGTGCCGACTTTGTGGAGTTATGAGATAGTTTCTAGCCTCCGCAAGGGAATTGCGATCGGCAGAGTATCTCCCGAACAAGCGATCGCCGCTCTCCAATCTATTTTGGCAATGGGAATCGAAGAAATTCCACCAACACCGATTTTGCACCAGCTTGCCCTGGAATGGTCTGGAAGACTCAATCAGACCGTTGCTTATGATGCTGCCTACTTAGCTTTAGCAGAATCCCAACAAGCACATTTTTGGACTGCCGATCGACGACTTGCTGATGCTGCCAATAACTGGGGAGCATCGTGGGTACATCATATTGATGAGTAGCAATACAGCTAAAATATCCCTCTCTGCGCTTCTGTTGCTAGGCAAGCGATCATAGAAAGCTTTCATACCGGCGTCTATCCGCCCACCCCCCCTTCGACCGCCATTGGGCTCAGGGGGGGTTGGGGCTTTTTAAAATGAGAAGTCTCTATTTTACTCATGCCATTCTAAAATTGATTTTTCACATATTGTTGAATAGCCGGTTGCAGGGTGAAGCGCGATCGCCCGTTTCCTTTTACCTTTTCAATTAAACCCCGTTTTAATAAGGATTGCACCGCTTTTAATAAGTCAGACTCCGAGAGAGGTAAATCTGGCGGATGTGCGGAAATATCCCCGGCTGTTTCTTGGCGGGCTAACCAACAAAGCGCTTGTTTTTCTATCTGCGATAATCGTTGATAATGTTCTTGCAATATTATTTCTAAATCTCCCAAAAATACACTCTCACCGGATAAGAAATCAGCCACGCTGCCGTCAAAGAGTTCTTGAATCGTATTGGCCGCTATATTTAACCATAAAGGATTGCCGTTGTAAAGTTGAATTAATTCTAACCATCTATCTTCGTCGGTTAATTCCATTTCAGTTAATATTTCTTTGGCGGATTCCCCTAAACCATCAATTTTTAATGTGCGGCAGGGACTTTTTATCCCTTCTAAGGTGGCAATTTCTATGGGTTTTTCCCAACTGAGAATCAGCAGGCAACTTTGGTGAGGAGTGGTGGCTATTTGTTTGAGAAATTTGCTGTAATCTTGGCAGTCTGGTCGGTAATTGCCCGCTAATTCTCCACTGGTAAATAGTTCTTGGAAGTCATCGAGGATGATGAGGCAACTATGCGATCGCAAACAGTCGATTAACGATGCTGATTTTGTTTCTGTTTGTGGGGAGAGAAATTGGATTAAATCGGTTTTCAGGGATTCTAAACTGGGGGCGTTGCTACAGTTGCGCCATAAGAGGCGATCGAAGTTATCTTTAATTTGTGTCACCAGTTCCACTGCCAGGGCGGTTTTGCCAATACCCGATAACCCGATAATAGTAACAATCGGGTTTTTTTCTTCAAGTATCCATTGTTTGAGGGTGTTGAGTTCCTGGATGCGGTTGTAGAGGCGATCGCGCTTGGGAACTTCTCTTAAATCGTGGCGTTTTTCGGTTTTAACTTTATCTGGGTTGGTAGTTGAGCGTTTTTTTCCTGCTTTTGGATAGGGACACTGTTCGCTACAAAAGTTGTTTTGATCGCCAATTTGTACGTTAGAAATATAAGAAAAAGCCCCGTTTTCTAAAATTGATTTTACATTAGATTTTTTAACATTTTCTTCCAGTACATTCGAGAGGATTTGCCATAATTCCGAAGCTTCTTTTCTCACATGATGTTTGCTGCAATGTCGATCGTCTCCTATTTTTTCGTAAGTTTCCCGTTGCCAAACCCCCTCTAAAATGGCCATTTGCAGAGAATCCAAATGTTTTCCTGTTTTCGCAAAAACGCGATCGTCAGTCCACTTTAAAGCTTCTTCAATATCCATAGATGTTACATCGGGTTTGAGTCGGGTTTCAGACTAGACTTCTTGCTTTCCCAGGCTCAAAAGCCGATGGCGGTTTTAAGGGGGGTTGGGGGGATCGATTTGCTTTCCCAGGCTCAAAAGCCGATGGCGGTTTTAAGGGGGGTTGGGGGGATCGATTTGCTTTCCCAGG
>JAABRM010000001.1 GCA_011390955.1 Oscillatoriales cyanobacterium | reverse complement strand
CAACGACTCTAGATATATGGGGGATTGGTGCGTTACGCTTCGCTAACACACCCTACCAATAGCGTTGATGCGTAATTCCTGTTTACCAAAGAAAAAAAAATCCCAGCTTGACTAGCAAGCCGGGAAACGTCAATCAGGGTGCATCTACCATTCCTTTTTCCTGGAGACTAAAGCTTATATCCGGAAAGTTTTTCACAAATTTCTGCTAAGTTTTTTTGGGTTATTCGTTATTGGTTATTCGTTATTTGTTATTTGTTACTTGTTATGTTGCTGAAACAACAAATAACAAACAACAAACAACAAACAACAAACAACCAACAACCAACAACCAACAACAAATAACAAACAACCAACAACCAACAACAAATAAATCTAACTCTTTTCCGGGATGATTTCTTTGATTCGCGATTGAATGGCGGCAAGTTCATCGACCCCTTCATAAGCGTAGGGGTTATAGCTATTTTCCACAATCATTTCTTCTAAATATCGCACCCGTTCGGCGGAAGGTGGGTGAGTTGATAACCACGGGGGTGGGGCTTTATCTCCGTAAAGTTTATCGAGTCTGACCATCACATTTCTGACTCCATCTGCGGCATATTTTGTCCCAGCTAAAACCCGCGTTCCTAAAATATCTGCTTGACGTTCATTCTGACGAGAATAAGCCCGATTTAATAGTTCAGCAATGACATCCCCTAAGGGTAAAACCCGATTTAAGTTGGATAATAGTGTTCCTTTGGCAATCCGTTGATAACCGTGGGAAAGTACGGCGTGGCCGACTTCATGGCCGATTAATCCGATTAATTCGGCTTCAGAGTTGAGTTGCATTAATGCCCCGGTATGAATAAATATTTTACCTCCTGGCATGGCAAAGGCATTGAGAGAATCATCGGCAATGACGTTAAATTCATATTCAAATTCATCCCGTCCCATTAATCCGGCAACTTTTTGGCCTAATGTATCCACATATTCTAAAATTTGTGGGTCTTCGACCAGCATATCTCGGCTTCTGTACTCTTGTTTATAGGCTTCGGAAAATTGCTTGCCAAAAGAGGATTCTCCTTGTAATAAAAGCATGGTTAGCTGTAGGGTGGGAATGCCACCAGCAGCATTGCCGGTGAGGAGATAATCTCCAATATTAATCGCGCCACTGAGAATGGCTTGACCGATTAATCTCCGCTTCATTCCTCCTTGATATTTTTTCAGGTATTCATCAGCGATTTTGGTAAATTCACCAGCTTTTTCATCATCGGGAAATAGTAGGGCAAATTGACGAGCAGAAATTGAGGCTTCTAGCCATTGTTTGTCATCAGCTAAGACTTTAATTTCCGCCGCAATTAATGAGGGTTCATTGGGATAAAGGTTAGTGGCGCGTTCTAGGGCAGCGATCGCTTCTTCTTGGCGATCGTATTGGTTCAAAGCATCCACTAATAGTAAATGACCGGGGATAAATTGCGGATAGTCTTCTACTAATTCTTCCAGGGCGATAAACAGTCGGCTTTGCATTTTTTGTTCAAACCCGGCTTGGGCTTCACGCCAATAAACTCGCGCTGCCCCTCCCAGTCGATCCGCATCATACACAGGTTCAGGCACATCATTGCTTCTGCCCAAGGTTGAGGTGTAAGATGATTTGACTTCGCGATAAATTCGTTCCGCCTCAGCAAAATTTCCCTCGCGATAAAGGCGATCGCCCTCTGCTAATCTTTGTAATTGGGTTCGATCCGGGTCTTGGGCTAGTTGGAAAACTTCCTCAAGACTGGGTAGGTTGCTGTTTGTCCAAGCCGAACCGGGGGTTTGGCTGCTGGTTTGGCTGGGGGCGGGTGGTAATTTTGACTGAACCCCCAGAGGGAAGCCAAAACTCAACAGGTTGACGCTGAGAAATACAGCTAATCCTAGCGCCACCCAACGGAATTTTCTTAGTCTTTTCATTTTGCCTTTTTCCTTATTTCCGAAGTGGTCCAAAGCGGGTTCTAGGGCAAGATTTAGAGTTGTTATGGTTCTATGATTTATTTGCACCCCAGACGCCCGATCTTTATATAACCTGCGAACAATGCCCTAGAACCTTAGTCGGTTGCCGGTTTCTTAAGTGTCTAGATCCATTTACCCGGTCAACAAGTTCCTGACCCTACAGGAATATCTTTCCGAGGGCCGATCGCATTTTTCACGGAGAAATTACCCGCGCCAGTCCTCTTTTTACCTCCATTGTTATAGGTAAATACTCGACTTTTTCGCCATCTACCGCTAAAATTCCCTGGGGAGTTAAGGGTTCCAACCGAAAACCGCGCACGCGATAAAATTCGATTCCCGGTAAGGAGAGATGCTGCCCCCGGGCAGACTTTAAGAAGGCTAAAAGTAAGTTAAATTTAGAAATACCCTTGCGAACTAAAATAATATCCATATTCCCATCGGATAAATGGGCGTATGGGGCTGCTTTGATGTTGTGGGTGGCATAACTGATGTTCATCGCCCAAATTAGGACAAAATTATCTTGAATCACCGGCCAAACTTGCCGATCTGCTTCAAGGGTTTGAGCATTGTCAAAACTACAAATAGGACATCGATCGAAAGGTTGGCATTCAGTTTTAGCAGCAGCGATCGCGTCTGGTTCTGATAAATTAGCGGGTAAATAAGAAAATATCCCCGAATAAGAACGCAATTTCAAAATCCGCATTAGGGCATAAATATCGGTTCTGAGACTGCCCAGAAATCTTAATTTTTCCGATTCAATATCTACATCGCTAATAATACCCCAACTGAAGGAGAGAAAACTGTAGTAAATTTGTCCATTCTGCTCGATTTTGGCAATATCCAAAGGGCGATATTTTCCCTGGGCAATGGATTTGACAATCAGAAAAGCCGCACTCACGGGATCTTCCGGTTCGCCAGAAATTTCTAATAAAGTTTTGGCTAAACCATTGCCGGTTCCCGCAGGAATAATCCCAATAGGTTTAAGTATGGCTGTTTGCCAATCAGAACGATGCATTAATCCGTTAATGGCTTCGTGGATACTGCCATCTCCCCCGACTAAGATAATCCCATCAATTTCTGACAGGTCAATTTGACTCAAGGTGTCTTTGATTTGACCGGGACGGGTGGTTTCTGTTAAGGTATATTCTAGATGACTATGATCTAATAATGGCCGAATTTGCTCGAAAATTATCCGCCCTTTTTTTTTGCCGCTGATGGGATTGAGAAATATCTGTAAACGATGCTTAACCGCCGGAGTTTGGCTATCAATGGGTAAACCGCGAATCAGGTTTTGAATTGCCCTAATCCAGCGCGATCGCACCTCAGTATTTGGACAAGCAAAGTGATAGGTTTTTAACCGGCGATGCTGCTTTTTTCCTAAACCAAACCATCCTGATAATTCTACCAGAGGATAAGCTTTTAAGTGAAAATATGCGGGATCAATATTTTCTGCTAGATCGCCGGGAAATACCCCAACTATATCCTCTAATTTGATATATTGGGCTTGGCTATGGTGATAAAATACCAGAGAATTTTCCGTCAAATAGCCTAGAGAATAGTCTGGGGAATTGTCCTCGGGCTGATTTGCGCGATCGCTAAACCAGAGGCGATCGCTAAATATGCTTTCCTGCACCATGATTTTTTCCTAAAATTTATATAGCACTTGTCAGAGTTAAGTAGGTGAACATAATTAATTGCACTTTTCGTTCCCCACCGTAAATCCTTGGATTCCCGTCGGAGTTTACCCCCGCGAAGGCCGCCATCGGCGGGAATGACAGTTTTTCTTCTAATGGGGTCTGTGGTCCATTTATTTCTGCCCACCTAATTATTACAAAAAAACCTGTCATTCCCGCGAATGCGGGAATCCAGAAAACCTCTGTAATCCAGATAATAACCGCCATCTGGTAATCAATGGCCAAATGACCATTTAATTAACTTAACTCAAAAATGGGATATAATCAAACTAGAAGTATAGCCAAGTTTTTCTAGCCATGCCACCTATTGTAGATATTTGCCAAATCTTTTTCCAGGATACATCAAATATACTCTGGCTAATTTGTCCATTATTTTTAGCCGGAATTCTCGAAGCGTTCCTCTGGAAAACCGCCCTATTTGAACCGTTAAACTTTCCCATTAACGAGTCACTATTTGGGGCGAATAAAAAATGGCGCGGGTTAGTCAGTCTTCCCTTAACCCATGCGGTCAGCGTCGGGTTATTCCAAATATTAGAACCTTGGATCATTAAAGAACCTCTCCCTAATTGGATATCTTTATCATCCCTCAACTGGTTAGAGTATGGGTTACTGGTTGGTTTCATTTTTAATTTATCAGAATTACCCAACTCTTTCATCAAACGTCGTTTGGGAATTCCCCCAGGGGATGAAAGTAGTCTGCTATTTTATTTCGTGGATCATAGCGATTCCCCTTATGGTACGTTACTTTTGTGGTATTTTTATTTTCAGTTTCCGGGGCATCTGATTCTGACGGGGCTGGTTGTCACCCCCCTATTATTTATGACCGCCACTTGGATTCGGAAAAAATTAGGTTTAAAATAGATTTATCAATAGATTTATCGATCGGTGAATCAGCTATGTCTCAGAATTCAAAAGAAACTAAGATTCTTCTCCTCACTCTGGCGATCGTTTTAGCCATCCTGGGAATGGGATACTTTTTTGTGACGCGATCGGGAAGTATTTCATTCATTCCAACCGGAGAAAAAACGTCAGAAAATAATGACAATTCGGCCAAAGATTCCCCAAACCAAACTTTAACCCAATATCCAGAAACTTTTGCCCAAGTGCAAAATGTTCCTAAAGGATTATTTAGTCATGGTGGCAGTACCACTTGGGCGCCAATTCGGTCAGAAATTGACCCGGCAATTCAAATAGTTTGGCCACAATTTCAACTGCGTTATACCGATCCCATCCGAGAAGCCCCCAGTACGGGTACGGGAATCGCTATGTTATTAAATAATGAACTGGCTTTTGCTTTATCTTCCCGATCGATTTCTAAGAATGAATATGAAACCGCCGAAAGACGAGGATTTAAAATTAAAGAAATTGCGGTGGGCATTGATGGAATTGCCATTGCCGTTCACCCCAGTTTAGATATTCCCGGTTTAACTATTCAACAACATGATGATATTTATGCGGGCAAAATTACCAACTGGAGTCAAGTGGGTGGGCCGGATCTAAACATCCAACCTTATGGCAAAATAGGCCGAGATAATCCCGATTACGCAATATTAACCGGCACAACCACTGAAGCTATTAGAAATGTAGCCGCAGATCCGGGGGGGATTTATTGGTCTTCAGCCACATTACTTGTGCCTCAATGTACGGTAAAAACAATACCAATTGGTAAGACCGCCGATCGATTGGTTGCCCCATATAAAGAACCGTTTATCCCCCTTTCCCAATGCCCTAATCGACGCAACGAAGTCAATGTGGAAGTATTTAGAAGTGGGGAATATATTTGGAGTCGCCGCCTATTTGTGGTGGTGAAAGAAAATGGTCAATTGGATCAATTTGCGGGAGAAGCTTATGCTAATTTTATGTTGACGGATCAAGGACAAGCCCTGATCGGAAAAGCCGGTTTTGTCAGCCTTAGATAAACATAATTTTATCCAGCTTTTTTACCGGCTAACAATTACCGGCTAATAAAATGGTTATCCTCCGCGATCGCTTCCATCATGGTGACTTCCCAAACTAGACGCGGCTGCACATAGCTTAATAAATAGCTGCGGGCTTTTTCTAGTTTTTGAATCGGTAAAATATCCCGGTAGCGATCGCGCTGTTGTTGCTGCCAGTATAACTGTTGTAAATAGTCAATTAGCCATAATTGGGCGGGGGTATCTAAGGTTTTGTCAATTTGTTTGGCGACTTCTAGGGCTTGTTTGACGGTGGAGGGTTTCTGGGCGATCGCTTTTAACAAGTCTTCGGGAATTTCTTGCAATTGTTCCCAAGAGGCGATCGCCCGACCGGGAGAACCTTGGGCCATTGCCATCACTGCTTTATCTTGGGCAACTTCCCCCTTGCCCACGGACTGCAAAACTTGCACCATTGCCTCATGTTCCAAACGATAAAAGGGAATGCGCTGACACCGGGAAACCAGGGTAGGCAGCAGGGAATCCACCGACGGGGCGATTAAAATTAACGTTGCCCGTCCCGGTTCTTCCAGGGTTTTCAGCAGCGCATTTGCGGGGGCTTCGCCCATTGTTTCCCCTTGTTCAATTACCACCACCGCTTGACTTGCTTCTAAAGGAGGACGACCCAAAAATTGACTAATTTCTCTAATTTGTTCTAAGCGAATTTGTGGCGGCGCCTTGCGTTTTAGGCCAGTTTCCTCCGCTTCCGCAGCGGTTAATCTTTGCCCTTGATGCATATAGGTAGGTTCGACCCAAAGAAAATCCGGGTGATTTTTCAAGTTCCGATGTTTGTGTGATTTAGTGGCGGTTACTTCAAAGATTAATTGAGCAAAAGATCGCGCCGCTAAAGCCCGTCCTACTCCATCAGGGCCAGCAAATAAATAAGCCGGGGCAATGCGATTTTTGGCTACGGCTTGAGTGAGTAATTCAATCGCTTGGGGTTGGCCGATTAAGGAGGAAAAAGGCATAAATTTATCTTCAATAAGCAACAGTAGGGTGGGCAAGCACTCCACTATCATATATGATAGGGTGGCTAAAATTTTTTGCCCACCCGAAGAATGTTAGGGTCTGTTTGTTGAATCAACATTATATCATTTATATCGGCGCGATCGTTATCAATAATTGCCGTAGCCGCTGGTTTGGGGTTGTCTCGTTTCAGGTGAATTTTTTGGGCGGGAAAGTAGATAGTTTGATAAGCCTGAATCGTTGCTTCGGGAGATAATCCTTCTTGCGATCGCGCGATCGCTCGGTTTAAGGCAGTTTCCCAGCTACATTCCACCCAAAAAGACAGGTCATAATAGGATTGAAACTCGGTTTTTAACAAAAAAATTCCTTCTAAGATAATAATATCAATATCGGCAAAATCGTAGCGGTGGGGGCGATATTTAGTAGCGGTTTCTTCGGCATAATCCATTTCCAGGGAAATTGAGCGAAATTGGCGGAGTGGGAAGACTAATTTAGTGAATAATTCATCAAAGCGAATAGCATGATGATAAAAATGTTCTCCGGGGTTGGTCTGGCTAAATCGCTGGTTGGGTAAATTCAGCCAGCCATCAATATTAATACTGGCTACTCGGAGATTTCTTTGTCGTAGCATCGTGACAATTTTTTCCGCTAAATAGCCTTTTCCCGATGCATCAATTCCAGATATTGCTACTAATATCGCTGACTGGTGAGAAAGGAATGAACCCTGAGAGGCGATCGTATCGATAATCGGCAAAATCATATAGTTATACCATTGATAATTTAGGTTGCGAAAAAGAAACCGGGTTTCTGTGGTGCTAATTACCGTTAACGGTTGTTGCCAAAAAGAAACCCGGTTTCTGAGTCCCCAAAACATAACTAATAATCTGCTGGATAGCCTTCAGAATATCTATTAATGCCTGTTTATCCTTTACCATAGATGACCTCGGCTGAATTGAGAATGGTCTGGCGACGGAGAACGTTGTGACTATTGACAATACTTTGTTGGGTGATTAGATCCACAGGACGATTAAACAAAGTAGAGAGTTGTTCTCGCATTTGAATAAACTCTAAACCCCAAGAGTGATTAGGCTGAAATGTGACTAAAATATCTACGTCACTATTGGCGTTAAAGTCATCTCGGAGAATGGAGCCAAATAAGGCCATTTCGACGATCTGCCAACGGTGGCAAAATTCAGCCAGTTGTTCAGGGGTAATTCCTAGGCGATCGTAAATTTTGCGATCGCTTATTTTAGTAGTCATTTAACTTTTTCCTAAGAGTAATATTCATGGTTTGGTTGAGTAAGTTAATTTAATTATAGCGTAATTGTCGTGGAGAAAAGAAACCGGGTTTCTGGGCTGCGAAAAAGAAACCGGGTTTCTGTCGTGGAGAAAAGAAACCGGGTTTCTGTCGTGCTAATTACCGTTAACGGTTGTTGCCAAAAAGAAACCCGGTTTCTGGGCCGCGAATTAGGGTTGGCGGCTTGGCTGACGAAAGCCCCCTTTTTAAGGGGGGTTGGGGGGATCGATCCGGTATGAAAGCAATATGTCTATTAGAATATTTAATCAAAGGTTTAAGGTGCGTTGAGGTGAGGGTTAAGTCATGCTAGTTGATATTTTAATGTTATTTGCCAGCGCTGGATTGGGACAAGCCGCAGGGGAATATCGCCACTGGGCACAGAAGAAAGCCGGGGAACGAAATCACGACATTGAGACAGCCCTGCTAAAAGCCCACCACCGGGCTTTAGAAGAAGTTTGCGGCTATTGTCAGGGTACACCAGAGTGGGAGCGGAGTCAGGGTCACATTCTCGCACAGATAAATAAGCTAAAGCAAGATGGTGAAGTCATACTAGGCATGGTGGAGGCGGGGCAGTCTCCGGGAGTTGAGGGCGGTTTGGGGCAACCCCAACAGCAGGAAATTGCCCAACAATTGACGCAGCGCCTAGAACAAGAACATCAGTGGTTGCGAGAAGCCCCTCCGGTATTAGTGCGGGCATTTCGGAGTTTATATTTACCGGAGTTAGTGCATTATTTCCGCTTAGAAATTAAATATAATCCCGTGGTTTTTCATACTTTAACCCACGATTTGCTCACCGAAATTGGCGGGAAAGTCGGCAATATCGACCGAGAACTCCAGCAAATTCGGGTGAGAATTGATGAGGGTGTGGATACATTTATCGCCTCTTGTCAGGGGTTAGATGAACGGTTTAATCAATTGCTGAAAACCTTAAAAGGGACGAGTCCCGTTCCGGCGGATTTTGCGGCTTTTATTCAGGAAAAAACCCAGGAATTTTTTGGTCGAGAATTTGTCTTTGAGGAAATTAATCAATTTGTCCAGAAACAAGCCAAGGGTTATTTTATCATAGAAGCTGACCCCGGCGTGGGTAAAAGTGCGTTGTTAGCCCAATATGTGCAGCAAACCGGATGTTTGGCTTATTTTAATATTCTGTCAGAAAATCGCACCAGCACGGAAGATTTCCTGAAAAATATTTGCGGTCAACTGATTTATCGCTATGGGTTAGCTTATGATTTACCCCTGCATCCTGATAATACCCGCAATGGCAATTTTTTGAGCAAGTTATTAACGGAAGCGGCGGCAAAAACTGACCGTTTAGTGATTGCGGTGGATGCCTTGGATGAGGTGGATGTAAACACCCAAAATCCGGGGGTAAATGTGCTTTATCTCCCGGCAACTTTACCCAATGGGGTCTATTTTATCCTGACCAAACGCCCGAAGCCTTTGCCTTTTGTGGTATCGGCACCGCAGCAGGAGTTTGATATGATGTCCCCTGACTATTATCAAGAGAATTTAGCGGATATTCAAGGGTTTATTCGGTATCGCTGCCAACGGGAACCGATCCAACGCTGGCTAACTGCCCAAGAGGTGACAGAGGCGGAATTTACGGAAGTTTTGGCAGAGAATAGCGAGAATAATTTTATGTATTTAAAGTATGTTCTCGATGATATTGAAAAGTGGGATATTGACAAGAAAAAATATGCGGATTTGAACTTGGCAAATTTGCCCAAGGGTTTGGAGCAATATTATGAGCAACATTGGCAGCGTATGGGGATGATGACGAAGCCGTTACCTCGGACGAAGTTAAAAATTATCTATTTATTGTCCAAAACTCGTAAGCCTGTGTCCTGCGATTTGTTGGCAGATTTTGCCGAGGAAGACCCGTTAACGGTGCAGGATGTTTTGGATGAATGGGAGCAATTTTTACGCCATCGTTCTGTGGAGAATGAGGAGGTTTATAGTATTTACCACAAGAGTTTTCAGGACTTTTTATTCAAGAAGCAAACGGTACAAAAGGCGGGGATATCTTTGCGGGATATTGAACAGGCGATCGCGGATAATTTGTGGGAAGATTTATATGGAAAAAATGAGAATAATTAGTAGGTTGGGTTGACGCAGGAAACCCAACAAAAATCAAACCACAGCCAGGTTACAGCGGTTTTCTATTAAATCTACCACAAACACCTGTAGGGGCGAAGCATTCCGGCAAATAAATCATTGCTGAAAATATTAATTTGAATACCGGAATGCTTCGCCCGATCGTAGTTTAGTAAGAAAGAAAACCGCTGTAAACCAGGATCGGGCGAAACGTTCCAATAGTAAGGGCGAAGCATTCCGGTAGTAGGGGCGAATGGCCATTCGCCCCTACAATATTCTAAGCAATAGGTTATCTGCCGGAATGCTTCGCCCCTACAAATCCGCCGTGGTTTTCATTGTGGTTTATTTAATAGAAAATCGCTGTATAGTAAGGAGCAAGAACGCCCTATTCCGCTTTAACCTGTAGCCATGACCGACTTCAGCCAAAAACTCAATAAACTATCCCCAGAAAAGCGGCGCTATGCCCTGGATACCCTGCCCGGTCATCTCGTCAGCACCGCCCAAACTGCACGGCTGCACCAATTGCTCACGGATTTTGACTTCATGCAGGCAAAACTGGCGGAGTGCGGGGTGCAAGCCTTAATTGAAGATTACAATTTGGCGATGAGTTCCGATGTCTTGCTGAACCCGGAACAGACGGAAACCCTGCAATTAATCGCGGGGACGTTGCGGCTATCGGCGCATATTTTAGAACCGGATAAAACCAAACTAGCGGAGCAACTTCTGGGGCGGTTGTTGTCCTTTGAGAATCCAGAGATTGTCGCTTTACTGGAACAAGCTAAACAATGGCGCGGAAACACCTGGTTTCGTCCCCTTACTGCCAACCTCACCCCTCCCGGCGGGCCACTGATTCGCACCCTCACTGGGCATAGCAGCACGGTAAAAGCAGTAGCCATCACCCCGGACGGCAAACAAGCGGTTTCCGCATCCTGGGATAACACCCTGAAACTGTGGGATTTGGCTACGGGGTCGGAACTGGCCACCTTCACGGGGCATAGTCGCCCGGTAGAAGCAGTAGCCATTACCCCGGACGGTCTTCAAGCGGTTTCTGCATCCTCTAATAACACCCTGAAACTGTGGGATTTGGCTACGGGGTCGGAACTGGCCACCTTCAGGGGGCATCGTGGCTGGGTAAATGCAGTAGCCATCACCCCGGACGGTCAACAAGCAGTTTCCGCATCCTCTGATAAAACCCTGAAACTGTGGGATTTAGCCACGGGGTCGCAACTGGCCACCTTCACGGGGCATAGTCGCGATGTAAATGCAGTAGCCATTACCCCGGACGGTCTTCAAGCGGTTTCCGCATCCGAGGATAGCACCCTGAAACTGTGGGATTTGGCTACGGGGTCGGAACTGACCACCTTCACGGGGCATAGTCTTTGGGTAAATGCAGTAGCCATTACCCCGGACGGCCTTCAAGCGGTTTCCGCATCCGAGGATCACACCCTGAAACTGTGGGATTTGGCTACGGGGTCGGAACTGGCCACCATCACGGGGCATAGTAACTCGGTAACAGCAGTAGCCATTACCCCGGACGGGAAACAGGCGGTTTCCGCATCGGGGGATAACACCCTGAAACTGTGGAATTTGGCTACGGGGTCGGAACTGGCCACCTTCACCGGGCATAGTCGCGTGGTAGAAGCAGTAGCCGTCACCCCAGACGGGAAACAAGCGGTTTCTGCATCCTCTGATCACACCCTGAAACTGTGGGATTTGGCCACGGGGTCGGAACTGGCCACCTTCAATAGTTTCTGGGTAAATGCAGTGGCCATCACCCCGGACGGCCTTCAAGCGGTTTCCGCATCCGGGTCGCTCTTTAGTTTATTGGATAACACCCTGGAACTGTGGGATTTGGCTACGGGGAAGAAACTGGCCACTTTCAGGGGGCATAGTGACAAGGTGACAGCAGTAGCCATCACCCCGGACGGGAAACAAGCGGTTTCCGCATCCGATGATAAAACCCTGAAACTGTGGGATTTGGCTACGGGGTCGGAACTGGCCACCTTCACGGGGCATAGTAGCACGGTGAAAGCAGTAGCCATCACCCCAGACGGCAAGCAAGCGGTTTCCGTATCCGGGAGAACCCTGAAACTGTGGGATTTGGCTACGGGGTCGGAACTGGCCACCTTCAGGGGGCATAGTAGCTGGGTAAATGCAGTCGCCATCACCCCGGACGGCCTTCAAGCGGTTTCCGCATCCTGGGATAACACCCTGAAACTGTGGGATTTGGCTACGGGGGAAGAGTTAGCCACCTTTACCGGGGAGGCTGGGATGAGTTCCTGTGCGGTTGCACCGGATGGGGTGACGGTGGCGGGGGATGAGTCGGGGGTGGTGCATTTTCTGCGGTTGGAGGGGGTGGATTTCCTGACGTTGGAGAGAAATGTCCCCTTAACCTTGCCTTCTGAAAGTCCCTTGAGTTTACTCTCTGAGGGGTTATCTCTGGTACAGCAGGGACGGGAGGAGGAGGCGATGTCCTGTTGGGAAAAAGCGATCAAACTTCGACCAGAGGCTGCCGCGATGATTGGGGGGAACGGGGGAAAAGCCCTGGAGAAGCAAGGCAAGGCGCTGTGGGAAGCCGAAAACTATGAAGGGGCGGTGCGTTGTTTTCAAGGGGCGGTAAAACTGCAACCCAAAAACGCCGAATATTGGCATTATTTGGCAGCGTCACAGCGCCGTTCTGGGGATGCAGAAGCAGCACTGTCTAGTTATGAAACTGCCTTAAAGTTACAACCCGATGCCGCTTATATTTGGAGTAATCGCGGTTATGCTTTGTTTAGTTTAGGTCGCTATGAGGAGGCAATGGCGAGTTACCAAAAAGCCTTAGAGTTGGACTCTGATTGTGAGAGTGCTTACTATAATATTGCTTGTCTTTATGAATTGCAAGGGGATGTGGATTTAGCGGTTGAAAACTTACAACGGGCGATTTCGTTAAATTCAGAATGTCGCGAGATGGCGAAAACTGACAGGCACTTTGATAGGATTCGCGGGGATATTCGATTTCGGGCGTTGTTAGGGGAGTGAGAAAGCCGGTTTCTGGGTTGGGGAAAGAAACCGGGTTTCTGTGGTGGTAATGTAGGGGCGATTCGCGAATCGCCCCTACGGTTGTTTTCATAAAAGAAACCCGGTTTCTGAACCTCACAGTTAACCCCAAGAAACCCCAAGAAACCCGGTTTCTGGGTCTAAAAAAAGAAACCGGGTTTCTGGGCTCTAGGTTGCTGGGACGATTTGATCAAAGCCTCAACCTGATGCTGGGAAATTGTCTCAGCCATGTTTCCAGAAGGTAAAATATTAGATACAGCATTAGATACAGCACAACGGGAGTCAGAGATGACACTTAACGAACTCTTGCCAGCCATTCATCAACTCAACCCGACTGACAAACAAAAACTATTCGAGATGCTCGATCTCGAACTACACCCAACCCCCTACACACCAGCCCCAGAACTCCAACCTGGAAACTTTCCCAACGAGGGCCAGTGGCTTACTGCCGTCTTTGACCGACACTTCAGCGCGATCGAACCGGGCGAAATTGCGATCGAACCACGCCAGCCCATCCGAGTTGACGAAACCCTGTTTGGCGAACCATGAAAATTATTCTCGATGTTTCTGTCGTGGAGAAAAGAAACCGGGTTTCTGTGGTGCTAATTACGGTTAACTGTTTTTGCCAAAAAGAAACCCGGTTTCTGAACCTCAAAAAGAAACCCGGTTTCTGTGGTGGAGAAAAGAAACCGGGTTTCTCGTGGAGAAAAGAAACCGGGTTTCTCGTGGAGAAAAGAAACCGGGTTTCTGTCGTGGTAATTACGGTTAACTGTTTTTGCCAAAAAGAAACCCGGTTTCTGAACCCCCAAAAAGAAACCCGGTTTCTGAACCCCCAAAAAGAAACCCGGTTTCTGAACATTGTGATATAATCAACCAATCAATTAATAAAAATACCCTGATGATGACCGATTTTTTTTACCCGTTTCCGCCCTTATTTCCCGGTATTCTGATTAAACGCTATAAACGTTTTTTAGCTGATATTGAGTTGACAACCGGCGAAAAAATTACCGCCCATTGTGCTAACCCTGGGAAAATGTTGGGATTATCAGAACCGGGGGTTCGGGTGATGGTTTCCCGCAGTGATAATCCTAAGAGAAAGTTAGCTTATAGTTTGGAGTTGGTGGAGGCAAAAAATCAGCACCAAGCTACCTGGGTGGGGGTGAATACGAGTTTACCAAATCAGGTGATTAAGCTGGCATTAGAAAACCGCATTTTTCCCCAGTTAGGAGATTATACAACGGTGAAGCCAGAGGTACGTTATGGTCAGGATAATAAGAGTCGCGTGGATTTTTTGTTGACCGGAAATTCAGGTAATTCTCCTATTTATGTAGAGGTAAAAAATGTGACTTGGGCTGATGGGAATATTGCCCGGTTTCCTGATGCGGTGACGACCCGAGGACAGAAACATTTACAGGAGTTAATGGGAATTGTCGCTGCGGGGGGACGGGCGGTGACTTTATATTTTATTAACCGAAATGATTGCACTCATTTTGCCCCAGGGGATAGCATCGATCCGGTTTATGGCGCTAAATTACGAGAGGCGATCGCCTGTGGAATGGAAATATTACCCTGTCGGTTTGAACCTAGTCCCCTTGGGGTAAAATTTTTGGGATTTGCTGATTTATGCGTCAATGATTAATCAATCATTAATTGCCAAAAAAACAGGGTGGAAAATGCCCACCCGAATTATGTTAATTACGGTTTAATCAACCTTGCTAAATCGCCGGTAGTGGATTCCCGCCTTCGCGGGAATGACAGTTTTTTTGTACTTCATAAATCAGACAATTGCTATAATTAATTGCCAAAAAAACAGGGTGGAAAATGGCCACCCGAATTATGTTAATCGTAGTGGATTCCCGCCTGCGCGGGAATGACAGTTTTTTTTGTACCTCATAAATCAGACAATTGCTATAATTCATTACCAAAAAAACAGGGTGGAAAATGCCCACCCGAATTATGTTAATTACGGTTTAATCAACCTTTTTAAATCGCCGGTAATTGAAGATTAAAAATGCCATTAGCCTCGCGTTGGATCGCGCCATTGTTAATAGCTTGATACAACTTATGCAGGGCTGTTAAATCTGAAGGCTGGTAGACTTTCCAAGCTAAGACTTGGCGAATAAGTGCTTCGGACTCCACACTCATAACCCCAGTCAGAAATGCTGACTGAACTAATTTATGAATCATCATACAAACACGCACCCTGGGAAATCAATTTCTTCCTATATAACATAATTTTGCTCTTGAGTGGTTGAGTTATATCCGCTAAATTGGTGATTTTCAGCACTTTTATCGGTGATATCGATCGCAAAATCTGGACGAGAAACCAGGAGTTATAGCAGAAACGGGGTTTTTTTTCAGGATTAGGAGTGGATTTTGTAAACTTGAGCAACTAAATTTTAGTTTATGATTAGTTTGTGATTAAATTTATCATCTCATCCTATGGTAGCTATAGAATATCGTCAGCGTCGCGAGCAATTGATGGAAAAAATCGGTCAAGGAACTGCTATATTTCATAGTGCGCCCCTGGCGGTGATGCACAATGATGTGGAATATACTTTTCGGCAGGATAGTAGTTTTTTCTATTTGACCGGGTTTGATGAACCAGAGGCGGTAATTGTGCTGGCGCCACACCACAAAGAGCACCGTTTTGTCCTGTTTGTCCAACCAAAAGACCCGGATAAAGAAGTCTGGACGGGATACCGCACAGGGGTGGAAGGGGCTAAAGAACGTTATGGGGCTGATGAAGCTTATCCCATTAGCGAATTAAATGAAAAATTGCCCCAATATTTGCTGGAAGCCGATCGCATTTATTATCATTTTGGCCGCGATCGCAACTTTAATGAAACCATTGTCAAAATTTGGCAACGGTTAATGACCACTTATCCCAAGCGGGGTACAGGCCCGATCGCCATTCAAGACTCTGGCACAATTCTTAACCCCATGCGCCAAATTAAAAGTATGGCGGAATTAGAATTAATGCGAAAAGCGGCGGCTATTTCCGTAGAGGCCCATAACCATGCCCGCGAATTTGCTAAACCCGGACGCTATGAATATGAAATTCAAGCGGAAATGGACTATATTTTTCGCAAACATGGCGGCAATGGCCCTGCTTATCCTTCGATTATTGCCTCTGGGCAAAATAGCTGTATTTTGCACTATGTGGAAAACAATCGCCAACTCCAAGACGGGGATTTATTGTTAATTGATGCGGGCTGTGCATACAATTATTACAATGCGGATATTACTCGCACTTTTCCGGTAAATGGCCAATTTACTCCCGAACAAAAAATCATCTATGACATCGTTTTAGAAGCCCAAGAAAAGGCGATCGCTCAAGTAAAACCGGGCAATCCTTACAATCAAGTCCACGAAACAGCGGTGAGAATATTAGTAGAAGGATTGCTAGATTTAGGGCTCTTAATGGGTGACATAGAAGAAATTATTAAAGAGGAAAAATATAAACCATTTTATATGCATCGGACTGGTCATTGGTTAGGGCTAGATGTGCATGATGTAGGGGTTTATCAATATGGCGAAAATCCCTATCCTTTACAACCAGGAAATGTGCTCACTGTAGAACCGGGAATTTATATCGGGGCGACCACAAAACCCGTGGAAGGGCAACCGGAAATCCCTGACCGTTGGCGCGGCATTGGTATTCGGATTGAGGATGATGTTTTAGTCACTGCGGAAGGCCATGATATTTTAACTTCTGGAGTGCCTAAATAGACCCAGACACCGGGTAGAAACCGGGTTTATTTTTGGGGTTTCAGAAACCGGGTTTCTTTTTGGCAACAACAGTTAACTGTAATTAGCACCACAGAAACCCGGTTTCTTTTCTCCAAAAACCCGGTTTTTTTTCTCCATAGCAAAAACCAGTTTTTTTTGGCTTAAGCAGACTCAGTTTTTTCCCATAAGTTAAGGAGCATTTTGTCTGATGTTAAAAATCAATAAAAGTTATGTGGTTGATGAAAATCAACAGGCGATCGCCGTGCAAATTCCCATTGCTGAATTTGAACGCATCGAGCAATTAATTTCTAAATTCGGTTTAGACCAAATCCTCGAATCAGACGCGGAAGATGCTTGGTTAAATCAAGATTTATCTCGGCTAAGTGAATACGATGCTTACGAATGGCAACCGGGAGAATTAGGATCGGGTCAGCCGGTGAATTATGTGGAAGGTGTTGGCTTAGTTATAGGAGAAGAATGAGCATTTTATCTTTACAAATTGGCGATATTGTTACGGCGCGATTTCCCCAACAAAATCCTCAAGCCCATGAACAAGAAGGACAACGACCGGCAATTGTAGTTGGGTTGCCCAATCGAATCGGAAATCCACGTTTTCCATTAGTCATTTTGGTGCCAATTACCAGCGATCGAGGGCAAGCATGGGCGAATGATTCTCCTGATTTATATCCTAAATTTACCGCCGGAATGGATTACGTCAGCCATCTATTGCGTTATTAGATCAGATCGGGGTTTTAGATGTCACCAGAATTACAGAGTATTGGGGAAGACTAACTCCCGAAGAATACGAGCCCATTTTAACGGGACTTAAAAGAATGATTGATCCTTAAGCGATCGCCATCACTGAATCCAGAAACCGGGTTTCTTTTTTGAAAACGTAGGGGCGAATGGCCATATAGCCTGACGGCATGGGCTTCGCCTAACGCCCCTACATTAGCAGAACAGAAACCCGGTTTCTTTTCTCCAGTTTACGGAAAGTTTCGGTAAATCTCTTTTCGGTGCAGTATTCTGACAAAATAAGCCACCCCATCGTTGAGTTTAATACCTACTCGATAATCTCCTACTCTAATACGATAGTAGTCTTCCTCGCCTTTAAGTTTTTTTACATTCCTAATTTCCCTCAAGTTTTCGGCGGTTTCAACTTCGGCAATTACTTGCTGAATTCTTTGATATAAATCTGCCTCAAGAATATTGAGCAAATCTTTTTCAAAACTTTTTTTAAACTCAATTTTCATGGTTTGTTCTGGAGTATTTTAAAAATAGCATCGCGGCTGACTGTCTCACTATTTTCGCCTTCTTTAATCGCATTTTTCATCGCAATATCTTCTAGGGCTTCCGCTAAAATTTCCGAAAACTCTTCTTGTTGTTCTTGGAGTAACTCAACGATTGCGGCTTTGAGTAATTCTTTCAGTTTAGTTTCGTCTATGGTGATTTCAGTCATAGTGTTTTTTGTAATTTGTCAACTAAATTATAACTCACCAGAATAAACCCGATTCGTCAGAAACCGGGTTTCTGATTGAAAGGATCCAGAAACCGGGTTTCTTATTGGCAACAAAAGTTAACGGTAGTTAGCACCACAGAAACCCGGTTTTTTAATTAAACCTCTGCTTTTATGTCAAAATTATCGCAGAAACCCAGTTTCTTTTTCCTGTGAAAATTATCGCTTATGAAAATCCTGTTAATTGAAGATGACGTGCGGATTTCGGGGCCGATCGCCGAAGCTTTAAGCGATCGCCGCTATGTAGTAGAAATTGCCAGCGATGGTGAATTGGGGTTGACTTTTGCGGAAACCAACGCTTTTGACTTAATTATTCTCGATCTAATGCTGCCCAAACTCGATGGAATTTCCTTATGTCGGCAGCTAAGAAACGCCGGAAATAAAACCCCGATTTTGATGCTGACTGCCAGAGATACTAGCAGCGATAAAGTGTTAGGATTAGATGTGGGGGCTGATGACTATGTGGTCAAGCCGTTTGATTTGCCTGAATTGTTAGCGAGAATTCGGGCGCTGTTACGCCGGGAAACGGTCAAATTTTCGCCGATTTTGGAGTGGGAAAAATTAAGGCTAAATCCCAATGAATGTCAGGTAATCTACGAAGATAAACCATTAACTTTAACACCGAAAGAATATGCTTTGTTAGAGTTATTTTTACGCAATGGCAGTCGCGTTCTCAGCCGTAGTGTAATTTTAGAACGAGTCTGGGCTTTTGAAGATATGCCCGGAGAAGAAACCGTGAAAGTGCATTTACGCAGTTTGCGCCAAAAGCTGAAGGCGGCTGGGGCTCCGGCAAATTTTATTGAAAACGTTTATGGTTTGGGATATCGACTCAATGTTAATATCTAAGCAAATATCTAAGCAAATATCTAAGCAAATATCTAAGGATTTATATTGTAGGGTGGGCAAAAATCCACCATCATATATGGTAAGGTGGGGTGAATATTTTTGCCCACCCGAAGAATGTTAGGGGCTGTGGGATGAATTTTTGTAAATGGTATAAGCAAATATCTAAGCAAATATCTAAGCAAATCTCTAAGCAAATTTCTAAGCAAATCTCTAAAGAACAGTTTAGCAAATTACAAACTCGGCTGCTGCTGTCGTATTTGTTGGTAATTGCCACGATTTTAGGGGCATTTTCTACGGCGGTTTATGCTCTCGTTGCCCGCGATCGCCATGAACAATTAAATGCCTCTTTGCGTCAGATTGCGGCTGCATCTGCCAGCACCTTAGAAATTATTGAACATGAATATGAAGAACTAACCACAGAAGAGGAATATAAAGGATATATTCCCAGGGATGCTGATGGCAATTTTCTGCCCATTAGCTTATCTCAACTGATGGATAAATATCAAGCCAAGTCCATTCCCGATTTTGTGACTAATCCCCTAATATCGACCGAGCAAGGGGTCGAATGGTTCGATCGCAAACAAGAGTTAATGGTGCGGGAAGGGAACTTTTTACCCCCAGAATCTTTGCCGAAAATTGTATCCCCAAAAGGACAAATTATTGAACAGGGAAATACTCGTAGTTTCATTTTGCCGGTTTATGCGGCGGCAAAATCAGAGCAATCAAAACCAGAGCAATTATTAGGCTATGTGCGAGCCACCAAATCAATGGATTCGTTAAACGCTGAGTTGCGTCGGTTTCAGCAAGGGTTAATGGCTGGAGTCGCGATTGTTTCTGGACTGGTGACAGTGGGCGGCTTTTGGCTCGTGAGCGAGTCACTCAAGCCAATTTTGCAAAGTTTTGAGCAACTGAAACAATTTACCTCGGATGCTTCTCATGAATTGCGAAGCCCATTGACGGCAATTCGGGCATCGATCGCGGTGATGCAAAGTCACCCAGAACGAGTTCATCCTGCTGACGTGGACAAGCTGAAGGCGATCGCCTCTGCGTCAGCCCAAATGAGCCAACTGGTTGACGATTTGCTATTATTGGCTCGCATGGATCGCCAAGCCCCCGATCGCGCGGCATGGCGACAAATTCCCCTGGATGAAATATTAGAAGACTTGGTAGATTTGTACAGCGATCGGGCAGAGGAGGCAAACCTCAAACTGCAATCTCTGCTTGTCCCCAACCTAGAGGTCGATGCGGATCCCTCTCAGTTATTTCGTCTATTCACCAATTTGTTAGCCAATGCCTTGCAATACACCCCATCTGGGGGCACCGTCACCGTCTCATTGCAGCGCAGCCGCACCCATGCCCTAATTCGCATTGAAGACACCGGCATTGGTATTGCCTCCAACCAATTGCCCCATATATTCGATCGCTTTTGGCGGGCAGACCAAGCCAGAAGCCAACATCAAGGAGGATCGGGCTTGGGACTGGCGATCGCCAAAACCATCGCCCAGACTCATGGCGGCGACATCACCGTACATAGCCAACTCGGTCAAGGAAGCTGTTTTCAGGTGAAAATCCCCCTACCGTGACCAGAGCGATCGCCCAAAAACCGGCGCGGGGTCTAGAAACCGGGTTTCTTAATTAAATCTCGGTTTTACCCCAGAAGTTATCCCAGAAACCCGTTTTCTTTCTTTCCCAGATTTTTACTATTTGTTTTCTACAATTACCTTATGATCGCTTCTGATACCAAATCCGGTTCTCATATACTGACTATGATCGTTACCTAAAACGCTTGTGGATTCCCGCCTTCGCGGGAATGACATCTGACCTGATAAACGGGTTTTAACAACCGGATTTGGTATGACCAGTAATAATCACGTTCACAAATTGGCTATGAAATCTAAAGCAGTTGCACTATTTCTCAGTCTTGGCCTAGCGACAACCGTGGCGGCCTGTTCCAGTCAGCCCGGTGGTCAGACAGAAGGACAACCAACTTCCCCAGCTTCTACCACTCAAGATGGTGGCGAAGAAGGAGGGGATCCAACCGCCCCAGCTTCTACCACTCCCAATCCAGGTGCAACCGGGGGAACCCCTCAAACTGCGCCCGGTTCTACCAGTCCTCAAGGGGGTGGCGAAAATGGCGAAAATGGCCAAGATGACCAAAATGGCGAAGATGGCGAAGATGACCAAGATGGCGAAGACGACGAAGATGACCAAGATGGCGAAGGTGGTGAATCTTAGTGCATTGCCACTTTTGTTTTGTTTCGTGGCAACCATTGAACCATCTTAACCATCATTTGATAACAACAATTTGATTTGCTTGGGGATTTTCCTAGTCTTGAATCCGATATAGCACTTGGCAGAGTTATGAAGTACAAAAAAAGTCATTCCCGCGCCCGCTAGAATCCAGAAAAACTCTGTACTTCATCGGGATCATAACCGCTATATCGTGGCTAGGGTATCCCTACCTATATTTTCAAATCATTAATCCAGATAAAATCATCAATCTTTTTTAGCTAAATTTGGCATTAATCCCATGATTTTATGTATCGATCGCGTTCTCAACCCAGAACAGATAGAAGAAATTCATCGCATTCTCAAAGATGCTGAGTTTGTTGATGGTAAATTCACCGCTGGGATGTATGCGAAAACCGTTAAAGATAACTATCAATTGAAAGGAGATACGGATGCCGCCAAAAAGGTGAGGGAAATTGTGCATAATGCGATCGCCCAAAATCCCCTATTTAAAGCCTCCGTTCGTCCCAAAACAATTCGGCCAATTTTATTTAGTCGTTATGAACCGGGAATGTCTTATGGTTGGCACACCGATAATGCCATTATGGGCGATCGAGAATTGGTGCGATCGGATGTATCTCTAACTTTATTTCTCAGCGATCCAGACACCTATCAAGGCGGTGAATTAGTCATCGATACCAGTCTTGGAGAACAATCTTTTAAACTACAAGCTGGGTCAATGATTGTTTATCCTTCTACATTTCTCCATCAAGTTACTGAAGTAACCCAGGGAATTCGTTTCGCTGCGGTCACTTGGGTTCAAAGTTTGGTTCGTGATGTTCAACAACGAGAAATTCTCTTTGAACTCGATACGGTGAGAAAGTCAATATTTGAGCAATATGGCAAAACCGTAGAATTTGATTTACTCTGCAAAACCCACGCCAACTTACTGCGGCAATGGGTCGAAATTTAAGCAAAATTATCCAAAAATTACTATCTTTTAGGACGATGCATCTAAAAATATTCAGTTTTTTCGGTTCAGGGATATTTCATGGGGTTCAGGGGATTTATCAATGCCTAAAATTGCCAAATTTAGCCAAATTATCCAAATTATCCAAAAAATTCATCTCCCGGCAAAGTGCAGCGATCGCTTATCTGCTTTTATAGGGGAATTTCTAGGCAACAGCGGACATTTTTTGGTCTTGAAAAATTTATCAGATATTGCTATTTACGGTTGGCAGGATTTCCTCCATGACCCAACAGATTATCTGCTGATTGTGGCAATGCTGATTCAAACTGCTTACTTATCGAGGCCGAATTCTTTCCCGCTATTGGGTAATTTAATCGGCGTGACTATTTACACATTAGTTGATTTGCCTGTTGATGGTAGTGAATTTTTTCAAGAATCATCCCATGTAGTATTTTGGCTGTTTTCTTTAGCCATTGCCGGACTTCAATTTGCCCGCGATCGCTGGAAAAATGCCCTACAACGCTGGATTATTCCCTTAGAAAGTGTAGTGCGAATGCTGATGGTTTTAGCATTTTATTTAGTGGTTAGATCGGGAGAAAATGCCGGGTACTCGATCGACACAAAAATGATCGATTGGTTTACGGATAAAAATACCCATGTATTTCTAACTAGCAGTCTAGTATTAATTGGGCTATTACTAGGATTTCAGCGATTGCAAATTGTTATGCAGCAGGAAGAACTGAATAAAACATACGAATTTATGCGAAATTTAGCCGAGTGGGGCATGGGAACTCATGTAGTAGAAACATTGGTCAAAAATCCCCAAGGATTAAAATTTCAAAGGTGCGATCGATCCGTATTATTTATGGATATTCGCGGCTTCACCACCTGGTGTGAAGAAAGTCAACCAGATATTGTAGCTAATATTCTCAACAATTATTATCAAAAAACTGAATTAGCCGCCTATAATTTTCACCCCTTACGCCTTACATTTACCGCCGATGAAGTTATGGCCATTTATGCAACCCCAGAACAAGCGATCGCCGCCGCCAAAGCCATGCAAAAAGCCGCCAAAGAAGCACTCTCATCCTATCAGCTTGGGGCGGGTTGTGCGGTTCACTGCGGAGAAGTAGTTGAGGGATTATTTGGCGGGGAAGATGTCCGTACTTATACAGTAATTGGTGATGTAGTCAATACCGCCAAGCGTTTAGAAGGTGCCACTTTAGCCGGAGAAATTACCGTGTCAGATATTGTTTATCAAAGATTAAACCAACAGCTTGAAGTTAAGCATTGCCGAACCCATCAATTAAAAGGAAAAAACACCGCCATGAAAAGTTGGGTATTGGTTGAATAACATCAATTTTTTCCGGGAAATTACTGGCATATTTCAATCTGGTAATTATGCCCCTACCGTTATTCGATTGTTTTTTTAGTAAAAATTAGGTAATTCTGATGATTAACTTCCGCAAACTTCACCGAAAATCTGCTCCCATTGTCTTTATTCCCTTATTCCTTTCTGCATTAACCGGCGTCGCTTATCAACTGGGCAGAGATTGGTTTGGTATTTCTGGACAAATTGCTGGATTTATGCTCAATCTTCACGAAGGGGGATTTCTTGGTCGCCCTCTGGTTCCGGTTTATGTCTTATTAGTTGGGCTGGGATTATTGGGCATGGTTGTCACAGGTTTTACCATGATCAAATGGCAGCGTAAACCATCAAAATCTCAGCCCAAAAAAGACTGGAGATGGGTTCATCGCGTACTCTCCCCGATCGCATTTTTGCCCCTATTTGTTAGCGCCATCACCGGCATTGGTTATCGTCTAGGGAGGGCTTGGTTTGGTCTATCTCGCGAACAAGCTTCTATCCTGTTACAAATTCATCAAGGCTCATATTTGGGTAATACTTTCAAGCCCTTTTATGTGTTACTGGTGGGTGCAAGTTTGCTGGCTTTATTAATCACCGGCATTCAAATGACAGGCATTTTCCGCAAACGTCAAGCTTAAGGTCGAGAAACCGGAACCCAGAAACCGGAACCCAGAAACCGGGTTTCTTATGGTACATCCACCGTTAACTCTAATATTCACAACAGAAACCCGGTTTCTTTTCTTAACCCAGGGGACTCAGAAACCGGGTTTCTTATTGTAGATCGACCGTTAACTCTAATATTCACAACAGAAACCCGGTTTCTTTATGATTTACTACTTGTTTATTTTCCCTTTTTATGCTATAAAAATAATCATGGCGATGGGGCTCGCCAAAACCGCCGTAAGTTTGCCAAGAATTTGCCAAGAATTTGACCAGACTAAGGCTGATGGCTCCTACTATTCCGACTTGTTGCGGAAGAGTAGGGGCTTTGGGTTCTGATTACTCTTTCTGCCACAAGTCACGTTTTTCCACAACTTTAAATTTCCACACATTCAAATTAACGTGACGATATGTTAGAAAGCATTATCTGGATTTTATTGATGGGTTGTTTCGTGGGGCAGATTGCTCGACGGCTAAGAGCACCGGCATTGGTGGGCATGACGATCGCCGGTATTCTCCTCGGTCCCCAAGTGAGCAATGTGATTAGCGGGGAAGTGTTGGGGGCAGCGGACTCCCTGCGGACGATCGCCGTGATGGTGATTTTGATGAAGGCAGGGCTGGGTCTAGACCGGGAAAAGCTGTCTCAACAAGGGACTGTGGCGTTAAGACTAGGGTTCTTACCGGCAGCTTGTGAAGCGATCGCCGTTGCGGTGGCGGCGGTTTGGCTATTCAAATTTGACTTAGCCACCGGGTTGTTGCTGGGCTGCGTGATTAGTGCCGAGTCCCCAGCAGTGATTGTCCCCGGAATGTTGCGCCTAAAAAGCCTGGGATGGGGGGTGAAAAAAGGAATTCCCGACGCGATTTTAACCGGAAGTGCCTTATCGGATGTAATGCTGCTTTTGGTGTTTAGCTTGCTGCTGGCGTTTCTGTCTCAAAATACCGCCACCGGCTTGATTTTACCCGGTGGAATTACCCTCAGTCCCTGGCAATTATTGCCGTTTCAAATAATTGCCCAAATTGGTTTAGGGGTATTGTTAGGTTGGCTGATGGCGCGAATTTTGGTGTTTTTGCTGTCGCAACAAAAATGGATGCAAAATAAGGTTTTGGATGCTCTGGTTGCCGCCAGTTTTGCCCTATTTTTGGTGGTATTAAGCGAAGATTTTCCCGTATTTTCCGGCTATTTAGCGGTGATGGTGACGGGGTTTTTTCTAATAGAAATGGATACCCCCTTAGCCCGACGGTTGCGAGTCGGTTTTGATAGTTTATGGGTGGTGGCGGAAATTGTCCTTTTTGTGTTGCTGGGGGCGAGTATTCAACTGAATGTTTTGGGCGATCGCTTGCTGGTGGGGCTGCTGGTGTTGGCGATCGGCACCTTGGTGGGGCGATCGCTGGGTTGGTATCTGTCCACTTTGGGGAGTAACTGGAGTTGGAAAGAACGGCTGTTTTTGCTGCCGGGAAATTCCGCCAAAGCCACCGTACAAGCAGCGATCGGGGCAATTCCTTTGGCCCAAGGAATTGAAGGAGGAGATACGATTTTAGCGATCGCCGCTTTGTCGATTTTAGTCACCGCACCCTTGGGGGCTTGGGCAATTCCCACTTTTGCTCCCAAACTGTTAGAAAAGGGTGAAGTTGATCCCACTAAAGTCGCCGTTTCTCGTCACATTATTTTATTAGCTGCGGTGGATACTTCGGCAATTGCCACGGATATTTTAACCAAAACGGCAGAATTAGCCCGTCGCAGTGATGGGGAAGTGGTGGTGCTCCATGTGCGCGTAGGAGAAGATGACCAAGAAGTAGAAAAATTGCGGAATCGGAGCAAGCAACTCCTGGCAGATATTCCCCATCAATTTGTTACTACTGATGGAACAGTACCCGCAGAAATTATTCGTGTTGCGGAAGAATATGGCGCAGCGGAAATTGTCATGGGTAAACGCGGTCATCGTACTTTTGAGGATGTACTACTTGGGTCAGATTTGCAAGGGGTGTTAGAGAAAAGTTGGTTGCCCGTAATCGTGGTTGAAGACGAACAAACCACTTTAAAATTGGGTTAAATCTGAAAAAGCTGGTTTATTTTACAGCGGTTTTATTCGCGATCGACTAATACCGTTTCCAATTAAAAATGCAACCATTTTGGGCGCGGGGGCGAAGCATTCCGGTATATAGGTTAATATTTTGATCCGATGCGATCTGCCGGAATGCTTTGCCCCTACTGCTGCATGATTTTTTGTAAATGGTATTAAAAGCCCCCCTTAAAAAGGGGGGTTGGGGGGATCGAGATATTTATTTTGCCAGAATTGTCTAATCAACAAAAAAACGCTGTAAACTACGATTTCGTACTTGATTCAGAATTTGTGGGACTAATTAATCCACTGGCAGTACCAAACAGATTAATCGGGTTTTTCCCATCAGTAATTAACATAGTTTGAATGCCAAGACCTTCCAAAAGTCGCGCTTGCATTTCTGGGCCAGCTTGGGCCATTGCCCGCAAAGTATCCGCCCCAATAGCCTGCACTTTTTGAGCGAATTCTGTGCTGTTAATTTCTGCCATCCGCTGGGCTTTTTCTATTTCTAAATTAACTAAGGCTTGTTGATGGGTTAACTCTGCCTCCTGACGGGCTTTTAATTGGGCTAATTCCACTTCTGAGCGAATTTGTTCCGCTTGGGCTTCTTGGGTGGCTAAACTAACGGTGAGTTGCCCTTCAATTTGGGCTGCTTCTGCTTTTGCTCGTGCCTCTGCGATCGCCTGACCCGTGGATTCGATCGCCGCATTTTCTGCCTCTAATGCTAACAGATTTTTCCGCTCAACTTCGGCGGCTGCCTTATCAATAATTTGCTGCCGTTCTAAGCGGGCTTCGGCTTCTTGTTCAATCCGGGCTGCATCATGGCGGGCTGCCGCTTCTTGAGCATCGGTAGTAATTTGAATGGCAATTTGTACCGACTTTTGCAGACTTTTTAATGTTTCTTCATCCACCGGCTCAACGGATTGAATGTCAACATTAAAAATAACTAGATTATTCGTTCTAAATCGTAATTCATCCCGAATATGACTTTCTTCGTCAATACCAAATACTGCCTGCCGAATAATCCGGGCAGAATTCCGGTGGAATTCATCAAAGGGAACCCCGGCAACCGCACCCCGGACACGAGAGGCGATCGCCTTACAAGCAGTATCCACAAAATCAGGGGCTTGAAATAGTTTAGCGGCGACTTCTTGATTGTTTTTATCTACATCAAAATACCAGTTATAAGACAACCGCAATTGCAGACGAGCATGATCCGATGTTTCCACCGTAAACAAATCCGTCATAAAATCTGGCCCTAACAATAAAGCCAGGGATTTAATCACATGAGGACGCTTGGGAACACTGCCGGATAAACTTAATACAGTAAAAGCTTCATCAGGCCCAAGCATCACCAATTCAGGGCCAAATACAGTCCGGGCAGTGCGTTCTTTATAATCGTGGATTTGGACAGCGGCATTTTGGGGAACATGAAACACCACAGCGCGGGTTTTATCTCGTGGAGACAATCCTAAATCATTGTCTCCGTTTTCTGGTTTTTTGCCACGATATCGTCCCCGCTCAGAAACCGGATCATTTTTAATTGCCAGCAGTTCTTCCACAATGGGAGGCAAGTCTTTTTCCCACAGTTCTTCATAGGGAGAAAGCATATAAGCTTGTGGGCCACTGACTAATTTTAATTCCCCAGTTTGAATGTTGCGGACATAGATGCCTTCATTTTTATCTAAAGGAATGGCTTGACGTTTTTCCACCACTTCTACTTCGACCAGGGGAATATAATCTCGTGGCCCCGGTATCATCCACAAATCACCAGGTTGATGGTGAATAATATTGTCCCCAGATCCTTCGCTAAAAGCTTCTTTGGCTCGTAATAATAATGCTTCTTGTTCACCGAGCACATAAACTTTTTGAATGCCGTCTTCTAAAGATTCACCAGGATGTAAAAAGAAAGAAGTGCGCCCTTGACGAATTTCTCGCATTCCTAACTGGGGTTTACCTTGTGAATCAATGGGGTCTACGACGATACACCATTGGCGATCGCTCAGGGTAGTAATCTCCACTTCTCCCACCACTTCTTCATACACATCAGGAATATGAATTTCCGCCTCTTCTAAGGTGACTAACCATTCATCTCCCGCTTTACGATTGCGGCCAAAAATATCAATAAATGTGCGTTTTGCTCGCAGATGTAATGCTTTGCGTTCGGTCAATACATAAGCATCAAAAATGCCGATGAGTTCTTCATCGACCCCAGGCAAATAAGCCCCTTCTTCTCTGACTAACCATTCTTCTCCAGCACGACGGCGGTTTCCTAGGCGATCGATGCAATTTTGTCGGGCCATTAACCGTAAAGCTTGATTGGGTTTAATCACCATCGCACTGACGGTTTTGATTACTTCCACTTCCACGCGAGGAATATAAGTTCCCGGCCCTTCAAACAGCCATTCATCCCCGGCAACTCGCTGAATTGTTTGAGTTTCTCCGTTAATTGTGACGGTTTCCGTTAAATCCCGAATTGCTTTTAAACGCAGGGCATGATTCGTTTCGACAACTTGCAATAAGGTGACTTTTTGTTCCACAATTTCCCCAGGATATAAGGGAAAAGGTGGTTGCTCTAAACGAATTTCGCGATCGCCATAACGCAGTTGAATTTGTCCATATCGATCCGCGATCGGTTTGCCGGTTTCATCGCGCAAAACCGGATTAGAAACAATACAATAATAACGCGGCGGCACGATCGTCATTGGCGACGGTTTTAAGATTAACCGCTCATGGTCACGCAAGGTAATCGTTTGCGGGCCAACTTCTAAGCGAGTCACCCCAGTATTATTATCCAAAACGTGAATAAACTGTTGGGGTTTCAGCCGAATGATGCCGTTAACCATTTCTGATGTCATTTCTGAGGTATTTTCCATTGCTTAAACCTTACTTATGGGACAAATGTTTTGCCCCAGGATGAGAGTATTCCGACTTGCAGGACAAAACCGGGTTAATTTGACGGGAAAATCTGGCAGATAATCCCAGGCGATCGCCCGAACTCAGGTGGCTCTATTCTTTATATTTTCTTTATAAAGCTGCTCTGAACCAGACTCAATGGAACCCGAATTTTTCCCCGAAAAAACTAGGATTTTGACTTAAATCTTTACTCTCTTATTATAAATCGCCTAAAATGAATTGTGTGGAATTAGCCGATAAAATTTTTGGGGAATGCAGGGAAAGCTTCTGATTAGCCAATATGCTATCATGTTCTTTCCCAGAATACCCTATTTTTCTAGGCCAAAATTATAGCACTTGTCAGAGTTATGAAGTGCAAAAAAACCTGTCATTCCCGCGAATGCGGGAATCCAGAAAACCTCTGTACTTCATCCGGATAATAACCGCTATATTATTCAGCATTAGCCAAGTCACAAAAGATTATCCGGGTTTAGCTGCCTGACTCACTTTCTTTTTTTGCCATCGGGCGGCAATTTTTTTCATCTCTTCTATTTGCTCGAAATCGACTCGAACAACAGCGGTGGCAAATTTTACCCCTAAAACCGTGCTAAACTCGATCAAGTCTCCAAAACTAGCCGATTGATAATTGTTTTTTTCATATTTTTTAACCATTTCTTCATCAATGCCCAAAATATCCGCCAGTTCTTTTTCACTCATTTTGGCGGCAATTCTCGCTTTAATTAAAGCCTCCGTTAGTTCCGTTAAACTTTCAACTTTAATGTCAATTGGCTGGCTGTGTTTGCAGTCACAATTAATCAACCGTTCATATTCATCAACTTCTGCCTGAATTCCCATGAGATGATACTGCAAGACATCTCGATTCATTTTCCATCGTTCTGGGTCATTGTTTTGGGCTGCTTCATCTTTGTCCATTGCAGCGATGGATTTTTGGAATTTTGCCACCAATTCTCGGCTATAGTTGTACTCTAATTCATTTTTAATCATAATTCAAATGTTGTTAAATCTATTGCAATAATTCCTTTGACATTTTGCTGGCGATCGCGCTGGAATAACTCAAAAGAATTAGTTCCGTAATTCCCGATCGCTTGCTCTGAGGGGAAGATTTCTCCCCGATATTTCGCTTTCTGTCCAGCCCGATCGTAATGATTCAGTAATCGCGGGGCATTTATTCTCAGATAGTCAATGTCCACTGTTTCATTATCATAACACGCATCAAAATCCTTCGGTTTTGGTTCACTGGTGACAAAGCTGCCGTTGATATAAATTCTGCGACAACCCGCTGCTTTTAATTGGGTCATTGCCAGTTGCAAACCATCCATCAACCACTGCCTAAGATAATTGGTGCTAAATCGTTCCACAAACTCTTGCCAGTCACAAAAATGTACCCCTGGGGGTAAGTTGCCGTTTTCATCAAATTCTGGAATCATAGAGTAACATCATCGCTTAACATAATTATTATAATTTATTATTTGGCAATAAATATTTGTTTTATGCTAACATTTAACTGGTGATTAGGATAAACATCGATGAAAAAAATTTGCTCCGTAATTTTTATTTGTCTAACCTGCTTTACTCTAAATTTTTCGACCCCAGCTTTGGCGATCGCTTCTGCCGACGGTGCTCAAATTTTTGCCAAAAACTGTGCCGCTTGTCATGCAAATGGAGGAAATATTATTCGGCGCGGCAAAAACCTGAAAAAACGAGCATTACAACGGCATAAAACAGATTCGATTGAGGCAATTAGCACCCTGGTTAAAGAAGGGAAATATGCCATGCCTGCTTATGGCGATCGCCTCTCAGAAGCACAGATAGAAGCGGTGGCGGCTTATGTCCTGGAACAAGCGGAAAATGATTGGCGATAACCCGCTAACTACTCAACATACTTAACATCCTTAACAGCGACGCTATATTTTGCCATCTTTTTATAGCGGTTATATTTGAGATGAAATCAGGGCAGGCAATTGCGCCATGCCCGTATATTTTTAGACTCCTCGGTTTGGGTCAATACCAGATTATTTTAAAAAGAAATTCCAGCGTTATTCATGTGACGCAAGCGATCGGCTAAAACCTGCATTACTTCAATCCTTAGAATACTATTTTTTACGGTTTAATGTTGCCAGAATGACAAAATTTTATCAAACTTTACATTAAGACAGCTAAACCCCTGAACTGAAGCGATCATACCAAATCCGGTTTTCAAAGCCCGTTTATAAGGTTATTTGTCATTCCCGCGAAGGCGGGAATCCACAAGGGTTTTAGGTGAAGTTCGCTGTCCCGTAGGAAATCATAGTCAGTCTATAACAACCGTATTTGGTATCAGAAGCGATCGGACTTGAGGCAAGTTCGGGAAAATAAACGGATTGCTATATTTTTCAGCTTTTTCTAGCCTTGAATGTTGAAATTAAATATTCGGCCAAAGATATATCCCCAAAAATGACGATCGCCACCTCCTCAATACTTTGAGTTTCGCTGCCAAGGTCGCTGCCAAGTTTGGCAGTAATCGCATTTACCATAATATCAAAAACTTGCATAAAACTGAACCGGGCTTTGCCAGTTCCCAATAAAGGAAAAGCAATAGTTTTAAATTTTAAATAATTCGCACAATCCAGGCAGTTTACCACTGATTTTTCAATCGGATCTTCCGTTGGCTTTTGTCGGGGTTCCCAATCAATCACCGCTGCATGAAATATTTTTTTGGCCGCCAAATTTCCGGCGTTAGTAATGGCAATATCACCTAAAGATAAAGGAGTTAATAATTGAGCTTCTTTTTTAATTTCATCGCCGCCCACTCGTCTGATTTTGGCCGATACTCCTCCGCCCATTGTCAGATATCTGTCATCAGAACTGACGATCGCATCAACAACTAAATCCGTAATATCTCCTAGATAAATTCTCAGCCAACAATTATGAATCATCTCTTCATATAAGAAACCTGAGTTTAAATCCTGATGCTTGGCATAAACTAATGGAACGCGAGTCATTGTTTTTTGTGAATTAACGACAATATTTTTTGATTCCCCAGTTGTGGCATCATCCGCAAGAGAAGGTGATGAATCTAGGCGGGGATTTTCTGGTAACTCTGAACTAGATTCTAAACCACAATCCTTCAGGCGATTAAAAAGATAAACACATCCTTCAAATAAATCGCCAATTTCCTCTTCTGTCCAGTTTTCAGCTTGCGCGATCGCCTCTAAAAAATCCCTTTCTGTGAAAGTCTCATCACCGGCAACCGTTGGCCAAAAAACTACCATAACGCGAGGAAGATGTCCCAGGGGAGAAGTGGTGTGAGAATTGCTGTTAAACCTCAGTTGGGAATAGTCCAACCAAGCGCCATTTTTGCGCCAACCAACGCGATCGGCAAAACGACAATAGGTTTCAGAATCATCTGAATCGACCAATCCCCCCACTTGTTCCCAAATCTGTTTTTGTACCGTAAAGCCAAACCGCCCATCACTAAAATCCAACCACAATTGGTTAATTCTGCCAAGTTCCTCCCCAGGAAATTTTTGGATATCCTGACCTGTTAATCGACCGGCGGATTCTTTACCAGCGATTTTCAGCATAATTGCTGCGGTTTCTCGATCCGCTGCTTGCCACTGTTTAGTCGCCAACAAATCCCGGAGTTGGCTGTAGTTAATTGTCACATCATTGACCGGATTTGGGGGATGACTTATCGTAAAACTTTCTTTGAAAACCGATGCTAACCAAGTTTCATTAAAAACTTCACCATAGATGCGGTTATATACTTTTAAGTTACTATTGTGTTTCACCACTAAGCCGGTGAGTTGCAACTCTAAATATTCGGGCTTTTGCTGCGATCTAATTGACCCTTGGCGTAAAATTTGCTGATATAATTGCAGGATTTTCCCTTGGCGATCGCCCCGCCAAATTAGGCGATCGCGAATAGTGCGTAAATGTTCCGGTTCATCCTGGGATTCCCAATTATCAATCACCTGCTGACGGATTATTTTTTCCACCCAATTTGCCCAAGTTTTCTCCGTGGTGGGCGGGGTGGCATTGCCCAACATTCGACAAACTTTTTGAGTTAAAAAAGGCTGTCCTCCAGTCCAAGACAACACCTCTTTTAAAATAAGATCCGCATGGGCAAATTTTTGCCGTAATCCTTGGGCTAAAGGTGCTGCCTCATGGAACTGAAATCCGGTGAGAGCGATCGCTCTGCCAATATTAAATGGGGTACTGCGATTTCTATCCTGAATTAAATCATAAGGAGTCGTCACCCCCAAAATACAAAAAGTCAGTCGCCCCAATGCGGGCTGTTCTGCCCGTTTATTATAGCAAGCCCGAATCGCCGCAAAAAAATCATCAACTTTAAAATTTAAACTCAAAACACTATCAATTTCATCAATAAAAATCACCAATGGTTGCTGAATTTGATGGATCAGAATTTGCTCAATAAATTTACTGAAGCGGCGTAAATTTGACAACCGTCCCTGGGTTTCCCACCATTCATCTAAATCAAACACATTATATAAATCTAAGCTGCCCACAATACTGTCAATTACCCCTGCATACCATTCTTCTGGGGTAATTTCTGAAGTACCGATCGCCGTTAAATCAATCGACGCACAAAGAATTCCCGATTTTTGTAACCGTTGCATCGCCCGCACCCGCAACGAAGATTTACCCATTTGTCGGGAATTGAGCACATAGCAAAACTCTCCCGCTTTTAACCCTTGATAAAGGTCTTCATCTGCCTGCCGTTGCACATAGCTGGGAGCATCTACCGGCAAGCTACCGCCGACTTGGTAAGCGTAATCACTCATGGGTGGGAAATTGGGTATCAATAGGGCATCAATAGGGAATGGCTCATCCCTTTTATATCCTATTTTTCCCAAAATGCGCGATCTATCTCCAAAAATGAACTAATAAAAAAAACCGCCCTTAGTTGGGAGTAACTAAGGGACGGTATTTTTATGTTGAGGATAAGCAGAAGAGATTGACGCTCATTGATGCAAAATCGTTAGATTAGCCTTGGATAGCGGGAGCCGCGATCGCAACTGGTTGAGATTCACCAGCAGCTAAATCTAAGGGGAAGTTGTGAGCATTGCGCTCGTGAATCACTTCAATTCCCAAATTCGCCCGGTTGATCACATCAGCCCAAGTATTAATCACTCGTCCTTCAGAATCTAAGACAGATTGGTTGAAATTAAACCCATTCAAATTGAAGGCCATTGTGCTAATACCGAGAGAAGTGAACCAGATACCAATCACAGGCCAAGCGGCGAGTAAAAAGTGCAAGGAACGACCGTTATTAAAGCTGGCATATTGGAAAATCAAGCGACCAAAGTAACCGTGAGCGGCAACAATATTGTAAGTTTCTTTTTCTTGGCCAAACTTGTAACCAGCATTTTGAGATTCTTCCTCACTGGTTTCACGAATCAAGCTAGAAGTCACCAAAGAACCGTGCATTGCGGAGAATAAAGCGCCGCCAAATACCCCGATAACACCAAGCATATGGAAAGGATGCATCAGAATATTATGTTCAGCTTGGAACACAATCATAAAGTTGAAGGTTCCACAAATTCCTAACATCAAACCATCAGAAAAGCTGCCTTGTCCAATCGGATAAATTAACAGTACCGCAGTCGCTGCCGCCACTGGACCGGAAAAAGCAACAGCAATCCAAGGACGCATTCCTAAACGGTAGCTTAATTCCCATTCGCGACCCATGTAAGCATAGATAGCGATTAAGAAGTGCAACACAATCAGTTGATAAGGGCCACCATTGTAAAGCCATTCATCCAAAGAAGCTGCTTGCCAGATTGGATATAAATGCAACCCGATCGCCGCAGAAGAAGGAACAACAGTTGCCGTAATAATGTTATTTCCATACAGCAAAGAACCGGAAACAGGCTCACGAATGCCATCCAAATCTACCGGAGGAGCCGCAACCATTGCCAGAATAAATACAATTGCTGCGGTTAAAGCTGTGGGAATTAACAACACACCAAACCAGCCGATATATATACGGTTGTCGGTGCTGGTAATCCAGCTACAAAAGCGTTCCCAAAGACTGTTACTTTGGCGTTCTTGAAAAGTAGTGGTCATAGTTTTGATGATGGCTAGTATTTTTCCCGACATCCTCATCCTCATCATCAAATTTGATTTGAGGTTGTGCCTGTCGATATATTCATTCAACTATATAACCAGGTGGTTGTCAAGTGTTTTTGGAAAAATTTTTTTTAATTTCCTGAAAGCTTTACTGTGTATGGGTTTTGTTCTTGGTGGTTGGTTGGTGGTTGGTTGTTCTTGGTTGTTGGTGGTCTTTAGTTCTTTGTCTTAGTCCTTTGTCATTGACAAGCAACAAGTAACAAGTAATCAGTAATTAATCAGCAACCACCAACCAACAGGGAACAACTAACAGGGAACAGGGAACAGGGAACAGGGAACAGGGAACAGGGAACAGGGAACAGGGAACAGGGAACAGGGAACAGGGAACAGGAAAGAGGTGAATTATGAAAGAGGTGAATTATGAAAACTCTCTCTTCTCTCTTCTCTCTTCTCTCTCCTCCGTTCCCCGTTCCCCTTTCCCTGTTCCCTGTTCCCCAACCAACCAACCAACCACCAACCAACCACCAACAACCAAATATATCTGAGTGATATAATTGGGTTAAAAATTAGTCTAGTCGGGTAGTAACTGCCCCCCAGATCGTCGCTAATACTGATGAATAAACTGGAGAAACAACTAGGAGAAACACCAATGACACAAGCAAAAATTTTAGAAAAATACGAGGCATTGCCAGAGTCACTCAAAACCGAAGTCGGTCACTATATCGAGTTTTTGTTAGAAAAATATGTGAATTCGACGGGAGCATCTCGACCAAACGGCAAAGAGGAGAACCAACAAATTTTGGAAAAATCTCATGGTTATGGGAGTTGGGCTGGACAAATCATTATGTCCGATGATTTTGACGAACCCCTGGAAGATTTAAAGGACTATATGTAGCATGAAATTTCTCTTAGATACTCATGTATTCCTCTGGTATTTACTAGGAGATACCAGACTCATTAATGAAGCCAGACAAATCATCGATGCCAAGACTGGTTTGTATTTCAGTATCGTTAGTTTATGGGAAATTTCCATTAAATTAAACGTGGGAAAACTAGAAATTAATCGACCAGTTCAAGAGCTATTTCAGGAGGTGGTGACGATCGATGCGGAAATTTTGCCCATAACCGTTGAAGATACTCAAACTTACGCAAGTTTGCCGGTTATCCCCGGTCATCGAGATCCATTCGATCGCATTTTAGTCACCCAAGCTATGAACCGATCGCTGCTGCTGGTGAGTGGCGATCGGAAATTTGATGCTTATTCAATTCAACGAATCTGGTCATAAATATTCCCCACACAAAAGTTATCAGTATAAAATGCGTAGGGTGGGCAATGCCCACCGTACATTTACTACTCTGGTAGGGTGGGCAAACGGATAAAATGCCGGAATTGATGGTTAAATCTCAAAAATTTGCCCACCCGACGATTCTCACTTCCTGCCTATTTTTTGTATTTTATCAGCCCGATCGCCTGAATGGTTGCGATCCAAGTGCGATTCAAGGAATTAGCTTTCGTTCTCGCTCCAGAAAGGCGATCGGTTGAGCTTTGGCAATCTTTTTTTCAACCATAACAGATTTGGCATATTCCATTATCATCGGTTGAAGAGAGAGCAGACCGGCATTGGCATCAATCCACGATCGCGCCTGCAATAGTTCTAATGTTTCCAAAAGTGCTGGGGAGGAAACCGAGGATTGTATAGTGGTTCGCAACTTTGAAAAAGTAATCGGTTGATGACTGACAACCATACATTGAATCGTTGCTTTAGCGACATCGGGCAAATGTTCAAATTCTCGATCTAAACTATTAAAAAATGAACCGAAAACTGTAATTTTTTGTTTTAAAAATTCAGTAATGTTCCCGTTAAATAGCTGTTGAATCGTTGTGGCAATGTGGTTGAGAACCAGGGGATTTCCGGCATAGGAATCGACTAATCGATTCCAGTCCTCTGCCGTTCCGCTAAAGATTCCTTTGGTGCCAAAAAGTTTTTGGATATCTGTCACCTGTAATCCCTGAAGAGGGAATACCCGCACGGGTCGTGTCTGTCCTTCCAGTGGAATTAACTCGTATGATTTGACTCGACTCGTTAAGATTAAGCAACTTTGATGAATGGCTTCTGCCACTCTTTTAAACAATTCACAGTATCCTCCTGTGGCTGGTTGCTGGAGACAGATACAATCTCGACAGGTCATTTTTGGGGTGGCACAGTGTTGGAGAATGCGGTCTGCACCGTCTAAAACCAGCAAGCAACGGTGGCGTTGCAAATAATGAATTAGTCGAGAAATTTGGCGGTTGAGTGGTTCTGGTAAATCCGTTTCTTGGCCATTGGATAGGATGGGGATCAGGTCTGCTAGGAGATCGGTGACTGGGGAAGTTGGGAGGAGCGATCGCCAAATCACAAACTCGAAGTGATGCTGAATTTGTTGGGCTAACTTCACGGATAGGTAGGTTTTGCCCATTCCCTCGATACCTAGAAGGGTGACAAGGCGACTGCGTGAGGCGCCGCTATCGCCGTTAAGCGAATTGTTTAAAATCCAGTGGTTGAGGGTTGCCAGTTCCTCTGTGCGTCCGTAAAACCCTGAAACATCGGGAGCTTCCCCCCAATCTACACAATTTTGAACTGTTAATTTTGCAGTTTGATTTTCTCTGTTGTCTGTCTGTGAATCCATGACTGGCTTGGCATACTGATAGTCATCGGGGTCTAGTTGCAGGTTAAAGGCTCGGAAACAATACTTCAAGGTTGTTTTATCAACCCCCACTTCACAAGCAAAGACCTTTGCCACTGTATCCGTATCTAAGCCCATGCGAAAACCTAAAGTTTCATGGGAATAGCGTTTATCAAAATTCTCATTAGTTTCGGATGCGGTTTTTGCATCTATAAGTTTCTGAAATCCTTGGTGCGTGAGGATTACACCACGTCTCCGGCTCCGTCGTTGGGGCATCATCGAAAACCTCTCAAATTTATCAATGGATATTTTATGAATCGGCGACATTGCCTGTGTCTAGGGCATCGGTAAGATGAGCTAGACACAGGTAATCACCTGCACAAGGGATGCAAGTATGGCTTAAGTCGCGAAATCTACAGGGTTATTGACAAAAAAAGTGGTTATTTTAAAAATTGCACCCATGAAAAAATTTTTCTTAAGGCAGTCTGACCGGAAAGTATAGATGCGATGCCCGACTTCAGACTCAAGGCAGGTCAGAGCTAAAGGATTCACTACCGTAGATTCGCACAGCCATTTCTATATTACTCGCTTTTTTCCAGTACCGAAGTTAAGGAATTTAACGGAGTCTCATTAACTTCGGCATGGTGAATGGCTAACTTCGGATGCTACTTGCTGGGAGGGTTTAGACAGAGACACCAATAGTTGAACGACTTGGTGAGTGTCAGTGCCAAAGTCAAGTCCTGTCTGCCGAATTTAAGCAAGAAATGGCACAAGATGTATAACTCCATAATGTAATGTCTGGAATCATAATTTTTCTTACATTTAGAAACCTGAGAACAAGAAATATTTAATTGATTTGCTAAGTTCCTTATTTTCGGTTGTCGAGACTAGATTAAAGAGACAAAATCAACTTATATCAGATTCAAAATTTATTTCGGAGGTATCCCATGCCAGCAGACGGAAAACTAGATTCAGCCGAGCAAAAACAGCTAGCTATAGTAGGTCTTATTTATAAAAAAGTAAATGATCTATTGGGCGCTGGAAATCAACTATTTTCTATGCAGTTTCCAGCCCAATCTCTAAACTATCGACAGTATCAGTACGATACCAATGACCGAAGTAGTATACTGACTCGTCCCTATACAGTTGCCGAAGCAGAATTTCGCCTTTGCGACCAACTGTTCGATGTTTATCCCATCACACAAGCTCCGACTGGAGAGAAGCTTTCGGTCGTTTATAACACCCTACTGAATAACTATGTACCAAGCCTGAAACCTTTTGCCGCTTACTTTCGAGACCGTGCAGGACTAAGTAATTTCCTGCTCCAAGAAAAGAACCACAGTAATGGAACTCCCAAGTCAAGAATTGATTGGTGTAAGGAGCTTTATAACCAATATTTGCAGGCAAAACTGGAATGGGAAACAGACAAGAACTTAACATTTGATGAAATCAAAGACTTAAGCGAGCAAGAAGATTCAGGCGTAACCCTGGATGATTATGCTAGGTGGCTAAGTTCTGAAGGTTTGGTTCGGGAAGAAGAGTTGAACAACCTTTACAACGATGCTATTGTCAAGGGTCACTTCCATGAAGTGCTAACTATACTCGGTTATCTCAATGTCTCCTCTCTCGCTGAGGAATTGGAACTCGCTAAGCAAAGAATGCGGCATTCGATGAGACTATCGCTTGACGAATCAATGCTAGTTTATCCGGTACAGTTTCAACCGAGTAATTGGTTCCAAGGATTAGCGCCTAACCTCTCACCGGTGGACTTGACGATGGCTCATGAGACTATTAGAGACCTACTCAGAGCAAAACGTCGAGAACTGAGTCGGGCGCAGTCAGATTTACAGGTGCTGGAGATCATCTCCAGCAATGGAGATGAAATTAAGAATTTAGAAACTAAGGTTGCTGAAGGCAAGAAAAAGCTTAGTGACGCGGAGAGTAACCTGGTTGAAAAATATGGTCAAGCGGCGGTGACTGCTGCCAAAATTTATCTATCCACTCTGGCAGAAGCAGGAAGTTTACTGGCGCTAGCGGAAATGGACACAGTAGCTGCTGTAGATCCGAAAACCCTGGCAGATCTAGGCTTATCAGAGGATCAAATTTTAGAAGAGTTACAAACCGTAGTTACCCAACTGCACAACACCTATAAAGAGCAAAAAGAGGTGCTTCAACAAGCTGAGGAATTGACGTATCTCAAGGCGCAGTTGGCTCGTGCTAAGTCCCATGACGTGCAATTTGAGAAGATTAACCTCAATCAACACATCCGAGAACTTCGTACTGATATTGATGAGCTAGGTCAATTAATTGCTGGGGTGTATCGGGAAAAGAAGAATCCAAAAGGCTCGGTTACTGTAGAGCGAGACAAAAATGATAAGAAGAAATGGACGATTCAGCTTCCGGGTTCACCTAAAGGTGGTGTCTTTAAGTTAAAAGTAAAAATACAGGGTGAGACAATACAGAGTCAAACCTCGTCTGATATTGCTTTCGACGCTAATGAGAGTGCACTCAGTAATGCACTCAAAGCTTGTCTGGGAGATCATGATGCAGTTGAGAGTGTAACAATGCCACTTGAGAGCAAAAATACATGGAACGTTACATTCCGCGACGAGAAAATCGAAATGTCTGGTGATGGCGCAGGTTTAACCGTAGCAGAGTCCACTGTTGAACTGCCCGTAATCCCTTCTAGTGGCAATGTCACTGAGGCAGATGGGATGTTTATGGATGTCGTCATCAAGAGTACGGAAATTGCCGACTCATCGAGCAAGGTTGAAACAGCATCTGCTTCTGAATTTGGTTGGAATGTACGTGGATGGTTTTTCTCGGCAGGGGGACAACACAGCAGTTTGCAAGCGAGTACCGATGCCGAACGGCAGTTTTTCGGGCAAGACATAACGATAGGTTTTCGCGTGGCTAAGGTGACATTCGATCGCGGAGGTTGGTTCAACCCGCAAATCTTCAAGATGTCCCACGCTTTTTACAGGCTTGCAGACCTGAAGGCATCACCATCAGGCCAAGAAATCACAAAGGATAAAGTCTTGGACGCAGCAAAGGCGGAAGACAACCCTAGTGGAAAGGTGGCTGAACTCCTAAAAGATGGGGAAAATCGGTCTATTTTACCAGCTTACCCAGTCGGTATGGTGATTGCGAAGGATATCACCATTAAAGTTAGGCAGGATGCGTCACAAAGTGAGATGGCGAGAACCGTTATCGAAAACTCGAATACCGCTGGCGGTGGATTCCTGGGTTTTTCTTGCACCTACTCATCTGCTAACTCAAGCACGAACGACAAAACATTTTTCGGTCAGCAAGGGGATTATTTCTATATTCGCATTCCTGGCCCTCAAATTCTGGGGTACTATCTCCAGTTTGTCCCACCCGACAAAGCGATGCCCTACGAAGCAATATTTCAGGAAGAAAAAGATACCGAAGTGGAAAAGGCGTTGGCTGCCTATGACTTTCCCCCGCAGTTGCCTACCTCTGGTACAACAGATCAACCTGTAGTGACACCAGAGAAGCAACCGGAGAACGACAAGTCCTAGCACTAAAAGGCAGGCTGGTGTTGTAGATGAGTATTTTCTCAGAGTGTGTTTGAACAGATAGCACAAAAAGAGATATAGGGGCGGGTTTAGACGAGCAATCAAGGATTTCACTCATAACCTAACTCCAAAACCCGCCCTTTCCAGTCCATTCATTGGCTTTTCAAGCACCTTCTGAGTTCCAATTAAGTTTGAAGGAGCCGCTATGAATCTCGTTAAAGTATCAAACAGAACTATATCTAACACTCAGGTTAGACGAGTGGGATGTTGGGAAGCTACTGCTAAGTCGGAAGGAAATCCCCACTACGGTAGTTTTACTCCTACTAACAGAAAGCTTGAGGGGGGGCTAAGTGCAGAATGTTGTCTCTCAATGGATCTGCTGCGTGGTGGATTGCCATTACCCTCTAAGTTGCGAATCCAGATGGAGCGTCTGTTTGGAGTAGATTTTAGTACCGTTCGCTGGCATGAGGGAGATGAAGCCACTCGTTTGGGTGCAGTTGCTTTTACCTATGGAGAGCATCTTTATTTCCCAAAAGGCGGGTTTAAACCTAACAACTCTGCATTTTTAGCAATTCTCGGTCATGAGCTAGCCCATGTTATACAGCAACGTTTTGGACTTACTGAGGGATTTACGGAAACAGTCGTTGAAGATGCGCTTTTAGAGAATGAAGCAGATGCTGCTGGTTGCCTTGTGGCTGCTGGTCAATCTGTTCGCCTCGCCTCGATCCTTGGGCGGACTCAACTACAGAAAACAGTGCCGCGAATACAGGCAATTAAACTAAGCATTAATAATATTCATGCAGGAACTCTGTTACAGTTTATTGATATCAAACTGCTAGAGGCAATAAGTGATTTTTCTAACAGCTCTCAACATATCAAGATAACTCCCGACAAAAGCGATGAACGCAAGGGAAATTGGTTGAACTTCGTGGGGAACTTGAACACATACCCGCAACAAGTTCTGAGCTTACCAGACAAAAAAGAGCCCTTATTGCCGTGTACAATTCAATTGACACTTAATGACGGCTTATGTCCCCAGCCAAGTCGAATGGACGTTAAACCTTATGAAAAGACAGAGCGTCTATACTTTCCTCAAACCCTAAAACAGTTTTTTCCTAGAAGGCAGTTTCTAGATTTATCATACCCCGATATAGCTAATGCTTTTGGGATAATAATGAATGGTTATCAAGATTCGGCCATAGCCAGGGATATGCTACTGATCGCGATGGGCAAAAAGCCTCAAACCAATTATCAACAACACCAACTAGACTTCCTGGCAGGTGTAGTCACGCTGATGTTTGGTATGGAAGCTTCACGCTTTCCTTCAGCCCTAGTGACATCGCTAATGATCCTCGATCTGATCATGTTTGACAAAACATACGGTCGCAGAGGTAAACCATTCACCCTTGCTGATGCTTTTGACAAAAAGGATAACGGTCAGTCTCGCAGTTTTGACTTAGGCTATCTCTACGGTGGCAAATACCCGTATGCTGTACACAAGCCAGGTATAGGAAATGCAGGAAATCGGCGTATTCTAGGTGACAAGGACTCACACTTACCATCCTTTAAAACACAACTCCTCGCCAGTATGCTATACCTCAACCATCGGTTAATCGTTCCTCGCCGCGAGGTTACGCTGTTTATCCATTGGCTAGAGGCGAAGATAGATAAAGATCAGGATGTACGTGATTGGACTATAGTGCATCACCTAACACAACGCCTGGAACAAGCCTATAAAACATTAACTGTGCCGAGACAACAAGAATTCCCAGGATCGGCACGCACTGATCAAAGTGGCTACCCCCCGAAAATGAATAAACTACCATTGGCAGATCTAATTGACAAGGATGTATGGTTGATCTGGGATAAACAGCAACTTAAATTTGGTGGTGGAAAGTATTATCACAGTACCCCTGATTGTAAGTTGATAGCAGACAGTGTTCTTCACCCACAAGAATATAGCAAGACTTATAAAACAAAATTCCAAGAACAAAACACGCAGTTGAAAGAGAGGACAAACTACGAGCTGAAAATAGCGCAATATAAGCCAAATGACTCCCTGTTTAGCCAAATTACCCCCTGCCCCTACTGCATATCGATCCCTCATCAGGACAGATGAATGAGACAGCGATCACTAATTAGGGCAAATGTAAAGAGCGAGCGCCTCATCTTTAGGAAAGAATATGGTGTGCGATCGCTCCTTGATTAGCCTTTTTTGAATTAGTGCGATCGCTTTCTTCATCAGTTACCGAGAGCGATCGCTATATTCATCTGAAGTAAGGCGATCGCATTTCTTCTGTTTACTGACTGTTTCTCTTCAAGTGTGATCGCTCTTTCTTCAGATATGGTGGAAGGCGATCGCGCAGCGTGCCGTAGCCAATCGCCCCTGACCTAAAAATATCCGCTGCCTATTCTTAAATTAAAATACGCGATCGCCCCTGACCCAAAAATATCCGCTGCCTATTCTAAAAAAAAATAGCCGATCGCCCCTGACCCAAAAATATCCGTTGCCTATGCTAAAAAAAAATAGCCGATCCCCCCTGACCTAAAAATATCCGCTGCCGATCCGAAATTAAAATAGCCGATCGCCCCTGACCCAAAAATATCCGCTGCCTATCTGAAATTAAAATAGCCGATCGCTCCTGACCCAAAAATATCCGTTGCCTATTCTAAAAAAAAATAGCCGATCGCTCCTGACCTAAAAATATCCGTTGCCTATTCTAAAAAAAAATAGCCGATCGCCCCTGACCCAAAAATATCCGCTATCCGAAATTAAAATAGGCGATCGCCCCTGACCTAAAATATCCGTTGCCGATCCGAAATTAAAATAGCCGATCGCCCCTGACCCAAAAATATCCGTTGCCGATCCGAAATTAAAATAGCCGATCGCCCCTGACCCAAAAACATCCGCTGCCGATCCGAAATTAAAATAGCCGATCGCCCCTGACCCAAAAATATCCGTTGCCTATTCTGAAATTAAAATAGGCGATCGCCCCTGACCCAAAACTATCCGCTGCCTATCCGAAATTAAAATAGGCGATCGCCCCTGACCCAAAAATATCCGTTGCCGATCCGAAATTAAAATAGCCGATCGCCCCTGACCCAAAAATATCCGCTATCCGAAATTAAAATAGGCGATCGCCCCTGACCCAAAAATATCCGTTGCCTATTCTGAAATTAAAATAGGCGATCGGTTCAAGGCATAACGCACCATAATTTTTAGAAAGAAAGGTGCGTTACGGCGGGCTTTTTAATCTCTGTAAAAATTCCCAAGTTTTCCCCCGCCTAACGCACCCTACCGAAAAACTAGATAATCTACGCATAAACCTTGTTGGTTACAAAATCTATGTAAACACATCACTAAAACCTAGTTCAATACATACAGCTTTCTCAATTGCGGGCCAATAACTTTCCTCCAAAACACCCTGCTGATTTTTGATACTTTGAAAATCTACAGTTCTGATTTGACTCAAATTTATATGTCGATCCATATCCAATCCGTTTTGGGGAGTTGGTGTTACATTGACAACAAATGGATATGTCTTTTTACCCGGTAAGAATGGGGCAACGATTGTCGTCGCCCCATTTTGGTTGCCAATATCATTTTGCTTGCATCAAGCAAGGGCGTTCTTTACCTGTTTCACTACCCACCACATGGTTCAAATCAACCCACCAGATATCTCCTCGCTTGTAAGTCAAAATTCCATTAGGCATTGAGTCCATCACCTAATGTAATATCCCAAACAGACATTTCTTCACGAAACTCTGGGTCACGATCTTGCTCTTTGTAAGCATCGGCTAACTCTTTCATAAAAATTCTTTTTTTCTCCTGCCACAAAACATCATTGATGAAGCTACTCCGGTTCGTGGCGATGCGATCGACAAACTCTAAAACCTCGTCGTCTAAGGTAATACTGACTTTCTTACTCATAATCTTAAGGATTTATTGAATATTTTTAGTAGGATTATATTATCATACTAGAAAATCCTACTTAGCTTTTCCAGGCCGAAAAGCCAAGAAACCGGGTTTCTTTGAAAAATTGTTGTCACGAACCGCGATATCTACGCAGAAACCCGGTTTCTCATGGCAGCAGTGGTAGGTTGCGTTAGGCGGGCATAAAAATTATAGTTCAAATAAACAATATTCCGAGCCGCCGCAGAGTACCTTTTTTTCTCAAAATTATGGTGCGTTACGGCGGGTTTTTTACTTTCTGTAAAAATTCCCAGGTTTGACCCCGCCTAACACACCCTACCGAAACTTAGTTTGTCAATAAAGTATTACCCCGCCTTGGGGAAAGAATGTCACCAAGACGGGGTGGGTGGGCGATCGCCTCTGGGCAGCCTCCTGATTTCCTGAAGCCCCTGAAGCCGATCGCATAGCCTACGGGAGGTAATCCCTAATCGATTAAGCGCGAGCGATGCCTTCTTGACGGGCCGCTTGTTGCACAGCGGCAGAGACGGCGGGGACTACTCGCTGGTCGAATACCGATGGAATAATATACTCATGATTTAATTCAGAAGGAGAGACTAAAGCCGCGATCGCCTCAGCAGCCACTAAATACATGGAATCAGTAATTGTGATGGCGCGACAATCGAGGGCGCCGCGAAAAATTCCGGGAAATGCTAGGACATTGTTAATTTGATTCGGATAGTCACTCCGTCCGGTGGCCATGACAGCCACTTGTTCCGCCACTAATTCCGGCTGAATTTCCGGAATGGGGTTCGCCATAGCAAAGACAATGGGGTCTTTGGCCATTGTTCCGACCATTTCTGGGGTGAGAACTCCCGGCACACTTAAGCCAATAAAGACATCCGCACCAACTAATGCGTCAGCCAGACTGCCGCCTTTTTCTACGGCGAATTCCCGTTTTTCGTCGGTTAAACTGGGGCGATCGCGAGAAATTATTCCCTTAGAATCGCACATAGAAATATATTTGGCTCCATAAGTACGCAGCATACGGGCGACAGAGACTCCTGCCGCTCCGGCGCCATTCATCACAATCCGTACTTCGTCAATTGATTTATGTACGACTTTCAAGGCATTAATTAAAGCCGCCAAAGACACAATAGCCGTGCCATGCTGGTCATCGTGAAACACCGGAATCTTTAACTCCTGCCGTAATCTGGATTCAATCTCAAAACACCGGGGAGAGCTAATATCTTCTAGGTTGATGCCACCAAATACCGGGACGATATTTTTGATGGTTTGGACAATTTGATCCGTATCTTGGGTGTCCAGACAAATGGGAAACGCATCGATTCCGGCAAAGGCTTTAAACAGCATCGCTTTACCTTCCATGACGGGCAAAGCTGCCTCTGGGCCAAGGTTTCCCAATCCCAACACCGCAGAGCCATCGGTGACGATCGCCACCGTATTGCTTTTAATGGTGAGATTATGTACTTGTTCGGGATTTTCCTTAATTTCCAGACAAATTCGCCCCACTCCAGGGGTGTAAGCCATCGCTAAATCCGCTTGGGTGGTGAGAGGAATTTTGTTCTCAATCCGAATTTTGCCACCCCGATGCATATTAAAGGTGCGGTCATATATATTGATAACTTTAATATCGGGTAGGTTCTTGACCACTTGAGTAATTTCTTGGGAGTGATCGCAGCTTGCCGCATCCACGGTGACATCCCGGACGACGGTCGTTCGGTCTTGGGAAATCAAGTCTATTTGACCCAAGATGCCTCCTACTGAAGCGATCGCCTGCGTTACTTGAGCCAGCATTCCGGGGCGATTTGGAAGCTGCAAACGCATAGTTAAACTAAAACTAGAGTTGGGGGTCAAATTTGCCATATCGTGATGTTTCTCCTACAAGGTGCTTTAAAGATAGACAGAAATTCTGCACCTGTTCGTTTGTTCTTTTTTCAAGACAGAGTTAAGATCGTACATCTTTTCTGAGCATTCTTGTGATGAAAATTTTTTCGCCCCAGACTGTTTGATTTTACACAGCAAAAAAAAGAGAGAAATCTGCCATCTGGGATACGATATGATGCCCGGAAATGTCACCAGTCCTTAATTTTTCCAGAATTTACTTCCCGATCTTCACCAAAATCCTTTCCCCCCGGATGCGATCGCCAGAAATTCTTTGTAACTCCTCAAACCGAGCTAATTTATCCGGGATTCTGTCCCGCAGAAACGCCGAGATTCTGGCTGAAACCTCTATCAAGAAAAGTGATTTCTGATTCCCCGGATTGATTTATCTGAATTTCCTTGGAGCTTTTCTGGAAAAAATCACCCTACTTAGTGATTTAAATCACATTTTCTTCGGACTTTTGTCACTAAGCTAAGTAGTTCTATATCACAGGTAATTATGATAAATATCACTTTATATTAAGTTTACAATCACACTCTTTTCTTTAAAAAAGCTTCATATTAAAAATAGGGAATTCAAGGTGACTTAAATGTACGCAAAATCATTCAACTCCGAACTCACATTAGCTGAAGTCTTTTTTCAAGTCTATCAGCAAGGTAGAATCGATAGAAATCACAGGCAACACCTGAGAGCAACTCTATTAAAAGAGCAGGTCAGCGAAGAAGAGCAAACTGCAATTAACCGTTTGCTCTATGCGGTTCGGCGGGGTTGGTTACAAGTTGCCGAATAGATTTTGAGAGTCGAATAGACAGAAAATTAAATATACCTTTACTGTCATATATCGATGAAAAAATCCCGTAAATCACTTTAATTTGCAATAATTTGCGATCGGGCGATCGCCTGCATAAAGAAATTATAAAATCTATAAAATATTAAGCTTGGCGGGATTCTGGCCAAGTTTTTTAATTTGTGGACAAAATTTACATTTTAAATCATAAATTAAGGCTAATTTTAGCTGAAACTATTTATAGCAAATGTCATAGTTATGAAGGACAAAAAAACTGTCATTCCCGCGCAGGCGGGAATCCAGAAAACCTCTGTACTTCATTGGGACAATAACCTATTTATGGGACAAATGCCATCACCGCTGCGGGAGAACCGGAGCCATTTTGTAAGCGCAAAATGCCGATCGCCAATGTGGTGCCAACGGGCGGCAACTGGTCTAAATTGGTGAGATTTTCCAGGACAATTCCTCGGCGGGATAGCACTTGTTTATTGGTGGCAAAAGTCATATCTTGACCAGAATCTACCCCGTGAGTGTCAATGCCCACCCCTGCGATTTGTCGCTCATTTAGTAAAAATTTGGTTGTTTCTGCCCCAAATCCGGGAAAATGTTGTTGATTGATAAAATCATCCGGTTTTGCCCATTTTTCCTGCCAACCTGTGTATAGCAGCACCACCGTTTCTGGGGGAATTCTGCCGTAGGTTTCTTCCCAAGAAAATACATCATCTAAGGTGAGCAAATAATCAGGATTTTTGGCCGCTAAATTGACAATATCGATCGCTACGGCGGGAACGACTAGGGACTCCGCAGAGTAGGCATCAATGCCCGGACTGTCGGCAAAAAAACTATTTGGGGCGTTGATATGGGTGGCGCTATGTTCCCCCAGGGAAAACCGCCGCAGATAATAGCCGTCTGAGTCGATATCCGCGACTTTTTCCAGTTCTACGGCTGGATCTCCGGGCCATTGGGGGATTTGGGGGTGGATGATGTGACTCAGATGAATGATTCGGGAGTAGGCGATCGCCTTTTGGGTGGGATACTCTGCCATGACATTTCCGGGATATTTGTTAAGTTATGTTAAGGATAATATTGTTCAGGACTTTTAAAGAAATCATGCAAAACCGACTCACTCGGAAAATTTTCCTCTGGAGTTTCACGGTAATTTTTACCTTAGCTGGCTGGACTGTGGCTACCCCAGTCCGGGCTGAAACCCTGGCAACTGCAACCACTCCATCGGCTTTAGAAGTATTTCGCGATGCTTATGATAGCCGCTATGTCTGGGATAGTGATTTTCCAGGGGTTTCGGCAACGGTAGATGTAACCGAAGATGGGGCAACTTATAAAGGCGAAATGGAAATTGATTCTAATTTAGAAATTACCGTGGTGGGGATTGATGATGAAGATGCCTATCAGTCGGTGTATTCTGGGTTACAAATGTTAGTGATTCACCGCCGTTCTGTCCCCTTTGATTTGCTCCACCAAGAGCATACTTTTAGCTTTGGCCCAGTCCAAGAGAATGGGGCGGTAGAAATTGACCAAGCAGGCGGTGAAACGCCGTCATTTTATTTAGTTCAGGATGGGAAAATTACTCAGGTGAATCGGTTAATGCCTACCGGGGGTGTGACGGTTGATTTGTTAGCGTCGGAACCAACTCCGATGGGTTATTTGGGGACTCGCTATCACGCTTTTTTCAAGACCCCAGATACGGGTGAGGCGATCGCTGAGGCGGATTTTGAAGATACTTATGAAAAAGTGGGGAATTACTATATTCCTAATCGTCAAGTGATTCGCCATATTGAGGCAGGAGCAGAAAGCACGGTTGAGATTAATTTGAGTAATATTCAGTTACTTTCTTAGGGGCTTTTTTGGCAGGCGATCGGGTGGGAAATTCCCACCCGATTAGAGGAATTGAGAACATAAGATATTGTAGGGTGGGCAAAATTACACGATTATATATGGTAGGGTGGGTAAAATTTTTTGCCCACCCGAAGAATGTTAGGGGATCTTGGATGATTTCTTGAAATATTATATTTTAACCCTAAATGATTGATGCTAAATGATTATTTTACTCCTCCATAATCATGCCTTCACAAATTTGGCGATCGCGCTCATTCACGAATGGATTATACTGCAAATAATCTGCCACCCAATCACAACCCCGTACCATCAGGTCATTAATATCTAATGTTTGCAAAGTTGCTAATTTGTCTAAATCTAAAGTCCAAATAATAATTGATTTATCGGCACTCGCAGAAATAATCTTCTGACCATCGGCACTAAATTGAAGCCCATTAACTTTAGCAGTATGTCCCAATAAAGTTTGTAATTCTTCCCCGTTTTGATTCCACAGTTTAATTAAATGATTATCATCCCCGGAAGCAATAATTTGGCCATCAGGACTAAAAGTAGCATCCCAAGTAATCGTGCTATGGCCAATCAGGGTTTGCCGTTCTTCCCCGTCACGAGTCCAAATTTTAATCGTGCCATCTTTACTGGCAGAAACAAGGGACTGACTATCGGCAATAAACTGCACGCTATAAATCGACTCTGTATGTCCAGTGAGCAGATGCAATTTTTCCCCCGTTGCACTCCAAAGAGTAACAGTATTGTTGTAATTCCCGGAAGCAATTATCTGACCATCGGGACTAAAACGCACTCGATAAATCGCCCCTCGATCTCCCTTAACCGTTTTAATCAATTTGCCATCAAGCTGCCAAAGTTTTAAGCTTCCATTCATATAAGCGGCAACCAAAGTCTGACCGTCAGCGCTAAAATCCACACTATTCGCCGGACTGGATGCCTCTGTAGGGTCTTGAAACTCTTGCAACAGTTTCCCCTGTAAGTCCCAGAGACGCACCATGCCATCTTCAGAAGCGCTGGCAACCAACTGCCCATCAGGACTAAAACTCACATCCCAGACAATATCATTATGTCCCGCGAGAGTTTGTAATATGCGACCGTCGCGAGTCCACAGCTTCACGGTTTTGTCATAACTGGCACTGGCAATGGTTTGGCCGTCAGGACTCAAGCGGAGACTGTTGATTTCATCTTGATGCCCGGTCAGGGTTTGTCGGGTTTGAGTATCTAATGTCCAGAGTTTGACAGTTTTATCGTGACTAGCGCTGGCGAGGGTTTGACCGTCAGGACTGAAACTAGCCCGACGAATTTGGGCATTATGACCAATCAGGGTTTGCAGTGCTTGACCCTGGCGACTCCAGAGTTTGATGGTTTTGTCATAACTGGAAGTTGCCAACATTTGACCGTCCGGGCTGAACCTGACGCTGTAGATGGAAGCATCATGGCCGACGAAACGTTTGAGGAGTTGACCCTGGGGACTCCAGAGGATGACGGTTTGATCTCGCCCTGCGGAGGCAATGGTTTGTCCGTCCGGGCTAAAGGTGACATCAAAAACTAAATTTTGATGGCCGGTGAGGGTGTGCTGGAGTTGGCCATCACGAGACCAAAGTTTGATGGTTTTGTCGTCGCTGGCAGAGGCAATGGTTTGTCCGTCCGGGCTAAAGGTGACGCTGTTGACTTCTCTGGTATGTCCGCTGAGGGTTGTGATTAATGTGCCGTCTAAGTTCCAGAGTTTGACCGTGCGATCTTGACTCCCAGAGGCAATGATTTGCCCGTCAGGACTGAAACTGACGCTTAAAATTGGGGCTTCATGGGCAGGAAAACTGGCGATGATGGTGCCATCAAGTCGCCAAAGTTTGATGGTTTGGTCAAAGCTGGCGGTGAGTACGGTTTGACCGTCGGGGCTAAAATCTACTTTGCGAATGCCGTCGGTATGACCCGATAAGGTACTGAGGATTTGACCGTTACGGTTCCAGAGTTTCACCGTATTGTCATAACTGGCTGTGGCAATTATTTGACCGTCCGGGCTAAAGGTGACGTCCCAAACTTCATGGTCATGGCCCTGGAGTCGATTTTGTTCTCTAACTCGATAGACCGCTGCCCGAAGTGCGCGGCTAAATTGTCGTTGGGTTTCTGGTTGTAAATTATCTCGATGTTTCATCAGTTGTCCGACGCGAATGGCTTCGATTAATCCATCAAATTCGCGATCGGAGTTGGTGAGAGATAAGGAATATTGACTTAGGGCATAAATTTGTCCTTCCTGAACGGTTTCGGCGCGGCGCCGTTGTCGCACTGCTTCTATGCCAATGGCAATGGAAATGATTAGGCCAACGGTGACTAAACCAAGGAGCGATCGCAGCACCATTGTTTGGCGTTTTTTCTGCTGATTTTCCGCTTGGATGGCATCACGACTGGCGGTAATAAATGCTTGTTGTAATTCCGTTGGCAATGGTTGTTTATTGGCCGCGATCGCCTCCTCTAACCAACTTTCCGCTACAGCAAATTCACTGCCCCGTAAGAGTAAATCAGGGCTTTGAGCTTTTTGTTCCCAATCGCGCGATCGCTGCAACCACTTAGTATGCTGACGAACATGGTCTCTGTCTGTATCCAGAGTTCTAATTAACTCGCTAAAATAACTATAAAATTGTCCGCGATCTTGATGAAAATCAATCCACTGGACTTTGGCTAATTCTGGGTGCAACTGCTCCGTTTCCACCGGGCGATACAACACCGTCACCAAGCGCTTATTTAACTTTTGGGCATATTCCACCTCTGCGGCACAATAGGGCGAATTAATCGAACTAGGAGAAATCACAAATAAAAAGTTATCGGAATTTTCAATTCCTCGATATATTTCTTCTTGAAAATCTGTCCCATAGGCGATACTTTCCTGGTCAAACCAGGTTAACTTTCCTTGATTCAGCAGCGCATCATTTAATTTGCGGGCAAAATCAGAATCCGTGCGAGAATAAGAGATAAAAACCTCTAGGGATAAAGTATCTGGCTGAGTAGCGCTGGCTTGAATAAACTGGATTTGTAAGGCAATAGGTAGATGCTGCTGGCGACTTTGGGCGATTTTCAGCCATGCCTGAAAATGTTGTAAATTATATCCCCGGAGCAGGATGCTAGGGTTGCGGTTTTGTTCCTGCCATTTCAGGGCTTTGACCAGCAAAACCTTATGCTGATAATAATAATTTTCTTCTTCTTTCAGTTGTTTAATTAATTGATTGGTTTGCTCACGGTAAATCTCTGGATTTTCCCCCTTGGTTAAATCAATAAATTGTAATGCTCGCAAAAACTCAGGTATTTCTGCCAGATCCGTCGGTTCGACAATTAAACAAATAATCCGCTTTTGGTAAGCTAAAGCTAACTCAATTTCTTGCTGACAATATTGAGAATTTAATGCGCTAGAAGAAACTAGGTAAACTAAGTTATCAGCCGCCGCAATTCCTCGGTTGATTTCTTGCTGAAAATTTGTCCCACTTTTAATATCTGTTTTATTTGTCCATAAGGTAATTTTTTCTCGTTGCAATGTTCGAGAAAATTTTTGCATAATTTCTCGGTCTTGTTCTGAGTAACTCAGGAATACCTGGGTCATTAGGTTGTTAGCATTTTTGATGCTTTCACAAATATACTCACAATGTAAGTCTGTGGGCAGACAAGGGGGTTGTTCATGGTCAAAGCGCACTTCTAACCAAGTTTCTGCTTGGTGTCGTTCTTCCCCAGTTAAAAGATAACGATTTTGCTTTTGCTTTTCTTCCCATTTGAGGGCTTTGGCTAGTAATTCTGTATGCTGTCTGATATAATCACCATGATGGTGCAATAGTTCGATTAATCCGGTGCAAGATATTTCCAAGTTATCGATATTTTCCCGGAAATATACCCAGTTAATTTGGCTAATTTCTGGGGGCATATTGGCAAAGCTAGAATTTAGTCCTTTGGCTTGGTATGCTTGCCATTCTTCGGCGGTGCCTTGGGGATGACGTTGTTGCCAATTTTCTTGGCTGATTTGTTCAATATGAAGTACAGGAATGATGCGTTTGCGATCCTGCACGGCTCGGCTAATTTCTTTGCGGCAATAGGGGGAATTCACCGCATGAGGGGCAATGATAAATATGAAGTTATCGGATTTGGCAATGCCATCATCGATTTGATTCTGGAAATTAACTCCTAATGGAATATCATTTTGATCGAACCAGATATTAAACCCAGCGTTTGTGAGGCGATCGCATAGTGTCTGGGCGAACTCTTTGCTGTCCGCACGTCCGTAGGAAATAAAGGCATGGTAAAATTCAGTCATATATTAGGGCTGGTATATTGATAATTGTTTTTATCATAGCGAATGTAGAGATTTTTTTACCACAGAGACACAGAGGACACAAAGAGACAAAGAAACTGGCAGCGATCGCTGTTTCACCCCATGAGTCCAAATACCTTCAGCTTCCCCCCAAAGGCGATCGCCAAATTCTTGATTTCTTGGTTGCTTAATTTGTTTTATTTGTTTGTTTTATTTGACAATGCCAAATGATTTTTATTGTACAATTCAAATATAAAGGTTATAATCGGGTAATCGGCGGTTAAGCCTCGGCAGGAACAATGCAGAAAAAACTATGACGACACAAGTCACCCTAGAACTACCAGAATCCCTGGCGAAACAAATACAAGCCTTTGCTAACCAGACTCAGCAATCTTGGCAAGAAGTATTGCTTGATTGGTTGACCCGTGCGGCTGCTGAATTGCCTGTAGAATTGCTGGCTGATGAGCAAATTATACAACTTTGTGAATTGCAACTTGCACCGGATCAACAAGAACGACTCTCGGAACTTCTTACAGCCCAGCAAGAACAAACGATTAGCCCCTCGGAACAGATTGAACTCGCTGAACTGATGCAACAATATCGACAGGGGATGTTGCGTAAAGCTGAGGCACTTAAGATAGCCGTTGAACGGGGATTAAGACCACCGTTAAACTGTTAATTAAAACTGTTAATTATGGCTGGTAATTATTATATCCCGATCGCCTTAGAACAGCGAGTCCGTCAAGTCGCCAAAAATCGCTGTGGATATTGTTTGAGTCCACAAGATTTAGTTATGGCTCGTTTACAGATTGAGCATATTATCCCCCGATCTAAAGGTGGATCGGATCAAGAAGATAATCTATGGCTGGCTTGCCCAATTTGTAACGGACATAAAAGTGATAAAATAATCGGAATTGACCCGGAAACTAATGAGTCTGTTCCTCTGTTCAACCCTCGTCATCAAAACTGGTCTGACCATTTTGAATGGGCAGAAGACGGGGTGATAATTATGGGTAAAACTGCAATTGGTCGGGCAACAGTTGCCGCATTAAAATTGAGTAGTGACCTGGATGCACTTAGAGTCAGACGGTTCTGGGTGATGGCGGGTTGGCATCCTCCCAAAAATTAGAGAAATCGACGAGTTGTTTTCACCCAATTTCCACACAGAGGAGAGAGGGGAAATAAAGAAACTGGCAGCGATCGCCATTCAGCCTTGTCGGGGACAGGCGCAAATGTTATAAAAGTTAACAAATACTCTGAAATTATCCAAAAATGAACCAACTTTCCATAAATTTAGCAGCGATCGCTGTTTTTGTGACTACTTTTTCTGTCCTACTTGGCCCACTGGTCAATTTATCTCCCACAATTCCGGCAGTTGCTACTTTTACCCTGTTGGGACTTGCCACCGTAGACAGCTTTACCTGGCAAGGTCAAGGGGGGACTTTAATATTAGATTGGTTGGCGAGAATGACTTCGGCAGAACATCGCGATAGCGCATCCGCGCCGCTTCGCGAACGCATTATCAAGCACGAAGCCGGTCACTTTTTGGTCGCCTACTTATTGGATATTCCCATTAGCGGCTATGCCCTGAATGCTTGGGAAGCTTTCCAACAAGGACAGGCAGCCCAAGGCGGGGTACAATTTGACGATTGCCAACTCAACGAACAACTGCAAAAAGGGCAAATTACTGCTCAGATGCTCGATCGCTATTGCATCGTTTGGATGGCTGGCATTGCCGCAGAAACCATCGCATACAATAACGCCACTGGAGGGGCAGAAGACCGGCTGAAATTGCAAGGGGTTTTAAGTCAAATTAGCACCCCGATGAATGCTCAATTAAAAGCGCGTTGGGCTGCTTTACAAGCGCGTACCCTAATTGAAGCTAACTTAAAAGCTTATGAAGCCCTGGTCACCGCAATGGAACAACGGGCTTCCGTGGCAGAATGTCAGAACATTATTCAAGCAAATCTTAGTTAATTTTGTTGCTTGTTGTTTGTTGGTTGTTGGTTGGTTGTTGTTTGTTGGTTGTTGGTTGGTTGTTGTTTGTTGGTGGTTGGTTGTTGATGAACAATGAACAAACAACAATGAACAAACAACAAACAACAACCATCAACTAACAACCATCAACTAACAACAAACAACAAAAATTATTCAATTTCTAGGATATCCTCATCATCGACCTTTTCTTCTTCGAGTAATTTGGCAACCCGCTGGCGGATTTGCTGATGGCGTTCTACTCCCTCGTAAGCATAACGATTATAGCCACCGCGAGTAATCAAACTTTCCAAATAAGCAATTCGTTCTTTCGTCGGGGGGTGAGAGGATAAGGCTTTCAACACCGGACTATTATCGCCATATTGCTCATTTAATGTCACCATTAAATTGCGTAAACCATCCGCCGCATAGTCCGCTGCTGCCAGCATTCGAGTGCCCAAAAGATCCGCCTGCTGTTCCATTTCCCGGCTATAATCTAAGACTAATAAATTGCCAATGGTGCCGCCAAAGGGGACAAAGCGGGTCATACTTTCCACCAGGTTGCCATGAGTCACCATTTGAAATCCGTGGGATAAAATAGCGTGGGCTAATTCATGGGTGAGTAAACCAGCTAGTTCCGCTTCTGACTCGGTGTGGTAAATCGCCCCAGCATTGACAAAGACTTTGCCCCCAGGGAGAGCAAAGGCGTTTAAGTTGGGATCTAAGACCACATGAAATTCATAGGTAAAATCGTCGCGGCCCGATACTTTGGCCAGGTTTTGGCCTAATTCATTAATATAGGCAACGATTTCTTCATCTTCCACCATTTCCAGGTTCTCGATCGCATTGTTGGCGATCCGATCGCCCAGACCGGATTCACCCTGGGCGAGTAATACCAATGTTTCCACCGCCGAGAGGGCACCCAAAGGATTGCCGGTGAGGGCGACACTGACCGCCCCAGTAATCACATTGGCGATCGCGTTTCCGGCGATCAATTTTTTCAGATAAGACCGAAACTTGTCATAGTTTTCTTCTGCCAAGACCGCAAATTCTGCCGCCTCCGGACGATCTGGGTTGAGTAAAGCAAATTGACGGGCCGCGATCGATGCTTCTAACCACTGTCTGCTTTTCATCAAAACATCAATTTGCGCCCGTAGCAGATCCGTTTGTTGGGGATAAAGGGTGGTAGCCCGATTCAACACTTCCACCGCTTGTGGCAGTTTTTCATAATCCTGGAAAGCCTGCGCCAATAGTAAATGACCGGGAATAAATTCGGGATATTTTTCTACCAATAACTCCAAGGGAATAAAAATCCGCGTTTCCAGTTTTTGCTCAACTCCCGCATTGCCCTCACGCCAATACACTTGTCCCGCTGGGGCCAATAGTTCCGGGTCATAAATCGGTTCAGGGCGATCGCGAAACTCATCCGGTAATGTATCCCCAGAAAAAGGCGGTTTCACCTGCTGATACAATGTCTTAGCCGCCGCATAATCTCCCGCCACATATAATTTATCCGCCTCAATTAAAACCTGCCGTCGCTGTTCTGCTGCCGCTTTCTCTGCCGCATCTTCTTCCGCTTCCGCCGAAACATCCTCTACAGGTTTCTCCTCGGTAGTTTCCTCTGTTTCTAAGGTTTCAGAAGTTTCCCCCTCCCCCTCCATTTCTGCGGAATTTTCTGGGTTAGCCTCAACTTCCCCATCAATTTCTCCATCAATTTCCCCATCAACCGTTGTTTCCGTAACATTCTCCGTAACATTCTCCGTAGCCCCATCCTCTGTGCCAGCAGGGGCCGCCAACAAGGGTGCGGGGGCGAACGGCGGTTTGCCCACAGTCCCCGAAAACAGTAAACTAAGCGTAATTATTAAAGAATGCCAAAAAATAGGTTTCATAACCGTCACCTCTTATTCTTCTTATATTAAAGACTTCCCTTTCTCGAAAGATGTTTTCTGGAATCGAGAAAAAGAATCTGGTTGCAGGCAAAATCAGGCAAAACTAGGTTAAACTGACTTCAGGAAAATTTTGATCGTCTGTCAGGCAGACACTATCTCCACGGCAAGCAATGGAATACTGGGAATTTCTGATACAAAAAGAGGGCGATCGCTCCTGGCTGCCTCTAGAAACCGCTGATGTGGAAATTTTAGAAGGCAGATATCGGCTGGTTGCGCGATCGAGTCGGATCAACGCGCCGGTAGAAATTCGGATTACCTACCAAACTCCCCCGGAAGAATTCCCCCCAAAACGTGGCGTGCAAAAACGCACCAACCGCACCAGTCCCGAAGGATTAATGGTAGTTATTCCATTTATGCGCTTCAAACCGGGCATTTGGGAACTGCGCTGCGTCGGTGATGTCAACCCCGATAGTCAGGAAGAAACCTGGCAAGAATCGGTGCGTCTAGAGGTTTTACCCATTGATGATTATGCAGACGCCGAAGAAGACATCGCCCCAGTTCAAAATCTGACAAAACAGCCCCCCACGGTCTTGGCTGAATCTGCTGCAACACCGGCAACGGAGCAAAATTATCAAAATTATCAAGATCGCAATTATCAAAATTATCAAAATTATCAAAGCGATCGAGACGATCGAACTAGCGATCGGCCAGACACAGCCCTAAGCAGCAGCCCTGAAGACTCATTCTCCGATCCCAATCCCGATCCAGAAACCAGCCACCCATCCGGGAATGCCCCAACGCCCCAGGCCACAAAATTTTTGGCAGCCCCAGCAGTCAAATTGACCCTAGCGCGGCCCACTTTTGTGGTGAATTGCGGCGAACGGTTTACCCTCTCCGGTCGAATTGAAGCCGACACCACCTTGCAAGGTCAGTTTGCCGTCACAGGTCAACTGCATATTGGTCTACGCAATCCAGAAAACGGCAAATGGTTAGCCCAAGTACAGCAACCCTTATTAGCCCAGAAATTGCCAGTCCCGTTCTCCTGTGACGTGGATATTCCCTTAAATTGTAACACCAGTTTACTGCTAGGAGAAGTCAACCTCTATGCACCAGGGGAATCAACGTCACAGGATACCCCAGTGACGTTAGCCAGTGCATCTTTTTCTATTACTGCCGATGTGAATCAGTTGATGGCAGAAATTTCTGATAATTTGATTGATGAACAACTCTTAGACTTTTCGCGAGAAGCTGAGATTAAACATAATTTAACCAGTATTGATGAGACATTTCTCAATATTGTCGAAACCTTAAAAAATCCTGAGCCGCTCTCATTTCAACGGGTGAAAAAACCGGCAATTCCTCCCAAAATTGACCTGCCAACGCCGACCGATCGCCCTTCACCATTTAAAGCGATCGAATTTCCCGTCTTTTCTCGTCCACCACAGTTTACCCCTCAAAATCAGCAGCCCCCAGAAAATCCGGCCAATTCCCCTGAGTCGGTAGAGGAGACGCCATTGCCAGAGGAGACGACTGCCGAGGCGACTAATGTGATTGATTTTACTAAAAAAATTCAGCAAAAAGCCAAGCAAAAAGATCGATCTTTTGAGTCGTTTCCGTCAGATGAAATTGAAACAGCCCCGGAAATTTCTATCCCAGAACCCCGCAAACCTTCTGTGTTAGAAACGGCTTTTCAAAAGCTAAATTTACAACAAAGATTTTTATCTCGCCTTAATGCTTTGGCGAGTGATGGTGACTTATCTCAATGGTTAAAGAGTCATTTTTCTGAGCTAGAAATTCCCAAACCATTAGAACCCAAACCATTGGAAACGGAAGCAAATGCGGCAGATCCGATGGAATATGAGCCAGAGGAAGAGGCGATCGCTTGGGAAGATCGAGAGATTGTGGTGGATGATGAACTGGAAACGGAAGCCACTAGCGGAAGTCAGCTTTTAGCGGGCAAGAACGCCGATCTAGCGACTGCCGGATTGGTTTTGCCCGAAGATGAGCCCGTACCCAACCCATATCTAGAGGTGCCCCCAGGGGAATTAATTGCCGGTCGTCCGGTTAAGTTGATGGTGCGATTACCAGAACTGGAACCGCGTATTTATGTGAAATTATGGCTGCATGACCGACAAACTCGCACTCTGCTTGATGGTCCCCACTGGATTACTGATTTTTGGGCTACCGGCATGGGAGATATGGAAGCAACCATGCAGTTGCTTATTCCTTATGGGACGGTGGAAATTGAGTTAGATGCGATCGCGGTGGAAATGCAGACCGAACGAGAAAGTCATAAAGTTACATTGTCTTGTCCCGTAGCACCGCCGACTCCTCCATCGTTACCCTTGGATAATCATTAGAAATCTAGCAATTTGCGGATTTATGAAGTAGAAAAAAACCTGTCCCGAACCGCGCCCGCTAGAATCCAGAAAACCTCTGTAATTCATCCAAGAAAAACCGCTATAAGCCCATAACATTCGTAGGGTGGGCAAAAATTTTACCCACCCTACCATATATGATGATAGACTTTTGCCCACCCTACAATATAAATACTACCGTGGTTCAGTAAGAAAGAAAACCGCTGACAAATCAGAACCCCGGTTGCTGAAGCTATTCAAAAATATGGTATAATAGTCATAAACGTTAGCGAGGTACTAATTATGTTATCAACAGATATTAGACAAGAATCAATGGTTAAAAGAATTGAGCAAATTGTATCTGTCATCATGGAAGAACGTCCGATATATAAAGAAGATATCGATTATTCAGAAATGGTGACACATCTAGCTGAAGTTTTTAAAAAAGCTTTATCTTTTGAAGAATTTAATAATATTTCAGATGAAAGTTTAAAAAATCGTTGTAGTAGCATTATGTCACTACAACTTTTGGCAACAATAGGTGATGATTTTACTCCTGAACAAATGGCAATTTTTGATGAAGCAATTAAACGCAAATAGGTGATTATGAATTATTTATTAGATACTAATATAGTTTCCTTAGCTGTAAAACAAAATTCGATAATTTTGCAAAAAATTGAGTTAGTTAAAGCTAAGGAAGAACTTATTTTCATTAGCTGTATTACTTATTTTGAAATTAGACGGGGTTTTTTAGCGGTTGATGCCCCTAAACAAAGGAAGAAATTTGAAGAATTTTACCAAAATTATCAAATAATTTTCTTAGATGATTTAGCAATATTAGAAAAAGCCGCCGAAGTTCACGCTAATCTGAGATTAAGAGGTTTACCGATTCAAACTGAGGATATTTTAATTGCGGCAACTGCGATGGTCAAAGATTTAATTGTAGTTTCTAATGATACTGACTTAGCTAGGGTTGAAGGTTTGAATTTAGAGAATTGGTCAGAGTTATAAAGCGATCGCACATCTAACTCCCCTCAAAAAGCGATCGCACCCCTAACCCTAAAAATTCTCTTATTAATAATGGTAATTAGTGATAATTGTAAGCGGATATTTGGAGATGTCTATGTTAGGATAGATGAGCGATCGCATTATATGGCCGAAAATTCAAAAATATGATATAATAGTCATCAAAGCGAGGTACTAATTATGTTATCAACAGATATCAGACAAGAATCAATGATTAAAAGAATTGAAAATATCGTTTCCATTTTGATGGAAGAGGATCCTTTATTCAAAGAGGATCTGGATTATTCAGAAATGGTAAATCTCTTAGTTAATCTTGCTCAAGAAAATTTGACTATTGAAGAGTTTAATAGTATGCCAGATACAGAGTTAAAAAAACATTGTGAAGGGGTGATGTCAATAGAAATATTGTCAAAAATTGGTCGAGATTTTACTCCTGAACAAATGACAATTTTTGAAGATGCAATTAAACGCAAATAGGAGATATATGAGTTATTTATTAGACACTAATATTGTCTCTTTAGCTGTCAGAGATAATTTAAAAATGAAAGCTAAACTACAATCAATTGAATTTCGAGGTATAGATATTTGTATTAGCTGTATTACTTATTTTGAAATTAGACGAGGTTTTTTAGCAGTTGATGCGCCAAAACAAAGGGAAAGATTTAACAGATTGTGTCAAAGATATCCGATTATTCTTTTAGATGATTTGGCAATATTAGAAAAAGCTGCCGAAATTCACGCTAATCTGAGATTAAGGGGTTTACCGATTCAAACTGAGGATATTTTAATTGCGGCGACTGCGATGGTCAAAGATTTAATTGTGGTTTCTAATGATACTGACTTAGCTAGGGTTGAAGGTTTGAATTTAGAGAATTGGTCAGACTTATAAAGCGATCGCACCCCTAACCCTAAAAATTCTCTTATTAATAATGGTAATTAGTGATAAGTGTAAGCGCAAGAAGTGTAAGCGCAAGAATATTGGGGGGAAATGTGGCAATAAAGCGTCCATCCTTGGGTAATATCGACCCTTACCTAAGTTTCTAGGCTCATTTCAGACTATAATCAGATTATCTTAATTTATCAGGAGGTTAAATTGATTGTCGTTTGATGAATTAGAATCTATCGAAATCGTTGAATCTGAGATTATTGATTATACAATTAAGGTAGGAAGTGGTTGTGAGTGGCAAGGTACTGGCAAAGAACCGCAATGGCATAATCTTAAATGTACTAAAGTTTACGATCATATTTTACGACATCATGGTTCACGGCTTAAACTTTCTGAAATTAAGGGAAGATTAGCCAGTAGTAATCGAGATCAGGGACAATGGTTAAATGATGACGATATAATTTTAGCTGAAAGAATAACTCCTAAATATTCAGGTAGATATATTATTGATTTTAAGCGTCCTGTCGGTAAGGTGTATCATCGAGATGGAACTATTACAGAAAATGTTAGTCGCATTAATATTAAAAGAAAACCTGATGGTACTTTGAGATATGCTTATCCAGTTACAAAATCTTACACTTTAAGGAGAGAAATATGAATATTAATAAGCAGTTTGAAATTAGATTACAAGAACGTAATCTAGAAAATTTAGCCCCACCACCCAATGATCCTTTAAGAGAATTATCTGATTTTGAGTTAGGAATCAGACGTTTTTGTTATGAATCCGATCGTAAAGTTTTAGTTAGGGTGGAAAATCAGGAAATTTTTGTTTTTTTAGATCCTGATATTTGCATGATATTAGAGGATAATTTACCTCAATTAATTGCCGATCTAGACGCAGGTAAAGCGATTGAGTTAGAGTTTGCTGAAAGTTGTTGGATAATTATTAAATTTGTACCTATTGCTAAGGAGATTAAATGTTACTTAAGGGAGTTTGGTTATTCAAATGATGAAAAAATATTTATGTTAAACAAACAACAAGTTTTAGATGAATTAAAACGATTTTTAACTGAATTAATGGAACTTGCTGTTAATCTGGGCTATATTAGTTTAGCGGATAAGAATGAGTTTATTAAACCGGCTTTTAGTGATTCAACAGTGTTAGTATAGATGAGCGATCGCATTATATGGCCGAAAATTCAAAAATATGATACAATAGTCATCAAAGCGAGGTACTAATTATGTTATCAACAGATATCAGACAAGAATCAATGATTAAAAGAATTGAAAATATCGTTTCCATTTTGATGGAAGAGGATCCTTTATTCAAAGAGGATCTGAATTATTCAGAAATGGTACAAGATTTAGTTAAACGTTGCCAAAATAACTTGTCTTTTGAAGAATTTAATGCTATGTCAAATGATGAATTAAAAGAGTATAGTAGCTCAATAATGGCAATAGAACTGTTGGGAAAAATTGGTGAATCGTTTACTCCCGATCAAATGGCAATTTTTGACGATGCAGTTAAACGTAAATAGGAGATATATGAGTTATTTATTAGATACCAATATCGTTTCTTTTGCTATTAAGGGAAATCGCCAAATTCTTGAAAAAATTAAAGATATTAAGGATCAAAAAAAAGCTATATTTATTAGCTGTATTACTTATTTTGAAATAAGGAGAGGGTTTTTAGCGGTTGATGCGCCAAAACAAAGAGCAAGATTTGAGGATTTTTCTCAAAGATATCCGATTATTCTTTTAGATGATTTGGCAATATTAGAAAAAGCCGCCGAAGTTCATGCTAATCTGAGATTAAGAGGTTTACCGATTCAAACTGAGGATATTTTAATTGCGGCTACTGCGATAGTCAAAGATTTAATTGTGGTTTCTAATGATACTGACTTAGCCAGAGTTGAGGGTTTGAATTTAGAGACTTGGTCAGAGTTATAAAATTTAATAGTTAAATTAAATGAAAATATATTTTCATGCAATATTTAACAGCAAAACAAAGAAAAGATTTAGCAAAAATAGCTAATAGTTATCCTAATTTACAATGTATTCAATGTGCTTCAGCTATCAAAAATTATTTACTACTGGCGGGGATTAAAGGTAAATTAATTAAAATCAATACTCAAGCAGATTTAGATTATCGTAATTGTTTTCTCTATGATGATAGTATTGGAGGTGATGCTATTTCCGAAACAGGATACCATGAAGGTGTTATTCTTATAATAGATGGTGTTGAAATTGTGTTTGACAATCATCATCCTCAAGGAATATCTAAAGGAGAATGGTTGGCTAATTTTCAATTTTTTGGTAAAATTCATTTAGGACAAGAATTAGTAATTATTGAGGAAAATTTTTAATCACACTCAGGAGTAAATTATGTTAGATTTAAACACAACTAACGGTAATAAAAATAGTCAGGAATATCTCTATAATTTATTAGCAAGAATTAAACAACGTCCGGGAATGTATCTAGGAAAAGTGTCTTTAACCCGTTTAAAAATGTTATTAATGGGTTACGGTATGTCAAGGGGTGAATTAGGTTTACAATTAACACAAGAAGAAAAACAATTTGCTCAGTTTCAACAATGGATACAAAGGAAATATCAAATTAATTCTTCTGAAGGTTGGGAAAGTATTATTTTGTCTCAAGTAGAAGATGAAAAGTTAGCTTTTGATTTATTTTTTGAGTTGTTTGAACAATTTAATCTTGAATGTTTACAGTTAGATAAAATTGCTGTAACTGTAGGTAAATAATACATTACAAATGTAGGGGCATGGCATCGTTAATTTATGATACTAATAAATAACCTAAAAAATGCCATGCCCAACCCAATCAATAATTAATAATTAAATTAATTTTTTTAATCATAAAATCGGGGCATGACATTTTTTATGTTAACTGTATGTATCATAAGTTATTAATGTCATGCCCCTACAAAAATTAATTATCTGGTGGGCAATGTAGATAATTTGTTAATGAGAATCAAAGATTAAAAAGCATTGCCCACTTTATGTAACTACTTGCCGAAAAATGCTGATACTAATGCGCCAAAACCATAAATTCCGGTTGCGTATGCGGCATTAATTGCAGCAGTACTACCTCCAGTGAAATATGCAGTGACGACAGTACCCATTGGAGCAAGTCCAACAGATACACCTTTTGCAGCACAAGCTGCTTTTAAACCTGCCAAGATGGCAACTGAAGTAGCTGCGGTTATGGGTTCTGCCATTTTTTTACCTCTGTCTATAAATTTATTATTTAACTTCGATTGTGCCAAATATTTCACAGCACGGCTACTTTAAAAACCCGTTATTTCCCTATATTTCCTGACTTATTTTGTAAACAAAAATTACAGCAAAACCGTTAAAAACCGTTATTTCCTGATTTTTTCTGAATTTAAAACTATGCTATAATCGCTGAAACCATTAGTGAATCTAACTTTTATGTCTGTTACAGAAATTTTACAATTGATGGATCAGTTAGTATCTAAGCACACAGGAAACTCTCTTGATGACTTACAAAGAAGGGCTATTTTAGGGATTTTGCAGCATCAAACCTACTCTGATATTGCCGAAGGTATAAATTATGATGAGGAATATATAGGTAAAATTAGTCGAGAATTATATGGTATTGTCTCTCAAGAATTAAAAGAGTTAGGTCAAGAAGTTGATGTAAAAAAATCTAATTTTGCTACATCAATAAAAAAATTAATTAATTTAGGCAATCATTATTTGTTGCAAAACATTAATCATATTCACGGTAATTTATATGTTAACAATACACAAAATTCGCCTCAAGATAGTAATAATACACAAAATAATGTTAAATCAGCTTATCGCGATTTAACCTTTGCGCCTAAAGTCATCAATTTTTCTAACAGAGAAACTGAATTACAAACCCTTTCTAACTGGATATTTAATCAAAATACTCCTTTAATCTCGGTTCTAGGATTATCAGGAATTGGCAAAACTGCTTTAGTTAGAAGATTTATTGATTTAAACTTAGATAGCTTTGAAGTAATTATTTGGAAAAATCTTCAATTAACTCCCTCCTTAAATCAAATTATCACCGAAATATTAACCACAGTTGAAACTCCAGAAAAATTTTTAAATTCGCCGGTTCGCCAGTTATTAAATTTATTAAAAGAAAAGCGATGTTTAATCATTATTGATGATGTGCAGCATATCTTTACTCCGGGACAATTTGCTGGACAATATCAAGCTGAATCTAAAGATTATCAAAAGTTTTTCACAGCGATCGCTGAAACAGAGCATCAAAGTAATATTATATTAATCAGTCAAGAGAAATGTGCTGATATGCAATGTTTAGACGATCGCCTATATCCCGTTAAAGCTTTAGAATTATTAGGTTTAGATAACATTAATATTTTAGACAATACAGGTTTAAATAATCAAGATAGTTGGTTAAAGTTAATTCAGCTTTATCAAGGTAATCCCACTTACTTAAAAGATATTGCCAGTTTAATTCAAGATGTTTATGATGGTGATGGAGCAGATTCTTTGGCAGAAACTAGCTTGGTTATTACTCAAAATATGCAATCTTGTTTTAACGATTTATTTAACAGAGTATCACCAATTGAACAGCAAATAATTTTAGAATTCAGTAAATTAGATCGACCTATGTCGAGAGAAGAATTAAAAGAAAATTTAGCTTTGTCTTCAGTGGATTTTGTTAAGGGTTTACAATCTTTACAATACAGATATATAGTCACAAAATTTAAGTCGGATAAAATTTTGTTTAAATTGTCTCCAGTATTTAGGGAATATGTGAAAGAAACCAAGAAACCGGGTTTCTGAGATAACTTTGGTTACAATACCGAGATTTAAAATAAGAAACCCGGTTTCTGAAGCCAAAAAGCGATCGCCCCTTTCCCACAAACCAAGAAACCGGGTTCTCCGTTGCTTTTGCCACAATACCGAGATTTAAAATAATCCCAAATCCGGTTCCCGCGAAGGCGCGAAACCTGAGCGGGGGTAAAGCCCTGGGGCGGAAATTACAGATGCCTTAACGCCTACATTTGAGTAAAAAAAGTTAATCGGTTGGATACAGCAGATTCCATACTTATGAAGTGTGGTAGGGACACGGCAATGCCGTGTCCCTACAAGGTTCGATAGGTAAGCCGTGTCTCTACCTACATTTGAGTGAAAAAAGTTAATCGGTTGGATAAATAATAAAGTCCTGTACCAATAACCAGTCCCAGGAGATAACCTTGAGGAACTAACAAAGCCAAAAGCCCCACAATTAAGGCAATGATAAAAGTTCTTCGTTCCGCAGCTTGGTCAGCAATCAATAACAGCAAAGTTAAAGATTCAAATAAAAGAATTACTCCCAAAATTGGCTGGGGAAAAACTTGGACAACTTCGCCAAAAACTGGGCTAAAAAATAAGCCAATAATCAAATACATTGAACCATATAAAATAACGGAACCCCCGGTGCGGGCACCGAGGGCATAATGACCCGCTAAACCGCCACACCCATGACACACCGGAATTCCCCCAAAAAAAGGTGCAATTACATTGGCGATCGCATAAGTCAGACCAATTCGTCTAATGGAAACCCTTTGCTCTGGAAACAAATCTTTTACCGTCTGCTCCGTGGCAATCAAAGAATTTGAAATTGACAAAGGAATTTGTGGTAACGCTAAAATCACAAAACCAGTCAAAATATCCGACCATTTCGGCTGATAAAATTCGGGAATTGCCAACCCAATATTTGACCCAATCTCCTGAAAGTTTAAAGTAAACAATCCGGCATATAATAATCCCAATAAAATCACCGCAATTCCGGCGGGAATTCGACTAGATTTTGGAGTAGTAATCAGAATTAAAAATCCTAAAGCGGCGATTATATAGCCGGGAATTCCTGCTGAGGGAATATAAGTTTTGAGAGCTAGGGAAGCTAAGGAAAGTCCTAAGCCAAATTGAAGCCCCCGCACCACACATAACGGAATCAACCGAGCCAGTAAATTCAGTCCCCCACTGAGGGTAAGTATCAGCATAAAAATGCCAATGGCTAAACCGGCACCAAACAAAATTTCCCCAGGTACTTTTTGGGTAATAACTAATACTGCCATCGCTTTCAATGGCTGCATGGGCATGGGTAAGCCATAGAAAAAACCAGCGAACATCTGGGAAATTCCAAAGATAATAAAGACACTGGCACTGTTTAAATTTACGGCTTGAATCATGCCAACAATTAAGGGTAAGTCAGTGCCGATATCCCCGAAACTGCCCGCGATTTCATGGCGATTAAATTGAACTTTTTTACCAAATTTACCAAACATGAATGATTTTTACTCTATAATTGTAGTAGTGATTATTAGCGATTATTAGCGATTATTAGCGATTATTAGCGATCGCATTTACACTTACAATTTAGGCTTTTGTCAATCCCCGGATGATCTTAGTTATTGGTTATTGGTTATTCGTTATTGGATGGTGGCTGCTGAACAAACAACCAACAACCAACAACAAACAACAAATAACCAATAACCAACAACAAACAACAAATAACCAATAACGAATAACAAAGAACTAAGAAGACAACTAATTGATATCTTGGTTTTATCCATCATCGAATAACATCAAAAAGCCAAAATATCTATGACGCGCCCAGATATCCCTGCTTATACTTGGAATCGTCCCATTGGTCTTGGTTGGGACAACCCCTACACTGTCCGTTATGCCAGCAATTTAGACGATGGCCCTTGGCATGGTATGCCCCTGGGAGGATTTGGGGCTGGTTGCATTGGCCGATCGCCTCGCGGTGACTTTAATCTCTGGCACCTAGACGGGGGCGAACATACATATCAAACCTTACCCGCTTGTCAATTTAGCGTCTTTGAAGAAGCCAACGGACGGCGGCAAGCTTATGCCATGTCTACGGAACCCCCAGAAGATGGCAGCCTTTCCGCCTGGAAATGGTATCCCCCATCAACCCCAGAGAAAACCACCGGGACTTATCACGCTTTATATCCCCGCAGTTGGTTTGTCTATGAAAATGTGTTTCAAGCGGAACTAACTTGCGAGCAGTTTTCGCCCATTTTGCCGGGAAATTACCAACAAAGCAGTTATCCCGTGGCGATTTTTGAATGGACAGCCCATAACCCCACGGACCAACCCATCACCGTGAGTATTATGCTCACCTGGGAAAATATTGTGGGTTGGTTTACCAATGTGTTGAAAAATCCCGAAGTGAAAGTGCGGGATGATGGATCGCCGGTTTATGAATATCAACCCCGCTGGGGAGAAAGTAGCGGCAATATCAATACTTTAATGGAAGATTTCCACCGCATTGGCTGTTCCATGACCGGAACCATCAGCAGTCCAGAACCCCAAGAAGGAGAAGGGAGTTTAGCGATCGCCACCATGACCAATGCAGCGGTCGAAGTTTACCACCACACTCGATGGAATCCTACCAGCAACGGTGCCGATATTTGGAACTACTTTGCCAAAGACGGCTTTTTGTTAGACCAAGAAGACGAAAGACCCGCTGCACCGGGAGAACGGACAGCCGTAGCTTTGGCGGTCAAGTTTACCCTCAGACCGGGCAAAACCCGGAAAATTCCCTTTATTCTGGCTTGGGACTTGCCAGTCACGGAATTTGCCGCTGGGGTTTGCCAATACCGCCGTTATACCGACTTTTTTGGTCGCAACGGTCAAGGAGTCTGGTCAATGATTCGGGCGACCCTAAAAGACTATGACTTATGGCGCAGTCAAATTGAAACCTGGCAGCAGTCGGTATTAGATCGACAAGATTTGCCCAGTTGGTTGAAAATGGCCTTATTTAACGAGCTCTACATTCTCACCCAAGGGGGCACCTTGTGGTCGCCTGCGGATGAAGAAAACCCCCAGGGACGGTTTGCGGTGCTGGAATGTCTTGATTATCGCTGGTATGAAAGCCTGGATGTCCGACTCTATGGGTCTTTTGCCCTACTGATGCTATGGCCGGAATTGGATAAATCGGTGTTGCGGGCTTTTGCCCATGCCATCCCCACCAGTGATAATACGGTGCGGATTATTGGCTATAACCAAGCCCAAGCGGTGCGAGGAATTACTGGGGCGACTCCTCACGATTTGGGGGCACCGAATGAGCATCCTTGGCAAAAAAGCAATTACACCAGTTATCAAGACTGTAATTTATGGAAAGATTTGCCCTGTGATTTTGTGTTGCAGGTCTATCGGGATTTTCTGCTGACTGGGGCCGATGATTATGAGTTTTTATGCGAATGTTGGCCTTCCATTGTGCAAACTTTGGCTTATCTGAAAACTTTCGATCGCGATGATGATGGGATTCCCGAAAATAGCGGGGCCCCTGACCAGACTTTTGATGATTGGCGGATGCAAGGGGTCAGCGCTTATTGTGGGGGCTTATGGCTGGCGGCTTTGGAAGCAGCGATCGCGATCGGTAAAACCCTCATCGATCACCCACCGATTGACGGCATTTATGATTGGCCAATTCCCGATCCAGAAGCAGTCAAATCCACCATAGAAACTTATGGTAATTGGTTAGAAAAAGCCCAACCAATCTATCAAGAAAAACTCTGGAATGGGCAATATTATCGCCTGGATAGTGAAAGCGGTTCTGAGGTAGTGATGGCTGACCAATTATGCGGTCAATTTTATGCCCGTTTATTGGGATTACCAGATATTGTGCCGAGCGATCGCGCCGAATCTGCCTTAAAAACCGTCTATGATGCTTGCTTCCGAAAATTCCAAAACGGTGAATTTGGCATGGCCAATGGGGTCATGCTAGATGGTTCTCCCGAAAACCCCAAAGCCACTCATCCCCTAGAAGTTTGGACGGGAATTAACTTTGGGTTAGCTGCATTCATGTTACAAATGGGCATGAAAAATGAGGCTTTTGAGATTACCAAAGCGGTGGTCAATCAAGTATATGAAAATGGCCTGCAATTCCGCACCCCTGAAGCCGTGACTGCGAATCAAACTTTCCGGGCTAGTCATTATCTTCGGGCAATGGCAATTTGGGGAATTTATGGCATATTAACCGAGTTTAAATTATCTAACTTTTCTTAATTTTTAGAGGTTAATATTAGAACCAGATAAAATAGCCGCGATCGCGGCTATTTTTTGGCTAAATTATCTTAAATCCCAATTACAATATACAAACCTCTGGGATTAATTCCCCGCGATCGGCTTCTGCCCGTCACCCCACCACGCGATCGCCCCACCGCGCGATCGCCCGATGGCCGTATCCGCATCCCTGGTATCCATAATACACCTACGTTCCGTATAAATACGGATATATTACGTTACTTAACTTTACCAAATCTTTAAAAAAATCCGTAAAAACCACAAAAATTATCAAAATAGTTTAAAGATTTGGTAAAGTTAACCGTGATTAGCAAAATTTGATCCAAGTCCTGCTTATCCTAAGAATAGACAAAACCTATCTGCGAACCGCCAGTTAATCAATCCGGTCGTACATACGCAGGCTAAAATAACTGGCAAACCATCAGATCGGTTGATGGGAAAACAATATGTCATCAATGTATCCACTGGGACTTGGGCTTTGATATATCTGCCCATGAACCGTAGCGGTTTTCACCGTTGAACTCTCGGACTTGGGGGGGCAATGGGGCGATCGCGATCGATATTAAACTCGCATCAATGCATCCAACGCATCCAACAGACCAAACAATTATCAAAAGCAACCAGGGTCAAATCAACAGAAAGCCTTATTTTAGGAGATTGTCTGGAGAAATTTCCCAGATCGAACCCAGCGACCCAGTGGTCCGATCCAGACAAATCATTGCTAAATCAAATTTTCTGCCAAAACAGATTACTCAACCTTTTCACTTGTCATCAGCAGATTTTTAACAGATTAACTACACAATCTCTTGAAGAGATTGTCACTTAAAACATCCAATTTTCAAGATTCAAGCGTAATCATACCCTTGTAAATCAGGAGAAATAAAAATGTCTTACGAGATTTCTTATCCAGAAAGCAAACTTGACAAGATAATGACTTTAGAGCAGTTTGAACAAGTAGTAGAAGCAATTTTAGCCGGAAAGTATTCTTGGGCTTGCCTCCTGATCTTGCGCTTTGGTGGGTACAACCCGCTGCATTACATTCCTTATCGCACTTACAACCGTTTAATCAAAGAACATCAGCAAACACCAAAGCCACACGGAAACCGGCTGAACAATATCAGCGATCGCGAACAATTGGATCGACAGCATCATCCGCAGTTGACCAAGAGTGAACTGCGTCAAGCTTACGGTAAAGCGATTAAAGATCAACTGGTGGGGAGTGCCAGCAATGGCGATTCGCTGACGCGATAGTTTTGCTTCACCCCCCACTCGCCCTTCCATTCAAAGAAATTAATTTTTGTGAATGCTTGTCTTTTGTCATCAAAAATTTACTCAACCTGTCGGGATTGCTTAACCCAGACAAGACAGCCCATGAGAAAATATTGCTCAATTTAAGTTACATCAAGTGAAAGTTAAATAAAAAATGTTAAATTTTCTGCCTAACCTAGCTAAGACAAACAATCAGCTAGGTTTTTTTATCGCCCCATGACTTAATCGGGGAATTTGTGAGGAAAAATTGACATTAGAAACAGGACGATAGCAGCTAATCTATATGTAGGGTGGGCATTGCCCACCATGCAATATATATAGTGATTAAATCCTAGATTTGCGTAAGTCCTAAGAAATTAAAATTGTCAAATATGTTAGTCGGAATTTGTAGATGATGGATCGGGCAAAATTACCGAATTTTTTACCAATTCAACCCTGTGTTCGTGGATCGGGGATTCGCGCCTCAGCAGTCAGGAATCAGTAAAAACCTGAATCCTGACTGCTGAATCCTAAAAACTGAAAGGCGATCGCTGATTCCCGATCGCTGACCCCTGAAAGCTGACTAATTTAAATTAGTGGGTAGTAGCGGCAGCCAGCTTAAATTCAAATTGCGATCGCGATCGCTGCCATCAATGCAATATCTCAAAGCCGCCGTAGTACCCAAATCCGTCTGATTCACCAGACCCGAAACACATTTAGAAAAATTCTCCGGCAACAAGCTGCGACGACAGTGGTCTAAAATAGCCGGAGCATCCGCAGCCGTACCCACTTTACTAATATCCACCACACAAGTTGCCAACTGTAAAGGACGACGCACCCGCCTACAAGTGGCCAAAGCATCCACCGCCAGAATATCCGTACCCCCGGCGATATCCACCACACAACTGGCCAAATTTTCCGGGTACAGACTTTCGCTACAGGTTGTGGCAACCTCTTGGGGACTCAGATTCAGCTTCATTAAAGCCCCGGCACATCGATCGTATTCATTTTTAGCCGCATTTGCTGGATTCGCCAAAGGCATCACAGAGAATACCAAGGGCAAAGCAGCAATCACCAAATGCTTAATGGCGATCGTTTTTCCTCTAGCGGGGGAATGCCTAGGGGTTTTGGTTGGTTTTTGTTTCATAAGTGGCCTACAAAAATTGAGAAAACCTTATAGATGAATTGTAATCGGTGATTGTTGGCAGTTGACAGGTAAAGGCAAGGTGCTGTGGCGGAAAAAACTGGGGAACACCGATCGACAGTGGCGAACAATGGCGAACACTGAGAAACATACGGAAACATACGGAAACATACGGAAACATACGGAAACATACGGAAACATACGGAAACATACGGAAACATACGGAAACATACGGAAACATACGGAAACATACGGAAACATACGGAAACATACGGAGATATACGGAGATACACGGAGATATACGGAGATATACGGAGATACACGGAGAGATCGAGAGTCAAATTTCAAGCCTGGACTCGGTTGCCTGTGACCCCTGATTCGATCCGCATCAGAATTTTGTGAATTTTTATCGCTGATTTTGCTTTCCCGTTTTATAATAGAGAGTCTGGGTAAAATTAAGACCAACGGAGTCAATAAAATATGTCAAGATACAGAGGCGCTCGTCTCAGAATCGTTCGTCGTCTGGGAGAACTGCCCGGTTTAACTCGTAAAAGTGCCAAGCGTGCTTATCCCCCTGGTCAACACGGTCAAGCGCGTCGCAAACGTTCTGAATATGCGATCCGCTTAGAAGAAAAGCAAAAGCTGCGCTTTAACTATGGCTTAACCGAAAAGCAAATGCTGCGCTATGTGCGTCGAGCGCGTCGGGCCACAGGTTCTACGGGTTTGGTGCTGCTGCAACTGCTGGAAATGCGTTTGGATAACACCGTTTTTCGCCTAGGCATGGCGCCAACAATTCCGGCGGCTCGCCAATTGGTCAATCATGGCCATATTATGGTGAATGGTCGGGGGGTGAATATTGCCAGCTATAGCTGTCGTCCAGGGGATGCGATCGCGGTTAGAGACCGGGACAAGTCACGAGAAATGGTCAAAGCTAATCTGCAATCTCCCGGTTTGGCTCACTTGCCGAGCCATTTAGAATTTGAAAAAGAAAAATTGACCGGCAAAGTTAACGGACTGGTCGAACGGGAGTGGGTGGCTTTGCAAATTAATGAACTGCTAGTGGTTGAATACTACTCGCGTCAAGCCTAGAAGGATGAAGGGAACCAGGTTGGAGCTAACTGGGTGTGGGTTAGGTGGCCTGTTCCCGATTCCTTTTTTTATCCGCTATCCGCCAATTTGGGACATGGTGCGGCTGTAACCGCCAGCCAAGGTGCCAGAATCACGTCCTTTATAGTTGATTTCTGGTTTGATGGCTAGTAAACTCTGTACTTGTTCTAATAATTTGCTGAATGTGACCCCGTTACGAAGGGCTGTTTTTAAGTCAATTTGGCCGGTTTCATTCAATAAACAAGGACGCAACCAGCCATCCGCACTGAAACGCATTCGGTTACAGCGATCGCAGAAACATTCTGACATTTGGGAAATAAAACCTAAAGTCCCCAAAGCGCCAGGAATTTGAAACACATCCGCCGGGCCATTGCCCCGAACTTGTCCAGCTTCTAACCCCCAGCGATCGCGAATACGTTGTCGCAACTCTTCTGACGGCACCCAACCGCGATCGCTAAATAGCTGGTGATTGCCAATCGGCATAAACTCAATAAATCGGACGTGCCATTTCCGGTCTATGGTTAAACTGGCCAAATCGAGCACTTCATGGTCGTTCACCCCAGGAATTACCACCACATTCAATTTCAGGGGATTGAACCCCACTTGATAAGCTTGCTGAATTCCCGCCCAAACTAGGGGCCAACGGCTTTGCCCGTTCCGACCCACCAACCAGTCAAAAGTCTCCGCATTTAACGAGTCCAGACTAATATTTAGCCGACGCAAACCCGCTTCATAGAGATCCTGCGCCATTTTTGCCAATAAAAAGCCATTGGTGGTCATGGCTAAATCTTCAACTCGATCCAAAGAAGCGATCGCCCTAACCAACTCCACCACCCCCGGACGGATCAGGGGTTCTCCTCCCGTCAGCCGAAACCGGGTAAACCCTGCGGGGATAAACACTTCCCGAATTAGGATTAACAATTCTTCATTCGTCAGTAAATCCTGCTGCAAAATATAGTTGAGTTCTGCCTCTTCGGGCATACAATACTGACAGCGAAAATTACAACGGTCAACCAAACTGATCCGCAGATAATCAACCTGTTTTGATTGATTAACGCTGGTTTCAAAGCCTTGCACCATAAGAGATAATATTTTGATAAGATGAATCACTGACGGCTGGGGACTGACGCTGACTAGCTGGCAGTCTCGATCATTTTATCAATCGTAACACTTAGGAAAATTTCATTCGCGCCAAGAGTGACAGAACTTATGGCCAATTTTAGCCACGGCAAATTGCCCATCAACCCTCGGAAATCAAGCATCATCAATGGGCAATCAACAGATTCAATAGAATTAAAAAATATTGTCCAATAGAATCGCAGAATTAGGACAGTCAGCATTCCGAGCAAATTGATTATTTTTTATTATTTGCTCATGTTTTCTCGTGTTGGCACAAATTCGTGAAAAACTGGCAAATGCGGTTATATAAGCCTATTTTTCCAGTTGATTTTTGCTTATGCGATCGCTTGAAGCCTCCGGTAATCCGGCACATTGTCACAAACGTGCAAAGCTTTGCACCGAATGGCGTCTACAATTTCTCTGCCACTAAAAATAGACCGATAAATTTTCAGCAAGTTATCGGGCATTGCTTCAAAAAATATCCCTTGTTTAGGCAGCAATGCTACCTCAACTGCTTGAGAATTTTTATTCAGTTTGACGATTTGCTTCTCACTACTTTCATTAAAGTAATAGCAGAGAATTTCAAGTTGTTGAGCAGGGTTGAATCCGATTTCCATAACTGCGTTCACCATTGCAAATACCTAACTGAGCAGCGATATCCTAGAAAGGATGGCTATAAATGCTAAATATTTAATGAAATTTTATCTTGGCATCACTTAAAAGCCGAATCTCTCAGAAATCTAAAATTAAGCCGTCAGCGATCGGTGGTCAGGGATTAGCTTTTTGTTAACTGAGTGGGTCTTTTATGCACAACCGCCGATCTCTGAACCATGACCCCTGGTGTCTGAACCCTGAATGCTTACAGCTAAAAACATCACAAAATCTATACGCTGATTGAATTACCGACAAAAATATAAAAGGCAAATTTTTATCCTGATGCGCTTGTCAACTCCAGCCTTTTGTACGGCTGAGGCTTGGTTTACCAGAGTGAGTATCCCTTTTTTTCGTTGTTTTAAGTGAAACATAGAACTTGCCTCAACAACAGTATCAAAAATTACCATTAAGGTTGAGTTAAATCAATTTTAAAGTTTCAGGTCAATCAATTTAAGTTTATGAAAAAACTCAATTACCCGCTCCCAGCAACCCCTGGAGATTTAGCGCCATAAAGATTAAAAAAACCTAAAGAAAAGTCCCAAAATATCAGATAAAAAGATTAAAAAAACCTAAAGAAAAGTCCCAAAATATCAGATAAAATGAAAGTTTTATAGGTAAAATATTACAAGAGTTAACTAAAATGATGACAATATGGATCGACAACATACATCTCATTGTTGCAGTTGCACCGGAAATGCCGAATCTAACGCCGAATCTAACCATGAGAATAAGTCCCAAAGAGATGGGCAGGAATCTGAGAAAATTGGAAAATTTTACAAAACTCAAGAATTTCTGAAAATTTCTGTGGCGATCGCCTTATTTACTCTGGGGTTAATCGGGCAAAAAGCCCTGCAAGATACCCCATTCGCGATCGCGGAACATTTAGTCTTTATCCCCGCTTATTTACTCAGTGGTTGGACGGTGCTCTCCACTGCGGGACGAAATCTGATCGATGGCCGAATTTTTGATGAAAATTTTCTGATGACTATCGCCACCCTAGGGGCGATCGCGATCGGGGAATTACCGGAAGCCGTCGGGGTGATGCTCTTTTTTCAAATCGGCGAACTATTTCAAAATCAAGCAGTCTCGCGTTCTCGCCGTTCCATCAAAGCCCTCTTAGAAGTACGACCAGATTATGCCAACCGGAAAATCAATGACACGGTGCAAACGGTAGCCCCGGAAACCGTCAACATTGGGGACATTATTCTTGTCAAACCAGGGGAAAAAATTCCCTTAGACGGTGAAGTTATTGAAGGTAAATCTCAGATCGATACTTCTCCATTAACCGGAGAATCCGTCCCCCGAAGCATTAAAACGGGAGATCCGGTTTTAGCCGGGACTATGAACCTAGGAGGACTGTTAACTATTCGAGTCACAAAACCTTTTGGGGAATCTTCCATTGCCCAGATTTTACACTTAGTCGAAAACGCCAAAGCCCAGAAAGCCGATACAGAAAAATTTATTACTACTTTTGCCCGATACTATACGCCGATCGTGGTGTTCGTCTCTCTGGCGATCGCCATTCTGCCGCCATTACTCATTCCTGGGGCAACCTTAGATCAATGGATTTACCGTTCCTTAGTAGTCCTGGTAATTTCTTGTCCTTGCGGACTGGTGATTAGTATTCCCTTGGGATATTTTGGCGGCATTGGGGGAGCAGCCAAACGAGGCATTTTAATCAAAGGCTCTAAATTTTTAGACGCCTTAAACTCAGTCACCACCGTAGTTTTTGACAAAACCGGCACTCTGACTCAAGGGGTCTTTAAAGTCACCGAGGTAGTGACAAACAATGGTTTAAGTGAATCAGAACTTTTAAATATTGCTGCCAGTGCCGAAATACATTCCAATCATCCGGTCGCCAAATCGATCCGAGAAGCGGCGCCAAATAACCTGGCAACTGTAGCGATCGCCGACTATGAAGAAATTGCCGGACATGGGATCCGGGCGAGGGTCAGGGATACCACCGTCCTCGCGGGGAATCATCGTCTATTACATCGAGAAAATATCCCCCACGAATGCATGGACTTGGAAGGCACGGTGGTGCATTTGGCCGTGGATCGTCTTTATGCGGGATATCTGGTCATTGCCGATCGAGTCAAAGAAGATGCGGCTAATTCCATCCAAACCCTGAAAAAATTAGGGGTTGAACAAGTGGTGATGTTAACCGGAGACGATCGCACCGTCGCCAAAAAAGTTAGTGAAGAATTGGCGATCGACTGTTATCACGCGGAATTATTGCCGGAACAAAAAGTCGCAGAACTGGAAAAGCTACTCAAAAAAACCGTTAAAAACCATTTTTGGGGCGGGGAAAAAACCGCCTTTGTGGGCGACGGGATTAATGATGCACCAGCGATCGCCCTGGCAGATGTGGGCATTGCAATGGGAGGGCTGGGATCCGATGCAGCGATCGCCACTGCCGATGTAGTAATTATGAGCGATGCCCCCGCAAAAGTCGCCGAAGCCATTCAAATTGCCCGAAAAACTCGTCAAATTATCTGGCAAAACATCGGATTTGCCGTGGGCATCAAAATCTTATTCATTCTCCTGGGAATTTTTGGCCTTGCCAGTATGTGGGCAGCGGTATTCGCCGATGTCGGTGTCGCCCTACTCGCGATTTTAAATGCCATGCGGATATTACGCCCATCTGCGGTAGCATAACAAAAGTTAACATTTTGCCCAAACTTGTAATACATCTGTAATAAATCGCAACTATGGCAATCAAAGTTGGAGACAAAGCGCCAGATTTTACCCTAAATTCTGCCACCGGAGAAAAAGTCAGCCTGAAAGATTTCTATGGTAAAAAATCTGTCGTCTTATATTTTTATCCGAAAGATGACACCCCTGGTTGCACTGCTGAATCTTGTGCTTTCCGGGATAGCTACGAAGTATTCAAAGAAGCAGGCGCCGAAGTGATCGGCGTAAGTGGGGACTCCCAGCAGTCTCACCAGCAATTTGCCCGCAAGTACAACCTGCCATTTATTCTGTTAAGCGATCGTGACAATAAATTGCGGCAATTATACGGAGTTCCGGCCACCTTATTTATTCTTCCTGGTCGGGTGACTTATGCGATCGACAAACAGGGAGTGGTTCGCCATATTTTTGATTCCATGATGAATTTCACAGGTCATGTAGAAGAGTCCCTGAAAACCCTCAAAGAAATTTAACTGGGGTAGGAGGCGATCGCCTCCTATGGCAGCGGGGCAATGCCCACCTTCCAGATAAAACAACAAATCAACAACAAATCAAAAAAAGAAGAGAAGGCTGTGCGATCGTATAGCCTCCTCTTCTTTTTAATCAGGTTTGATCTGGTTGCGCTGAATTTTTCATGTTAGTTAAACCGCTGACAAATCCTGCGGCATTGTTTCCCGAAGATTTCTCAACCAGGGAAGCGTAAAATCAGACTTTACCATTAACCACAGCACCATTTTCGCGGGGTTGCAGCACACCATAACCACCGTGATTCCGTTCATAGATCACATTAATTTCGCCCGTTTCAGAGTTGCGGAACATATAGAAATCGTGATCCACCAGTTGAAGTTGTTCCAAAGCGTCTTCTACGGTCATCGGAGACATCATAAAATACTTAGTCCGCACCACTTCTTTCGGTAATTCGGGACTGCGCGAGCCAATCAAATCCTTAACCACTGGCTGTTCTTCGACCAACTCAATCGTTTTGGCGCGAACGCTAGTCTTTTGTGCTAAACGTTTTTCTTTATACTTACGCAACTGCCGAGAAATTTTATCCGAAACTAAATCTATACTGGCATACAGATTTTCACTACTTTCTTCGGCACGGATTACGGTTTTATTGGCAAAAATGGTCACTTCAGCCGTTTGTTTTAAATTATTCCGAGGATTTTTGGCCACTGACAAATGCACATCAACCTCTAGGGTCAAGTCCTGAAAGTGACTCACGCCCTTTTCTACTTTTTGAGTAACATATTCCCGAATTGAGTCGGTGATTTCAATATTTTTGCCGTGGATAACAAGCTTCATATCAATATGCTCCCGCTGAAGAACCCATATTTATTTACATTTAGAGGAAACGGGGCGGGTATTGCCGCTTCCCGAAACTGAATATCTTTGCTAGTTTTTTTGATAATCGATCAAAAACCTAGCCGAAATACTAATTTCCGCTACAAGGCTTGGTGGGTCGCTAGTTTCTGATTGTTGGATCATGGAGATTTTTCCTGAAAAAACAGCGATTTTCTGGTCAAGAATTTGGCCTTTCATTGCCTTTATAGCATTTCTAAATCATTGATGAAATGTCTAAATTGTGAACAGGGAAACCCCTAGGGAGGGTGCCTATCCCAATGTCCCAATGATTTAGATCCTCTATGCTTATCATTATATCAGCAATTTAGCCAATTGTGAAGTCAGAAAATAAATCAGTTTTTAGACATAAAAACTCCACGATAAATCAGCGCTAATTTTCACTATCGTTAACCCCAATATCCAGATTGTTTCGCCAACCCTGAGTTAAAAGTGGTGTCAGCCAAACTAGAGGGTTATTGGAGGTCATCTGACAAGGGTTGAATCATCTTTAAGGGTTTAAAGATGATCTAAGTCAGATGAATCTGTGACTGGGAAACAGCGGGAAATTAGCTACCTAAGATTTAGGAGAATTTTGTCACGATGCTGCTCAAAATCCGTTACGCTCAGAGCAACTCCACTAAGTATATCTGTCAGCAGAAATAAAATAAATCACCGTCCCCTTTTTTAAGGGGGACTTAGGGGAATGGATGAATTAACTGACAGATCAGTGTAGCGATTTGATGAAGATTTCTCTTCTGAGTCTTGAGTCGCTTGAAGACAAATCATCCACAACTCAAGGGATATCTACCACACAGGGCCAAAAATGGTTATTTAGCCGCCGTTGCCAGCATTCTGCTTCAAAGCTTTTCCGGCAGATGGCTAATATTTGGCGTCACTTTTTCGTAACGAAGGAATCACCATCAGATTTAGTGTGAGATGGCAATGTAGAATTGCTTATCTCTATTATACGCTTAAGGGTATAAACACGATCCTCCGGGAAAATCTTAGTTATCTTTCCACATTACCACTTTGTGTTCTATTTTACAGTTTTTGGTGATTTCTCTTTAAAATCTGTTGCATTTTCCCCCTGCCCCCATGCCCTCTGTCTTTTTTAAGCACCGATTAAGCACTATGTTTTCTGACACCAAACCCAAGCCAAACCGTTTATGTGAGTTCTATAATCTGGGTCTGATGGACTACATCGAAGCTTGGAACTGGCAACGTTCTCTGGTGGAGAGTCGTCGATCGCATCCTGAACTGAATGATGTGTTAATTTTTTTAGAACATCCGCCGGTTTATACCCTGGGAACGGGTGCCAGTTTAGAGTTTCTCAAATTTGACCCAGAAACCAGCGAAGTCCCAGTTCATCGGATTGAACGGGGGGGAGAAGTGACTTACCATTGTCCCGGTCAATTGGTGGGCTATCCGATTTTAAATTTACGGCATTACCGTCCCGACCTACATTGGTACTTACGTCAGTTGGAAGAAGTTTTAATTCGGGTGTTGGCGCTGTATGGTTTAGACGGTGGTCGAATTCCCGGACTGACGGGGGTTTGGGTCGAGGGGCGAAAAGTAGCGGCGATCGGGATTAAAGTGAGTCGCTGGATTACGATGCATGGTTTTTCTTTGAATGTTTGTCCCGATCTGCAAGGGTTTCAAAAGATTGTGCCTTGTGGCATTGTCGATCGCCCCGTGGGCAGTTTAGCTGAGTTTATCCCCGATATTCAAATGGATTTAGTTCGAGAACAGGTGGCCATGATTTTTGCGGAAGTCTTTGGGCTTCAGTTGATCGATGTTATTAGTTGTTAGTTGTTGGTTGTTGGTTGTTGGTTGTTGGTTGTTGGTTGTTGGTTGTTGGTTGGTTGTTGGTTGTTGGTTGTTGGTTGTTGGTTGTTGGTTGTTGGTTGTTGGTTGTTGGTTGTTTGTTGGTTGTTTGTTGTCGGTTGTTAGTTGTTGGTTGTTGGTTGTTTGTTGGTTGTTGGTTGTTTGTTGTCGGTTGGTGATTTGAGGCAAATCACGAGTAAAGCATAACGAATAACAACCAACAAATAACAAATAACCAACAACAAATTTGTTTATGACTCCTAGAAAGGAATTTCGTCTAAATCCGTTTCCGATGGGGAGTCAGAACTTGAGGGCATCGATGGTGGACGAGAGGAGATGTCTGGGGAATAAGTCGGAGATGTTGTCGCAGAACTGGGGACACCGGCTAAAGGTTGAGGCACCGAGGGGGCAGTGAAAACGGGAGTTTGATTCGGGAGGCTATTTGCCGGTTGCCGACGAGATTCAATTGAGACAACATTTGGGGTAGAAGGGGTCGAGGCCACAAATGTTTGTGGGGTTGGGGACTGGTAAGTAGTTGCGGGAGTAGCACCTAAAGCATGAACCCGTGAGACAACCAGTTCCGCCCGTTTTTCTTTAAATCCTTCGGGGCGATCGATATTTCTCATGGTGAGTCGTCCTTCCAAGACCACGCGATCGCCCACTTTGTAATGGTCATAGACTTCCTGTGCCCGATTGCCCCAGGCGATCGCCTTTAAAGTAGCCGGTGGATCGTCAGGGCGGGTACTTTCAAACTGAACCACCATTTCCGTAATGGCGGTTTGGTTATCTGCGGTGTAGCGTAGTTGCGGTTCTTGAATAATCTCCGCCATTAAAATACAACTATTCATCTTTTTCTTGGCATATTCGTGGACATGGACTGATTCCACGGAAATATCCAGCGAAATCAGTCCGAAGAAGATTTCTTCTACAATAGATCGCTTCGGGCTGAAATTGTCTGAACAATTTAGGGAGTTAGCCATCCCTTATTGTTCTTGGGCGACAAACTTTTGCACTTGACTGCGGTAATTCCACAACGCTTGATCGACCCATTCGCGATCGGGGCTGTTGGTAAAAATATGGACTAACGGTTCTCCCGCATCGGGCAAAATTAAGACCCAATCATCGCTATGGGGAGATTGGAAAATTTTTACCCCATCGACCAATTCTAAATTTTCTGTGGGATGAGTTTCCACCAGATAACGCATTAAGGCACCTTTGACCCGCCAGGGACAACGCACGGTATAGCTTTTATGGCTGACACGAGGTAAATCAATCCGAATTTGCATCAGCGATCGCTCTTGTAAGGTCATCATTTCAATCACTTTAGCAATACAGAACATAGCATCAAACCCCGGATGTAGTTGGGGAAAAATAAACCCCATTTCGCCACTACCACCCAAGACCACATTAGGATTGGTGTGACAAGCTTCCATCAAAGCGGTGGGATTGACTTTAGTCCGAATCACCCGACCATCATGGCGGCGAGCGATTTCTTCGATCGCCGAACTGGTATGAACCGGCACCACCACCGTCCCACGGGGGAAAGAAGTCAACACCAAACTGACCATCAAAGCGGTTAACATTTCCCCCCGAATTGGGGTGCCAGACTCGTCCACTAAAATAAGCTGTTCGCCATTGGCGGAAACCTGTACCCCAAAACTGGCTTTGACGGCTTCGACCACGCGACCGAGTTGAATTAATAAATCTTCTCTTTCCGCTGAACTGGGCGCAGTTTGACTGAGGCTGGCATTGAGCACCACCGCATCCACCCCAAACTTAGCCAACAGCAACGGCAGCACGGCACCGTAGACCGCATACATATAATCAATTACCACCTTGGCCCGACTATGGCGAATGGCTTCCACATTGAGATACTGCTCAAATCCCACGCTATAAAGTTCGATCGTTTGGCTGGGATAAGACATATTGCCAATTTCGTGAATCTGCGATCGCCGGAAATCCTCCTTAAAATAAGCCCCCTCAATTTTCTTCTCCCGGGACTTAGAAATATTGATCCCTTGCTCATCAAAAAATTCAATTAACAAAGAATCAGGCCGGTCGGGGTGAACCCGCACATGAATGCCTCCGGCCACCGAAAGAGTCGAGATAATGGAACGGGCCAAAGGGATCGCCGTGGCCTCCAAGTTTTGGATATTTGTTCCCACAGACATCAATCCGGCAATTAAAGACCGGGAAACCATCCGAGAAATCCCCCGTTGGTCGCGAGAAACGCTTACTTGTGCCCCTGGTTTCAAGGTGGAACCATAAGCGGCTCCCAATTTCACCGCAAACTCTGGGGTAATATCAATATTGGCCAAACCGGAAACTCCCCGTTGGCCGAATAGATTGCGCTGTGCGGTATTGCCCCAAATTAAATTAATATTTAATGTGGCGCCAGACTCAATCTTTTTGCTCGGCCAAACCCGCACGGAAGTATTAATCAGCGCCTCTTCCCCGACATTAGAAAGAGAACCCACCACCGCCCCTTCTAAAATATGAGCGCGGCGATCGACTCTCACCCCCCTGGCGGTGACACAAGCACTTAAATTCGCCTCTTCGCCGATGATTACCCCATTCCAAATAATCGGACGCTTCAATTCCGCATCCGCACCAATCGTCACATTATCCCCGATCGTGGTTCCGGCTTCCACGATCACCCGCTGCCCAATCCGGCAATTATCCCCAATTAACGCGGGGGTTTCAATTTTAACGGTCGGATCGATATATGTATTCTGACCCACCCATAGACCGGGAGACTTTTGCGGATAGGCAAATTCCAGCTTGACTTTGCCGTACAAAGCGTCATATTGAGCTTCCCGGTAAGTATCTAAATGCCCCACATCACACCAATATCCTTGCCCAATATAGCCATACATGGGTTCCCCTTCTTCCAGCAACAGGGGGAACAAATCTTGAGAGAAGTCACATTCTTGATTAGCAGGCAAGTATTCCAAAACTTCCGGCTCTAAGATATAAGTGCCGGTGTTGACCGTATCGGAAAAAATTTCACTGGTAGATGGCTTTTCCAGAAACCGGCTAATTGCCCCATTTTTATCGGTAATCACGACCCCGAATTCAATGGGGTTAGGAACATGGGCTAACACCAGGGTGGCTTTTGATCCCTTGGCTTTATGAAATTTGATCGCTTCCGTCAGATTAAAGTCCGTAATACTATCGCCGCTAATGACTAAAAAGGTATCATCGAGCAGTTCGGCAATATTTTTGACGCACCCTGCTGTACCAAGTGGCTGATCTTCTTCCACGGCATAAGTCATAAGCACCCCAAAATCACTCCCGTCTTGGAAATAGTCCCGCATGACGTCCGGGAGATAGTGCAATGTGGCAATCACTTCGGTGATGTCATGTCGCTTGAGGAGATTAATAATATGTTCGGCGATCGGTCGGTTGAGCACTGGAACCATTGGTTTAGGGAGATCGCAGGTTAACGGTCTCAACCTGGTGCCTGAACCTCCTGCCATTAACACTGCTCGCATAGTTCCTCCTATCTTTACCTGTGCGGTCAAAGCAGCAGATGTGATGATTCCGCTTCTTTGATCCTAATTGCTTTAACTCATATCATCTCACGGAGGCAGAATAAGTGGCGATCGCCACTTATTCTCATTCTCACTCTAACTCTGAAGCATCTCTGAAGCATAAGGTTTACACTGGAAAAAGAATCTCTGCCCAGACCTCCAGTCGGACTGGTGGCAGGCAAGTTGATTTCACCGCTGGTCATTCGTTTGATTAAATAAGGAATAAATCCAATGGAATTACTGGGTTTAGCATTTTTAGTGGTCTATGTGGGTGGTGCCTGGAAATTCTGGAAAGGCTTTCGCCATACGAACTTTAGTGAAGGAAAAATCCGTTTAACCTTGATGTGGCCATTGTTACTGGCGACAAATAAACCTTATCGCCAGAATTTTAACAAGGCTCTCAAAGGTCGATAACGACAAGTTAACCTAATTTACAGGTTTTTCGGAATTTCCCCTTCACTCAATATATCAATAAGTAGGTGAACATAATTAATTGCACTTTTCGTTCCCTACCGTAAATCCTTGGATTCCCGTCTATAGCGCTAACGCGCCAGGCTTCAAAGGACGCGGGAATGACAGTTTTTCTTCTAATGGGGGTCTGTGGTGCATTTATTTCTGCCCACTTACTTATAGAGCGTGATGTGTCAGTTCTGATGGAATAAAAAAACAGCCATAAAAAAAATTGGGGCGAAAAAATCTCGTCCCAATTTGGCTCAAAGAGCCAATTAATTTATGGATTTCCCACCCCCCCAACATTAAATCAGTTTGGGTTATCCCGGAGGAATCTGCGAAAGGAAATCATCGGCAAAGGAGCTTATCTTTGCATACAGCATGACTAGAGCTAATTAGAAAAAATCTAATCCCTAGATTGACTGACGAGATCGCAAACAAAATTATATATGGAAATCCGCAAAAATCTTCAGTAAAATTATTCAGTGAACTGTTGACGTTGTTTAGAGTTTTTTAACTGATTTCACTAATAACTCGATCGGTGAAATCATGGCAAAAAACTGAATTAAGCCAACAGTTCTTAATCTACCGATAACTTTTAGCGGATATACTCCTTAAGAATGCTGTTGCGGTTAGGATGGCGCAGCTTTCTTAAGGCTTTGGCTTCTATTTGACGAATCCGTTCCCGGGTGACGTTGAAAATTTGGCCAATTTCTTCTAAGGTTTTCATTCTGCCATCATCTAAGCCATAGCGAAGCCGTAAAACATCCCGTTCGCGAGGGCTCAAAGTATCCAGAACACTTTCGAGGTCTTCCCGCAGTAAGCTCTTAGAAACTTGATCTTCTGGGGTTTCGCCGTCAGATTCGATGAAATCTCCCAGACGAGAATCTTCTTCTTTGCCAATCGGCGTTTCTAGAGAAATGGGTAGCTGGGCGGATTTGGCAATAAATCGTAACTTTTCGATGGTCATTTCCATCCGAGTGGCGATTTCTTCTTCCGTGGGCTTGCGTCCCATTTCTTGAGAGAGCAGTTTGGTGGTCTTCTTGATCCGGGAGATGGTTTCATACAAGTGAACCGGCAGACGAATTGTGCGGGATTGGTCGGCGATCGCCCGGGTAATCGCTTGGCGAATCCACCAAGTTGCATAAGTAGAAAACTTATAGCCTTTTTCGTGGTCAAACTTTTCCGCTGCCCGAATCAAACCCAGAGAACCTTCTTGAATCAGGTCTTGGAAAGATAATCCCCGGTTCATATATTTCTTGGCGATCGAAACGACCAATCGCAAGTTAGATTGAACCATCTTTTCTTTCGCCCGCCGGCCCATGTGCAGGCGCTTGCGAAATTCTGGGACACCCATGCGAACGGCGCTCGACCACTCCAGCAAGTTGGGTTCCCGATCTAACTGATCCATTAGATCTTCCCGGACTCGCTCTAACTCCAGCAAGTCGGCAATTTTCCGCGCCAGTTCAATTTCCTCATCCGCTCGGAGGAGGCGAATTCGGCCAATTTCTTGTAAATATAGACGAATAGAATCTTCCGTGTACTGCTTTTTCTTGGCTTGAGTTTTCCGACGAGTCGAGCGAAGTTTGCCAGACTTCTCATCTTCATCGTCATCAGAATGAGCGTCTAAATATATATCGTCATCATCTGAGGTGCCGAGTGGCAAATCATCTGCATCATCTAGCAGTAGACCTAACTCATTCTCAGAAGAAGTCATCGTTTTCTTTAGATTAGACTGATCGATGGGGGCCAGTACGTTATTAGCCTGGGTCATGCCGCGTTCCTCATGCTCCTTAATGAAAAAATCAACACTTCACCGATCGCGCGATGGCATTAATTTCGGTGAAAATCTAGGCAGTAAGAAGGTTTTACAACCGCTTATTTGGTGAAGTCTCTGGTTTAAGCCTAGCCTAGTAAAGTGCCTTTACCTGAATACCAGTCAGTGTAGTCACTTGACAACAGGTCAGCACAATATTTCCTCAAAAATGTGAAGGTGCGATTAGCGCGATCGCGCTAATGCTGAACCCTTTTAGCAGGGTAATTTGATAGACCTGCGACTTTGGTTGAGGGATAAAAATCAACCGAGTCTGATTCTATCAGGTTTATGGAAATCCTTTTTGATTGTAACCTGTTTCACAAAAATTGACCGCTGTTTAGTGAAATAATTTTTGAATGCCCGGTTTTTTGATTCTGAATGATGTTGTCTCATCTGAATAAACAAGCTTACCGGATCATTATAGATACTAGATTTCTGTATGTTAGTACATCTTCATTTACTCTAAGGGTCAAAGCCAGTCAGATCATCTCCTGATTGATTTCGGTACAGAAGGTGAATAATTCTTTGAGGCGATCGCTTGACGACAGTTACGGCGAATTGCGGAAAACTGCCGATTTCTTTTTTTGGCTTGTGTTTTTTAGTTTGCTCGATCGTTGCACCCATATTGAATAGTAGTTTTTCACCCATGATAGCGAAGGAAACGAAAATTTTACAGCTTTTGGGTCTATTTTGCCCCGCCAGCTATTTCCCTTCCTCCTGAAAGACCATATTCGATCCTTCGATCGCATGGTTTCTGAGATCGGTTTAACTGGTTCGGACACAGAATCGGTCTGAATTTTACTGTTGCTGATTTTGGCTCCAGCTTAAGATAGCAACATGATTCAGATGGGGTTGTCCAGGGTCAGCCTTACCAGAACCCTCAATGGTTTAACTTCTTGGGGTTTGGTTGACTTTTTCGCTGTATTTTCATTGGTTTTAACCTAGTTAATTGGCGGAAAATTTTCACCAAAATCCCTCTATCCATCCTCTGACAAACTCTTCAAGGGAAAAAATTATTGCCTGGTCATATTACCCAGATTTGGCTCAGAGGGAGATTGAGTTGGGACAAATATTTGACTCCTCTATTAAAGAGGGGACTAATGCTTTTTGGTTTACCAATTAGTCAACAGTGCTGCATAAACCGTTCAGCCGCATTAACCTCCTCTATTATAAATAAATCTCCGAGAGATAGTGTTTTGACTTTGATCCTCTTTTACAAGAGATATGTTAACGAATTTAGATTTCACTGACTGAACGGACTGATTTTTTGGACGAATCACCATATTCCGTTAATTGGTATGACTTGGTTGACCGTTTAGTTAATCGTAGAAAAATCTACCCTATCACCATCTGTAAATCATCCAGATGAATTGTGCATAAATTTGAACAGTGCGACCAACTAGAGTTTTTTTCCAGATGTGAAATCAAAATGTTTCCGTATATTTACAGAATCTAGTCTCGTTGGCCATCGATCTAATAAAAAATTAATTAAATGGGAGAATCCGTAATTTCTTGGATCGGGAGCGGACCCGCTCGACCCCAGGCATAAAATAACACAGAGGGATTGGATCCGCGACCAACATAGAAAAGCAGCTTCGGTCTTACAGATGATTAAATGATCTGTAAAATTCTCCCTCCCGTCGTTGGATTTTATTGCTTGAATGGTCCTTATCTATCATTATATGTCATTTTACCCAATGGGGTATTTATTGTTATTTTAGTTAATGGATCCACGATTGACAATGACTATCGATCGTAAATTAACATTTGAGCCGTTTTTCCCTTGGGTGATTGGTATGGACTCCGGCGATAGTCTCTATTGTAGTTACATTAGTCAGCAAAAGCCATGTTCCGATCTCATGCCGATTGAATTTAAAGGGTTTGTGCGGAATTCAGATCCGTTGCCCCAATATCCCATATATTTAGTGTCTGCTTGCTCAGTTGACTCTCCTATTAGTGTATATCGGCGATCGCATCCGGGTTGAGATTCGGGCTGAGTCACAGTATGTCAGGGGATGACATGGTTTGGGCGATGCGATCGATTGTCACTAGCTGATAACCTTGCTGGATCAGTTGCGGTAACAACAAATCAGTGGTTTGGGCCACGTCTTGTCCTCCATAATAACCATCATGCAAAACAACGATCGATCCATTTTGAACTTGTTTCAGGACACGGGAAACCACCACAGCGGATCCAGGTCGTTGCCAGTCTTCGGGCACCACACTCCACATCACAGGTTGATAAGACCATTGGTTTAACTTTTGTAACGTTTTCGGGGTAAATACTCCATTGGGAGGTCGAACATTTCGGCAATATTTTTGCACAAAATCGAGGTCTAAGTGACAAGCGGCAGCGATCGCCTCTTGGGTTTTGGCTAAACTCTGCTGGAACTCCGCCTCAGATAGCAAGGGAAAACAACGATGGTCATAACCATGTAAACCAATGCCATGACCTCGTTCATACACGGATTTTGCTAGATCGGGGCAGCGCTGCACGCAACTTCCTAGCCAAAAAAAACTAGCGCGGATCTCATAGCGATCTAAAACTTCTAGGAGTTGCGGTGTCCACTGCTCATGGGGACCGTCATCAAAAGTCAGGGCAATTTGAGGAACACTTGTATCCCCTGACCAGAGGCTGTTCGGAAAGATGGGTTTAAGAATTGAATAAATAATAGGATAGAGGGGTGCAAATTGCATGAAAATTCTGGGCAAATTCTGTAAATTTTTTTGAATTTTTGTAGGTGTTTGATGAAGAAAAACGATGGCGGGCTGCCCCTACCCCTCCCGAAACCCTTAAGCAATTTGACTATTGGCGATGGAGCCAAGCGGATCCGTTTGGGGGATTCCGCAAAACAACCAATGAAAGCAATCATCTCCATGAGTTCTTTATTGACGGTGAATACATTATTACTATTCACCCTCACAGGTTGCAACAATATTGTCACCGATCGCTATGAAGCCACTGCTTTAGTCACCTATACTTGGCAAGTCCCCTATACCGATAAGCGGGAAAAATTCCCGCGAAAGGAAACTTTTGGGACGAATTCGTTGCTGAATCAGAATGGGCAAAAACCAGACGGTGCGGTGACTGGACCCGATGACCAAGGGCTCTGGTGGCCAGCTTTGCCACCCCGTCCCACCGTTGATGATATTGAAGCAAAGCAACAACCCAATGAAACTCCAGGGGCGACTGAACTGTTGAAGCAAGTAGAATATAACTTGACTTATCAGCTAGGAACAGAGACGGTTAAGCTGCCAACGAACCATCAAGTTTACCGTGAAGTGGCCAAAGCTTATCCTTCCCGTTTGCCTTTAAAGTTTACCCTGGGGGTGGGTGATGCCTCGGTGGATCGAGCCAGCCAAAAATAGCGGCCTAAAAGCGTCCCAAAAATAGCCTCAGATGCTTCAGCCAGAAGAGTTGGGGGGGATGGGAGCATGACGACTCCCATCTAGCAATGGAACTGGAGGCGGTTAGCGGAACATTTCATCAATGAGTTGGCGGTAGCGATCGCTCACCACGGGACGTTTAATTTTCAGGGTTTGGGTCATTAGACCGTTTTCTAGGGAAAATGGCTCAGTAATTAAGCGGAAAACCCCGATCCGGTCATCAGGACGATATCCGGGCCGACTTTTCACCTCTCGATTGAGTTCTTGGCGGAATAATTCCTGCACCACTGGGTTATCTAAGGTGATTTCTGGCTCGGGGTTGCTGGGTGCCTTGGGTGAGGAGGTTTTCACCGTTGACGGCAGACGGAATTGTAAGTTTTGGCTGGCGGCCCATTGTTCTAATGCGTCAAAATTGGGGACAATTAGGGCACCGAGATATTTTTGGTCTTGTCCGACTAGCATCATTTGATCGATATAAGGGCTGCGGATACAAGCGTCTTCAATTGGTTGGGGTTCAATGTTTTCCCCGTTGGTCAGCACAATCGTATCTTTTGCCCGTCCGGTGAGGACGAGATGACCTTCGGTGGTGATTAAGCCCAAGTCCCCAGTGTCAAACCAGCCTTCGGCGTCAAGGGCTTTGCTGGTGGCTTCGGGATTGTTAAAATAGCCTTGCATGACTTGGGGGCCACGGGCGAGGACTAAGCCGCGATCGCCCACGGGTAGGGCTTGTCTGGTTTCAGGATCGACGATTTTGATTTCTGTTTCGGGAATGGGCAAACCGGCAGAACCCCGTAAGTTGCGCCAATAACGACGGGCGCTGAGTACCGGGGCTGTTTCCGTTAAACCGTAGCCCACGAGCACTTCTAAGCCGACAATTTCAAAAAATGTTTCTAAGTGCATGGCGAGGGAACCGCCCCCACTGATGACATATTTAAGCTGACCCCCGGTAGCTTCCCGGACTTTTCCATAAACCAGTTTACCGGCGATCGCATGGATCGGCCAACAGAGAGCCATTTGCAGGGCTGCAAGCGATCGCTCCATTGATGAAGAATTGTGGGTATCTAAACGTAAACCTTCCCAGGTGCGACGGGCTAAAATATAGCGTTCGGAAATACTCAAGAAAGTGTTAACTAATTTTTGTTTATTTTCCGGTTGTTCCCGGAATTGCTTTTGCACTCCTTCATAAATTGATTCCCATAACCGAGGAACGGCAATCATAAATTTAGGTTGATATTTGGCAAAATCGCGCTTGATGTGGCGAATGCTGGTGTAAACAATGGTGCAACCTTGGGAGAGGACAAAATATTCGGCGGCCCGTCCCAGGGAATGCCAAGTGGGTAATATCCCCAGAATGCGATCGCCCGGTTGTGGCTGAATAATGCTGACCAAGGTATTGATTTGATGCAGCAGGTTGCCATGAGTGAGCATGACTCCCTTGGGTTTGCCCGTGGTGCCGGAAGTATAAAGTAAAGTGGCCAACATATCCCGTTTGAGGATCGCGGGTTCTAGGGGGCGGTTTGTGCCTTTGGCCATTACTTCATCGTAAGAAAATATAGCCAAGGATTCTGGTTGATCGCTAATCGCCGTCGGTGGATCTTCATCGGACAGCAACACCACCCACTGCAAGGGCAGATCGTCTAAGCCAGAGCCCAATTTTTCCAACAAGTCCAGGTTTTCGACTACCAGACCATGACTGCCGCTATTTTGCAGGATATACAGCAATTCTTCCCGGTCAGCGTCACTGCCTCGCACCACATCAGCAGCACCGGCATAGATTAACCCTTGGTCGGCGACGATCCATCGGGGGCTGTCGTTGGCAAATAAAGCCACTCGCGGTGGCATCTTGTTGCTAATTGGTGGCAGTCCTAGGGCTTGAATTCCTGCGGCAAATTGTTGGATTTGTGCGACCAGTTCGCTGTAGGTGACTTGGACTGGGGGGGTGGCGTGGGGATCCCACAGGGCTAAGGTATTGCCAAAGCGCGATCGCGCCTTTTCCCACACTTCGGGCAGGGATTGGACATTGACATAATCGCTGGTGGCGGTTAAATAAGCCTGGTCGCGATCGCGGAGTTGTGAAGAAAAAGAAGCATTCATGGACATTTATTTGATCGTAGATATCTCATAGAGGCTATCTTAGGCGATCTGAATTAGGACTTACTGAAGCAATGGGAGAGGGAGCCAAATTTTGGCGGGCGCAAATGTTGGCTCCCAAAGGTGCGATCGCCTTCTTTTCAATTGCTTAAGCCAGTCGATCCGGGTCAATGCCCAGTGCTTGTAGGCGATCGCGTAATTTTTGTTTTTGTTCGCGTTCTGCGGCTAAAGCAGCTTCAGCGCGATCGGCCCGGTCTTTTTCTTGTTGTTTCTCCAGTTGTTCTTGCTGGAGATCCGATTCAGCGCGATCGGCCCGGTCTTTTTCCTGTTGAGCAATTTCTCGCTCTTGTTGAGCAATTTCTCGCTCTTGTTGAGCTAACTCAAAGGATAATTTGACTAAATTTCCCGCTTCGTCATAAAAGCGCAACCAAGTCGCCGTCTCCCGTAAGATCGTGCCCGACCAATGACCCAACCATAGTCCTAAACTAGAACACCACAGCCAGCCGCGATCGTCAGGAGCGATCGCTTCATAACGGAAATTTTCGCCTAGTTTCCAACCCTGTAAAGATTCGGGAGCAAATGGGTCATAGACAAAATAATGCCCCGTTTTAAAAGTTTGCTCGTAGAGCTTTTTCTTATTGCCCAAATCCTCAGCCGCAGTAGAAGGGGACATCAACTCGATAATCACATCGGGATAGCGTCCTTCTTCTTCCCAAACCACCCAACCTTGACGTTCTTTTGTCCCATCCACATTCAAGGTAATAAAAACATCAGGGCCTTTAAAATCTCGATTTCGGGCTTGTTTGCTGCTGTAATAAATGAACATATTTCCACCAGCAAAATAATCTTCTCGTCCTTCATAAGCTAGGGTGACAGCTTCAATGAGGGCATTCATGGCGATGCGATGGCGATTACTTGTCCTCGGTTCTCCGTCGTCAAATATTAGATCGGTAGGGGGAGGTGTTGGAGTCCACTCTTCGGATTCCGCGTTCTGGACTTCGGTATTGTGGACTTCGGTATTGTGGACTTCGGTATTGTGGACTTCGGTATTGTGGACTTCGGCATTTTGGACAGTTTGAGATTCTTGTTGTTCCAGAGTCAGTTCCACAGGCATGAGTTTAATCTCCAATTTATTAAACTATTGTAGGGGCGAAGCATTTCGGCAGATGATTTCTCGGTTAAAAGCCGAGATTTATTCCCGAAATGCTTCGCCCTTTAAGCATTTCGGCAGATAATACTAAACTGTTCCATATTTAATTTAAAACATGATTAATTAGCCGCCAGTGGTGCGTTACGGCTGGAATAGAGGTTAATTGTTGATGCCAAAGTTTCCGCGAACACACCCTACACCTGTTCCAGATTTAATTTAAAACATGATTAATTAGCCGCCAGTGGTGCGTTACGGCTGGAATAGAGGTTAATTGTTGATGCCAAAGTTTCCGCGAACACACCCTACACCTGTTCCAGATTTAATTTAAAACATGATTAATTAGCCGCCAGTGGTGCGTTACGGCTGGAATAGAGGTTAATTGTTGATGCCAAAGTTTCCGCGAACACACCCTACACCTGTTCCAGATTTAATTTAAAACATGATTAATTAGCCGCCAGTGGTGCGTTACGGCTGGAATAGAGGTTAATTGTTGATGCCAAAGTTTCCGCGAACACACCCTACATTGTGCCATTGTAGGGGCGAAGCATTTCGGCAGATGATTTCTCGGTTAAAAGCCGAGATTTATTCCCGAAATGCTTCGCCCTTTAAGCATATTGATGAAAATCCCAAATTTATTAGCGAAATGCTTTGCCCTATAAATCAGGTCAAAATTCGGGATTTTGTTGTCGCCATACACCGCGAACGAGGCGAATTTCATCATAGGAATAACTTTCCCCTAAATAATCCCGAACTGGGGTTAAAGCTCGATCGCCTACGACTTGGAATGCTTGGCAAATTACCGATTGTCGTTCCGGGGGAACAAGTTGATTAATATCAATGGGTTGATTCAGTTCAATTAAATCAGCTAAATGACTGGCAACTGTACTGGTTTTAATATTTCTAATTGCGGCAATTTCGGCGATAGTTAACCCATTTTGATATAATTGTAATGTATGAATTTGGGTAGAGGTGGGTAAACCGGATGCCGTAGTTTTTGGGTATTTTCGGGCGGTGTTTTGGGTGTTAATTTGGGTTTGAAGATAGGACGTAATCACGGAGATAAAGCGATCGCCATATTGGGCGACTTTATACTCGACCACTCCGGGAATATCTCGCAACGCGGCTAAGGTTTCGGGCCGCATTTGTGCCATTAAACGCAAAGTGGAATCCGCAAATACCATATAAGGGGCGATCGCTTGTTCGTCAGCGACTTGTTTGCGTAAACTTCGTAACATTTCAAATAAGGTCTCAAATTCAACTTTTTTATTAGAAGCAGGGGTCAGAACATTGACAGATTTCTTCGGAATAGCGATGTAAACTGACCGCTGTTTTCGCAAGATTTCCCAACTGGCATCATTTAGTTTTAGCACCGAATAGCCATCATTAGTTTCTGTCACTAACCCTTGGTGAATGAGCGATCGCCCTAATAGCTTCCATTCTTCCGCTGTTTTCTCCATGCCAATGCCATAAGTGGATAAGCGATCGTGACCATTTTGGAGAATTCTTTTTTGCTTAGAACCCCGCAAAACATCAATAATATAAACCATGCCAAAGCGTTCTTGGCACCGCGCCACACAAGAGAGAAACTTTTGGGCTTCAATTGTCCAATCTTCCGTAGGTTGAGGATTGCAACAATTATCACAATTTCGACAATTTCCCGGATGTTTTTCGCCAAAATATCCTTGCAAAATTGTCCGCCGACAGTCGGTGCCTTCCGCATAGTTAATAATTTGGCGAAGCTGTTGGCGGGCAATTTTTTGTTCTTCGGGTTCAGTTTTTTGCTCGATAATAAAATCGATAGTTCTTAAATCCCCATAACTAAAAAATAAGATACATTTAGCTTCTTCCCCATCTCGTCCTGCCCGTCCGGATTCCTGATAGTAACCTTCGATATTTTTGGGCAAGTCATAATGCACGACTAAGCGCACATCTGGCTTATTAATTCCCATGCCAAAAGCAATGGTGGCGACAATTACTTGCACGTCATCGCGAATAAAGCGGGTTTGATTGTTGGTGCGGTCTTCATCGCGCATTCCGGCATGGTAAGGTAAAGCGGCAATCCCGTCTTGTTGGAGGCGAAAAGCTAGTTCATCAACTTTTTTGCGACTCAGACAATAGACAATAGAAGACCCTTGGCTTTGGCGAATTAGTTGCAGGAGTTCCCCATAGGAATTGTGGTTTTTTTGCCGCACTTCATAGTAAAGGTTGGGACGGTTAAAACTCGCTAGATGAACTAGGACTTGTTTGAGGGCAAGTTGTTGGATAATATCTTGGCGTACCCGGTCTGTAGCGGTGGCGGTGAGTGCCATCATGGGAATATCGGGATAGCGATCGCGCAATAGTTTTAACTGGCGATATTCCGGGCGAAAATCATGCCCCCATTCTGATACACAATGCGCTTCATCAATGGCAAAAGCGTGAATGCCGATTTGATAGTGGAGTAAGTCTAAAAAGGGTAAAAAGCGATCGGATAGCAAGCGTTCTGGGGCGACATAAAGCAGTTTCACTTTGCCATTGATAATCGCCATTTCCCGCGATCGCATCTCTTGGGGCGATAAAGTGCTGTTGAGAAAAGTCGCCCCAATGCCATTATTCCGCAAGGCTTCTACCTGGTCTTGCATCAAAGCAATTAAGGGTGAAACCACCACCGTCACCCCGCGTTTCAACAATGCAGGCAGTTGAAAACAGAGGGATTTTCCGCCCCCCGTGGGCATCACAATTAATAAATCCCGATTTTGTAGCGCCGCTTCAATGATTTGCTGCTGTCCGGGGCGAAAAGTATCATAGCCAAAAAATTGTTTTAAGGCTTTGTTTAGTTGCACCTGAGCGATAGCGGGTGGAGGACTGCTCCCTAACATTGTTTGCTTTTGTGGGGTAAAACATCTCCCATATTTTATGTTGTTAGTCAACTCTTAAGGATCTAATTTGATCAAATCCATATAAAACTTCATAATTTTTTTGTTGTTGGTTGTTTGTTGTTGGTTGTTCGTTGTTGGTTACTTGTTATTTGTTATGGGAGGAATATTCCCCAGCCACCAACCACCAACCACCAAAGAATCCCTACCCAACGAATAACGAATAACAAATAACCAACAACAAATTTTTTCAGCCAAAAACACGATAAACTAAATAAACTAAAAAAATACTTACTGATGGAGTTTCTGATGCCAAAAGCAATTTGGAATGGTGCGGTATTAGCAGAAAGCGATCGCTGCGAAGTGGTAGAAGGCAATCAATACTTTCCCCCTGATTCTATTAATCAGGAATATCTTAAACCTAGCAATACTCATACCACTTGTGGTTGGAAAGGAGTAGCCAGTTACTACACCATTGAAGTTGATGGTCAACAAAATAAGGATGCGGCTTGGTATTATCCAACTCCCAAAGAGGCAGCCAAGAATATTGCTGGATATGTGGGATTTTGGCGGGGGGTAAAAGTAGAAATTTAATTACGATTTGCTCCCTATAGCATTGTTAGATCGCTGGTGAGAAAAACCTCAGCCCTAAACCCTCTCCCTTTGTGGGAGAGGGGGACAAAAAATCTGACCAAGTATGTGGGGGTTTTTCCGAAATTGCTGAATTTTTGAAATCTGTAATTTGAGCGATTTCCACTTTGGCAGTCGATCGGCTCGTAGTTTAGCAGGCTACCTATTGTCGTTGATTTTAATAACTCTTAAAATAGAGATAAATAGACAAGAGCGCAAAATAAATATCTCGATCCCCCCAACCCCCCTTAAAAAGGGGGGCTTTTAAGAATTTTGCAAGAGGTCTAATATAGAGATAATTCGATGAAAGCCAGTAGCGGGGAAGACCGTCCCAGTTTGAGGCGATTCGCTGCCGCGATCCGCGCTTTGCGGAATCCCATCGACCGAAATGAGCCAACGGAATCCTTGATTAATCTGGTGATTCAATTACTATGGTAAGTGCGCCGGTAGTTTAGGCCGAGCGATCGCCTATAATCGGGGCATTCTCTAAGGTAATGTAGAAGAATCGATTGAAGCAATTACAAGCCATTGGGAGCATCGATTTTCGTAGGTGGTTGTTGTACAACCGTGGAATTTAATGGTGAAGTTTAATGTACTGCGTTAATCCAGCTTGTCCTAATCCGAAAAATCCTGACACAACTCGCCGATGTCAAAGTTGCGGGGCAAACCTTCTCCTGCGCGATCGCTACCAGGCGATCAAAGCGTTGGGTCAAGGTGGCTTTGGCGCCACATTTATCGCCAGAGATCGTTCCTTACCCGGTGCCCCGGTCTGCGTGATTAAGCAACTCCGTCCGGCTTCTGATTCCCCCCGTGTTCTAGAAATGGCGCGGCAGCTTTTTGCGCGAGAAGCCAAAACCCTGGGTCGGGTTGGGGATCATCCCCAGGTGCCGAGACTATTAGACTATTTTGCGGTGAAAGATCCAGCCATTGGCCAAGAATTTTTCTATTTGGTTCAAGAATATATTGCGGGCAAAAACCTGAAACAAGAAGTGAAGGCTAATGGCCCTCTGAGCGAACAGGGGGCTAAAGACTTTCTCCGGCAAATTTTGCCCCTGATTAAATACCTCCACGAGAATGAGGTGATTCACCGCGATATTAAACCGGCGAATATTATCCGTCGCGATATCGATCGACAGTTGGTTTTGATTGATTTTGGGGCGGTGAAAGATGAGGTGAGTCAAACCATTATGAGCAACAATACCGGGGAAACCGCTTTTACTTCATTCGCCATTGGTACACCGGGTTTTGCTCCCCAAGAACAGATGGCTTTGCGTCCGGTTTATGCCAGCGATATCTATGCGATCGGGGCAACTTGTCTTTATTTGTTGACCGGCCAATCGCCGAAAAATTTCGGCTACGATCCGCTAACTTGCGAGATTATTTGGCGACCATTCGTGCAAATTAGCAATGGGTTTGCGGAGATTCTGGCGAAAATGCTGGCGGCAGGAGTGCGCGATCGCTATCATAGCGCCGATGAAGTCCTCCGAGCTTTGGATCTGGAATCCCATAGTAATGAGTTGGCCCAAAGTATGGTGACTCGTCCTCTGACTCCGATTCAAGCACCGGAAGAAGTGACCCAAATCGATACGGAAGACTCTAAATGGTTGCCAGAACATATTCGTCAAGCCCGGGCAATTCGCGATCGCAAAGCCAGAAAAGAAAAAACCATCTTAAAACAAGGTTTAACCATGAATACGGGCATGGATCCCAGAACCGTTGCCCAATCTGGTGGATCTGGAGGTTCTCAAAGTCGGACTCACGCGAAAATGCCCCCAGATTCAGAAGCCCTCGATGCCAATGGAGTCAGATTAGCTTATACCAAAGGTAAACGCGATTTTATTGAATGCGATTTAGTCGGATTAAATCTGCAAAACAGTCTCTTACAAAAAGCTAACTTTTATCACTCAAAATTAGATCAAGTCAATCTTGAAGGTTCAGACTTATTTAATGCTAGTTTTGACCGATCCAGCTTAACTCAAGCCAATTTGCGGAATACAAACTTAAGCAAAGCTTCTTTTCTTTATGCCAACTTAAGCGGCGCTGATTTGCGCGGCGCGGACTTAAGTTATGCCTCTTTTACTTATGCGAATTTGCGGGGAGTTAATCTCTGTGGGGCGAATTTGACTGGGGCGATGATTACCGATCAGCAGTTATCTTATGCTCGCACCAATTGGAACACGATTAAACCCAATGGCAAACGCAGCTTTTTTGGCTAAGTTTGTGATTTTTGGCAGCGGATTGGCAGCGGATTGGCAACGGATTGGCAACGGATTGGCAGCGGATTGGCAACGGATGTGGCAACGGATGTGGCAGTGGTAGGGTGCGTTAGTGGAACGAAGTGGAACGTAACGCACCACCAACGAATGGGATAACGGATGGGATAACCGATAAGTTGGCGGGCAAAAAAACTGGCAAAAAACTGGCAAAATAGAGGATAGAAAAAAAACCAATTAATCTTTGTATCCGTGACCCAAACTCAACCGTTCAAAACCATCGAAACTGCGAATCCTTTTTTAACCCTGAACTATGAACCTGTTCTGGAAAATTTGGGGTATGACTACTACGATCCGGTTTCTGCTGCCGAATTTCCCGCAACTATTCTGCGTTTTCGCAATGACGACTTACTGCCCACTTTGGGACTCGACCCAAGAGAAGTCACCGATCGAGATTTTATCGAAGCGTTCGGTTATTTTCTGGGTGTCCGACCTTTTTTAGCCCTGCGTTACCACGGCTACCAGTTTGGTGAATATAACCCTAATTTAGGCGATGGTCGGGGTTTTCTTTATGGACAGGTGCGCGGAGTGGATGGCGAACTCTACGACCTGGGGACCAAAGGCAGCGGTAAAACCCCTTATTCTCGTACCGCTGATGGTCGCTTAACTCTGAAAGGGGGAGTGCGCGAAGTCCTGGCTGCTGAAGCCTTACAACGCATGGGGGTGCGGACTTCTCGGTGTTTGAGTCTGATTGAAACTGGGGAACAACTTTGGCGTGGGGACGAACCTTCTCCCACCCGGTCTTCGGTGATGATTCGTTTCAGCAAGTCTCATATCCGGTTTGGTACTTTTGAACGATTGCATTATATTAGCCGCCCAGATTTAATTGTCAAGCTATTAAATCATGTGATTTCTCAATATTATCCCGCTGTGAGTGGGCGGAAAATGCGGACAGTTTTGCCACCGATCGCCCCTGATTTTATTCAGAATGGGTTGGAGGAATATAGTCAAGAGCATTATACCCGTTTCTATGCGGAATTAGTGCAAAGAGTGGCCGAATTAGTGGCGCAATGGATGGCCGCCGGGTTTTGTCATGCGGTTTTAAATACGGATAATATGTCTATTACCGGGGAAAGTTTTGACTATGGCCCTTATGCGTTTATTCCCAGCTATAATCCCCAGTTTACGGCGGCTTATTTTGACTATTATGGTCGCTACAGTTACGGCAATCAACCGACAATTTGTTACTGGAATTTACAAAAGTTGCAAGTTCCCTTAAAACCAGCGATCGCTCCCAATGAGATGGAAGCAGCTTTAGATCGGTTTTATGAGTATTATGAGGCTGCCTATCGAGAACTAATGCTGAAAAAATTGGGGTTTGAAAGCGTACCCACAGAAGAAGGTCGGGAATTAGTTAAGTTAACCCTGCAAGTTTTAAGGGAATATGAAGTGGGGTATCACGAGTTTTTCTGGCAATTGACTCAACAGTTTTCCCCCGAATGGCGTGAAGATTTTAATCTGATTTTCCCAGAGGTAGAAACGTCGGATGCTTTGCAACCTTGGCGGCAGTTATATCATCATCTGTTACAGTTTTTATCCGGGGATGAACTGGCAAAAATCGGTGAACGGTTACGGCGATTTAATCCCCAAACGGTTCTATTACGACCAGAAATTGAGGCGATTTGGGAAGCGATCGCTGTTGAGGATAATTGGCAACCATTTTATGACTTGTTACAGCGGATTAAAGCTTAGACTTTGCTTGATTATTGGCGCTGCCAAATCCGGGTAATTAATGGTAATTAGGGGTCAACGGCGGTTGGCCTCTAATTACCAAAAAATTCCCCAAAAAAATCTGATTTAAACCAATTTATAATCGATTATAACCCGCGATCGGGCGAAGCATGACCGGATTCAGATTAATATTTTCAGCAATAATTTGTCTGCGGTCATGCTTCGCCCCTACAAAAATTTGTGGTAGATTCAATAGAAAATTGCTGTAAACCAATTTCTACTAATTTGACAAAAAATTGTAGGGGCGCAATGCTTGCGCCCTTAATGCTATGAAGCGCAATTGAAAGAACTATAATGCTACAATTCCGAGCTTAATTTGGGCGCAAGCATTGCGCCCCTACTACTGCATTTTTTATTAAAAACGGTATTATAATCGATTATAAACCGCGATCGCGCTCTAAGTCAGCAATCACTTTTTCCCAGTACCATTGCTCTGAATTACCTGGATATTTGTCTTTCGCTTGCTGAATTAAACGTTCGGCAATTTCCCAATAGCCCCCGACTAATAAAAGTAGCCGTTGCTTTTGTTGATTTTTGAAAAGATTCGGGTCTTTTTCCGGGGGAGTTGCTCCTTGAATTTTTTTCTGGCTATCTAGGGCTTTTTGGTAGTTGTCCCAGTCTTCTTTTTCGCAAAAAATTTGGGCGGCAGTTTGATAATCTTGGATGGCTGCTGAGATTTCTTCTAAGCGACTGTGGACGATCGCCCGATTATAATAAGCGTCCCCTTCTTGGGAGTTAATTTTGATGGCTTGGTTATAGTCTTGCATGGCTTCAGCATACTTGCTAGTTTCCCGATAAGCATTGCCTCTGGCAATATAGGCTAAGGGATCTTTTGGGTCTTTTTCCAGGACTTTATTATAGTCCGCGATCGCACCTTGAGCGTCACCAAATGCGGCTCTGGCTTTGCCACGATTGCGGTAAATAGTGATATCTTCTGGGGCTAATTTTAAGGCTTGATTGAAATCCGCGATCGCCTCTCGATAATTTTGCACTTTACAGCGCACAATCCCTCGACAGAGATAAGCTGCGGCATCTTTTGGATCGACTTCAACTGCCCAATTTAACCCCGCTAATGCTCCTTGAATGTCACCAGTTTCGGCTTTTTCTAGCAATTGGGCATATAACTGTTTTTCCGATAACATTTGTGGCAAGATGACGGGCTTTTTCTGGGGAAAAACCGGGGCAGGTGCTGGACATTGTAGGTTTTTAATTTGATCGAGACATTGGCGAGCATTTGCCGCGTCTTTCTGCTGAATATAAAGTTCTGCCCCTTGTTTAAAATTGGCGATCGCTGCTTCATTATTGCCCATTTTTCGGTAGACGGTTCCCCGCAATTTATAGGCTTTAGCAGAATTGGGATTGATGGCAATTGCCCGGTCGATATCAGCCAGCGCTTGCGGCAAATCTCCTAAAGCAATGTGTCCTAAACATCGGGCAAAATAAGCCTCGATATATTCAGAATTGAGGTTTAAGGCTTGGGTATAATCGGCGATCGCCCCTTGAGGATCTCCTGAGTCAAACTTAGCTAAACCGCGATGATAGTAACCTTGAGTAAAATCGGGATTACTGGCTAATGCTTGGTCAAAACAGGCGATCGCCCCTAGATAGTCTTTATTGCCAGCTTTGGCTAATCCTTGAGTAAAAAAATCTTGATCCATTGCTACTTTGCAATCCCCAAAAAACCACTGCTGAATCATATTGTAGTCTATCTTTGGATGGGCTAAACGGCTAATACCCAATTATCCTCCCAGAGTTTTGTCAATATTCAGGCAGAGATAATTCCGTCACCTTCTGCCCAACATTATTCTATTCTTCTGCCAAGGTTCCCTCAAATTCTGTCAGGGAATCTTCTTCACTTTCTATCTCATCCACCGCATCATCTGTTAACCCCAGTTCTTTCTTAGCAAATACACGCCTTGCGCGGCGATCGAGAATCTTAATAATATTAGTGCGATCGGCTTTAATCGCCTCAATATCCTCTTTTTGAATTAACACCATATAATAACGAGATATTTCCATCATCCGATAAGCATATTGGAAAGCATCTCTGGTAAACTCACCCGTGGTGACAATCATTACCACATCAGCCCCAGTGACAAAAGTCATCCCGACTTCTTTCGCTAACACTTCAACATCAACTCGTTTGGTATTTTTGCACTGAATTTGCCAGCGGTGATAGACAAAGCGATCGGATGCCGCTAAAACATCAACTTCCCCTTGTCCAGTTTCATAGTCCCGTTTCCGCCATTTTGTGAAGCGAAGACTGGTCAAACGAATCATCCAAATTGCTAACAATTCCAGGGCTTTGCCTTTAATATGTTTATCGGGATGATCTAAATCATTGACCACATCTTCAAAACTTCGATTTAGCTCAGTTTGGGAGATTTCTGTCAGTTCGGCGATCGCCTCTAACAGTTGAGACAATAATTCACGTTGCGCTTTTTCCGTCAGTTTAACCAGATTAGGTTTAGCCCCACGTCCTCCGGTAGTTTTTTCCGTGGAAATCAACCCAAATTCTACTAAAGGTTGAATAATATCCTTAACAAATGACTTAGAGGGAAAGCGGACTTTATAAACACTCACCGCATAGTTAGCAATGTCATTCCATTTAGTGAGTTCTGTAATGCTCATCTGGAGCATGGCTAAAAGAAAATACTTTTGCTCTGAGGTCAGAGTATAAATCTCGTCAATATAATCTTTATCAAGTTCTAGGATATCATAGACTCGATCCCAGTTAATCTCGTAGGTTTTCTCAAATACTCCTGCCTTTTCTAGCCATTGTCGCATGGTGCTCACATAAATAGCGTTGGGAGAGAGAGAATACCCCATTTCTTGCAGTTCATAACCAATTAAATCCAATTTGGGTCGATCGCCTCTACTATTAATCGCTTCCACCGCTTTGAGTAAAGACATTCCGGTTAAGTTAGTCAGGATGTGACGGGCAAAAATTGTCGCGACTTCATCAGCATCACTTTGATGTTCTAGGATTTGATTAGCAATATCTGTGACTTGGTACTGCCAATCATCATCATTAATCGATTCAACTAACTTGTAAGCACGAAGAGAGAGAAATGTATTCATTGCCAGTTTGCTACGATTTTCTCCTTTCTGTAAATCATTTTGGTTTGAGTGGCTGGAATAGTAGCGCTTGGCAATTTCATCCTGTAGAACCCGGCGATCGGGCTGATTTTCTTTACATAGCTGCATCAGTTCAGGTAAATGCATCGTTTTGGGTTCAAACTGATGACCATAGGTGAATTTAAGTTTTTGTTCTGGCATATCGTTACTCTGTGATTGAAATAAGTCTAATTGAATATGACTATTTTTATCATCTATGGTAGATGATTTTTTTCGATAATCAGGGGCAGGGGCTAAATCTAGCGCTTTTTGTTTAAGATATTTTCGGTCTTTTAATGGATTAACTACTAGGGGCGCATCGGCTTCAAATCTAAATTGTGATGCTTTAATATAATTTTCATCTAATTCAAAGCCTAACCAACGGCGATCGAGGGTTTCGGCGACTCGTCCAGTCATATTTGAACCGGCAAACGGATCGAGGACTAAATCACCGGGTTCCGTACAAAGTGCGATCGCAAATTCCGGTAATGCTTGGGGAAATCTCGCCGGATGAGGTTTAATTCCGGCTTCCTTGCAGCGTCGCTGATAGTAGTCATTAGATGCGGTGTTAGAAGCGGCAATCACATTCACGGGCTGGGCTAAATCATGGTCTAAAATCCAATTAAATTCCCCCAATACTGGTTGACCAATAAATGTGCCTGCACTAGACGCAGTATCGGCGATAATATTGGGAGGAATCGCCCCACCGCGATCGGTCTGAAACTTAGTAGAAATATCATGTCCAGAGGGGCGTAGTTTTGCCTCATAACCATTTTTTAGCAGGTTTTTCATCGCCTCACTGTAAGGGCGTAAAACTCGCTTATTATTGGCTTTAGGGTGGGGATCTTTTGATAACCACCAAACCGTATTTACAGCATCTTTCACCCGCTCTCGTCGCACTGTCACCCATTCTGCTGGGGTCGGAAGTTTGGCGGGATTATACCAGAAAATTTCTTGAGCCAGGAAAAACCCTAAACCGCCTTTTGATTTAGGTTGACAAAGCTCGATGACTAACTCAAAATGATAGAGCGATCGCACCGGAAAACCTTTCAGCCAAGTGCCGCCAATATCGATAAATAGCGACCCTTGAGGCTTAAGAATCCGATAGAATTCACGGGCAAATGTCTTGAACCATTCAACATATTGATGAGCATCTACATTGCCGTATTCTTTCTTTCTTACCAGGGCGAAAGGTGGAGAAGTGCAAATTAAATCGACACTTTCATCGGGCAATTCTGCCATCAGTTCTAAACTATTGCCCAAGTAGGCTGAACCTAGCTGAGTGCTGTAGTAGGGCTCACGGCTAATTTTGTTGGCGATATCAAATTGAGACACAATGGACACGATTTTGCTTTCCTCTTTGCTTTATAATACCGATTTAATCTTTATTTTTTTTAGGCTGCTGATATTTACAGATTGATAAACTTAAGGTGACTTGCGCTTAAATCTTTCTTCACTAGCCGCATTTTCTATTTGGGTTTTAAATATATCCAGCAGATTGATAATTTCTTGGTGTAACTCTATATACTCATTCCTATCAACCCCCGAATACTCCCCGTGAGCAATTTCGTTTCTGGTTTTTAACAGCTTTTCATCGATTAACTTAGATTTCGTCAAGTAGGGGGAAAAGTCTATTCCCAGAATATCCGCGATGTCTTTCAAAATTTCTGAGTTTAGATTCGATGCAGTAGATATTGGATCTTTAGGTAAAATACATCGTTGATTTAATTCTGAAATCAAAAACTGACAAACGGGTATATACAAAGATGGTTTATTGGTTTCTTTTGCCTCCTTCAGTTTTTCTTTCATGGCCAAAGCCAAAAAATTAGTAGAAATATCCTGGTAGGTAAGCCTTTTTAGCCGAACATATTCTACATAAGCGTTAGCCGCTAATTTTACGAAACCTTCCCAATGGGAATAAAGGATACATACCGCACTTCTCACTAATACCTTATGTCTTTGGTCGGAAACATTTTTTTTCGCTTCTACTAAAGATTTAATTTCGGCCAGTTCTCTTTTTCGCCAAGCCAAGTCTTGAGCTAGTTTATCGCTTAAGTTTTCAAGAGTTCGGATGCTCATGGAGCAAATACCTCTCTACCAAGCTGAATCAGATAGGGTAAGCGTCTTGCCGCATTTACTCCAGCCCCCGACCATTTTTTATAGATTTGATGTGACCAAATAGTTTTAATTTGATTGGGTATTTTATCCGCTGAAATTGGATTTTGGTGGTGGAATCCAATGCCTAGTGCTACTACTTCATAAACAGATAATAGAAACCCTCCAAGAAATCTATCATCTTCCGCTCTATATCGCTTGAAGCTATTATCTCCCATTGCTTCATTAAGAATATTAAATGTTACATCAAACGCTTTTTCTATACGACGGTAGTCTAAATCTTCTTGAAGAGCCATTTGGCGTATGCCAACTGTTAAAAACTCGCTAACATCACCCTTTAACTCTTGAATACTTGCATTATCTCGCTCGTATAGAAGAATAAAACGCGATACTAATTCCATATCATACTGTTCTTCATACAGGCGATCGCTCAAAGAAATACAGTTTTTAAAAGACTCTCTATCTGCCAATGAACGCATCAATTTATATAAATCCTTATTCAACATTAAAACAATGCAATTTCTTACTTCTTGGGGTGTAGCGATCGAACCGCCTGTATTGAGTCGCTGAAATAGCTCATATTTAATCATTTTATCGCTTTCTTTTGCCACGATATTCACGGCGATTTTAGATCGCTTGATTAATAGGCGTTGAAATTGAGTTAAAGAGTTGTGTTCATCATTGGGATCGTTCCACTTTTTACCTTTCAATGAAGGTAAGTATGTGGTTGCTTCTAAAGCAACAAAAGGTTGATATTCATCTGTATCATTTTGGTTCAAAATGCCGACAAATTCATAAATTGTTGAGAGTCTTTGTAACCCGTCAACTACATCCCAAATACCATCATCTCTTTGACTGACAAAAATTGGGGGAATTGGGATGCCTAAAATAATTGATTCGATAAAAGTTGATTTTTGATAATTTGACCAACGGAAAAACCTTTGAAAATCAGGGTGAATATCGATTTCACCCTGTTCATAAAGGCTGATCAACTCGCCAATAGACATTGAGTAACTATCTGTCTTAATTTCTTGTCTGACTTTATCAATTTCTTCTTGTAGTGACATAATTGCAAATTTCCTAAGTGTTATCGTGTAACGTTTTCTGGGCAGCAGGCTAACCTTTAAATAGGATATCACGAATTGTCAGTGTGGTGGCAGCCAGGGAGTCGAAAGCGTTTTTTTCTGCGCGATCGCCCCCCGTTAACCCAGCGGATGAAATAAATTAAGCGGCTTTAGAATCGCGATCGCCCTAACTCTGGCATAAAAATTAAAAATTAAGTCCATCATTTTGTCCTTAATGATATAAATAAATATAGTCGTGATTACTGAGACAATGCAAGAGTCCTATTCCAACTCAGCCGGGAGGCATCTGATTGATGCCAAAATTCTCTTAGAAAACCAACGCTGGGACAACGCCGTTTACCTCGCGGGCTATGTGGTAGAATGTTCCTTTAAACTGCTGGTAGAGCAATATTTTAAGCATGATAAAAAGGCCGTCAAGAAGTATGGACATGACCTCAATGAACTTGAGGGAAGGGCAATGGAAAGGTTGCGGGTTATCTATCCCATTTTAGATCGACAACTTCCATGTGCAACAATCATTGATACTGTTTTAGCGCAGGATCACCCTGAAAGAAGGTATGCCAAGTCTCCGCTTTGGACTGAAGAACAAGCAAAGTTAGCGGTTGAAGCTGCCGAAGCAATTTACCGGAAAATCATCCCAAACTTAGTGCTAAATGGCTCAATTTATAGTAAGGATATTTAATCCATGACGATCGCTTTTGGTCAAACATTAGAGAAAGTAAGGGAATGCTTTCAGGAACCAAGTATTTTATCTGAACTTGTACCTAAGCTTGAGTCTGTCACCATTATTCGTGATGTGAATGGCAAAATTCGCCTGTTTCTTGATTTATCAGGAGGACAAACACCAGAAGCCGTTAATACAACTCACCTGGATCGGTTTCTTTCTCAAAACCTTGGGCTTTATTATGGGAATGATATTTGGTTGCCTACCGGAGAACAAGATGCTTATAAAGCTTTAATTGATACGATTAAAGCCGAAAGGGAACCGGCATCTTGGGATGATGAATCAGAGACACTTCGCTGGTATATTCTTGAGCGTCATATTGCCAAACAAGCATGGACAAATAAAAACGTCGGTCAACCACCTTGGAAACCAGAATTAGTCTATCAAAAATATAAGCCTGCCATCATATCTTTTTTCTCTTTTAAAGGCGGTGTGGGGCGAACAAGTACCCTGGTTGCAACCGCATTGACTTTAGCTCGTAATGGTCATCGATCGGCGATTGTCGATCTGGATTTAGAAGCACCAGGTCTGGCCACAATTTTTTTACCTGATGACTCTCATAATTTTGGGGTGATTGATTATTTACTGGAAAAAAAGGTGCAAGGAAAGAATTGGAAACTTCGCCCTCAATTGATCAATATTAGCGATCGCACTTTGCTCGGAGATGAGGGCGAAACCATCCAATTACTTCCCGCAGGAACCGTCGATCGCGATTACTTAGAAAAATTAGCCCGGTTGGACTTTCAAAACCTTGTCGATGGTGAGATCGGCAGGACAATGGGAGATATGTTAAAAGAATTAGAAAGTGCCGCCAAACCTTTAGATTTTATTCTGATGGATGCACGGGCTGGTTTTCACGATATTGGTGGCTTGGCGATCGCGAATCTTTCCCACGCAGCAGTTATTTTTAGCACGAAATCCCGTCAAAGTTGGGCGGGTTTAACCCATGTGATTCGCCATTTAGCCAGCCCTGGAGTTGATGACCGTTTGCCGTTGATTCTCGTACATTCAATGGCACCAGGATTAGGCATAACGGGCAGGGAACAAGAGTTAACTGAATTTCGAGAACAAGCCTACACCATTTTTCAAAATAACTATTATTCTGAAAATGAAACTGTCCCTAACGCCAACGATCCCGATGCGCCATTTAACCCTTTTGTTGTACCATATCAGGATATCCTCCGAGGAGACATTGCTCTATTTAGCCGCAACTCAAGCCCAGAAGAGTTAAATAGACTGTCAGATATTGTCAGAATAATGACTGATTTTCATTATCAGAATATTGCCGAAAAATTATGTTTAATTTTTGGCCGTGAATTCAACAAAGTTAATCAATGAAAACCATGAGTGAATTTAATCAACAAAATTTACTGGAATTAATTAGTCAAATTGCCCCTGGAGGGGCAGCCGCTGAAGGTGAAAGCTATAATGAGGAGGAATTCTTAAAAAACTTTTTGCCGATTGCCGATTATCGCAGGGCACTAGAACCTAATATATTATTAATCCAAGGAGGTCGGGGCGTCGGCAAAACAGAATTATTCCGTTTACTGGCCATTCCTTCAGGACGGGAAGCTTTGGTGGAAAGTTTGAAAATTAGAGCATTACCTCCTTTAAGCCAAACAACATGGATAGCTGGCTTTGGGCGGACTCGCAAGGCAGAAAAGCGCTTTCCGACACCAGACATTGTTGAGTCTCTGATGCCAAATGCTACAAACATTGAATGGCGCAGTTTTTGGATCGGGTTAATGTTAGGTGTTATCCTACAGCAAGAAGACTGTAAGCTAAAAGATTTTATTTTTGCCGAAATCGATCCAGCGATCGCTTTTATTGCCAATAAACTAAAAGAAAAATTGTCCCTTTTATCCGATTGGCTGCCTTTGGTGAATGAACATCTAGAAAAATTTAATGATGTATTAGATAAATTAGATGAAAAATTAATCGAAACCGATAATTGGTTATTTGTTAATTATGACGAATTAGATCGGTTAGTCAGTTCTTACACTGCCTTAGCCAGCCCAATTCGTGAACTTTTAGCCTTATGGCTGGATCGATCGCGCCGTTGGGAGAGAATCTGCCCGAAAATATTTTTGCGAACCGATCTATTTCGAGAAGAATTTTTGAATTTTCCCGATGCTTCCAAACTATCGGGTCATCAAATTCGCTTGGAGTGGCAACATTCCTGGCTTTACCAACTTTTAGTCAAGCGTCTCGCCAATTATAGTAATGAAATGCGAGCATATTTACAAAACATTCCAGGTTTAATTATTGAAGAAAAAAATAGCTTGGGATGGACTGCCACATCCAACGAAAAATTGTTGGAACAACTGATCGAGATGATGATTGGTAAGTATATGGGAAATGCTCCTAAAAAAGGAATTACCTATCGTTGGATTCCTAATCACCTTCAAGATGCTGGTGGTCGAATTGCCCCACGTTCTTTTCTAAAATTATTTGCCTTAGCAGCCAGCAGAAGAATTTCCGCACAATCTGAACAGAACCTACCGGAAACAAAACTGTTGCAACCTTCTGATTTACAGGGGGCTTTAATGGATACTTCCGAAGATCGCATTCGGGAATTACAAGAGGAATACCCCTGGTTAGAATCGCTGAAGACTAGCTTAGTGGGTTTGAATGCTCCGATGCCCAGGGAGACATTTTTAGATCGGGTACAATCTACTCGATGGAGTGAAAGACCTGAAAAAAAACCACCGGCTAATAACTCTGAAGAAATATTGAAATATTTACTCCAACTGGGAATTGTTGAAAGTCGTTTTGATGGACTGATTAATATGCCGGAAATTTATTTGTATGGCTTTCAAGTGAAACGTAAAGGAGGGGTGAAACGGCCAAAGTAAGCAGACAAAGTAGAAAAGCGCAATTTAATTACTTTTTGTGTCTATTTTCCGCTCGGATGCAAAACCACAGAGACACAGAGAACACAGAGAACACAACTATATAAAATTTTTTTGTTCTCTGGGTGTGAAATTGGTTAATTTTTTTAGAGTTAAAACTGGGACAGCGATCGCCTATGGTTGTACCTATCGTTGTAGTTTTGCCCAAACAAAACCCGACCCTAATCCTTGCAATCGGGCTATTTTAATCCATAGGAGGGTCATGTGTTCTGGTAGCAAACAACAATCGATCGCTCTCTAAGGCTTTTCTGACTTTGATTGTCAGCAAAGCTTAACTAAAGCGACAAATTGGCGGATGTGAGGCGATCGCCCTCTGGGGAAGCGATCGACCGGCAATTCAAATCACCTTTAACCCTTGGTGGTCAGTGCAGGCGATCGCCACCAACAGAACCTCAACCAGGAATCGATCGGAATTCTGAAAAAAATTAGCCCGTAGAAGATATAATCATAAGTTGACCGATTTGCCAAAAGCTTCATCTTATGCTTAAAGAAATATTTAACACCCATATTGAAAGTTCGCGAGTCTTACTCACTCCTCAAGAGATCAAAGAAAAGTTACCGTTAACGGATCCCGCTGAAAAAACGGTTCTAACCTATCGCTCGGAATTGAAAAAAATTATTGCGGGGCAAGATTCCCGAAAATTTGTTGTGGTTGGCCCTTGTTCAATTCATGATATCGACGCCGCAGAAGTTTATGCCCAAAAACTAAAACCTTTAGCCGATCGCGTGCGGGATAAGATGCTGCTAATTATGCGGGTTTACTTTGAAAAACCCCGGACAACGGTGGGGTGGAAAGGCTTAATTAATGACCCAAATATGGATGATTCTTTCCATATTGATAAGGGCTTAATTTTGGCTCGGAATTTGTTGCTGAAAATTGCTGAGTTAGGATTACCTGCGGGCACCGAAGCTCTCGATCCCATTGTGCCTCAGTATATTGGTGAACTGATTTCTTGGGCTGCTATTGGTGCGCGGACGATTGAATCACAAACTCACCGGGAAATGACCAGCGGACTTTCGATGCCAGTTGGCTTAAAAAATAGCACCGATGGCAGCATTGAAGTGGCGATTAATGCGATGCAATCCGCTAGAGAACCTCACAGTTTTTTAGGGATTAATCAACAAGGACAAGTGAGCTTATTTAAGACTACTGGGAACCCCTACTGTCATATTATTTTACGCGGCGGCGGCGGCAAGCCAAATTATGATGCGGCTTGGGTCAAGTTTGCGGAAGAACGCTTAAAAGCAGCGGATTTACCCCAAAGAATTGTGATTGATTGCAGTCACGGCAATTCTAATAAAGACCACCGGAAACAAACTGCGGTATTTGAAAATGCGATCGAGCAAATTTTAGACGGCCATGATTCAATTGTGGGCATGATGTTAGAATCTCATTTGTTTGAAGGCAATCAAAGTATTCCCAAGGATTTGAAGGATTTAAAATATGGGGTGTCGGTGACAGATAAATGTATTAGCTGGGAGGAAACCGAAAAACTCATTCTGGCCGCTTATGACAAACTAAAGTAATGAATCCAAAAATGTTGAGTTGATATTTTATGGGTGAGGGGTTTAAAGAAAATCTTGATGAAATGCCAGAGAATCAGCTACAGCAGAGTCCCATTTATCGGGAGTCTATTCAATCTGATGCTGGCAAAACTCTGGGTATTTTGTTCAAGGGAACAAAACACAAAGGTTTCATCCCCACCTGGGCGATCGCACTGGTGGTATTAGGTGCGATCGCTACTGGCGGTTTTTCTCTTTATATTCTGATCGATTCCCAGTCAACTCTGGGGGTAAATTTCTTTTCTACCCCAGAAACTTTACCCCCTTTATTATCAGAAAAAGCGATCTCCGGTTTAGGTCGCATTGAACCGAAAGAAGAAACGATCAAACTGTCAGCAAGAGGGGGTCAAGGACTCGGCCAACCTTCAGATAAGTTACAAGAGTTATTTGTGGAAGTAGGCGATCGCGTGCGAGAAGGGCAAGTAATCGCTATTTTGGATAGTCGCGATCGCCTTTTACAAGCTTTGGAAGTAGCCAAACAGCAAGTAAAAATTGCCCAAGCAAATTTAGACAAAGTGAGAGCGGGGACAAGAACTGGTGATATTGATGCCCAAAAAGCAGAAATTGCCCGACTGAAAGCCCAAATTCCCAGGGAGTTGGAAGGGCAACAAGCGGCGATCGCTCGTCTCGAAGCCCAACAACGAGGGGAGACTCTCACCCAAGAAGCGGCGATCGCTCGCTTAGAGGCCCAACTCAGTGGGGATATAGCTGCCCAGGAAGCGACAATTCAACGTTTGGCAGCGGAATTAGAGGGAAATATTCAGGCCCAACAAGCGACCATCGATCGCTTATATGCTGAATTAGACAATGCTCAAACTGAATATTGGCGTCACGAACAACTGTATCGAGAAGGGGCTATTAGTCAGTCATTATTTGATACGAAACGATTAGCAGTCCAAACGGGTCAGGAAAGATTAAAAGAAGCTGATGCCGTACTCCAAGAAATGCTCATCACGGGTCGGGAAAAAATTAATGAAGCACAAGTCATTTTAACCCGGATTATGCAAACGGGGAATAAACAAATCGCAGAAGCTAAAGCCAATTTAGAACGAATTAACACCACCTCCAACGCCGAAATTACTCAAGCCCAAACTAACTTTAAACGAATTTTAGAAACCGGCAATGAGCAAGTTAATCAGGCTAGTTCGATTTTGAATAGTTTAATGGAAGTTCGCCCCGTGGATGTGACCGTGGCGCAATCAGAAGTGGATCGAGCGATCGCTGCTGTTTCTCAAGCCCAAGTTGACCTGGATCAAGCTTATATTAGATCCCCGATTAATGGCCGGGTTTTGGATATTTTTACTCGTCCCGGTGAGTTAATTAGTAATGATGGCATTGTTGAGATTGGTCAGACCGATCGAATGTATGTAGTGGCAGAAATTTATGAGACAGATATTTCCCAAGTCCGTTTGGGTCAACGGGCTTTAATTACCAGTGATGCGATCGCCTCTGAATTGGCGGGAACTGTAGATCAAATTGGCTGGAAAATTGGCAAACGAGATATTTTAGATACAGACCCCACCGCTGATGTAGATGTGCGCGTGGTCGAGGTAAAAATTCGCTTAGATCCTGAAGATAGTGAAAAGGTTTCTCGGTTAACCAATTCACAAGTAGAAGTAAAAATTGATATTTAAATGGGATATTTAAATGGCTACCCCAAAAACCGGATTTCGGCGATAATTTTTGCCCCCGTTACCCAATGTGGGCGGAAACCCGGTTTCTGATACTTATCTGATACTTCTAAGGAAAAATTTGCGGATATGTTTCTGGGTCGATCGCATTGCCATCACAGGCAAATTTTGCTTGGTATTTCACCAGGCGAAATTGACCGTCTTTTAGTTGATAGTTGGCGAATGAACCACAATCACCTAATCCTCTAAATCTGGTAAAAATAGTCAGCGATCGCGTTTCTGGATCATAGGTCGGCATTCCCCCCAAAGTTCTCACATTTTCTTCAGTCGGTTCTCCCGATGGGTTTTCGCTAAATACAGTCAGGTTCATGGGCGTAAATTCACCGCCCGACGCAGTTTTCTGATAGGTCAAAAATTCAAAACTGGCTTGATAAGCGGCTAAACTACATTGTAAATGCACTAAATAAGTTTCTGCGTCTAAAGCGAAGACTTGTGACTCGGTTTGGGAATAGTTTCGATCCAAGAAACCATCGCAGAGATTTAATGCTTCTTGCTGACTATAAAGTTCCGTTAAAATTTGCTGGCGAATTTCCGGGGACATTGCTGCGGATTTCCCGGAAGTTCCCGATCGCTGATTGGCCATATCTGCCGGGGGAGTTGTGGGAACGGGTAATGGGTTACTCACCGGATTTTCTGCCGGTGGAGGGGGCACAGTGGATGTATCGGCGAGATCGCTTTCCCCGGAATTTGAACAGGCAAATAAGCCCAGCATTAAGGGAAAAACAAGCCAAAAAGTTGCGCGGTTTTTCATAGATAAAAATTTTCCTTCTAGGGTTTTATTTTAAATCAAGTAGACGGGCAGAAATAAATGCACCACAGACCGAATGAGAAAAAGACTGTCATTCCCGCGAAGGCGGGAATCCACAGCCTATCGGCGGGGAAAGAAAAGTGCAATTAATTATGTTCACCTACTTAATTCATGGACGGAATATTTGAGTGACTATTGATTATATCAGGTTTTACCCTAGGGTTTAATCAACTGCAATATATTTTTTTGATAGGTTTTAATTAAGCGCGATCGCTTAGTGGTGGGAGAAATCATTTTACCCAAACAAACGGCCATAATAATTCCCGGCAATAACATCGACCACCAGCCCCAGATCGAGACCATGCCTATTGTCATTCCCAGACCCATAGTTAACAAAGAAAAAGTCACAGCCCAGGGGGGGGTAAAATCTTCTAGCATCAAATCAGAGACCACTACCCCGACAAACACGCTGACAAACATTCCCATAATTAACCAGAACAAAATTCCGATATCTCCTGGGAGTAATTCTATGTAATATTTTGTGTAATATAAAGACACAGTAATTGCCGCCATTGTACCGGCGATCGCCCCAGCTAATACCTTGGCGATGTGCGGGGCTGAAGTTTTGGTAAACCACCAAGTGAATATTTCTGTAAGTCCCCCCGCATGAGCACCCAAACAACTGCCCAATACCATCATTACCGTACCTAGATTAAAGATATCTAAAAAAAGATTACCTGTCACCAATGCGATCGCTGCCGACATAATTAACCCAGCCCATGCACCAGTGTTTGTCGCATATTTTTCTTCACTCAACTTTTGAGCCAACACCGCCCATCCAATTAGGATAATTAATAACAATAAAAAACCATAACTATGAAAAATCAAAGAAAAGATCAGATGGCCGCACAATACAAATAATATTCGCCAACATAAAAGAAAACTCAAGCCAAATAATGTGGCGATATGGCCGTAGGGTAGCTGACTTTGTTTGGGCAATGACGCCGTATTCACTCTGAGAGGAATTCTATACGGTTCATTACTAGCATTGGTGATTAATAAAATTTCTCGTTCATAAGTTGAATCTGCTTGTAATTTTTTCGTAGATATGGTAATATTACACTGAACTTGATTCTGTTTAAAATGACGAGGACTGATGTGAATCCAGCCATGACCGGGGGGTTTTACTTTTGGGTCGTTAGGATGGGGCGCGATCGCTAATCGACCCGCCAGCATTGTCCCCCGAATCGGATTTGAAATCACGATTTTAGTGGTGAGTTGTTCTGAAAATTCACGAGCGGTGACTTCAACAATTTGAGCGCTACAATTAACTTTTGCCGTTGGTCGTACTTCTAGGGGCTTCAGGGCTTCTAAGGCAGTATTAGCATCAGGAAAACGGTCTTTTGGTTTCGGTTCGACCATTTTTTCTAGCCAGTTAATTAAATCTGGATTAATCCGCCGAATTTTAGATTTAAAATTAATCCGATAGTAAGCATCAATTAAATTCCCAATATCCACCGATTTAGTCTGAGTCAACAAACAAATCAGGGTTGCCCCGACTCCATAAAGGTCTGAACCCAGGGTCAATTCTTGGTTAAATAACTGTTCTGGTGGCATAAAGCCCAAGGTGCCCTTAACCATGCTACTCATGGCTACTTCTCCCTGACCAATATGGGCAAAACCAAAATCGACTAAATAAACATTGAGTTGGCCATCTACTAGGATATTTTCTGGCTTGATATCCCGATGAAATACTGGAGGTATTCTATTTTGCAAATAGGCTAATATTTCTAATAGCGCGATCGCAATTTTTTTAATATCTTTGGCGATCCAAGCATTTTCAACGGATAAAGGTTGGGCATTTTTATATTCTTGCACCAAACAAAAACCCTGGGCGGTCTCAAAAGAGTTTAAATACCGAGGAATTCCCGGATGATTTAATCCCTGCAATACTTCTATCTCTCTTTGGTAAGCGTCGTACTCTGCCCAAGAGGTTTCCGAACTTTTGGCAAATTGAAACTCTTTAATGACAACTTTTTCTTCAGGATGATTTGATGCTAAAGTTGATGCTAAATAAGTGACTCGACCACCGGCATGATTATGGCCTAGTTCTTCGATAATTTGATAGCCTTGTTGGGAAAAATCAGGGAAGTTCATTATGAATAGCTTGTATATTTGGGTTATGCTTTATTTGTTATTTGCAGATTTGCATAATAAATCAGAAATAACAAATAAGTAGGTGGGCAGAAATAAATGCACCATAGACCCCATTAAAAGAAAAACTGTCATTCCCGCGCAGGCGGGAATCCACGGATTTACGGAGGGAAACGAAAAGTGCAATTAATTATCTTCACCTACTTAACTAAGATTCAATTAAATGTTGCTCCGATTGCCGATATTTGGCAAGGCGTCGCCGATCGCTGGCGGGCAAAATTAGGACTAAAGCGAGTACCGGGGCAGTGGTAGCAATTGCTAACAGCCAGGGAGAGGCTAATAATTGTAATTTTAAACCCAGACCGAAAGTAATGCCGCAAATTGCTGTGAGCAAACAAAGCGCGATCGCCCACCCAGTACCGAAATTTTTTCTCACTCCCGTGGCAGTTGCCAGCAAGCTTGCCCCTGTTGCCACCGTCACCGCAGCAGCGATCGCCGTTGTCCACAACCCGGTCGCCGTCGCCCCAAGCACAACGCCAATCCCAAATCCGGCAATTCCCGCCACTACCATTGTAGTCAAAAAAGCTACAAGCACTTTTAGCCAATGGTTTCGACTGCCCAAAATCCGCGAAAGACCCGCCCAAGTCACAAAACCGGCGATCGCCACCGTCACCAAAGTCATCATGGACTCCAAAGCCACCACCGAACCACCGGCAGCCACCAAAAACAGTAATCCCAAAAACCGACGAGGCAATTTTCGCACCGCGATCGGCACCGGCGCCGTCTGCACCGTCAAGCTGACCGTCTGAGTTTCCGGCACCCCATTCGTATGTAACAACAATTGGCGATCGTAAACTTGACCCGTTCTCAGCTTCCGCGTATTAATCAAAATCTCACAAACCACGCGATTGTCTGCAAATCTTGACGGACTAAAACTAATCCAAGAATGGCTTAATAAGGGGGGCTGGAGGGGATCGTTCTCCCCCCTTAATAAGGGGGGCTGGGGGGGATCGTTCTCCCCCCTTAATAAGGGGGGCTGGGGGGGATCGTTCTCCCCCTTTAATAAGGGGGGCTGGGGGGGATCGTTCGGATGCGGTGCCACCTCCCACCAACCCGTCAGCAACGTTTCTGGCACAGAATTTTTTATTAGCACCTGCACCCGCAACGTTTCCCCAACCTTGGACGCGGCTAACTCAATGGGAGACGGACTCAGCTTAACCTCTGGGGTTCGGTTAACATAAATTGGTTGCAATGCCGCCAAAGCTTCCGCCGCATTTGCATAGCGATTTTTCGGATCTGGCTCGACCATTTTTTCCAGCCAAGAAATCCAGCGCCGACTCAATTTAGGCAGCAATTCTCTAAATTCAAAATGATAGTTTTCATCCAATAACTTACCCACCTCCATCGATTTAGTTGCCGTCAGCAAACAAATTAAAGACGCCCCCAAACCATAAAGATCCGATGCCGGAGTCAGATTGCGATTAAACAACTGTTCCGGTGCCATAAACCCTAGAGTGCCTTTCACCATACTGCTCATCGCCACTTCGCCCCCGCCCATTTGAGCAAAGCCAAAATCAACCAGATAAACCTTCAGCGAACCTGCGGAATTTTCCGCCACTAAAATATTTTCTGGTTTGATATCTCGATGAATCACCAACGGGTTTAAACTTTGTAAATAAACTAAAATTCCTAACAAGTCTAGGGCAATTTGTTTAATCTGTTCTGGCTCAAAACTGCGTAATATTCCCAGAGATTTTGCTTCTTTATACTCCTGCACCATACAAAAACCCGTGGGCGTCTCGAAAGAATCCAAATATTTAGGAATTCCTGGACGATCGAGGCTTTGCAAAACTTTAATTTCGCGATCGTGGGCTTTAAAATCTGACCAATTGGCGCTCGTTGTGGCAAACTGAAATTGCTTAATCACTACCCAGTTTTCGGCGTTATTGGCTGATGAATTTTGGGGTAAAATCCGGTTAGCCAAGTAGGTCAGCCGTCCTCCGGCTACATTGCGACCCAATTCACGTTTTATTTGATAGCCGTATTTGCTAAAATCAGGGAATTCTGCCATAATGTTATTGTTGGTTGATTGTTGATTGTTGCTTGTTGATTGTTGCTTGTTGCTTGGATCAATTATTAAGATTTTTTACTAATGGAACATGGTTTAAGGATACAAGGTATTATAACTTAGTAACTGCCTGAAAGTGGTTGGATTTCATAATTTAACCTAAAATTACCCTGATGACAAATTCTTAGCCTCAATATTAGCCCCAATTCACAGGAGTTGACGATAATGATTTCTTTAAGTGGATATCAGATTACCGAGGCCATTAGCGCCAATGAAAAAAATCTCATTTATCGAGGAATTCAACAAAGCAGTGAACAAAGCAGTCAAATCCCGGTGATTATTAAAACATTAGCCTCTAGCAATCCCACTTTAGAAGAAATTACCCGGATCAAACAAGAATATACCTTGATGCATTCCGTGAATATTCCCGGAATTGTTCAAGCCTATGAACTGAAACGCTACCAAAATAGTTATGCGTTAATTTTAGAGGATTTTGGCGGACAATCCTTGCAAGAATGGATGACCAATCAATCGGTGACAATTCAGCAAGGGTTAGAAATTGCGATCGCCCTGGTTAAAATTGTCGGACAGCTACATCAAGCCCGGATTATTCACAAAGATATTAACCCGTCTAACATTATTATTAACCCGGACACTAAAGAAGTCAAACTCACAGACTTTAGTATAGCCTCACGCCTAGATCGAGAAAACACTGACTTGAGTCATGGCAATTTATTAGAAGGCACTCTGGCGTATATGTCCCCAGAACAAACGGGCAGAATGAATCGTTTTTTAGATTATCGCACGGATTTCTATTCTTTGGGGGTGACATTTTATCAACTATTCACAGGTAAATTGCCTTTTAACACCACGGATCCGATGGAAATGGTTCACTGCCATTTAGCCGTTGAAGCGATTTCTCCACAGCAACATCGACCCGAACTTGATGCCACTACTGCGGCGATTATACTGAAACTTTTAAGTAAAACCGCAGAAGATAGATATCAAACCGCAGCCGGACTGCAAGCGGATTTAGAAACTTGTTTATCTGAGTTACAAACTACCGGGATGATTAATTCTTTCCCCCCAGGAATGCGCGATCGAGCCAGCGTCCTCCTGATCCCGCAAAAACTATACGGAAGAGAAGCAGAAGTTCAGACTCTATTAGATGCCTTTGAACGAGTCAGCAAAGGGACCAGCGAAATAATGCTTGTGAGTGGGTATTCTGGGGTCGGTAAAACCTCAGTAGTTTATGAAGTTCATAAACCCATCGTCAAAACCAGAGGCTATTTTATCGCCGGTAAATTCGATCAATATGAGAGCAACATTCCTTATGCAGCAATTATTCAAGCTTTTCAACAATTAATTCGACAACTGTTAACGGAAACTTCGCAAAATCTGAAGAATTGGCAACAAAAAATATTAGGTAGTCTCAAGCAAAATGCTCAAGTCATTATTGATGTCATTCCCGAACTTGAACTCATTTTAGGGGAACAACCTCCCGTCCCTCAATTGGGTATTTATGAAGCGCAAAATCGATTTCATCGGGTTTTTCGAGAATTTATTAATGTATTTTGTCAAGCCGAACATCCTTTGGTGATTTTTTTAGATGATTTACAATGGGCAGACCCCGCTACTTTAAAATTACTCGAATTTTTGATGACTGACCCAGACCATCAATATCTATTTGTGATTGGGGCTTATCGAGAAAATGAAGTCAGTCCCACGCATTTAACTATGCAAACCTTGGAAACCATCAAGGCTTCTGGAACATTCATTCATAATATTGAATTAAAACCATTATCTCATCAGCATATTCGCGAATTGATTGCGGATACCCTCAAGGCCGATCCAGAAAATCACCATATTTGTCAGTTGGCATTACTGATTGAGAATAAAACCCAAGGAAATCCTTTCTTTTTAACTCAAATATTGAAAACTCTCGCGACAGAAAAATTATTAAATTATGACTTAACTTTAGCAAAATGGCAGTGGGATATTGCGAAAATTCAAGGGATTGGCATTACCGATTATAATGTCGTCCAACTGATTGCCCGTAACTTAAGTAAACTGCCCGAAGATACGCAAAAAGTTTTAAAGTTTGCGGCTTGTATTGGCAACCAGTTTAATTTAGATATTCTGGCCATTGTCAATGAGCAATCAACCACTGAAACCGCTTTAAAGCTGTGGAATGCTCTGGAGTTGGGGCTAGTCCTGCCTTTGAGTGATGCATATAAAATTCCCATGCTTTTAGACAGTGATAGTCCGTTAATTCCAGAGCACCAGTGGGCAGAAAATTATCGAGAAACAATCCTGGGCGATCGCCAAAATAGCTTAAACATTGATTACAAATTTTTACATGACCGAGTACAGCAAGCCGCTTATTCTCTGATTCCTGAATCGGAAAAACAACTCACTCATTTAAAAATCGGTCGTTTGCTGCTGGAAAATTTACCTCCTGAGACGCAAAAAAATCAGATTTTTATTTTAGTCAATCAACTAAATTTGGCCATTGACTTAATAGAAAATTCATTAGAAAAATACGAGTTAGCCTCTTTAAATCTCATGGCGGCTAAAAAGGCTAAGTCAGCCACGGCATATAAAGCGGCTTTGAACTATTTAAATATTGGCTTAAATTTATTAGAAGCAGATCGCTGGGATCGCTATTACGATTTAACTTTAAATCTTTATGTGCAAGCGGGGGAAATCGAATACTTAAGTGCAAATCCAGAGCGAGGAAATTTTTTAGCGGCAGTAGCGATCGCGCAAGCTAAGTCAATTTTAGATATTATTCCCATTTATGAAGTAAAAATGCAGTTCTATGTTAATCAGTCTCAGGCACAAAAAGCCCTAGAAACTGCTGAGGATATTTTGGCTCAATTAAAAATTCAATTTCCCCATAGTAAATCACAGATTTTAAAAGAAACTCGGTTGCTGAAAGAAGAATTATCCAGTAGACTTCCGGCAACTGCTGATTTAATCAACTTGCCAGAAATGACCGATCCTTATCAGTTAGCAGCCATAAGAATTCTTCAAAGTGCTATAGGAGCAGCTTTTCATGTGAATTCTTTGCTCTTAGAGTTAATGATTTTGACAATGGTTAAGCTTTGTGTTGTTAACGGTAATTCACCATTAGCGACTTATGCTTATGTCAATTATGCCATGATTTTGTCGGGATTTTACGGGCAACTGGAAAAAGCTTATGAATTTGCTCGGGTATCCCTCGCTGTGATGGAGCGATACCAGGATTCTCAGTCGAAAATTCGCTGTAAAGTGATGGACATTATTTATGTCTTGATACTTCCCGTTCATGTGCATATTAAAAAAACCATAGCACCGTTGTTTAAAGCCTGGGAAATTGGCATGAATGACGGAGATTTAGAATATGGCTTTTATTGCATTGTCCAACACACAAATCATATGTTTTTTAGCGGCCATCCGCTCAATTTATTAATTATTCAAAAAAAGCATTACTTAGAATTAATTAAAAAATCTAAGCTAGAGTTTCATAGTTGGTTTAGCCAGTTATGTTATCAAATGGTGTTTAATTTAATTCATCCTTCAGAATCACCGTTGTGTTTAGGAGAATCAAGCCAGAAAGAAGCCGAAATTGTTCAGTTATTTGAGGAAACAAATAACATTACTTTATTGTTTATGATCAATCATTATAAAACCATACTGGCTTATTTATTAAAAATTTATGAAGCAGCGGTAAAATTTGGCGAATTAACCGATAAATATAAAAAAGGTGGTGTAGGATCATTTCAATACTATGCTCACATTTTTTACTATTCTTTGGCACTGTTGGCTAATTTAGAGCGGATTGATGTACCGAGCAAAAAACGCTACTTGAAAACCATATCAGCCAATCAAAAACAAATGAAGTTGTGGGCTGCACATTGCCCGGAAAATTTTCAGCATAAGTATGATTTAGTGGAGGCAGAAAGGGCTAAATTCCGGGGGAGAGATACTCAGGCGATCGCACATTATGAAAAGGCGATCGCTGGAGCCCGTCAGCAAGGTTATATCCAAGAAGAAGCCCTCGCCAATGAACTAGCCGGGGAATTTCATCTGTCTCGCGATCGAGAAAATATGGGACGTTTTTATATAACCGAAGCCCATCAAGGTTATCTTCGCTGGGGGGCGATCGCCAAAGTTAAACAACTGGAAACTCAATATCCAGAAATACTGGGACAAATTGCTATCTCCCCCAGTCAAAGCACTGAAATCACTCGCACCAGAACAACAGCGCCTACAGGTTTAAATCTGCTAGATTTACCCACGGTGATGAAAGCAGCCCAGGCGATATCCAGTGAAATTGTCCTGAGTAATTTGCTGGAAAAATTGATGACAATTCTTTTACAAAATAGTGGCGCTCAAAAAGGGGTTCTCATGCTCAATGACAACGATAACTTGACGATCGCCGTTATGGGGGAAGTGGATGGCGATCGCATCAGGGTGTTGCAGTCTTGCCCAAAAGAAATGAGTGACACTGTACCAATGTCAGCCTTAAATTATGTGCAAAGAACGCAGCAAAGTTTGGTGGTCAATAATGCCATTGATGAAGAAATACTTGCCAATGATACCTATATTCTCAAGCACCAACCCAAGTCTGTATTATGTATTCCGATTAGTGCCAGAGGACAGGCGATCGGTTTACTTTACTTAGAAAACAACCTAACCACCGGGGCTTTTACCAGCGATCGCCTAGAAGTTTTACAATTGTTATCATCTCAAGCCGCGATTTCCTTAGAAAATGCTCGTCTCTATAGCAATTTAGCCAATGCCAATCAGCAGTTAGAAGATTATAACAATAACTTAGAACAAAAAGTCGAGCAGAGAACCCAGGAGTTACAAGCCACTTTGAAGCAACTGCAAAAAACTGAAGCTCAACTCATTCAGACAGAAAAAATGTCTTCTCTCGGTCAAATGGTGGCCGGAATTGCTCACGAAATTAATAATCCCATTAATTTCATTGCCGCTAATTTAGACCCAGCCAATGATTACATCCAAGACTTGTTAGAACTTTTAGACCTTTATCAAACCAACTTCCCCAAAGTTCCACCGGAAATTGAAGCAAAAATCGAAGATATTGACCTGGAATATTTAAGTGAAGACTTGCTCAAAATTTTGTCTTCTATGAAAAACGGGAGCGATCGCATTCGTGATGTAGTCCTGGGGCTACGCACATTTTCTCGGTTAGACGAAGCGGAAATAAAACGGATTGACATTCACACAGGTCTAGACAGCACCTTGATGATTTTACAGCATCGATTAAATAATATTAACTTAATTAAGCAATATGGCAAACTGCCTTTAGTCCAGTGTTACGCTGGAGACTTAAATCAAGTATTTTTCAATATTCTAGACAATTCTATCTATGCTTTAAGTTTAGCCGCATCTCCAACCAGTAACCAGAAAATTAACTCGGAAAACCAGACAGTAACCATGCCAACAATTTTGGTCGCCACTGAACAAATCGATCGAGACTCGATTTCCATCAAAATTCGGGATAATGGCCCTGGCATCCCACAAGCCTTATGTGAGAAAATTTTTGAACCATTTTTTACTACCAAACCTGTGGGCAGCGGCAAAGGATTAGGTTTATCAATTAGCCACCAAATTATCGTAGAAAAACACCACGGGCAACTAATTTGTCATTCATCCCCTGGAAATGGTGCTGAATTCACGATTATATTACCCATTCAAGCCGATTAATTTTTCCCATGATATAGTTATTTCAATAATACTTGAGACAAAGCATCAGGGGCGATCGTAGGGGCTTTTTCGTGGCAATGCTTGCGCCCATCGCTACGTCCAAGCGCCCCTACATTATTGTATCAAGCACGTTAAATTGAAATGACTATACTATTAATAAATCGGAAAACCCCCATATTCGTTAATTAGCGCATCAATTTCTTGCATCAAAGTTATGGTTTCTGCCAAAGCCGCGACAATATTTTGATAATGGGTTAAATCGTCATAATCTAAGGTTTTCCCTTGGCGGTCTTTCAGCCATTTCTGACAAACTTGATAGCCACCGATATAGAAATGCCAAACTTCTGGAGGTACTCCCTCAAAGTATTGAGTTTTGTTCAGGTAAACTCGTCCGGGCTGATTGTTTTTCGGGTCAGTATAAAGGATTTTTTCTACTTGATTATCTCCCGGTTCGGGATATGTCACCCGTAAATAACCCGTTGCTTTCATTAAATGCAAATTGACTAAGCGATCGCCCTTTTCACATAATCCTTGAAATAGACCAATTTGGGAGGTTAAGGGAACGCGAGGAAAGTCTATTTTCAGGAATTCGGCGTAACGTTCGCGGTAGTTGGGAGAGTGAAACACCGCATAAATATAGTGAAAAATATCTTCAGGGCCAAAAGTTGTTTGGATATCGCCTTTACCATCAGGGATAAATGCTAATCCTAAGCGACTCGCGAAGTCTTGGGTAAATTCTTCTGCCAAGTTAGGATAGCGTCCCCCTGGTGCATTAGAGGTCTTTAACTCGAAAAGAGTGGGTTGATTTGTCGGATATAAGTAGAGAGGGAAAATACTCGCATTATCTAGAGATGAAATAATACATTTATCCGTAATACTGTTAGAAACAAAAAAGTTATCTACTATTTCATTTCTAGGTCTTCGCAAAGTGGCGATCGCTAAATTATCCCCGGCAATAATATGATTCATCACCTCCCCTCTGGGCATACAGTGAAACCCTCTGGATTTTCCGGTATAGTATGTGTAGCGCAGATCGAACGGTCGATAAAAAATGGGGACTAAGTTATTTGAATCAAGACCCGATTGCTTTAAGTCTTGTTGCGCCATATGAACTTTCCAATCTCTGCTATCTTTACCTAAGTTATAGGTATTGCGAGCATCTTCTACCGATAAATTAGCAAACTGATTCACCGTTTGCCAAGCTTCCTCTTTAGTCCAATGAATGGTGAGTTGATCTCTAGCTGTTGTCAATCCTAAACTATTAACGATCATTATTTCAGATATTTTCCATCCTGGCTCATATTCCGAAAGCAAATTAGTATCTTGGGGTTTAAACAAATAATTAGGGGTTTGCGGTTCTATCTTTGTCCATTCTGTAGAATTAAGATCGTTTGCCGCTAACCAGTGATATTTTCCCCCGATCAGTTCTTTCCCTTGCTCTATTTCTCGATAAATTTCTCGCTTTCCCCATAAATCAGCATGATAAACCGTTGCCAATTTTTGGGGGTTATTGGCAGATTTAATAAAAATACCAATTGCCACCCCTTGCTGAATATCAAACACATTCTGGTCGGGGGTGCGATCGGGACAAACTTCTTTCTTCTTACTATTTCCATGTAGGTCTAACAGATAAATCTCATCAAAGGTTTGCATCAAATGCTGACGCATACCCCGAAAAGTGGGATTATCTAAATAACCATGATTGGTAATAAATGCCAAAACTCCATAACCTGTTAAATCAATCCGATGTTCCGCAAATCGAATAAATTTCACATAATCATCTAACAAGCCTTTCGGGTTGCGTTCTCCCAAAGATTCCCCATCCACTTGATAATAATCGCGGACTAATCCCACAATCCAAGGGTCTGTATTCACTGAATCATAAGCATAAGGTGGATTTCCCAAAATCACCATCACGGGAACATCTTCCTTAACCTTTTTTGCCGCTTCTGCTTCATCCCGAATTCGGTTTAAAAATCCATCCGCAGGTGGAATTTGAAACGCTTCTTGCAGAGTATTGGTCAAATAAATTCTTAACCGTTCATCAGAACTAAAATCATAACCCAAATCCTGCAACTGCAACCCCAATTTCATGTGAGCAACCGTATAGGGTGCCATCAACAACTCAAACCCAAATAACCGAGGTAATAAATGCTGACTCACATAACTCGACCACATCCCCTTTTGCTGTTTAAAACTCTCATAAATATGGTCGATCGCCCCATGTAAAAATGTCCCCGTTCCCACTGCCGGATCCAGAATTAATACCTGATGAATTTCTTGATTCTCCCCCCTTGTTAAGGGGGGTTGGGGGGGATCCGACACAGAATTCTCCCCCTTTTTAGATCCTCCCTTGCCCCCCTTAACAAGGGGGGTTGGGGGGTTGGAGGGATCCGACACTTTAATTTTCCGCGCATCTGCTAATCCCTGACTAATGCCAAACTTTTGTTTCAGAATATAATCCACACTACGAATAATATAAGACACCACAGGTTCAGGAGTATAATAAACCCCGCGTGACTCCCGCATTTTTGGATCGTATTCTGCCAGAAACGTCTCATAAAAATGCACCACCGGGTCTTCTTGCCGAGTTCGCTGACCAAAATTTTTCAGAATTTCCGCCATATCCGTTAATCGCAAAATCGTCGCCAAATCATCCACCGCCCAAACAATTCTTTCATCTAAATCTGGTCCGGCAATTTGGCCAAAAATACTCCGCAGAAAAGGATTAGTTTTCGGCAACTGAAACGCGGCAGTTTCTCGCGAAAAAGTTGCTGGTTTATCGGTATTACACCGCGCGGCAAATAGCCCATAACAAATGGTCTGCGCGTACATATCCGCAAACTGACTCGGAGTTAAATCTTTAATCAAAACTTTCTGAAAAGACTCTAATTGCTCCCGCAGCATTCCCCCTTTTTCCTTTTCTGCCAATGCCGTATTAATCGCATCGCGAATTAGTTGGGCTAAACTAGCCATCCTTTTGGCTAACTCTTTGGGACTGCTAACTTGAGGCGTAGCGATTTGCAAAAATTGGGTCAAAAGTTGCGCCAATTTATTGATTTCTGCTGGGTTGGGTTGCAGTTGATTTTTTTGGCCAAATTGAGCAATTTTTGCCGTTAACCTTAATTCTCCGTTCACATACCAGCGAAATTCTAAATAGTCGGTTAAAATTAGGTTAGGTAAGGCGTTAAAATAGCGCTTGAGTTGCTGACTTTTCGCTTCTTTGTTCAAAGAAACCCCAATATCTTTGGCTTCGATATGTCCCTGGGTAATTTGTCCAGCGGTAATGACAAAATCCGGGGCACCGCATTTAATCCGCTTCGGTTCATTAACCGCTATAATCCCCGAATTAAAAGACTCCAGTAAAGTTTTTAACGCAGGGCGATAAGTATGTTCAGTGGCGTTTCCTGACTGAAGTGAAGTTTCAATGGCTTTGATGTAGTTTGTGAATATCTGCATGGTGGGCGATCGCGTATTTAGGTTGGAATGCTATAATAATTCTAGCAATTTGCGATTTAGTAAATTGTTAAAAAAATATTAAATTTATTTAAATCAAAAAAAAAATCAAAACCTAGAACAAATATGCTATAAAATTACATCGCTATCAAAAAATATCTCTAGTATATCTATATATTACCTATTACGATCCATAGCCTGTATCCTTTCCCTTGACCCACAGCTTCGGGCGGAAAATGGCGAACCTAAACCCCCTTGCCCACAAATTCGGTCAGATCAATTTTCTGTTAATTTCCCATTTCCTTATATATGTAGTATAATCCATAAATGTTGATCTAAATCATCAAGGCAATTATGGACTTTCTCTCAGACACCGTAGTGCTTTCGCGGATGCAATTTGCACTCACGGCTATCTTTCATATGCTATGGCCTGTATTGACTACAGGTATGGCCATTTATTTGGTAATTGTCGAAGGACTCTGGTTAAAAACTCGGAATCCTGACTACTATCATCATGCCCGTTTTTGGGCAAAACTATATGTGCTCAACTTTGGCATTGGGGTAGCTTCTGGAGTCCCGATGGAATTTCAATTTGGCACGAATTGGGCGCCATTTTCTGAAGCAGTTGGGGACTTTTTTGGCAGTGTTTTAGGCTTTGAAGCTTCTATGGCATTTATGCTAGAAGCGGGCTTTCTAGGCATTATGCTATTTGGCTGGGAAAAAGTCAATCCAGCGATTCATTATTTCGCTACAATTATGGTAGCTTTTGGCGCTAACCTCTCAACATTTTGGATTATTGCGGCGAATTCTTGGCTACAAACTCCCGCTGGTGGGGAAATGGTGAATGGCAAATTTGTGGTCAGCGATTATTTTCAAGCAATTTTTAATCCTTTTATGCTGAATAGCGTCCTCCATATGTTTTTTGCCACTTTGGAGACTTCGTTATTTGTGATTGGCGGAATTAGCGCTTGGTATATTCTCAAAGGTCGCCATCAAGGGTTTTTCAGTAAGTCTTTCAAAATTGTTTTAGCCGCCGCGATCGCTGTTGCCCCATTGCAAATTTATATTGGCCATTTAAGTGCCGAACAAGTCTATCAACACCAACCGGCAAAACTCGCCGCAATGGAAGCCCAATGGGAAACAATTCCCGCTGGCAATTCTGCCCCTTGGAGTATGGTTTCTCTCCCCAATGAAACCGCTGAAAAAAATGATTGGGAAATCGCCATTCCTAACGCTTTGGGATATATCCTGGAACTGAAACCAAAACTTTCGGAACCTGTACGGGGTTTGAAAGAATGGCGACCCGAAGATCGCCCGCACATGGTGGGATTAATCTATTATTCTTTTCGGATTATGGTGGCGATCGGTTTCTTCTTAGCTGGTTTAATGTTTTGGACTGTAGTGCAGTGGATCCGAGGTCAATTAGCTGAAGATAAAATTGGTCAACAAAGTTGGTTAATGGCGACCTGGATTTTTGCCGCACCTTTAGGATATATTGCCGTAGAATCTGGCTGGATTGTTCGCTGTGTGGGACGCCAACCTTGGACACTTTACGAGCAAATCCGTACCGTAGATGCGGCCAGCAATTTGCCCCCAAGCAATGTTTTAACCTCTTTAACTCTCTTTGCGGTGGTCTATTCTATTTTGTTTATTTGTGCCCTATTTTTTGGTAGCCGAATTATTCGCAAAGGCCCAAATTTAGAACTCCCAGTTCCCGGAGAAGAATTGGAAACAATTAACAATTGATAATTAACAATTGATAATTATGTTTAATTATCAATTATCAATTATCAATTATTCTCTCTTCCCCTACACCCTACACCCTTTCTTCCCTTTCCCTATTATCTTTCACAAATTGTTATGGAAACCTTGGATCAATTTCTGCCACAAGTCTGGTTTTTCATTCTAGCTTTGTTCCTTTTCCTTTATGTCATGCTGGATGGCTTTGATTTAGGAGTGGGAATCTTATCTCTCACCGCTTCTAATGAGGAACGTCGGGGCATTTTGATGACTAGCTTAAGTAATGTTTGGGATGCCAATGAAACCTGGTTAGTGCTGATGGGCGGTGCTCTTTTTGGGGCATTTCCTTTGGCGTATAGCACGATTCTTAATGCCCTATATATCCCGATTTTTGTGATGATTTTCGGCTTTATTTTTCGGGCAGTCGCCTTTGAATTTCGCGAACATTCTAACCGAAAATTGTTGTGGAATTTCGCATTTGGTGCGGGTAGTTTTTTGGCTGCCCTCGGTCAAGGATTTGCCCTGGGCGGTGTTTTGGCAGGTATTACGGTCGATGAAACAGGACATTTTGTGGGCAATACTTGGGACTGGCTAAGTTTGCCTTCTTTGTTGGTGGCTTTGACGTTAATTCAAGGTTACGTTTTAATCGGTTCTACTTATCTGATTCTGAAAACTTCCGGGGATTTGCAGAATACTCACTTCCGCACTGCCAAAATCGCCGCTTGGACGACGTTATTGGGCGCGGGATTAATTACGATTACCACTCCGCTCTTTTTTGCCCAAATTCGCGATCGCCTCTTTAATCCCCCCCAAGTGTATATTTTCGCCTTGATTCCTTTGTTAGGCGTTTTGTTAATCGGTCTACTGATTAATAGCCTGAACAAGCGACAAGAGAAAACCCCGTTTATCTGTACGATTGGCATTTTCTTACTCACGTTTTCTGGGTTGGCGTTGATTGTGTTTCCCTATATTATTCCCACCCAAATTACGATCTACGATGCCGCTGCTGCTACCAGTTCCCTGGTGTTTATGATTGTGTTCATTGGCTTTTTAATCCCGATTATGTTGTTTTACAATATCTATCAATATATTGTTTTCCGGGGTAAAGTTAGTACAGATAATTACGGTGATTAATTAGCTGTAGGTGGCGTCTTGTGCAGAGGAGCTTCAGGCGCAGAGGGAATAATTGATAATTAACAATTGATAATTGATAATTATCAATTATCAATTATCAATTATCAATTGTTAATCGATCGTGGTGTTTAATTGTCAATTGTCAATTATCAATTGTTAATTGTTTTCCCCTGCACCTCCTCTGCGATCGCCTCTAATTTTTACTTTTTTAGGACTTACGCAACGAATCTATATATGGGGTATTGGTGTGTCACCGTCTCGGAACAACACCCTACGGATACCTACGGATAGGGTTAATGCGTAAGTTCTGTTTTTTTTAACTTATTTGTAACAAATTACCAACCTATAATTAAAAGGCAGGTAAACCCGCGATCGGCGATCGGGGAATATGCCGCGACCATTGATAAATCTGCCTAGAATCATACTTTTAGGGGTTGGGTACTTCGAGTCGATCCGATCTATCGATCTACAATTTTGCACTTTGGCCAAAATTTGAGCAAAAGTTGCGCGAATCGGATACACAGTTGCCCTAACCATAGAATAAGCTAGTAGAAAGGGCAAACAAAAAACAGACGGCTGAATTTGATGTTGTTCATTCAGCCGGAAAAATTGGCGAAATCGTGACAAATTTTCCGCTGGCCTTGGCCGCGAATCAGAAAAGCATCTACCTAGTCAATTTTCAAGTTGTCTAGAAACATCGGCGATCTAACCGCCGATTTGCTAACGTGCGTCTACATTTTCTCGTTAGTTTGTAGAATATTTAAGGCTGAAACATGATGGCTAGGCAGAACAGAATTCTCGATATCAATGTAATTTTTTGGCAGCAATGGCCAAAGCATAGAAATTATCTTTATGGTTGTTGCCTGAATTGGATGGGAGGTAATCCCACTGATGCGGAGTATGTTCTCAGCGAAGCAATGGTAAAAGCCATAGAGAAACTGAGAACAACCGATCGACCGATTTCAAATTTTAAAGCATGGTTGACTAGACTGACCTATAACCTCTGCATGGATATCCGGCGCCAACGCCGCAGAAATCCAGTGCAATCTATGGACTTAGAAGCGATCGCCTCCGCAAAAAATGATGGGGTTACGCAGAAGGAAACACCTGACCCGGAAAATTTGCGAGAACTTGAGTTATTTCTTGCCGATGCCATAGATAACTTACCACCGAGAATGCGCGAAACTTTCCAACTTTATCTACAGAGAAACACTCAACTAAGTAATAAAACGCTCAATCGTTACGCCCCCTACTGCAACGGTGGAAACTCGACAAACTCTTGCTCCACGATTGTAACGCGGCTGCCGATGATGGGAGAGAAGAGTTTATCGGTAAATTGCAGCAGTCAAGCCACAGTAAACCCTGAGATTGCCACTTCTAAGTCTTTCGGGGGGGCGGCAACTTGGGAGAAAGACTGGGAGTTAACGCTGAAAACTGTGGAGATCGAGACCTCCTTGTCGGTTTTGTCGGAGGGAAAGGTGAAAACTTATGGCAGAGGATTGGGTGAGGGAGCATTAATTCCTCTTAATGGGAATGATTATGCCGCTCTCAAGGCTCTTTATCAAAGTACAAATGGGCCGAGTTGGAATAATAACAAAGGCTGGAAAGATTGGGACTTTAACAGCGAAGAACTGCCTGATGCTTCTGCTGTTAGTGGCTGGTATGGGGTGACGATAGAGGGCGATCGGGTAACGAACCTCTCTCTGAACCACAATCAACTGACTGGTTCTATTCCCACAGAATTAGGCCATCTGACTAACTTGTCATACCTCTCCCTGAACTATAACCAACTGACTGGTTCTATTCCCACAGAATTAGGCCATCTGACTAACTTGTCATACCTCTCCCTGAACCACAATCAACTGACTGGTTCTATTCCCACAGAATTAGGCCATCTGACTAACTTGTCATACCTCTCCCTGAACCACAATCAACTGACTGGTTCTATTCCCACAGAATTAGGCCATCTGACCAAATTATCGAGTCTCGGCCTGAACCACAACCAACTGACTGGTTCTATTCCCACAGAATTAGGCCATCTGACTAACTTGTCATACCTCTCCCTGAACTATAACCAACTGACTGGTTCTATTCCCACAGAATTAGGCCATCTGACTAACTTGTCATACCTGTATCTGTACCACAATCAACTGACTGGTTCTATCCCCGCAGAGTTAGGTAATCTGACCAAATTGTCGAGTCTCTATCTGAACAACAATCAACTGACTGGTTCTATCCCCGCAGAGTTAGGTAATCTGACCAAATTATCACGGCTCTACTTAGACCACAACCAACTGACTGGTTTTATCCCGGCAGTGTTAACAGTTTGCAGGCATTTAAAGTGTTAGAAAACCTCCTGATGTAGCAACACCATTTACAAAAAAGTATGCAACAATAAGTATTTATATTGTAGGGTGGGCTTGCATTCCACACTTGTGGGAGGAAAGAGGATGCATAGGAAAGAGGAAAGAGTGAATAGTGAATAGTGATATTTCATTTAACTAACTTTTCTCTCTTCTCTCTTCTCTCTTCTCTCTTCTAGGCATTTTTTGCCCAACCGAAAAATGTTCGGGGCTGTTAGATGAAGTTTTGTAAATAGTATGTAAATAGTATTAGATTGCCGGTATAAAGGCCATTTTTTCGCCATTGTTGGCTAAAGTTTCAGTTTTGATATTAGCGGGAAGGTAATTTGGAGTAGTAAATTACCCCAACAAGAAACCGGGTTTCTGGGATAGAAGAAACCCGGTTTCTGGCTTTCAGAGGCTCCAAACCGATTTATTTCCGAGAAAAGCAAAAAAAATCTCGTCTCAGGCGAAAAAGTTGCGCGAATCGGATACACAGTTGCCCTAACCATAGAATAAGCTAGTAGAAAGGGCAAACAAAAAAACAAATGGCTGAATTTGATGTTGTTCATTCAGCCGGAAAAATTGGCGAAATCGTGATAAATTTTTCCCTCGACTTGGCTCAAGCGGTCGCAAGTTAAAGCATCTACCTAGTCAATCCTTTTGTTCTCTATAAACCTGGGGAAATGTCACCCCCAGTAATTGAACGTGCATCTACATCTCACTCCATGAATTTGTAGAATCTTTGTAGAATATTTAAGGCTAAAACATGATGGCTAGGCAGAACATAACCAGAGACGTAAATACCAATACTACCGATATTAATGTCATCTTTTGGCAGCAGTGGATCGAGCATAAAAACTATCTTTATGGTTGCTGCCTGGATTGGATGGGAGGTAATCCCGCTGATGCGGAAGATGCTCTCAGCGAGGCAATGGTAAAAGCCATAGAGAAACTGAGAACAACCGATCGACCGATTTCCAATTTTAAAGCCTGGTTGACTAGACTGACCTATAACCTCTGCATGGATCTCCAGCGAAAACGCCGCAGAAATCCAGTGGAAATAATGGATGTAGAGGCGATCGCCTCCGAAAAGAATGATTTGGTTATTCAGGAAGAAATATCTGACCCGGAACGTTTGCGAAATCTTGAGTTATTTTTTGGCAATGCCATAGATACCTTACCGCCGAAAATGCGGGAAACATTTCACCTTTATCTCCAGAAAAAATATTCGCTCAAAGAAATTGCCGAACAACTGGGCATTTCTTATGACAATGCTCGCAAGCGGATGTCCCAAGCGCGGCGAATTTTGCAGCAACAATGGCATGAATATGAGGCAGGAAAACTCAGTATTTCTCCTCCACCGCAAACAGACCTGAAGTCAAACCATCGACCTGGACAGACAAAGACGCGAGTCTCTGTCCTCACCCCCAAAACACTCGGTTTAGAAGCGATGCCGCGCAACGGATCCCGAAGCTTGCCCCCTCGCGGGGGAGGAGTCGCCCCTGAAACCGAGAAAACCAGGAAATCCAAGCAACGGCAAAGCCCTGTCTCTACTGTCATTCCTGCGTAGCTAGAAAATTCGGAATTTTTTGGCCGAAAAAATTCACAACTCGCTGTTTCCGGCGTCTTATTAATAGTAGGGTGAGCAAATCCTTGCCTACCCTACAGTGCGATCGCAGCGGTTTTCTAATGAATAGACCACAAAGCATCTGTAGTAGGGTTTATGGCTGAAAATTTGTGGTTTATTAGTTTGAAAATCGCTAATTAGTCGTAGGGTGGGCAAATCCTTGCCCACCCTACATTTTTCTAAAAAATTCACAACCCGCGCCTTAAAGCGTCTTATTAATAGAGCACAAGTTAATCAAGGGTGATGCAACCGGCTCTAGAAACAAATCTGAATTTTTTCACCTAAAAAATTCACAGTCCGCGCCTTAAAGCGTCTTATTAATAGAGCACAACAAAATCAAATGAGGATTAGCAAATCTGCTCTAAAAAACTGAATTTTTTCACCTAAAAAATTCACACATTGCTTCCTCAAACGTCTTATTAATAGAACACAAAAAACACCAGGAGATTAACCCAATCATGATCCAGAAAATTATGAACCGTCGTTTTGCTGTCGTTAGCGGTCTCGTTATTATGAATGCCTTGGGATTTGCTAATGTCGCCCGTGCGGGTGAAGGTGGAATTGCCGGTTCTGCGGCTTTCACTGTTAGCGCCGATAAGGTTACAGGTGTGGCGGTCTCGGCTGCTGTCGGTAAAGACTCTGCGATCGCACACGCTTTTAACTATATCCTTAGTAGCGGAACCTCTGGGTTACAAAACGCGGCCTTTGCGATCGGTTCTGCGGGTGCAACGACCTCAGAAGGCATTGGCAGCGCCACTTTTAAAGTGACAGGCACCGCAGACGCCGCCCTTGGCACGGCACAAGCGAACACCATCAGCAATGGGTACAGCATTCAACTCGGCACTAGCAGTGGCAATGTCGTGAATCAAGTTCCTGCTGCTTCTGGCTCTACTGGTCCTGGCTCTACTGGTCCTGGCTCTACTGATCCTGACTATACTGGTCCTGGCTCTACTGATCCTACTGATCGTAAATAATGGTGGTGAGGGCTAATCACTCCTGTGATTGTCTGAATTCTTAAATTAGTCGGGGCGTTAATTAATATTAGCGCCCCTTTTTAATCCCAATAAACAGAAATAATCTGATTTTTTGGTTACTCCTAATCTTTTAAAGTATTGCTACAGCTAATAGGTTAATTTTGGCGCAAGCGGGCGCAAGGCGGCGCAAGTATTGCGCCATTAATATTGTTAATTAAAAGCCAGATTATTTAATTCAATAATCGTGACTATTTTCTCCCGATCTTTAAGAGTAATTAATGAATTAATTTATAAATAATAGGACTTACGCAGCGACTTTATATCTGGGGTATTGGTGCGTTAAGGATCGGAAGACTACCCTACCAATAGCGTTTATGCTGACGTCCTGAATAAATCCCTGAAAACAGTCTGAAACTAATCCCTAAAATGTTCCAAAATCGCCCTAAAATGACTCGGATTATCTCAACAGCATTTTCAACAGCATATCGTCATAGCTTGGTGGCCTGTTTCACCCTGCTGAGTATGGCGATTTCCACCTCAGCCGTTGCCCAAAATTCTGCGGATATCTCAGAAGATTCCGAGGGAATAGACTCTGGGACAGAACAGATTTCTGAGCCAGCAGAAGTTACTCCTTTATCAGAAACAAGTTCAGAAACAACCAGCGAATCTAATTCGGCTTCAGACTTAGAAATATCGCCGGATAATTCCATATCCGCACCGGAATTAATGGAAACTGCGCCAATTTTTGCCCCATCTTCTGACCCAAATTCTATTATTACTCCTCAAGTGGCTCCAGACGAAAAAATTCACCCATTTACCACGACGGTATTTCTCAACGAAACTCCTATCAGCCATTTAACGGAATGGCAATTTAGTGCCTTTCAAACTTTTGCGGATACGACCAACAGCGATGTGTTTGTCAATGGCATTCTCAAACTAGATGATGAAGTGGTTGAAAGTTTAACTCAAGATAATATTTACACCGTGGATCAAAAAGGCACTTATCTTCAACTGCGGACTGTACCCCGAAATAGAACGGTGACAACCACTACCACGGAACCCCAAACCATGACCGGGTTAGAAATGCAAATGACTTTAACTGGGGCTTGTGTGTTACCGGATACTCCCAGGGATCGACAATGTACATATATGCCCGGTTTAGTCACCGATCGCAACAGTATCGATCCAGAATATTTCGTCCCGACCCGCGTCACTCAAACCTCTCCGGTGGGGGAAGTTGTGCGATCGGAAACTTTGGCGGCTATGGAGGCCCCTGGTTTCCAAGGGGGAACCCCCGAACAACCCATTGGTCTGGATTTGTATTTTCCCAATTCCGGTTCTTATCCGGGAAATAGCCAATCTCAAACCACTAAAATTGCGCGAGAAGAAGAAAATGACTATACCGTTGCGGCTACATTCTCTGGAGTGCGTCAAGTAGTAAAAGCCAACGATACGGAAGCAGCGATCGGGCGAACAATTCGCGGCTTTACTGTGTTTGGAAATGATGAAAATCGCGGGTTAAATCTCACCTTACAAACGGCGGCGCAATTGTTACCGGATGTGATGCCGAATTTAGCCGGAAGCGAAAATCCCGTGAATACAAATATCAACCGCAACTTATTTTTATCGGCTAATAATATTCGGTTGCCTAGCAGTAGTTTTACGATTTATTCTGCGGGCTTGGGACGTGCCGACAGTTTAACCCCGGATATCACCAGTTTAAATCAAGTTCCTAGGGCGAATTATAATAGCATTTGGTTCGGTTTTTCGCCGGTAATCGATCGCTCCTTTAAAGATGGCCGCATATTTTACCAAGCCACTGGGCCACAAGTGACCATCACTGGTTCTGGGGGAGAAGGGGGCAGCGGTAGCAACGTCCAGTTAATGTCTGCGGTTAACCAAGACTTGTATTCTACGGAAAACTTGGAAGATTTCTATGCTCAAATTTACTTAAGCTTCTTACAGCAAGATGTGAATAGAATTCGCCAAGATACTTACCAAGAAAAAAGCGATTATTATCCTCACCTAAGTTTTACCGGAAACTGGACAGGAAGTCAAGACCTTCTGCGCTATTATACCGGAGTGATTGCCTCTGATGAATTAAAAGTTTACCTAGGGACTGATTACATAAAAAATACAGTCAACGGGTGGAATTTTGGGGCTGGAGCGATTGGTTACATCAACCCCGATCGCGATTACTACAGCCAAATTTGGGGCAATGCCGCCAAAGCAATTCGCCTTGGTGACAATGCCAATTTAACCCTAGGCACGGGATTTAACTATGCACTCGATCGCGAAACCAAAATTGGTGATGTAGTCAGTATTTCTCCGGCCAGTGAAGTAGCCATAAGTGCTGGATTAAACTGGGGAATTGCCTCCCTGGGTGTAAGCAACTATTTTGGTGATATCCTGCCTAATTCCTACGAAGATCGCCTGCTCATAAATCTCGCTTTTCGGCCTCTAAATAACCTGACATTTTCTGGTTATGTAGCACCGATTGACGAAACATCAAGTCGTTCTCCCTACGGTGCTAGTTTAGTGTGGCAACTGGAAAATAAACCGAACAGTCCCACTCTATCTTTCAACTGGCAAAAACAGGAATATGACTATGGTAACGACCCTTTTGGGCGTAGTCTGTTGGTCGAGGATAATATTTTTACCGTACTATTTAGAGTTGGGCATCCGGGTAATCCATTTTCACCGTAATATTTTCACCGTAATATATAGGAGTGAATCGATCGCCCATCCCCAGGAATCTATCAATGCTGCTATTGCAATTTAGTACCTCTCATTACTGTCGGAAAGCCCGACTCGCACTCGGTTACAAAAAAATACCTTATACCGTTAACAATTTAACCCCCGGATTACACGCCCTGAAAATTAAACCTCTGACAGGTTTAACCACTACCCCGGTACTCTTGCCAGAGGTTGACGGGCAACCCAAAGCCATTGGGGACTCGACCCAAATTTTGAAATTTCTCGAAGCTTACTGTCCAGAACCGCCATTATCTCTAGGCAGCACCCTAGACAGCGAAGCTTGGATGTTAGAAGATTGGCTCGATGAAAGTATTGGCACCGCTACCCGGTTTGTTTACTATGACTATCGCGCGGGAGAAGGCAAGGCGATCGACCCTTCCTTTTCCAGCCAACTGGTGATTACCATCGTCCGGCAACAATATGGCATTACCCCCGCAGCGGTCGCCCTTGCCAGCGATCGCCTGAAAACCGCCTTTACGGTACTACAAGAACGCTGGCAAACCCGTCCCTACCTAGTGGGCGATCGCCTCTCCGTAGCCGACATTGCTGCCGCAGCCCTGCTCAGTCCCCTTGCCCTCATTCCCGAATATCGGCAAAAATATCCCTGGCTATTTGAACGCATTGCCGAAATTCATCAAACTTGCCATGAACCCTTACCCCCTGGTTTGTAATCAAGATGATTAATCGTCCCATATTATCTCGTGTCATAGCGCCTGGGACACGGCATTGCCGTGTCCCTACGGCTCCTGCTCCCCCGCTCCCCTGCACCTCCGCCCCCCTGCTCCTCTGCCTCCTCCTCCTCCCCACCCCCGTCAGCGCCTTACCACCCCCAGAAGACCTACCGGAAGAAATTTTACGCACGGAGATCATCACCGAAGCGCGATCGCCCATTGACGGTCAACCCATCACCCCTGCGGAATACGCTCAACTCCAGCTACAACAACCGGAACTCTGGACTAATAATCCCAACCTGCCCACGGAAACACCAGCATTCTCTGCCACCAGCCACATTATCAATAAATATCCCATCCGCGACCTACTGCGGCAGATGTTTCCTTTTTAGTGTTGTTGGTTGTTGGTTGTTGGTTGTTGGTTGTTGGTTGTTGGTTGTTGGTTGTTGGTTGTTGGTTGTTGGTTGTTCTCCTCTGCTCCTCTGCTCCCCTGCTCCCCTGCTCCTCTGCTCCTCTGCTCCCCTGCTCCTCTGCTCCTCTGCTCCTCTGCTCCCCTGCTCCTCTGCTCGATGGCGGCTCCTCTGCTCCCCCGCCCGACCCCTAGCCATCGGCTTGCCACCTACAAAGGATCGACTGTAGCCATTTTTCTTCACATTATTTAATATTTTTAGTGTATTTTGAGAGTATCAATATCATCACCCAGCAACGGTTAATGCCGTTTCTCAGGGGCAAAGCCCTTACCTGTATAGGTTTAGGTTTCCTCCTGTGCCTGATGCTCAACCAGCAAACGTCTCACCATGAGAGCTTGTCTGTGGTTTGGCAACAAAAATCTCACATAAAGGTGCAAATTCTTCTAGATTTGTGGCGGTAAGTGAGAAAAAAATAAGTGCTAAAACCCTTATAGATTAAAGGCAAACGGGTCAGGAGGCGACTTATAAAACTCACATTAGTAAACTCAAAAATTAGGTAGGTTCATGTCCATAACCATTACTCCCGAACAAGTTAACAGTATTGTATGGAACCAGCATCAAGATCCGTTTCAAATCCTTGGGCCTCATCCGATTTCTGAAAATGGCAAAGTAACAAGCTGGGTGGTGCGAGCTTATCTACCCAACGCCGAAGCAGTCTGGGTCGTACTCCCAGAAATCAGAAAAGACTATCCCATGCAATCGGTGCATAATGCTCATTTCTTTGAATGCACCATAGAAACAACCGAACTTTCCAACTATCAGCTACGGGTCAAAGAAGGCGATCGCGAACGGGTCATCCACGATCCTTATGCGTTCCGGTCTTCCAAACTCACTGACTTTGACATCCATTTATTTGCCGAAGGCAACCATCACCGGATCTACGAAAAACTAGGCGCTCATCCAATGGTGGTTGAAGGAGTCAAAGGGGTATATTTCGCCGTTTGGGCTCCCAATGCTCGCAACGTATCAATTTTGGGAGATTTTAATTCCTGGGACGGTCGCAAACACCAAATGCGGAAAATCGGCAACGGGATTTGGGAATTGTTCATTCCTCAGATTGGGGCTGGGGAAGCCTACAAATATGAAATTAAGAATAATGAAGGTCATATTTACGAGAAATCCGATCCATACGGTTTCCAACAAGAACCCCGCCCCAAAACCGCCTCGATCGTGACTGACCTAGAAACCTATACCTGGAAAGATAATGACTGGATGGAGAAACGGCGTCACACCGATGCGTTGACTCAGCCCGTTTCCGTCTATGAATGCCATTTAGGTTCTTGGCTACACGCGGCTTCCGCTGAACCAGCAGTTAAACCCGACGGCACAGAAGAACCCGTGGTGGTTGTGTCGGAACTGAAAACCACCGCTCGTTTTCTCACCTATCGCGAACTCGCCGATCGCCTAATTCCCTACGTCCAAGAAATCGGCTACACTCACATCGAACTCCTCCCCATTGCCGAACACCCCTTTGATGGCTCCTGGGGCTATCAAGTTACGGGCTATTTCGCACCCACTTCTCGCTACGGCAGTCCCGAAGACTTCATGTACTTCGTGGATCGGTGCCACCAAAACGGCATTGGGGTGCTGGTAGACTGGGTGCCCGGTCACTTCCCCAAAGATGGTCATGGTTTAGCCTTCTTTGATGGCACTCACCTGTACGAACACGCCGACCCCCGCAAAGGCGAACATAAAGAATGGGGCACCTTGGTATTCAACTACAACCGCAACGAAGTGCGTAACTTCCTCTATGCCAATGCGCTGTTTTGGCTTGACAAATACCACATCGACGGCATTCGCGTCGATGCAGTAGCCTCGATGCTTTATCTCGACTATTGCCGCAAAGAAGGGGAATGGGTTGCCAACCAATATGGCGGACGGGAAAATATTGAAGCGGCTGATTTCCTGCGGCAAGTTAACCACCTGATTTTCAGTTATTTCCCTGGAACGCTGTCGATCGCGGAAGAGTCCACCTCTTGGCCGATGGTTTCCTGGCCAACTTATGTGGGCGGTTTGGGCTTTAACTTGAAGTGGAATATGGGCTGGATGCACGATATGCTGGACTACTTCAGCATGGATCCTTGGTTCCGCCAATTCCACCAAAATAACGTGACTTTCAGTATGTGGTATAACCACAGCGAGAATTTCATGCTGGCCTTGTCTCACGATGAGGTGGTTCACGGTAAGAGCAATATGATTGGCAAGATGCCGGGCGATCGCTGGCAAAAATTCGCCAACCTGCGCTGTTTGTTTGCCTATATGTATGCCCACCCAGGGAAGAAAACCATGTTTATGGGCATGGAATTTGGCCAGTGGAGTGAGTGGAATGTTTGGGGTGACTTGGAATGGCAACTCCTCCAACATGAACCCCATCAACAAACCAAGCTGTTCTTTTCTAAATTAAACGAGCTTTATCGCAACGAACCCGCCCTCTATACTCTGGATTTTGCCGAGGAAGGCTTTGAGTGGATTGACTGTAGCGATAACCGTCATAGCGTGGTTTCTTTTATTCGTCGCGCCAAAGACTCCGATCAATTTATCGTGGCGGTTTGTAATTTTACGCCCCAACCCCACAGCCATTACCGGGTTGGCGTACCGGAACATGGGTTCTATACCGAAATCTTTAACAGCGATGCTAAAGAATTCGGCGGCAGCAACATGGGCAACCTCGGCGGTAAATGGGCTGATGAATGGTGGATGCACAATCGTCGCTATTCATTGGATCTGTGCTTGCCTCCTTTGGGCGTGGTGATGTTTAAGCTCGATCGCCAAAAAACCGAAGAAGCCCGTAAAGCTTTGCAAGAGGCAAGTAAGGATTAATCATCTTTAATTATCTCTAATTATCTCTAATCATCTTTAATTGGGTTAAGCACAAAGAAACCGGGTTTCTGCCAAAAATATCTTCGCCATCCAGAAGATATTTCAGAGAAACTCGGTTTCTTTGTTATACCATTTACAAAAATTCATGCAACAGTAGGTTCATGGGGTTCCCGGATCGGGATCGCCCCTACATCAACCCAAATAAATCTGGGAATTGTAGCAAAATTTTTTATACTTGGTATTAAGACCCCCTGGGGGAGCAACACGATCCGTCTCAGCATGGGATTTCAGGATGTGATGAGGATTCTTCAGGGGTAAAAATTTGCATCGGGTGATGATGAGTCAAGAAACATATTCAGTCCCGGAAAGTCTGATAATTATTATTATTCAGTAAGAGTCAAAGCATCTATGTTTATTGTGCAAAGAATCCCCTGGTGACGGCGGTAATAACTCCGAGAAATAATGACTTGGGTGAGGAATAACCGGATGATGGAACTGCCATCGTTTTTCCGATAATCCCATGATTAAATTGATAAGATTGATAAAGCGAAACTTATAATTTTGGGAGATTAAACGGATGCGAAAAAACTGGAAAAGCTTAAGTCTAAATGCGGTGATGCTGACCCTGGCAGGGGTTTTTCCTGGGTTAGCAATTCCTGGGTTAGCAATTCCTGGGTTAGCAGTTCCTGGGTTAGCGGTGGAGCATTCGATCGCCCAGGGGGTGGCTTTAGAGGATGCGATCGCCTTCGCAGAATCGCCAACCCGAATCGCCCAAGCAAATTCGACTCCAGATGCCCCCACTGCCACGGAAGAAAATAGTCCGGCAGTTCCATCAGATGCGACTACGGTGGCCGAAATTTGTGTGCCACAGACGGAGATGAATCGGCCAGAATTACTCCGAGAAGTCGGGGACAATGTTTCCGCCTGGATCGGTCAAGGTCAATATCTGCTGACCATCAAGCAATATCCCCACGCACTGACGGCTTATGCCCGGGCGATCGCCCTTGACCAGAATAACTCGGAAGCTTGGATTGGTTGTAGTAATGTTTTGCAAGAAATGCAACAGTATGACCGGGCGATCGCAGCGGTGAATCAAGCTTTGAAACTTAATCCCAATTCTTCTATGACTTTATTCACGCGGGGGTTAATTTATAAACAAGCGGAAAGATATGAAGAGGCTTTAGGGGATTTCCAGAAAGCACTGGAAATTAATCAAAATTGGGGTCAATTTAATCAAGCCAATGTCGCCATTAACGTCGGTTCAGTGCTGTGGTCTTTGGACAAGCGGGATGAGGCGATCGCCGCTTTTGAACAAGCCACAAAACTGAACGATCAATTTGCCCTCGCTTGGTTTAATCTGGCCACGGCATTCTTGCAAAAAGGCAATAGTTTATTGCAAGCAGAAAACAGCGAGGAGGCAAAAACTAATTTAGAAAAAGCCGTGGCAGCTTACGATAGCGCCTTAGCCAGTCAGGGAGAATGGGGAGTCAACACCGGACCTGCGAGTGCTTGGTATAACCGAGGTGTCGCCCTAGAATTACTGGAAAAATATGAAGAGGCGATGCAATCTTACGATCGCGCTTTAAGAATTACTCCGAATCATACCAAAGCGCGACAAAGACTTGCGGCCTTACGCAATCGTTAAATCCCCTCTTGGTTGAAGGTCGATCGAACAGCAATTAGCCCTCAACCAAATCAGGAGATATATAGAGGAGAAAGAAATAAAAGAAATAGAGGAGAAAGAATCGGCAAATAATTCATCTCCTCTGTGCCGAAAGCGCCGAAGGAACCCCCAATTTTTAGGGCAACCACTGAGGTTTAATCCCGACAAACGGGAGTCTTTGGGGTTCCACTTGCGGGACATTTTCTCTGGCAAATGCATTAATATCTAAAGGGATGAGCCACAAACGACTATTATTGCCCGGTTGATCCGCCGATGTGTTAGGAGACCTGCTATTTTGACTTTCTTGATCGAACAACAAACCCAAACCATCTGGAGATAGACTCATTTGAAGATTTCGCTGATTGGGCAGCAACACTAAGGGAGTGAGTTTTTTGGTCTTAATATCTAGGGCAGCGATTAATGGTTCTTCCCGATATTGTTGTTCTTCTTCGTCGTCGATCAGCTTGGTGATCGAGCAGTAGATAATTTGATTAGTAGGGTCAAATTGAGCATCTAAAATAGAGCCTCTGGTGCGTAATATCTCTGTTTCCACCCCTTGATTTGTCACTAAAAATAGCGATCGCGTGGGGTTTTCTATATCTCGGTTAAAAGTTCCCATGACGGCGGCTGTACCATCGCGGGTAAAATCAAACAACATTTCAAATTTGGGTATAAAATCTAACGGTTCACTGTTCGGTTCTAATGGTAAAATAGCCACACCTTGACCTTGCAAAATTGCCACAGTTTTGCTATCTGGGGTGAATAAGAAGTTACCACCGGGCTGATTGCCTAATGGCTGTGGTTTTCTCCCTTCTCGAACGATCCAAAGACCAGAATCAGATGGATTTTGCAGGTTAATTCGATTGACCAGAATCGTTTTGCCATCTGGTGACAAGTCAAAACTGAGATTTTGGTATCGATCCGTAGGTAAAATTTGTTCCAGTTTTAGACCAGTGGTGCTTGAATCCGTTTGAGCAGAACAATCTTGGGAAATCCCGGTACTCACCTGATAGAGACTAGGATTAAGTCGGGCTTTGCCGCTATCCGATCGCGGTACGGCAGAAAATAAAATGCGATCGCCCTGGGGATAGATTTTATAATCCATCACTACGAGGTCTTTGGGGGTTAAAATTCTGGCTCTGGTTCTGGTCAGGTTATAAAGAACTAATTGTCCTCGATCTTCTGGACTTGCCCCCAAATAGACAAAAGCGCGATCGCGACTACAAAAACTACCAATAAACGGCTCACTTAAAGACTTAATTTCCCCTGGTTTGGCAAATAAATCCCTCGCTCCTTGGAGTTGTAATTCAAAGTTTTGACCATAAGGAATTGGTTGGTTTAAAGTATAAGCCATTCTTCTCCCCGCCCAGCTAATTTTTCCCGGTAAAGAAGGGTCAATGCGTAAATTTTCTGCAACGCTGCTATGATTCATCGGACGGCTAAATGTCAGAATAAATGCTCGGTCATCGCTGCCAACTTGTTGGTTTTGCCAGCTAAAATTTCTGATTCGGGGAGCGCTGTGGTTGCCTCCAACCAATAGAGCAATCATCACCACCGTGAAAATACCGATCAATACCAATGCTAGGCGATCGAGCGGTTCGCGAATTTTTTGGTAAATCCAATTTAAACTTGAGTTAGAACTTGACATTTACACCAAAGCCTAGTTATCCTAAAATGCTTATTCTCTATCACAGCATAGCATCAATCGAAAAAATATGATTAAAATCCGCGCCTTGTTTCAAACAAAATCTGCTTCTAGAGAGAATTTGGTAAATTTTTATTAGCCAAGATGAACCTAGATATTTCTTCGGTCATATCATAAAAATATTAGATTTAATTTTTGGGTAAATTATTTTAGCAAATGAAAAATATTAATTTGGTACAACTGGTTAAATCGATGCCGATCTTGAATCCCGGAAAATTTATAGGCGATCGCTCATCAAGCCATTTTCAACTACCCCCCCAATTAACTGCGATCGTTGCCTTGATTTGCGTTTTGCCATTCTTGCTGAATCTATTGGGAGTAGATTTTGCCTCATCTCAATATGCCTTAGATTTTGCGGCAGCAGCTAATCTCGACCCGCGTATTCTTGAGGATCGACTCCACCATACTTTAGCCGGAAGTTTTACTCATACCATCCTAGAGTGGAGTGCATTTTGTGCCGCGATATTCACCACAATTTTAGCATTTGCTCACTTTACGATTAAGCGCGAGACAACCACTCTGGTCATTGGTATAGCCTTACTATGTGCCGGAATTATGGATGCTTTTCATACATTAGCGGCAGATCGGTTAATTGATGCGGCTGCGGATCATCATAACTTAATTCCCTTTACTTGGGCGATTTGCCGAATGTTCAACGCTTTACTCACCATAATTGGGGTGAGTATTTTTCTGTTCCTAAAATCAGAAAAGTGGCAGGGAAATATCACCATAGTCATTATCACTAGCTTAATTTTTGGTTTAATCGCTTATCAGATTATTAAAATTAGTGCTACCAGTCATACTCTGCCGGAAACAATATTTCCTGATTCCTTGATTACTAGACCTTGGGATGTGGCTCCTTTAATCATGTTTATTTTAGCGGGTTTACTGATTTACCCAAAGTTTTACCAAAGATATCCCAGTGTTTTTGCTCATTCTTTGATCGTCAGTACCATTCCTAATGCTGCCACTCAAATACACATGGTTTTTGGTTCAAAGGCTTTGTTTGATAATGATTTTAATATTGGTCACTTTTTAAAGATTATTGCTTACCTAGTTCCCTTAGCCGGATTAATCATCGATTATATAAAAACCCATCATCAATTAAAGAAAAAAAATCAAAAAATCTTAAATGAAATTGATGAACGGAAACGAATTGAAGAAAATCTCCGCAGTTCCGAAGAGATGTTAAAAGCCAAAAACGAAGAGTTAAATCATGCTTTTGGTGAATTAAAATTCGCTCAAATTAAGTTAATTCAAAAAGAGAAAATGGCCAGCTTAGGAAATTTAGTAGGCGGAATTGCCCATGAAATTAACAATCCCATTAATTTCATTCAAGGTAATTTGTTTTATACAGAAGAATATACCAAAGTTTTGCTAGATTTAATTCATTTATATCAAGAAGAGTATCCTAGATCGACTCCAAATATTGCCGCGAAATTAGAGCAAATTGAACTAGAATTTATTGAAGAAGACTTACCGCAGCTAATCACTTCCATGAAAAATGGCAGCAATCGGATTCGAGAGTTGGTCATTTCTTTGCGGAACTTTTCTCGGCTGGATGAAGCTGAATTAAAAAAGGTAGATTTACACCAAGGAATTGAAAGCACTTTATTAATCTTAAAAAATCGACTGGATAATAAAATCACTGTGATTAAAGAATATGGTGAATTGATGCCCGTAGAATGTTATCCCGCCCAACTCAACCAAGTGTGGTTTAATTTGCTCAATAATGCCATTGATGCCTTAAAATCAGATCGCAGTTTAGAACCTAAAGAAATTACCATTCGGACGGAAATGAGTTCAGCGGACTTAGTGACGGTAAGAATTAAAAATAATGGGCCGGTGATTCCCATAGAAATTCAACAGCAGATGTTCGATCCTTTTTTCACTACCAAGCCAGTGGGTTCGGGAACTGGCTTAGGATTGGCGATCGCTTATCAAGTGATGCAACAGCATCATGGGCAGATTTCTTGTCAGTCTAATCCCGATTATGGCACCGAATTTGCGATCGCTTTTCCAGTGCGTCACGCCGAGTCTGACTCAGGGGAGAACGAGTCACTTCAGCAAATACCAGAAGTCAGGGAATAGTATAATTATTTCAATTGTGATTGATACAAAAATTTGGGGGCGCAAGCATTGCGCCCCTACAGCAAATGAACATATATTGTAGGGGCGCAATGCTTGCGCCCCGGATGTTTTATGTCAATCACAATTGAAATTACTATAATTGGTGGTCTGGCTTTCAATTGCGGCCAGGGGTGACAACAAAGTAGCTTCGATCTCTTCCCGCAAATCACTGGAAACATAATTCGCTCGATTTAAGCAATCAATCAATAACTGATTCGCATAATAATATTGCTTCAGCAATTGCTCTTGATGATAGGTAAACTGCCAATCATGGCCAATATCCCGGTATTCCGCCATCATCTTTTGTAATCGATCTGTCCAAGCGAGACGATTTGATTGCCACCACTTTCTGGCCATTTTTAGGCGCGAAATCCAAGCCAGAGGATTAGTCTGCCAATCTTCCATAAGATGCTGAATCTGCTCATCAGACTGGTTGAGTTCTTTTTTCAAGTTTGCCAAAGACTTTTCAAATTCAGGATTGATGGGAAAATCAAAGCCTAATACTCTAACACGCGCTTGAACATAAGCCAAGGTCAAAGCCAAATCACGAGTCAACGTTGGGGCTAATGCCCGCGCTAAAGTCAGAACCAAAAGATAGTCAAGGTGAAGAAACCGCTCGATCGCTAAATCAAAACCAGGGTCACAGGCTAGAGTTAGATTCAGGTCCAGGTCAAGGTCACTAAGATTCGGGTTCAGGTGGGGAAATAGGGCTAAATAAAAAGCTCGAACTGCTGCGGGTTTAAACGAAACTGGCACCGATAAAGATTTCCGATATGCCCAGGTGAGAAATTGCTGAAGTTTTTCATCCCCAGCCATGAGGCGATCGATCTTATTTTTCATTAATCGCAGCAGTTCATCGCTATTAGAAATCATTTCGTTTGTGAGTAAGAATACTTCTCGCCAAATTGATTGCGTCACCGAGTTGACCAACCCTAACATACTTTGTAAATTTTGCGAGTTGACCATCGCTCTGGCCGTAAAATACTGCTGAAAAGTGGGATGATAAAATGAGTAAATTCCCGGAGTTCTTTCCACCAATAATCCATGTTGCGATTGAATCGATTTTAAAATTATCTCACTATCTCTGGCTGAATTTTCTAGACGATTCACCGCTTCAGGTAATTGGTTCATTGATTCAAAAATATACTGGATCAAATCTGACTTTTTGACAAAGTATTCACCCCACAAACAAATTCTCATGGCGACTTTTTCAAGTAAAGCTTGTTTTGTTTTTAACGATAAGTTTCGATAGATAGCGTCGCCTTCTATTGATTTTTGTTCATCCCATCGATCCAAGAGAATTTTCAGCCCCCGATCGTACAATTCAATTTGATTCCGGGGAAACTCATCATTTTTTTCAAAAACTAAACATAACAATGTCAACAATAGTGGGTTGTTCGCCAAAGTTTGAATCGAGGTATTTTCCCGCAATTTACTGATAAAATATTTATTCTTTTTTTCATTTTTGCACCCAAACCATTGGCGAACAAAGGTAATAATTTGCTTAATATCTAAGTCTGCTACTTGAACTTGAATAAAGTTTTCCCAGGCGTATTCTTGAACTGCCATCCGGCAGGTCATCACAAATTGATTTGAACTAAAATTTTCCGTTAACTCTCGAATTTGTCTTAAAATCCGGTGCTGAGATGTATCTGGGACTTCATCAATTCCATCCAGTAAAATCATCACTCTCCCACGATTCATTAGTTCTTGTAAAGCCTGAACGAATTCTATTTTTTCTTCGTTGCTTGGCGCATATACCTGGGTAATATATTCAATTAAGCTTGGGCATATTTCTACTCGTTCAAATTCTTTCATCGGAATAAAAATTGGCACCAGATGATGATTTAATTTCCCGGCATTGCATTGCATGGCTAGATATTTTAAAAAGGTACTTTTTCCCGAACCTGGTTTTCCCAATACCATGACTTTAGGATAACGCTCAACAGCTTTTACTCCTAATACTCTGGGTTCAGATATATGGCCAAGTCCTAAGCGATCGAATTTTTCTAAGGTAAATTTATGGTTTAATTCAGCCATATCCAAATATCCTTGATTTGGACTGGCTTCTAAAATATGAACTCTAGTGTACAGTTCGGTTAAATTAATTGGTTCAGCCCGATCTAAAAAACGCATTTTACCGCAGCGATCGGCAATTTTTGGTCGGACGATTTCTTTCACTCTATCGACCAGGTTGTTGATTTCAGGGCTGTAGTTTTCCAGGTAAGCGGAATCGAGTTCCGCAATTTCTTCCCATTTCAGATCCAGGCGCAAGCAAATTTGTTGAAAAATATAATATTCAATAGATTCACCGAGAAAAAATTTTTCTACTGAGTCGCGATAATTCAGACCGATTTGAACGGCTAGATGCATTTCGGTGAACTGTTTACGCAGCAGGGATTTTTTCGCTTTTTTATTGCCTTCCTTGGAAGTCCGTAATTTCTGGTTTACCATTAGTTTCTGGCTCATATTAATTTTTCTTAAGAAAGTGATGGCATTTTGTTGACTCTTAGCTGGTTTAAATTTTAAGCAAAATTCAGCAGACTGTCTAGGTGGATTTCAGAGTTTTTTCGGATCGTTTATAGGACTTACCCTTTCTCTAGCTGTAGGTAGGATCGATGGTTTGGCCCTTGGCAAGGGTGACAATACAGGATTTTTGCGTCATAAGTCGTAAACAAATTTTCTGTTAATATTTCTGCGGTAGATTAATACCTAATTCAGCCGCTAACTTAAGATCGTAAATCCTGTCAACCTACGCCTAGGAAGCACAATTAAAGCCATGTCTATTCAACCCGGACTCCCCCAACCGCCGACATTCGATCGCGTTGAAGATCGGCGATTACATCTAAAACAACGTTTAGCCGCAGCCCTGCGTCTGTTTGCTTATTATGGATTTGATGAAGGAGTCGCCGGACATATTACAGCCCGTGACCCGGAATTAACGGATCATTTTTGGGTCAACCCATTCGGGATGTATTTTGGTCATATTCGCGTTTCCGATTTATTGCTAGTCAATCACAAAGGTGAGGTGGTTCATGGTAATAAATTGGTGAATGCGGCGGCATTTGCGATTCACTCGCAAATTCACCAAGCCCGTCCTGATGCGATCGCCGCTGCACATTCCCATTCCCTCTATGGCAAAACTTGGTCAACCTTGGGACGTTTACTCGATCCCCTGACTCAAGATGCTTGTGCTTTCTATCAAGATCATGCCTTATTTGATGACTATACTGGGGTGGTTCTCGATCTGAAAGAGGGCGAACGTCTGGCAAAAACTTTAGGGGAAAAAAAGGCGATTATTTTAAGAAATCATGGCTTACTCACCGTGGGTCATTCTGTGGATGAAGCGGCTTGGTGGTTTATTACGATGGAGCGTTCTTGTCATGCTCAGTTAATGGCCGAGGCAGTGGGCAAACCTGTGTTGATTTCTCAAGAAGTGGCTCGTTTAACTTTTAGTCAAGTGGGCACTCATTATATGGGCTGGTTTGGCTTTCAATCCCTCTATGAAAAAATTGTGCGGGAACAACCAGATTTATTGGAGTGATATTTTTTGTTGGTTGTTGGTTGTTGGTTGGTTGTTGGTTGTTGATTGTTGGTTGTTGATTGTTGGTTGTTGATTGTTGGTTGTTGGGTAGGGATTCTTTGGTTGTTGGTTGTTCGTTGTTGTTGGTTGGGGTGTAATTGATAATTGTCAATTGTCAATTGTCAATTATCAATTGTTAATTGTTCTCCTCTGCCGATGGCGGGCTCCTGAAACTCCTCATGTTTCTTGGCGCTTTAAAAATTCTCGCAGTCTAACTAAAGTTAGGGTTTGTCCTAAGTTGAGGGGGAGTAGAGAAATTCCTTCTAGGTTGGATTGCACCCAGCCATCCCCCCAGTACCACTGGTGAAAGCCATCAATCCCCTGACTGAGGATTAAGCGGAGACAATTAGATTGGACGATTTCGACTTGATGTTGAACGGTGACAGGCCCGATCGCCGTGGTAAAGGTGAGTCCGGGATGCAACTGTTCGGCAATGCCGGGGGAAAGCTGTTGTGGCCAAAGCCACTGTTGCAAACGATCCGATCGCAATAAGCTATCGCGAATGGCGGTGGCTGAGGCATCAATTTCGATGCGGAGATTACTTTGCTGAAAATTTCCTAGCATTTTTCCGTGGGGTTGAATCACTGCGAGTGGACGTTTTCCCGATTGTAAAACATCCCAGGAGAATTTGTTCTAGGCTACAGAGGAACAGGGGCGAAGTGAAGCAGCGCAACAGCAAATCCCTAGATCGACGCGCTACCAATTTTTCTGTGAAAGTAATTTTTCTAGCGGTTCGCGAGCGTCGCAACGTAAAATAATGTAATGAGGTGTTAAGAAATGTAAGGTTTATTATGGCGGATCAGTTAATTCGTGCCACCGCTGCGGATGGTGGCATTCGTGCCGTGGGGGTGATTACCACCCGATTGACCGAAGAAGCCCGAAAACGCCACCAGTTGTCTTATGTGGCCACCGCCGCCCTGGGTCGGAGTATGTCTGCGGGACTGCTGTTGGTTTCGAGTATGAAGCGTTCAGAATCGCGGGTCAATATTCGGATCAAAGGGGATGGACCCCTGGGTGGCCTCTTAGTCGATGCCGGTTTAGATGGCACGGTACGGGGTTATGTGGACAACCCACAGGTGGAACTGCCGCCAAATGCCAAGGGGAAATTGGATGTCGGTGGGGCAGTGGGTCAGGGTTATCTTTATGTGGTGCGAGATGTCGGTTATGGCTATCCCTATTCCAGTACCGTAGAATTGGTGTCCGGGGAAATTGGCGAAGATATTACCCATTATCTCGTCACCTCAGAACAAACTCCCTCGGCGTTGATGTTAGGGGTGTTTGTGGGCGCTGAAGGTGTCACCGCCTCTGGGGGTTTACTGTTACAGATTATGCCTAAAGCGGCTACTGATGAAACTCTGGTGGAAACTTTAGCGTCGCGGGTTGAAGCCCTCCAAGGTTTTACACCGTTGCTGAAAGCGGGAAAAACTTTGCCGGATATTTTGCACCAACTCCTTGGAGATATGGGTTTATCAATTCTCCCAGAAAGACAAATGGTGAGATTTCATTGTGGTTGTTCCTCAGAAAGGATGTTCGGGGCATTGAAAATGCTGGGAGCGGCTGAACTTGAAGATATGATTTTAAAAGATGATGGGGCTGAAGCCATTTGCCATTTTTGTAATGAGGTTTACACCGCGAGTGCGGATCAGTTGGCTGAATTAATTGTCGAGTTACGCCGAGAAGGTTAATCGCGAGGGAATTAATTCCGGTGTCACCGTTCCCGGATCGATCTGCCCAAAGGGGCAATGAATCAATTGCCCCTTCTCGGAAGACACTTATGGCAAATAAGTAGACGGGCAGAAATAAATGCACTACAGACCCAATGAGAAAAAAACTGTCATTCCCGCGTCCTTGCGAAGCCCATGCCAAAGGCTATAGGCGGGAATCCACAGCCTATCGGCGGGGAAAGAAAAGTGAAATTAATTATGTTCACCTACTTACTTCAGTTGTCTGTCGATCGAACACTCAAAATATTAAATTCGCTACAATACCAGAGCAATCCACCAATCTGGCGATTAGAGCAAACATGAGGGGGGAGAGGGGGTTCCAACCCAGGGTGATGCCGTTCGCACGGAAAATGTCTATAATTTCACCAGTTTCCCTCTGGCAAACTTATATTCATCGGTTTGTCATCGGTCAATAAAAAACAATTTCAGATCAAAAATTGCGGTAAAGTCGTTGAGAACACTTGTGCTCAAAGCGACTCCAAGACGGCTAGAAGACTATTTGTGGGTAGGTATGACTAGAAATCGCGAAATTCCAGATCGTTGGCATCCATCTCAGGGTTCCGACTCAGACGCTAAAGAGCAGTTCTTGAGCCGTTCTTTGGAGCCATTGCCATCAGCTTTTAGCTCTCCCGTGGGGGCAAACGCTACTGATGGGAGTTTGAAGTTGCAATCGGAATTTAATTCCAACCCACAGGATGACCGATCGCCAAAATCTGCACTCTGGAATTCTCATTCTCAAATTGGGGATCGTCGCGATCGCCAACATAGAAAATCTTTTCACGATCGCAAGCACTGGGCAATCCGGTTATTGCAGCGCTGGGAACTTTGGGGACTGATTACTTTAACCGTGTCAGGGGGTCTCGGTGTCGGATCTTTGATGATGTTGCTCAAGTTGCCCGATACACCGACTTGTAATTATCATTTTTTCTGGTTTAAGCCTTCCGCGTCGGAGCAGTTATATTGTGCGGGACAGTTGGCGAATCAAAAAACTATTAACGGGTTATTAGAGGCGATCGCGATCGCTTACGATTTGCCGAAAGATCATCCGCTGCGGAAACAAATTGACGAGAATATCGAAACTTGGGCCGAGCAATTATTGGATCTGGCGGAAGAAAGTTTTCATGCCGGTGACATTACTGAGGCGATCTCCACCGCTAGGCAAATTCCCCGCGATACCTCTGCGGCTAGTTTAGTAGATGAACGGATTAAAAAATGGGAGTCTATTTGGCAAGAAGCCAAAGACTACTACAAAGCAGCGGAAGCGGCGATGGAAAAAGAAATGTGGCGGGATGCTTTTTTTGCCGCCCAAAAGCTGCAATTTGTGGAAAATCGCTACTGGCAAACCAAGCAATTTGATGCCCTGTTTACTTTAATTGAAGCCACCAGAGAATCGGCAAAAACTTTGGATAAAGCCAGAGATTTAGCAGATACGGGCGAAATTAAAAACCTGTTAGAAGCGTTACGCATAGTTTCGACTTTTGACGAGAAAAGCAAACTTTATAAAGCGGCGCGTTCGTTGAAAATGAAGTTTGCCGAACAAATGATGGAAATGGCCAAAGCCAGTCTGGAGCGCCAAGATTGGCAAGATGCGATCTATATTGCGCGGCAAATTCCCGCTGATAGTCCTCTGAAAAATGAGGCGGTGGATTTTGTGGATTTGACCAGGGCAAAATCTCTGGCTGACCGAGGCAGCTTAAGCTCGATTCAAGAGGCAATTACTAAAGCCCAACAAATTGGAGCCGGTCGGCCTATGTATGCCGAAGCCCAGCGGCTGATTATGACCTGGCAGCAAGATATTCAGGATTTAGCTTATTTGGAAAAAGCGCGGCAACAGGCACAACTGGGTTCTGCCCAAGATTTACGCATGGCGATTTCCCAAGCCCAATTGGTCGGACGCAGTAACAGCTATTGGGATGAAGCCCAAGATAATATCAATCGCTGGCAAAATTTGATTGAGGTGCAAGAAGATCGTCCGTTTTTAATGCAAGCCCAAGATTTAGCCAAATACGGCGATCGCCTCTCCTTGCAAGCGGCCATTGATACCGCCCAACAAATTCGTCCCGGACGAGAACTTTACCAAGAAGCCCAAGACAAAATCGACGCATGGCGCGGCGAAATTCAGCGCCAAGAAGATCAGCCGGTGTTAGATCGGGCTTGGAATTTGGCCAAAGCCGGCAATTTACTTCTGGCGATCTCTCAAGCGGAAAAAATTAGTCCGGGCAGACTCTTATATCAAGAGGCGCAATCGGCTATTTTTGCCTGGAAAACCGAAATCCGCGATCGAGAAAGTCTTCAACAAGCCAGTGCTATGGCCAATGGAACAACCAATCCGGCCACCTTACTTAAAGCCATTGAAACTATCAATCAAGTGTCAATGGTCAGTCCTTTACGCTCCCAAGCGGATAATTCTATCAATGAATGGAGTACGCAACTTTATAATATGGCCCAAGATGAGGCTCAGTACGATTTGCTTCGCGCCATTGATATTGCCCAAACGATTCCATTTTATGCCGCTAATTATCAAGTAGTGCAGCGTCAAGTTGAAGACTGGAAACGGATTATTGCTCCGCCACCTAGAACCGTAGTTCCAGAAGAAAATAATCAAAATTCTCCAGAAAATAATCCACCTCCCTCGGCGGAAAATATGCCATCAGACTCTCAGGGAACGAATCAACCTTTGGAGCCATTTATTGAGCCGGTGACTCGATAAAATTGTGGTTTTGGTTCAGTCTTGATGTGGCTCGTTTTTAGGCCAGAAACTATGTTTCTGGCTTAATGTTTTAATTTTACAAATAGGCACTTTTTATTCTCATATTTCCTCTGACTATTAAATTTTTCCAGCCAATTATTTAACCAATTCAATTATTTAACCAATTATTTAAATCTGTCACGTTAGGAAAATTGACAGATACAACGGTGGATTTGTTACTCGATCTTCTGGGCGATCGATCCAAATCGACGCATTCCGATCTCATTCAATATCTGCACATTTCCTTTTCCCCTGAGATGCCATCACCGATAAAAAAACCAGGGTTATTGGTCTTTTGCTTCTTAGCATAATTTAAAAACCGTTTTATTATAAAAATATATTATTTTTTCAAAAAAAATATATTGAAATTGGCATATTAATGGTTATTTTTTATTGGTTTATAAATTAATTAGTCAGGGTAAATATTGATAATCATCAAACAATTTAATTAAAAATTTGTCACCTGATTTTTCCAGGTTGGTCTGAGTGGAAAAAGTTAAACTTCTCAGGTGTATTTGGCGATCGCCTACCCATTCATCAACGGGTTCAGGTAAATCAACGGGATAAATTAAAATTGCTTCAGGGCAATTTTTGGCAGTGGCATAAGCGATAATTTGAGCGACATCTTCTGTCGATGGTTTTAATGACCTCTTGTATTTAGTATCAAGGATATATCTAGGATTTTCCATAGATGTTTCATAAATCACTAAATCTATTTTAAAGTTTAATTTTTTACCAATCTGTAATCGTTCTTGGGCTTTAATGCTAAAATTTCCAGGGAGGTGGATTTTTAACCATTGATAAATAAACTGCTCATACAGTTTTGACATATCTACCAAAAAAGGTAAATTTTTAGAAAAACCTATGGAATGACTGGGGGCGATCTGTTCCAGAAAAAAGTAACAGAGGGCGTGTAAAGATTCGTAATCTTGATTTAAGCGGTTATATGAGCGATCGCAGCAGTCTTGAGAGTTAAAATGTCTCAGTGTTACTACTCCTTTTAATGCGCGATAAGTTTCTGATACGAGATGTTGCGAGAACTGGCGACAAAGACCAGAAAAACTCAGACAGTGCATTGTCCAAAGGAGAATCTGATTATCTGGAATATCAGCGGTGTATTCTTGATAATGACAAGTGAATTTGACCGTCCAAGGTTGTTGAATTGTGTGGCGAATATCGAGGCGATCGCGAATATATCCTAATTCTCCAGTCTTTGGTAGATAGGTCTGATAAATGCCCTGACGAACGCGAGATAAAATGCGACTAGCGAGAATAGCGGCAAGGCGATCGCAAAATTCCTCTAAGGTTTCACAATCAATCAAACCATCTAAAAACCGAAAACTTTTTAAATTATAGGCATATTCTAACATTCCTAAGATAGATTGAATGGGGACTTTAGGCTGAAGTCTAATCCCCAAATTTGCCGGTAAAGGAATATAACCAACCCATCCTTTAGCCGTAAGTTTCCAGAAATCACCATATCTTGTATCTTCAAGCCCAATTTGAAGTTGGGGTTTGTATTTTTGTCTTAGTTCATCCAGGGCGGCTTGGGGAATATCCTGACGCGGAATTAAAATTGATTGATATTCGATGATTTCAATAACTTTAATAGTGTCTAAATTCATACTAAAAAATGTTGATTAATTTTTTGCCAACGAAACTCATCGACTTTTCCCAACTGGTTAAAAAAATACTCCTCCAAATAAGGTTCAATTTCCATTTGCCAAATATCAGGGAGTTCATCTTGTAAATTTTCCACCATAAAAAAAGAATTGCCGATCGCATAATGCCGATCGTTAATTTGTTGATTAAGCTTTTGCAAAATTTTGATCAAATTTTCCACCGGAAAATCAGTATTCGCTCGTTTGTGATATGTTTGTAATGCCTGATAGTTCGGAGATATTTCGATAAAAGCAAAACGTCGGCGTAGCGCATAATCGACTAAAGCAATGGAGCGATCGGCGGTGTTCATCGTCCCGATTAATCTGAGATTTTTAGGAATTTTAAACTTTTCAGCACTTCCAGACAAATAAATATCTTTGTCTCGATATTCCAGTAAATACATTAACTCCCCAAAGATACTCGATAAATTGGCTCGGTTAATTTCATCAATAATCAGAACACAAGTATCTTTACATTCCTGAGATTTTTGGCAAAACTCCAAAAATCGACCAGGAACCACTGGATAAGTTAGTTGTCCTCGATCATCAGTTTTAGGACGAATTCCCTGAATAAAATCTTCATAAGCATACGCGGGATGAAATTGCACCAGTTCACAGAAACCATCGCCACCACCAATTAAATGTTGAGCAATTTTTTCCGCCAGATAAGTTTTACCTGTTCCGGGAGGGCCTTGTAAAATAGCTTGTCCTTTACGGTGGATAGCGCGTACCCATCTTTTGAGTTCTGATTCCTCAAATCCGGTTTCTTCAGCACATTGTAATAAAGAATATTTCAAGTTTTGATTCGTGTGACTATTCACAAAATTCTCTTTATTCAATTTAGGTAAAGTCTCTTGTTTATTAAAAAATTTTTGATGATTACCCCTGAAAACCCAGTGACAAAATAAATCAAAAAAGTCATAATCTGGAATTGCTGGCAGACCAAAGACCTGTTGTTTATAATTTGCCAATTCCTTAATTAACTGATTCCCTAAGTGATTCGTTTCTGGATAATCTTTTAATTGTTCAGTATAATACTTTTGATAAAAACCATTAATAATCTGTAGTGATTTCTGATGAATCATCATAAATTTGTCAGGTTTCAGTGCATGAAGAATCGGCGAGATTAACTCTGTACTGATATTTTGAGCATAAGGAATTTGCCAAAACTCATTGCAAGCAACTGACAACTGACTTGGATCGTCGTTACAGCGGTTAACCAACCGAAAAATTGCCCGAGCTATTTTTGCGGTTTGTTTTTCATTCCATTGTTGCTGTTTTAACCATTCTTCTAAGGTTCCAGTGATGCCTGGATTACTATGGATCCATGCTCTTTGATAAGAATTACTAGGAGAATTTTCATAAGGCAGTAATTGTAGTAGAATCAGTTCCGTAGGAATTTGTCCATACTGAACCAATGAGGCGATCGCTTCAAAGTTACGTCGTCCCTGTTGACGCTGTTCCTTATAGTCAGATATTTTAGTTAGACCTCCCTGTATGTAAGGATCCTTCAAAAATTCTTGAAACAACGATATTAAAGTGTTTTGATTGAGTGTCTCTATATTTTCTATACCACCCATATTTTTTCGATAAATTAAGCTATTGTGATCATATTTTGAATTTCTTTAAACTCAGAATTTGTTAAGTATTTGTAACTTTGCGGTGGATGAAAGTTAAACCATTGCTGCTTGATAGCTTCTAAATCTAATGGAGGCTCATATTGTTCGGTTTTTTTTAAAAAAATTGCATACGCTTTTCTGGAAGTATAATAATAATCATCAAAATCTGGTTTACTGATACCAGCAATTTCTTTCACCCGATCCCAAAGGCTGCTTGGACTATCTTCAAGCACTTTTTCTACTTCAAATACACCGACGATCGCTTTCACTGGGGAACAAGCATAAACCACCACCCTATCTCCTGGTATTAACTTTGGTTTAATTTTTCTTAACTCTACTTTTTTGGTTCCGTCAAACAACTTAACGACATATTCTGGTTTGATAGAGAGTAACAAAATATTGTCTTGGCTTTCTGACATAACTTAAACGTAACCCATCTTGTAAATTTGCTCAAATTGTCGATCGGTAATCTCAATAGAACTTTGTATTGTTGTTTTATTATTCAGGATTTCCCGAATATCTGTCAAGTTAATTGGATGATAAAACAGTTCTGTGTTGCTAAATCTTAAAGCCATTATATCTCGTTTTTCGTCATTTTTAGCAATTTTAAGTAAATCTTCTTTTTTGTAAACTCCTAAATTTCGGAAACGTAAATCTAACTCTTCAGGGGTGCCAATGACCACCTCATCCAGAATAGAACAAGCTCGAACTGCCTTAATTCCGATAAAACCCCGATCTTTATCAGCACTGACATACCATAAAATTCTACCAACAATTCCCGGTTTTAATTTTGTAGTACCTTGTTTGGATTTATAATACACGGCTTCTCTGTTCAGAGCTAAATCAGTGATATTGTGTAATAAACACTGTTGTGATAAATGATAATCGAATAATTCTTGAGCCCATCTTGGCTGAATAGGAATAATAAATGTAGGAATCTGAGCATCAATAATCTTTGCTGGCCAAAGCGCTTTTTCAATGACGAATAAATTTTTGTACTCATTTAAATCTAAAGAATTGATATCTTCAGAACATTTTTTGAAATAATTATAACCATTATTAGTTTCTATATACCGATCTACTAGGCTGATTACTTTTCTTGAAAGGATAGATGCAGGTTCAGCCTGAGCAAGATTCATTTTTAAATATCCATCTTGAACAGTAATGAACATATCTTCTTGAATAGCATTGATAATTGAATCATCTAATTGTGGATCGGTGATTCTGGTAAATTGACGATTGTCAAATGCAGCTTTTGATATAGAGCGAAAAATTAAATTACGTGCCAAGGTTGTCGAGAGGGAATGATCCCCGACTCGAATCATGGGAATTTCTAACTCATGGGGTTTATGTTTGTCATACACAACCAAAGCAAGAGGCTCTTTTTCTGCATTTCTCACTAAAACATGAGTAAATTTATCTTTTTCTGCAATAAATCGGCGTAAGCGCTGCGAAAATTCGGCTTTATTTTCTTTACCTGATAAATAGAAAGCATCAATTAGGTTAGATTCTTCACCTTTTTGTATAATTGTTTCTTCTAGCTGAGTTCCCGCTAATCGGACAGGCTGATAGTCAGGTTTTTGGTTGAGACTATCTAACCTAATAATCAAATCATCGGGAGATAAAATTGACACTTTTGATGCTTCATATAGCAGTTCTGCATTATGAATTAATGGTTGATGTTTTGTTACTATAATATAAATTTTGGCAGCGATCGCTCTCGCAATATTACGCACCGATGATTGATTAATATTTATTTTATTTTTTTGGCAAAATACATTCAGATTTTGAAAATATTCCTCGAATTTATCATGGGGACAAGGCAGGCAAGTAAAATTATCAAATAATTGTTGCTGACGATTTCGTTGTTTGAGATTATCGATTTGATGAATTTCGGTTAAAATTTCTTCAGTAACACACAATTCTACCTCAGATTGAAGCCAGTCAGCCAATAAAGAGTTTGCCTCTTCATCAGGGTCATTTTTAGTGATACTTACAAATATAGAATAATCAATAGCCACAGATAATTTATTTTCTCTATGCTGATTGGCTAAATCAAACAACAAATTAGTTTGGCCGTAATCTAATAAGCGCCAGATTGTATTATATTGTCCTGTGGTTTTTGCTAATTTAGAATACGCAGGGAAAAACCCAAATTTTACCCACATATCCTGTAACTTATAATCATCTCTACAAGTTAAAGTTATTCCATTATAGGCTTGAGTATTTTTTTTCAGATAGTCAACAAGTTGCTTGGCAATTCCTTGGCCTCGACAGGATGGAGCCAAGCAAAGATGAACAATCTTAATATAACGATCGCGAGAACGAGTGTAATAGAGTAGATAGCCAATACAGTTTTTGTGGGAATCTAGAGCAACAATAATCTGACGCTTTGCTGCGGATTGTATAAAAGCTTTTCTTTTGAAAAATCCCAAAGTAGCTTTATTCGCATCCCCTAGAGCAATCACAGTTTCTAAATAGGGAGAGTTTTCATCAATGACTTGAATTTTTACTGGACTATGTTGTTTCACGTTTTGACTATAAAATGAAAAAAATTAGGATAATTATCTAAAATAATAGCACTGAAATAACCTAAATATAGCCCCCCACACCCGATGGCGACCACTGCCCCCCACACCTCCACACCCCTGCCTCTCACTTCCCGACAATTCGCCCCCTACCTTGCCAGTTCGGGTTACACTGCTACCAGAAAACCGTAGTCAAATCGAGTTTAACTAACGACTTATGACCAATCATCTAGCCCAAACCGAAAGCCTCTACCTACGCAAACACGCGGAAAATCCGATTGATTGGTGGCCTTGGTGTCCAGAAGCCCTGGAAACTGCTCGCCGGGAGAATAAGCCAATTTTCTTGTCGATCGGCTATTCCAGTTGCCATTGGTGTACGGTCATGGAAGGGGAGGCTTTCTCAAATCAACTGATTGCTGATTATATGAATGCCAATTTTTTGCCGATTAAAGTAGACCGAGAAGAACGGCCAGATATTGATAGCATTTATATGCAAGCGCTGCAAATTATGACGGGTCAAGGAGGTTGGCCGTTAAATATTTTCTTAACCCCCGATCGCCTGATTCCTTTTTTTGGCGGCACTTATTTCTCGGTGGAACCGAAATATGGTCGTCCGGGATTTTTGCAAATTCTCCAAGCCATTCGCCGCTATTACGATACGGACAAAGCCAAGCTGCAAGATGTGACTCAGGAAATTATGCAGCATTTGCAACAGTCAGCGGTAATTTCAGGAACGGAAACCATTGCTGATGATTGTCTCAGCAGTGGCGTGCAGGTGAGTACGGCGATTATTGGCGATCGCCACGGTCGGCAAAGTTTCCCCATGATTCCCTATAGTCAACTGGTTCTCCAGGGTAGTCGTTTTAATCTGGAAGCGAAATATAACCCCCAAGAAGTGAGTATTCAACGGGGTTATGATTTAGCCTTGGGAGGCATTTACGATCATGTAGCCGGAGGATTTCACCGTTATACCGTTGACCCCAATTGGACTGTCCCTCACTTTGAGAAAATGCTCTATGACAATGGGCAAATTGTCGAATATTTGGCAAATTTATGGAGTTCTGGGGTTCGCGAACCGGCTTTTAAACGGGCAGTTTTCGGGACGGTGGCATGGTTGAAACGAGAAATGACCGCCCCAGAAGGATATTTTTATGCGGCCCAAGATGCGGATAGTTTTACCACTCCCACGGCAGCAGAACCAGAAGAAGGGGCGTTTTATGTGTGGCTTTATTCAGAATTAGAAGCACTTTTAACCCCTGAAGAATTGGCGGAATTAAAAGAGCAATTTACTGTTACTGCCAATGGCAATTTTGAAGGGCAAAATGTGTTGCAACGTCGGCAGTTGGGCGAACTGAGTCATACCCTGGAAGCGGCATTAGCAAAACTCTTTCAACTGCGTTATGGATTGCTGCCCCAGGAGTTGAAAAATTTTCCCCCCGCCCGGGATAACCAGGAAGCGAAAGCTTATCCTTGGCCGGGACGAATTCCTTCGGTGACAGACCCGAAAATGATTGTGGCTTGGAATAGTTTAATGATTTCTGGGTTGGCTAAAGCCGCAGCGGTGTTTGATGAACCAGAATTTTTAGAACTAGCTACTAATGCCGCGAATTTTATCTGCGATCGCCAATGGATAGAGGGGCGGTTTCATCGCCTCAACTATGAGGGCAAAACTGCGGTATTAGCCCAATCGGAAGATTATGCTTTATTTATTAAAGCTTTAATCGATTTACATCAAGTTAGTTTAGCTTTTGCGTCTGCCCCGGTTGCGGCGGATTTTTGGTTAGAAACAGCCGTAAAAGTCCAGGCAGAATTTGATGAATTTCTCTGGAGTATTGAAATTGGAGGTTATTATAATACCGCCACCGATAGCAGCGATGATTTGCTTATTCGGGAACGGAGTTATATGGATAATGCCACTCCTGCCGCTAATGGCATCGCCGCTGCGAATTTAGTCCGGCTGGCTTTCGTGACTGAAGACTTAAACTATCTCGATCGCGCCGAACAAATCTTACAAGCATTTAGCAGCGTCATGGATCGGGCTGCCTCCGCTTGTCCCAGTCTTTTTGTGGCCTTAGATTGGTTTAAAAATCACACTTTAGTCCGCAGCAGTGCCCCCGTATTTGCCATGTTAAATCAGCAGTATTTCCCCACAGCCATCTATAAAATAGATTCGGATATCCCAGCCGGATCCGTGGGCTTAGTCTGCCAAGGTTTTACTTGCGAAGAACCGGCGAAAACTGAGGAGCAACTATTAGACCAATTGCAAGCAAGTCAAACCCGATATCATTCGGTGATTGAAAGTTAACTGCTCAAGGAAAAAAGAGGAAAGAGCAAAGAGCAAAGAGCAAAGAGCAAAGAGGAAAGAGTAAAGAGGAAAGAGTAAAGAGGAAAGAGTAAAGAGGAAAGAGTAAAGATATTCTCTTTTCTCCCTTCTCCCTCCTCTCTCCTCTTTCCTCTCCCCTCCCTTCTCTCTCCTCCCTTCTCTCCCCTCTCTCCTTTCCCAGGTTTATTTGGGCGCAAGCATTGCGCCCCTACTTTTGTATGAATTTTTGTAAACGATATAACATAGAGACCGGAAAAATTAGCCAACAGTATCATCCGTAAAACTACATAGTGCCAACATATTTATCGCAAAAATATTCCAGCCTACTCAAAATCTCAAAATCGATGCTGCCAAAGTAATTCAACCATTAACCAAGAAAACCAAATACTTTACCATCTCAGTATTTTTACGAACATTGCAGTTCAAAATTGTTTCAGTAAATCAGTGAATTTTCTGAATATTTCTCTACCCGAAAGTCACCCTTGATTTTGCCGCAATATGCTGATAAAATCCCTGAATTAACCGGGGATTGTGAAATGATAAAGCTAAGTAATGATACTCATACTCGATTTATATTCGATAATTACCAACAAATTGCGATTAAATTAGGAGAAAAAATCAATATTAGTTACTTGTTTAGTCAAGAAAACTCGCCAAATATGTTTGTAAATTTACCAAAAAATAATCATTCAATCAGCTATCACCTATGGAAGCACTTTGGAATACACTAAAAAATCTCGATTACTCCGGCATACCCATTGGCAAAATAATTGCCGCGATCATCATCTTGACGTTTACACAGACATTGAGACGATTTGTTGTTGCAGCTATAGTTAAAACAATTGAGCGATTTACTAGCAAAACAGAGACTAACCTTGATGATGAGTTAGTTGATATTCTCAAGCCGTCCTTAAGCTGGTTGATTCTGATTGCTGGACTGTGGCTAATCAAACAAATTCTGGCACAAGAATTAGGTGTTCAATTGAGCGAAACAATCGGCAATTTGCTCAATTTGATAGTCGTTTTCATCGTTGCATACGCTGTTTATCGAGCCTCTTCTATCTTTGGTCAGATAATTGCTAAACTTCTGCTCCATACTGACACTGAGTTGGATGAATTGCTCAGACCTTTGATGCCGAAGCTTTTTCAAGCGGCAGCAGTTGTCGTTATCGCGATCAAGATCAGTGAAATCTTTTTAGGACAATCAGCAGGCGCACTGGTTGGTCTCTTAGGTGGTGCTGGTATTACCTTGGGTTTGCTGTTGAAGGATATTGTCTATGACTGGTTTTGCACAGTTATTATCTACTCCGATAAGCTCTATCGAGAAGGAGACTGGGTTGCGGTCTCAGGATTGCAGGGTTTCGTGCAGATAATGAGTATTGGATTTAGAACTACAACCCTCCATGTTTATCAGTGGGGCTCGATTGTGAAAATGCCGAACTCTAGAATGATTACGGGAATTGTAGAAAATTGGTCGCAAAATCCAGGCGATGAATTAAAGTGGGGCATTAGTTTAACCCTGAAAATTGATAATATTTCCGCCCAGCAAACTGCGAAAATCTGCGATGCGATTAGAGCAATGCCCTCATCTGTTAAGGGCTTATCTAAAGAGATCATCGTTCGGTTTAGCAAGATTGAAAATAATGCCCGGGTGATTAACATTGTTGCCTTTGTTAATGATACAAATCTCTACTTTGATGCAGAGAGCAAGTTAAACTTAGCCATCTTAGAACTTTTAGAGCAAGAAGGCATCGATTTCTTGTATGTGGATCTCCGAACCGATCCAGAAAAGTATCTACAGGGTCAACAAGGCATTAGTAATTAGGCTTGAATTTTGACTCGATCGCGATCGCTCTGCGGTCAAGATCGCGCCCCTACCCCCCCTAGTCCCGCAGTTCAAAGGGAGTTTCGGGGGGTGGTTTAACCAATAGAAAAACGCTGTAATCACCAACAACCCATAACCAACAACCAATAACTACTACAGGGACAAGAAACCGGGTAACTCTGACGAAATATCTGCCTCCCCACCGGAACCTACATAGAAACCCGGTTTCTAACCGCTTCAGGTTTCTAAGACCCTTGTTTTGGGGTTAATTGACTTCGGCAAGCAAGAAACCCGGTTTCTTCAAGAAACCGGGTTTCTTATAAGCCGCCGAGCTTTTTTATCGGTAATTTGGCTAATTTGTCATCAATCGCGAGACAATTAAACTATCAATTTATTAATTTATAACTTAAAGCATCAATTTATCGTTAAATAAAATATTGTTTTTGATACCGTTTTTGCCTGAATTATCTGAATAATAAGTTCCCTGGTATTTGTCAGATTTTGACTATCCGGTAATTTGATAGTCCTATTATTAAGCCACCGGCATTAACCGACCTAAAGTATGAAGTGATTCTAGAGAAATTCTTGACACTTCATACTTCATTTTTCTGGTTAATTGTTGCTGGCTAAGGCATGAGCAAAATCGACGGATACTCCGGCTAAATTGCCCAGTCCAGCTTGGTTTAATAAATGGTTCCACTTGGCTTCTAGGGTTGAATCGTTGGGGTTAGTTTCGGCAAATTCTGCCAAGGTGGCTAGGGCATCCTGCCAAAGTTCGGCTTCTGCGTATAAGTCCACGGCAGCCAAGGGATCGGTATTTTCCAAACGGCTGACCTGAGTCGGACTTAATTCAATGCGTTCGATCCAACCATTAATAAAAGTGGTATTAATTCCGCTCTGGTTGCTAGACAATGGGCTAAATACCCATTGATATTCTTTGCCCACTTGTAAAGTTTCAGACATGATGGTTTCTGGAAGCTGGATCCGAACAATTCCCGGTTGTTCGGGCAACGCTACAGTCATGCGAGCTATGTCATTGTCATTTTCATCTTTGAGGACGAAAATCCCTTCGGAAGCATTAGTGTTGGATATATAGATAAAGACCGTGGGAGCAGTGGCGGCGGTGAAGGTTTTTTGGCTGGGGGATTGGACCGCAACCAGGGTGGCACTGTTGCCACTGCGAGAAGCGGCGCCAGCGGTTAAGGTTGGGGCGCCTCGGTTTTCTACGTTCAGTTTTGGCCCAGCGGTGGCCGAACCAGAAATACCGACACTGCCAGCGATCGCGATGGATAGGGCGATCGCAACTTGAGAAATGTTTGTCGCTAAGTAGTTTCTAGGCATGAGAGTTTTAGGTTTGATGGTTTTGGGGTGTTGATTTATGACTTCAATTTAATTATAGCCCCCTTTTTTTAAATATTCAGTGAAAATATCGAGGCAAATTTTAAAGATTGTTTAAAGATATCCGTATTTACTCCAAGTCATAGGTTTTTTTGCCGAGTCAGGACTCTGTATATTTGCCGGTGCTTTCCGGCGCTATTCCAGGCGCGATCGCACTTTTGTACCTCTTTTGTACCTCTTTTGTCACTTTTTTGTCACTTTTTTGTCACTGTTTTGTGACTGTTTTGTGACTCTGTTGTGACTCTTTGTGCCGCACCGATTTAATTTCTCCGATCGCGGTTAAATTAATCAAATTTTGGGTTAAGATAAATCTGAGCTTATTGTAAATAATTGTTACAAAATTGAACCTTTCGCGGCAATGGGGTTAATTCATGCAGCGGCATCAAGCCAAAATATTTTTAACAATTTAATCGGATTTAATGGATTTTAAATTTGATAAAATAAAATTGCCCCTGGCTTAATTTGCCTGAAATACTCAGAGCATTTTTCTTGCTTATAGGCATAATTTGCTGTTTATGAACTAAAATAAATTAAAATAAATTAAAATAATTGGTAAAATATTATTGGTTAGATTAAACACTCACTTACAGCCTGGTCAGAAATAATTCGATCTTCTCTCAAAGTCCCTCTCTAATGCATAGGCCGCCGTCGATTTAGGGTGAGGGCTTTAGGGCTTTAGGGCAATGTGTTAAGTAGGGGGGATTCGCGAATCCCCCCTACTGGTGAACAAGCTGTAATCCATGAGTGTGTTAATCTTTGTGTTGTTTCATCGCTTTATTTTTCCAAGTTAAAAAATCATGCCGCAACTTCCCCCGGAAAAAGAATCTCAGTTAGAAAATAAGGTTGATTTCCCTGAACCAAAAGCATCTTTTCCCGCTCAGATTAAAAAATTTCAGGGGATGAAAAAATTGGGAGCGATCGCTTTAGTAGTGGTGATTTTGTTAGGTTTTGGCGCGATTGGATATGGAATCATGGGTCGCCGCAAACCCAAAACCGATCCGATCGCCGAACTCACGGTCGCCGTAGAATACCAAAATCGCACGGTCAGAATTCAAGCCAGTGGCACGGTGCAACCGATCCAAAGTGTCAACTTATCCCCCAAAAATGCCGGACGCCTTGAACAGTTACGAGTGGAACAGGGCGATCGCGTCGAACAGGGTGAAATTATCGCCATCATGGAAAGTAGTGATACGAATGCCCGACTGGCCCAAGCTAGAGCTCGAATCAACCGCGCCGAAGCCCGACTCCGAGAACTGGAAAACGGGAACCGTCGGGAAGACATTGCCCAAGCCAGAGCTCGTTTAGCCCAAGCCCAAGCGAGTTTAGCCGAACTGCTGGCAGGTTCTCGTGGGGAAGACATTGCCCAAGCCAGAGCCCGTTTAGCCCAAGCCCAAGAAAGTTTAGGGGAACTGCGGGCTGGTTCGCGCCGAGAAGACATTGCCCAAGCCAGAGCCCGTTTAGCCCAAGCCCAAGCGAGTTTAGCCGAATTGCGGGCCGGGAACCGCAGGGAAAATATTGCCCAAGCCAGAGCCCGTTTAGCCCAAGCCCAAGCCCGTCTGACAGGGGTAAAAGTCGGTAGTCGATTTGAGGAAATTGCCCAAGCGGAAGCAAGGGTGGTGGACGCCCAGGCTAGAGTGGAATTGACGGAAGTGCGGCGAAAACGAAATCAGCAATTAGCCGACGAAGGAGCTATTTCTCAAGATAGCCTGGACGAAGCGGTGACGGAAAATCGGCGGGCCCAAGCCAGTTTACAAGAAGCGCAACGCCAGTTAGAACAACTGCAAAAAAATCGGCGGGAGGACCTGACACAAGCGGAAGCGGAAGTGCAAGAGGCGCAACAGGCTTTAGCTTTGCAAGAAAATGGCCCGCGTCCAGAGGAAATTGCCAGGGCCGAAGCCCAAGTGCAAGAGGCGCAACAGGCTTTAGCTTTGCAAGAAAATGGCCCGCGTCCAGAGGAAATTGCCAGGGCCGAAGCCCAAGTGCAAGAGGCGCAACAGGCTTTAGCTTTGCAAGAAAATGGCCCGCGTCCAGAGGAAATTGCCAGGGCCGAAGCCCAAGTGCAAGAGGCGCAACAGGCTTTAGCTTTGCAAGAAAATGGCCCGCGTCCAGAGGAAATTGCCAGGGCCGAAGCCCAAGTGCAAGAGGTTGAACAGGCTTTGGCTTTGCAAGAAAATGGCCCGCGTCCCGAAACCATTACTCAAGCAGAAGCGGAGGTGAATGAGGCCCTGGGACAATTGCGCGAGGTGGAGGTTCAGCTAGAAGATACGATTATTCGGGCGCCGTTTTCTGGGCAAATTACTCAAAGATATGCCACCGAGGGCGCGTTTGTGACGCCGACGACTTCCGCTTCTAGTGCGGGTCAAGCTACTTCTACTTCTATTGTGGCTTTGGCTAGAGGATTGGAAGTTTTGGGGAAAGTCCCGGAAGCGGATATTACGCAAATTCAGCCCGGTCAAGTGGTAGAAATTGTGGCGGATGCTTATCCTGACCAAGTTTTTACAGGTAAAGTGCGTTTGATTGCTCCCGAAGCAATTAAAGAACAAGATGTGACTTTATTTGAAGTTCGGGTTGATATTGACTCAGGTTTGGAGGAATTGCGATCGGGAATGAATGTGGATGTGACGTTTTTAGGTGATGAATTGAAAAATGCTTTAGTCGTGCCTACGGTGGCAATTGTCACTAATAAAGGTGAAACGGGGGTGTTAGTTCCTAATGAGAAAAATCAAGCGGTTTTTCGTCCTGTCACTATTGGCCCAACCATTGGTAATGATATTCAAATTCTCAGTGGTTTGGAGTCAGGCGATCGCGTGTTTGTCGGTCTTCCCCCCGGCCAAAGATTAGAAGATATTTTAAACAATGAGAATTAATGTTGTTTGTTGTTTGTTGTTTGTTGTTGGTTGTTGGTTGTTTGTTGTTTGTTGTTTGTTCATGGTTCTTTGTGATAAGATTATAATTAATCATGCAACAGTAGGGGCGCAATGCTTGCGCCCAAATTAATCTATTAACTGGAGCAATAATGTTATTTTAAAATCGGTATAAAAACCAAGAAACAACAACCAACTAAGTAGGTGAACATAATTAATTGCACTTTTCGTTCTCCACCGTAAATCCTTGGATTCCCGTCGGAGTTTACCCCCGCGAAGGCCGCCATCGGCGGGAATGACAGTTTTTTTTCTGATATGGTCTGCATTTATTTCTGCCCACCTACTTAATAACAAACAACAACCAACAACCAACAAACAACCAAGAACAACCAAGAACAACGAACAAACAACAACCAACCAACAACAACCAACAAATAACATGAATTTAGTAGAAACTATTGAAATGGCCGCTAAGACTTTGATGCTGAATAAACTCCGTAGCGGCTTAACTATGTTAGGCATTATTATTGGCAATGCCTCGGTGATTGCTACTATTGGCATTGGCGAAGGAGCGCAACAATTTGTCAGCGAACAAGTGCAGGGACTTGGCAATAATTTATTATTTGTGGAACCGGGCAGTCCCAAGGCGCGAAATCGCCCTGTGGTGGTTCCCCAAACTTTGGTGCTAGAAGATGCAGAAGCGATCGCTTCTCAAGTGCCATCAGTGTACGAAGTTGCCCCCCAAATTAATGGCATGGAAAGAGTCACTTATCGCAGTGAAAATTTCTCTGCCCGATTAGTGGGAACTACTCCAGAATTTCTCGCCGTTCGCAACTTTGATGTCGCCCAAGGTCGTTTTTTTACTCACCTAGATTTACAGCGGTATCAAGCAGTGGCAGTGCTTGGATCGGACTTAGCCAAGATATTATTTGGCGATCGAGATCCTTTGGGGCAAAATATTAGAATTAAAAACCGTTCTTTTGCGGTGATTGGGGTGATGCAGCCTAAAGGAGCCACTTTTGGCAGTAATCAAGATGAAGCGGTGTTTTTACCCTTGACCACAATGGCTCAACAAATTTCTGGTAATTCATCGATTTACGGCACTCAAATTAGTTTTATTTCAATTTCCGTGAACAGTTTAGCAGAAATAAGTAAAGCACAGTTTCAGGTAGAAAATTTGTTGCGGTTGCGCCATAGAATTGTGGATGAAGATGATTTTTTTGTCCGCAATCAGCAAGAGTTGGAAAATATTACGGGGGCGGTGACTGGGGCTTTAACTCTGGTGTTAGGATTGGTGGCTAGTATTTCCCTTTTGGTCGGGGGCATTGGGATTATGAATATTATGCTGGTGGCGGTGAAAGAACGCACTCAGGAAATTGGTTTGCGAAAGGCGATCGGGGCTTCCCAAAAAGATATTTTATTCCAGTTTACCGCTGAGGCGATTATTTTATCCATTTCCGGTGGTTTTATTGGCATTGCGATCGGGTTGGGTTTAATCTTAATTATCAGTTTATTGTCCCCGTTTGCAGCGGGGTTTTCCTTAATGGCAATTACTGTTTCTACGGCGATTTCGGGGGCGATCGGTTTATTTTTTGGCATTGTTCCTGCCCAGCAAGCGGCTAAATTAGATCCCATTGTGGCTTTGCGGGCAACGGATTAAAAAAATATCCCTAGATATGTTTTGACAAAAAATTATTTAAATTTACTAAACAAGTAATCGCCAAATAATCCTAATTTTTGGGTTTTATTAAGAAGCAAGAAATTAGGACGATCTATTTTGAAAAATTTATTTCCGCCCAGCTTTCAATCAAATAACTGTAATATTTGCCTCAACTTAGACCCAGAAAACCACAGATAATTGATTTAGGGAAACGTTAAGGATAAGTTAAATTTAGATTAACTGTGAAATCCTCATGTAAACTAATAAAAACCCAATCCAAAGCCATATTATGAAAAAAGCGATCTACTGGTTAATGGGGGAAAAAGCCGGACGCACCATTATCGGCACCTGGAACTGGCTATGGGGAATCCCCGTAGAATCTGGGGGCAAAGTAGCGGTAGAAACCGCCGAAGAAGCGCTGCGGGATATGCAAACCTCCGTGCAAAAGCTTTCTGAAGCGGTTGCCACCCAGGTAGCGGCATACCAAAGAGCCAAGCAGAAATATCAAGATAAAGCCAAAGAAATGCAGGGCTTCGAGCGCCAAGCTATGACCGCCCAAAAACAGGGCAATGAAGAAGCAGCGCGTTTAGCAATGTCCAAAGTGATTCAAATCGAGCAACTTTTGCCCCAGCTAGAAGTTCAAGTTCAACAGGCAGAAAGTTATGTTAATGCTTCCAAAGAAAAGCTGAGACGGGAACGCACTAAACTGGAAGCTTATAAAACTGATATGCAAAATATGAAAGACATGACCGAAATTAATGAGGCGCTGGCGGCAATGGCCAAAGTTAATAGCGACCTGAACATTGATTCGGCTCGGTCTCAGTTTGAAGCGGCAAAAAGTGCCGTAGAACGGCGAAATCTCAAGCAACAAGCGATCGCTGAATTTTCGGAAAATCCTGATGAGAAACTCCAGGCAGATTTGGAAAAAATGACCCTAGATGATGCCGTTGCCCAGCGGCTGCAAAGGTTAGAAGCAAGCAAGGATATAACCAACTAAATCACCAACTAAACAACCAACTAATTTTTTTTATGGCAAAAGCAAGCGGACCACCTCCTATTCTGTTTATCCTGCTATTTTTGATTCTCGGCGGTGCTGGATATTGGTACTTTTCGCAACAAAAAAATTCCCCTCAAACTACAGAAATGATTCCGGGAACTATGCCGCCACCGGGACAAACTAGCGCCACCTTTCCTTTCCCCGCCTCTGTACCTCCAGGGACAACCGTGCGGATTGATGGTTCTACTAGCATGGTGACGATCAATCAAAATCTGAAACGGGGTTTTGAGAGTGTATTTCCCGGCAGTAGCGCTGTTGCTATTGCGAATGGAACCGACCGGGGCATTCAAGCCTTAACCACCAACAGCGCTGACATTGCTGCGATCTCCCGTCCTCTCACCAGCGCCGAACAGAGTCAAGGATTAATGGCAGTACCCTTAGCCAGAGACCAAATTGCTCTTGTTGTGGGCAAAGATAACCCCTACCGTCAAGGTTTAACCAGCGCCCAAGTGATGCAAATATTTCAAGGTCAGATTGCTGACTGGTCTCAGTTGGGTGGGAGTCCAGGCGCGATCGCGGTAATTAACCGACCAGCCATCAGCGGCACTCATCAGACATTTAAGGAGTTGGTCTTACAAGGAGGAAATTTCGGCACCACAGCCAACATTACGACAATGGCGCAAGATGCCACGACTCCCTTACTGCGACAATTAGGCACCAACGGGATCGGTTACGCCACCTACGCTCAAGTTGCCAACCAGCAAACGGTGCGGGTCGTACCTGTGGATGGGTTGACCCCGGAAGCGGCCACCTATCCCTATCAAAGGCAGCTTTATTACGCCTACAAAAACCCACCCAGTCCGCAAGTGCAATATTTTCTCGGTTACGCCACTTCCCCCCAAGGACAACAGGCGATGCTGACAGAAAATTAATTTAAGATTGGCATAGTAAACCTTTTGCTTGCATACCGGATCGATCTCCCCAACCCCCCTTAAAAATGGGGCTTTTTAGAGTTTTGCTAGAAGTCTAGTATTTCACCACAGAGGCACAGAGAAACACAGAGACATATCCTTGAGAGATAATTACTCTGTGTCCTTTGTGTCTTTGTGGTTTTAATTGCATATTTAGAGTGAATTATGCGTTTTTTATTGCATATTATCTTTATTTTTGCCTCTATTAGTTTAATCTTGATTTCTCTCGCGGGATATTGGGGAAAAATTCATCTCTATCTGGAATTAGCTGCTCATTTTAAATGGCAATATCTCATTCTCAGCTTATGTCCGTTCTGCTTCTTTTTGCTTCAGTTTTGCTTCAACTATCGGCAAAAGTTACAAAAAAAGTTACAAAAGTTGGGACTGATTCTCAGTGGCTTTTGTTTGGTGATTAATTTAGGGGAAATTCTCCCCTGGTATTTTCCCCATCATTGGTTTAACCAGGATATCCAGGGACAAGAATTCCGGGTGTTATTGTCGAATATGGATAAATATAAAGATAACTCGACTGCGGCGATCGCCCTGATTCAGAAAGAACGTCCCGATCTTGTGGTTTTTGTCGAGGTGGGAACCGCGATCGCCGCTAAACTAAAAGCGGGTTTAACAGACATTTTCCCCTACAGCTTCGACTATATAGAAACCGGGTTTCTACCAGCATTTTGGTTGGGTGACAGAGATTTAGGTGAAGAAACCCGGTTTCGGGACGGAACCCTAATTTTGAGCCGGATTTCCCTAGAAAATCCCCAGGTCAAATCTTTAGGAGGCGGCAGAAAAAGCCTATTAGCTAATCTGCAAATTTCTGGGCAATTAATATCTCTAATAGCGGTACATCCTTCTAAAGCAACGGGGCAAATTTATTTTGAGGAAAGAAACCGCCAATTAGAGGCGATCGCTGATTATGCTGCCACCTTAAAAAATCCGGTCATCTTAATCGGAGATATGAATGTCACCATGTGGTCGCCCTATTATCGAGATTTAGTCAAAAAAGCGAAATTGCACAATGTCCGGGCTGGGTTTGGTATTTTACCTACTTGGCCGACATTTCAGCCACTTTTATATATTCCCATCGACCATTGTTTAGTCAGTCCAGAGTTTCAAGTGTTAAAAGTTCGCCGAACTCCGGCAATTGGTTCCGATCATTTTCCCTTAATCACAGATTTAACTTTGGCGTCTGTTGAAGAATTTCACCACAAAGACACAAAGGACACAGAGAGATAAGTAGGTGAACATAATTAATTGCACTTTTCGTTCCCAGCCGATAGACTGTGGATTCCCGCATTCGCGGGAATGACAGTTTTTCTTGCGATATGGTCTCTGGTTATTTCTGCCCACCTACTTATCCTTGACAAATAATTCCTCGATGTTTCTCTGTGTCTCTGTGGTGAAATACAGTTAATTAATCTGAACCTGCCCGGAATTTAAGCAACAGGATTACGCTGAATAAATTCCCGAATTTTCTCTTTAATCGGTTTACCTTGCTTATCGGATGAATTAAGATATTTTTCGGTGACTTCCAGATAGCTTTGACATTGGGTGGGATCGTCCATCGCCTCGTTTAAATGTTCATTGCTATACTGGTTAATGATTTTTTTCCCATCCGCCGCTAATTTGCCGTTTAATTCATAGTTCAGCCGCAGATAGCGCCCGGATTTTTCAAACCCCATAATTTGAGCCGCAACCCCTTCCTGAAACTCGCTCGGTCCTGCCATGAAAATATCGGGGATTTGTTGTGCCCAATTTAGCAAACCCCATTTTTTCACTTCATCAAATTTATAGCGATGATTAGTGATCCCCGTGCCGATGGAAAGAATGGCAATATCTTCTAAGCCAATGTTTTGCATTAACATAGCATGGCACAAAGCCGCCAAAGAGGGATTATTTGCCGCAACACCTCCATCAATATGCGGATATTCTACGTCTTTTTGATGTTTACCTGTCCGGGTTAATTGATGGGGGGGAAAGTAAGTGGGAGCGGCGGCAGAACACATACAGATTTCCCAAAGTTCATTATCTAAAAACCAGCCGCTTTCATCGTCGCGATCGCTGGCAAAATAAGTGGTATTCCGGCTCCAGGTATCGTAGGCCAAAATCATTAAAATTGGGTCGCGAATTTCTCGCATTTTAGCCAACTGTCCCGACTCATTTTTCAACTGATCTTTCAGCACCGATTTGAGTCCTTCGGTTGGGTATTGAGTGAAGGGCATAACATAACCCCCACCTCCGGGAATTATATTGCGTAATTTTCGCTTATCTTCTGGGAAAATTTTTCCCCCTTCGTTTAGATATATACCGATCATGGTGTCAATCGGCTTTTTCATGGCAACTCCCGCTGCCAAGATTGAACCAGTGGAAGTCCCCGCCACCAAATCGAAATATTCGTGAATTTCCTTCCCGGTTAAAGCTTTCAGTTCTTGTTCAAATTCTTTGAGGATGCGAGCGGATATGATACCCCGCATACCGCCTCCATCAAGGGTTAGAATTTTGAAAGTCATAATTTTAGTCACTCTTTCAGGGTAATCGGATTTTATCTAGTATAGTTGTTTAGGGTACAATAATCAAATATCCGGTCAGATTTCAGGCATCTTTATTTCTAGTTTTTTATTTACTTGTTAGCAATCAGTAACTTTAATAAAAGATCCAATCATCAATTATCAATCAGCTATCAATCATCCATCGCCCCTGGGTAAACAAAACCGATTATAGGATTCACAAAAATAATATTTTGAGCATTTGACAGAATCCCGTGTTTGAGAGTATAAAATACTTAATAAAATCAGTCACTTATTCGGGCGATCGCAAAGCTTAGGCGGGGGAATCGCTCCCCAAAACTATAGGTTTGATTTAATTCACAATCAAATATAGCAATTTAATAAAATGAATTACCCCAATTTATGCAGCGGATTCCTAGTAATTTTTCTCTATGTTAGTTGTCCGAAACCAATATTAGCCCAGATTATTCCCGATCGCAGCTTACCGAATCAATCCGTGGTCAATTCTCAAGGGTCTGTGCAACAAATTACCGGCGGAACTACAGCGGGTGATAATTTATTTCACAGTTTTGATCGGTTTAATCTGCTTACCGGAGAAACGGCTTATTTCGATAATGCACCCACCATTAAAAATATTCTTACGCGGGTGACAGGCGGGCAAATTTCTCAGATTGATGGGCTGATTCAAGCTAATGGTTTGGCTAATTTATTTCTAATTAATCCCAATGGGATTGTCTTTGGTGCCAATGCCAAGCTGAATTTGGGTGGCTCGTTTATTGCCAGTACCGCTGAAAGTATCAAACTAGCCGATGGCAGCTTGTTTAGTGCCACGGAACAAAATGCCCCACCGCTATTAACAATTAATTTACCCATTGGGTTGCAATTCGAGACTAATTCTGGGGAAATTCTGGTCGAAGGAACGGGACATAGTTTGAATGCTAATAATGAATTAGGTCTAGGATTTACCCCAGTGACAGGATTTCCTGAAAGCCCTCCAGGTTTGCAGATTAAACCGGGCAATACTTTGGCCTTAGTTGGCAGTAATTTAAGATTTAATGGTGGGATTGTCACCGCCCCAGGAGGACATATTTCTTTAGGCAGTGTCGGTTCGGGTTTTGTAAGTCTGAATCCCACTGATTATGGTTGGCAACTGGGCTATGCAGCCGCAGCAAATTTCGGGTTAATTCAGCTATTATCTGAGGCTTTAGTTGATGCCAGTGGCGATAGTGGCGGGTCAATTTATGTCCAAGGGCAAAGATTAGAAATCCGTGATGGTTCAGGGATACTGATCCAAAATCAGGGCAGCCACGCAGCGGGCAATATTACAGTGAATGCCGTTGAGTCTGTGCAGATTGTCGGCGTAAATGCTGCGGGAAATTTTCCTAGTACGATTAAGAATCAAACCGTGGGTGAAGGTGCGGGGGGAGATATTAATATTTCCACTCAGCAGTTGATGGCTGAAAGTGCTCGAGATGCGATCGCCACTTCCACCGCTAGTGCTGCCCCTGCTGGGAATGTTAATATTGTGGCTACGGATGCCATAAAATTAACCGATGGCAGTGGCATTTATGCAATCAGTCTCAGTGCCGGAAATGGCGGTAATGTCAATTTATCTACAAGACATTTAACGGCAATAAACGGCAGTCTTGTCACCTCTGTGGCCGATAGTACGGGACACGCGGGAAATGCGATCGTCAATGCTACTGAGTCGATCGAACTAAGTGGCCTCTGGATCGACCCGATCGGGCCGGATACTCGCATCAGGCCGAGTAGTTTAAGTTCTTCATCTTTTGATGCCGGAAATGCGGGAAACTTAATCATCAATACCGCCCGGTTAATTTTACGAGATTCTGGCCGAGTTTCTGCTTCTGCTTTTGCTAGTGGCCATGCGGGAAATTTAATCATTAATGCCGCTGAATCCATCGAGGTGACAGGTCAATTACCCAAAAGCCGACCGAGTTTAATTTCTTCCGCAAGTTTTGCCACTTTAGAAGATAAACTGCAAGGTACAACGGTGGCAGGAAATGCGGGGTCAATTATGATTAATACCCCCAGGTTAATTGTAAGCGATCGCGGTTTAGTCAATGCTACCAATGGTGGCGTGGGAAATCCCGGTCAAATTCTGATAAATGCCGACCAAATTTTAGTCAGTAACCAAGGGGCAATTACCGCCGTAGCCACATCTGGGTCTGGGGCAACTATCGCCGTAAATGCGAGGAATATTCAACTCAATCGAGGCAGCATTAATGCCTCCACTTCCGCATCTGGAGAAGGGGGAAATATCCGGTTAAATATTGCGGAAAATTTAATTCTGCGAAATGATAGTTTCATTTCCACCCAGTCGGGAACTGACGCCCCAGGAGGTGGCAATGGGGGAAATATTACCATCCACAGTAAAATGTTAGCCGCCTTAGATAATAGCTATATTAATGCCAATGCGTTCGCGGGCAATGGGGGAAATATCCAAATCACCACTCAGGGCATATTTTTACCGACTAATAGGACAATTACTGCTAGTTCTGAGCGGGGAATCGATGGGATTATCGAAATTAATGCTCCAGAAACTAACCCCAGTTCTGGGTTACTGGTCTTATCTCAAAACCCGATTAATATTGCCAATTTAATTCGCAATGGTTGTGCCGATTATCAGGGCAGTTCTTTTGTGATTGCCGGACGGGGTGGTTTACCAGAAAATCCCACTCAGGTTGTAGAAAGTCAGCAAGTTTGGCAAGATTTGCGATTTTTGTCTACCCAAGAGATTTCCGAAATTACTGAAATGAGGCATTCTCGCTTACGGCAAAAGTTACCAGTTAGTGAATCAGCAGTTCCCAGATTTGTCGAGGCAACAAACTGGCGGATAAATCAAAGCGGCAAGATTGAATTAGTCACAGAAATTAATGACTTTAGCCCTCATTTAATGATAAAATATGGTTGTGCTGCCATACAGCACTTTTCAGATTAATCAACCACAATTTTTCTTAGGGACGAAGCATGAATGGATTAAATTCCTGGTTTTAAGCCAAAAATATGTCCGGTCATGGTTCGCCCCTACAAACATGGGATGATGTATTTATCGAGAATTCGATCGGCAGAAAAAAGATGAAAAAACCAGTTAAAAAACCAGTTAAAAAATCAGTTAAAAAACAAGTTAAAGAACAAGTTAAATTTTTGATAACTATGGCAGTTGTGACATTTTTATGCGTGATGCAATTGTCTACCGGATTGGCGAAAATTCCTGCCCATGATTCTCTGGCAATCCAATCGGACTTATCCTTGGTAAAAGACGATCGCTTCGGTGAAAATTTTCTGGAAACTTTTTTGGCAAAGGGAGAGGCGATCGCATTTACGGAAACTCCCACTTCAGAACTAAGCTTATTTGCCGCAGGACAACGTTTATTTGAACAAGGAAAGTTTGCCGCTGCTGCGAATATTTGGCAAGAGGTAGCTGACCAGTCAGAACAGGCAAATAATCAGCCCCAAAAAGCCTTAGCTTTACATTATGTGGCTTTAGCAGATCAACAATTAGAGCATTGGTTGGAAGCGAAACGGGCAATTGATGAGAGTTTACAAATTTTAAGCCGTCTAGATTTAATTTCTCGGACAGAAAAAGCGATGTTTGCCCAAGTTTTAAACACCGCAGGGTTAGTAGAGTTAAAATTAGGTCACACCCAAGCAGCTTTGGAAACTTGGGAAAAAGCCACGATCGCTTATACAGAAATTGGCGATACTATTGGCAAGCTGGGCAGCCAAATTAATCAGGCGATCGCCCTGCAAACTTTGGGACTATATCCGCGATCGCAAACCATCTTTAAACAAGTTTTAAGTGAACTAGAAAGTCAACCCAATTCTTCCCTAAAAATTAATACTTTACATCAGCTTGGCATCACCCTGCGCTTCACGGGCAACTTAGCGGAATCTCGCCGAGTTTTAGAGCAAAGTTTAAGCCTGAGTCAAGACCTAAACGATCCTAAAAGTACCAGTGCAATTTTGCTGAGTTTAGGTAATACCTGGAGAGACTTAGGCAACCACATTTTTTCCAGTTTATATTATCAGCAATCGGCTAAAATTGCGCCAAGTTTAACTCAAGCATTGCAGGCAAATGTGAATTACTTAAATCAACTGATTACCCTCGAAAAATGGTCAGACGCTAAAGATATATATCTAACCATTCAGTTAAGGTTAGCTGAATTACCCTTGAGTAACACTTCCGTGAGTATTCGCATCAATTTAGCTGATATTTTACTAAATATCAATTCAGGAAAATGGCAGATCGAACCCTTAGAAATTGCCCAAATCTTAACTCCTGCGATCGCCGCAGCCAGAACTTTAGCTGCACCCAAAGCTGAATCTTACGCTTTAGGCACTTTGGGGAAATTATACGAGCAAAACCAACAGTGGCAAGATGCTCAGAAAATCACTCAACAAGCCTTGCTAATTGCCCAACAAATTCAGGCAGTAGATTTAATCGCCCGTTGGCAATGGCAACAGGGAAGATTATTCACCAATCAAGGCCAAAATAATCAGGCAATTTTGGCTTACCAAGAAGCAGTTAATAGCTTGCAAAGTTTACGGGCTGACTTGGTGAATATTCACCGGGATGTGCAATTTTCTTTCAAAGAAACCGTAGAACCTGTGTATCGGGAATTGGTGAGACTTTTGGTGCAAGACCCGACAAATAAAGCCAACCTTCAGCAAGCCCGACAAGTAATAGAATCCTTACAAGTGGCAGAATTAGATAACTTTTTTCGCGAAGCTTGCTTGGAAGCCAAGCCAATCAAAATAGATCGAATCGATCCGACCGCTGCGGTAATTTACCCGATTATTTTGGCCGATCGCTTGGCGGTGATTTTAGCCCTGCCTGGAGCAGATTTAACTTACTATGAAACCAAATTGCCAGAACCAGAGATCGTGGCGCGGCTAGAGCAGTTTCAAATTTACCTGAATCCCGCTTTTTTTGATAGCGATCGCCTAGAAGTTTCTCAAATCATCTATGATTGGCTGATTCGACCCGCTGAACCTCAGTTAGCGGCAAGTGGCATTGAAACTTTAGTCTTTGTATTAGATAGCGCTTTGCGGAGTTTGCCCATAGCAGCCCTTTATGATGGGCAACAATATTTGATTGCTAAATATTGTTTGGCTCTCGCTCCCGGATTACAGTTATTAAATGTAGACTCTGTGACTGGGGAAAAATTATCCATTTTGATGGGGGGACTCAGCGAAGGGCGAGAAATGTTTTCCCCTTTACCCGGCGTGGAAACAGAACTAACAGAAATTTCTCACATCCTCAAATCCGATTTGTTATTGAACCAAAGGTTTACCAATTTTAATTTAGCCGCAAAAATCAATTCCTTAAATGTTCCCGTGGTTCATATTGCTACCCACGGGCAATTTAGTTCCCAAGTGGAAGATACATTTATTCTGACTTGGGATGGCAAAATGAACGTGCAAGAATTTAATAGTATTCTGCGATCGCGGGAGCAAAAATTTAGTCGTCCCTTGGAGTTGCTGGTGCTGAGTGCTTGCCAAACCGCCACAGGCGATCGCCGTGCAGCCTTGGGTTTAGCGGGGTTTGCGGTGCGGTCTGGGGCGCGTACCACCTTGGGGACTTTGTGGCAAGTCAGCGATCGTTCTACGGCGGACTTAATGATTCGGTTTTACCAAGAACTCGCGGGGCAACCGGCAACCTCAAAAGCCAAAGCCTTACAAATGGCTCAGTTAGCCTTGCTGAAAAATCCTCAGTCCCAACATCCCTTTTATTGGGCTCCCTTTGTTTTATTGGGAAATTGGCTCTAAAATAAAATCATCAAGGATTGATGATTTTTACGCCTTATGGCGGATGACAAAGTTAAGTCGTTTAGAGGAAATTTTATATATGTATGGTGCTTCTATGGCATCGATATGTCTGAGTGGCGGCTGTTAAGGCAAGGTTTGCCCCAAACCGCGATCGCCGGTCACTTAGTTAAGTCTATAATTGGTTTATTCAAATCAGGATTTAATTTATGTCTTGTTTTACTTCTAAAACTTTCAAAACTAACCTGGTGCTCCTTTCTTGGGGAATGGTGATGGCATTTTCCTTGCCCTCATCTGCCCAAACCGGAGCCCAGCTTGATTTACCGTCTCAAAGAGCCTCAAATCCCCAAAATTACCAAGTTATTTTCGAGCCGCCCACCGACGAGAGAGCCGATGATTCCAGAGGCGGTGCTTCTAGAAATGCCACGGCTTGTCGCAACGATCGCGTCAGTGAAATTCCCTTAACTGCTTTGATTCCGGGAAATAATCACGGGCTAACTGTCGCCTCTCATCCCAGCTTTTTTGTATATGTCCCGCAGACTTCGGCGCGGCAAATTTATTTTAGCTTAAAAGACGAAAATAATGTGGGCATTTACCAGGCGAGATTGCCAATTTCTGGGAATGCTGGCGTGGTGAAAATCTCCCTGCCCCAAGACCAAACGCCTTTAGAAATTGGTAAAACTTATGACTGGTCTGTGGCGTTAATGTGCCAGCCCGCTCAATCGGATATGCCCTGGGTCACAGGTCAATTAGAACGGGTTCAACTAGAGGAAAATATCGCCTCTGATTTACCATCTAATCTCAGTATTGAGCAGGCAGTATTCTATGGTCAAGCGGGGATTTGGTACGATACTTTAAACATCCTGTTTCAACTGAATCAATCAGCAGATTTGGGTAATGCTTCCGCCATTGACTCCAGTTTTATGAATCAGAATTGGGTCAATTTATTAAACTCAGTGGGGCTGAATGCGATCGCCCATGAATCCTTGTTAGCCCAGCCGTAACTTAAAAAATGTTATTGGTTATTTTTTATTGGTTAGGGATTGTTCGGTTCAACCAACAAATAGCCAATCATAAATAACCAATAACTATATTTATCATAATTATTTATCATCACTTGTGAAATACTTTACCTCCGCAACTTCCCAAACCCGCCTCTTCAAAATTGATAATTGGTAATTTTTGGCTATTAATTAACAATTGATAATTAACAATTGATAATTAACAATTGTTAATACCATTTACAAAAATTTATAATAATTATTTATATTGTAGGGTGGGCAAAAGTCCACCATCATATATATATGGTAGGTTGGGTATTTTTGCCCACCCTACGAATGTTAGGAGATGCTGGATGAATTTTTGTAAATGGTGTAACTATTTTGCCCAACCAACAACCAACAACCAACAACCAACAACCAAAAAATAAAGTGAATTGGCTCCTGTCGAAATTCAGCAAACTCCAGCAGCAATGGCGGAGTATTTTTTTAATTGCGCCTACGGTGACTTTTTGTGTCATCGCCCTCAAATATACCGGAGGGTTGCAACTTTTAGAGTGGGCACTTTTAGATCAATTTTTTAATTGGCGCCCAGCGGAAACAGTAGAAGATCGCCTATTAATTATTACCGTGGACGAGGAAGATATTGCTAAAGTCGGTCAATGGCCTTTATCTGATGCCTTGGTCGCCGAAGTGATTCAGACCATAGATCGACATAACCCAGCGGGAATTGGGTTACTTTTTTATCGAGATTTACCCGTAGAACCGGGGTATCAAACCTTAGTTCAAGTGATGCGATCGACCCCCAATTTAATTGGCGTGGAAAAAGTAATTGGTGAACCCGTTCCCCCTCCGCCAACTTTAGACCGGATGACGCAAGTGGGCATCGTCGATTTATTATTAGATGCGGATAGTAAAGTTCGGCGGGTGCTTATTTCTTATCAAAATCCTCAAGGTCAAGTGCAATTAAGCATTGGGACTCAATTAGCTTTAAAATATCTGGAAAATCGCGGCATCACCCCACAAGAAATAGATCCAAAGAATAAGAAAAATCACATTCAACTAGGTAAATCAGTTTTCCAACCTTTTACTGCCTATGATGGCGGCTATGTGCGGACAAATGCTGCGGGGTATCAAATCTTATTAAACTATCGAGGAGACGAGGAAAAGTTTGAAAAGATTTCCCTAACTCAATTGCTGAATCAAAATTTTGATCCCGCGAAAATTTCTGGCCGCATTGTGTTAATTGGTTCCACCGCTACCAGCTTGAATGAGTTATTTTATACTCCCTACAGTAGCCGGTTAACTGATATGCCTAAACCTAGTGCTGGTGCGATCGTTCATGCTAATGTGATTAGTCATCTTTTGAGTGCGGCCATTGAGGGGCGTCCGACGATTAAAGTCTGGTCAGAATTTATAGAAATTTTGTGGATTATTAGTTGGTCGTTTACCTGGACGATCGCCAGTTCAGCGGCATTAATTCCTGACTCGGCTAAAAACAAACTCATAATTCACTTGGGTCAAATTAGCTTCAATATTGGCTGCGGTAATTTCTTGTTATTTACCAGCAGTTATCTGGCATTTCTCCAAGGATGGTGGCTGCCAGTGATTCCATCGGCGATCGCCTTAACCAGCAGCAGTATTACTTTAAAAATTTACCAGTCAGTTCAGGCAGCCAGAGATAGTGAAAAACAGCTAATTCAATCTTTAGAATATTTACCTGTCGGAGTTTTCTTATATGATAAAAATTATCAAGTTGTTTATATAAATAAAGCCGCAAAATCCTTAATTAAATATCCGCAAAAACATCAGATCGAGCCCGACCAACTGGTCAAATTTTATCAACTATATGTAGTGGGAACTGAACAACCTTACCCCTGGCAAAATCTCCCAGTTATTCGAGCCTTGAAAGGCGAAAGTATTCAGGTTGATGATATTGAAATGCGTCAAAATGGCCAAACATTACTATTCGAGGCACAAGGTCAGCCAATTTTTGACAACCAAGGCAATATTCTCTATGCTCTGGTGACTTTTCAAGATATTACGCAACGCAAACAAGCCGAAAAACTCTTAGCCGACTATAATCGGAATTTAGAAATCCAAGTGGCGGAAAGAACTGCCGCTTTAAAAGAAAGCGAACAACGATTTAGACAAGCTTTTGAATATTCGGCGATCGGGGTTTGTCTCGTGTCTCCAACGGGACATTTTTTACAAGTAAATCAAGCTTTATGCCAAATTTTAGGCTACTCCTCCGACGAGTTGCTTCAGCGACATTGTTACGATATCACCCATCCAGAAGATATAAAAGAAGACTTCATCGCTGTCCAAGGTCTCTTATCGGGAAAAGAAGATGCTTTTTACCGAGAAAAAAAGTTTACTCATCACAATGGTTCCATCGTTTATGGTTTAGTCAGCGTGTCTGTGGTGCGAGATAAACATCACCAACCGCTATATTTAATTGGTCAAGTGCAAAATATTACGGAACGCAAAAAAGCAGAAATTGCCGTCAGACAGCATCAAGCCCAGATGAATGCGATCGTCACCAATACTTCTGACGGGTTGTTAATTTTGGATGACCAAGGCAAAATTGGTTTTGCTAATCCAGCCGCCGGTCAAATATTGAATCAACCTGTAGAGGAATTAATCGACTCGGAATTCGGCGTTCCTAAACATAAAACTGTCGATATTTATTTACTGGGCGAACTGGGCGATCGCCGTCAAAAGAAAACCATCGAGATGAAAACCGGAGCATATCAATCAGAAGGAAAATCAGCTTATATTGTTTCCTTAAGAGATATTACCGAGCATAAACAGAGCGAACTGGCTTTAAAGCAAGCCAAAGAAGTGGCGGAAGTCGCGAACCGAGCCAAAAGTACATTTTTGGCGAAAATGACCCACGAATTCCGCACGCCTTTGCACGCAATTTTGGGCTTTACGAAAATTATTCAGCGGGATGCCTCTCTGACCCCAGAACACCAAGAATATTTAAGCATTATCCGGCGGAGTAGCCAGCATTTACTGGAACTGATTAATGATGTCTTGGATATGTCAAAAATTGAAGCCGGTCAAGTGCTATTAAATGAAAATACGGTTAATTTACACCAGCTATTAAGCACTGTCCAAGAGATGATGCAGATCAAAGCTAGATCCAAAAATTTACCCCTGATTTTTGAAATTGGCGATCGCGTCCCTAATCTGGTGAAAACCGACGAACAAAAATTACGCCAGGTTTTGATTAATCTGGTGGGAAATGCGATTAAATTTACCCAACAAGGCGAAACGATCGTCCGAGTAACCACAGTAGATCCCCAGAATTTGCCGCAAAACTTGAAGCATCAAGCCTCCGCTAATGCGCGACTATGCTTTGAAGTAGAAGATACTGGACCGGGAATTCCCCCGGAAGATTTCGAGTATTTATTTCAGCCATTTGTGCAAACGACAACGGGACGCAATTCTCAAGAAGGCACGGGTTTAGGTTTAGCGATTTGTCAGCAATTTATTGAGTTAATGGGTGGTAAAATTACTGCGATTAGTCGCGGGAAAAAGTTTACACCCGGAGCGGGAATTGTGGAGGAAAATCACCCCGACCAAAATACTCAGAGACTAGGAACGATTTTTCAGGTGGAATTGCCGGTGATATCCGTAGAACCGCAGAGACTTTCCGCCGATCGCTGGTTGATGATGACCGATCGCCCGGCGATCGCCCCAGCCCCCACCGCACCAAGTCATCGGATCCTGATCGCGGATCCTGTAGCCGAAAATCACCGCATTTTGGCCAATTCGCTAGTATCCCTTAATTTCCAGGTCAAGAAAGTCCGCAATGAGAAAGACCTGATCGAAACTTGGTCGATTTGGCAACCGGATCTGATTTTGATCCACGAGCAAATTGCCCGCATCAATGATTTTCAGGCGATTCGACAGATTCGGCAACCGCAAAGCGATCGGACAGCGACGTTCAACTTCGATCGCCAAACATTTATGATGGTATTAATCACCAGTGAATCTGAAGACGAGCGATCGGCTTTATTTTCTGCTGGTGCGAATTCCTGGATTCACGAGTCCTCTCCCACAGAAATCATTTTGCAGCAAATCGCTAAATCTTTAGGCGTCCACGATCTATATTCCAGCACTCGGTTATGCTTAAATTGTCCAGATTTGGGCAACGATAAAATAACTGAGATTTCTGTTGTTTCACCGAATCTTGCTTTTCCGCAAAAGTCTGGTTCGGAGGCCATTTTATCCCATCCCCAGGCTTTTAGTCAGCAACCACTAAGCAATGGACGGCAAAATCTTTTTGACCCTGACAGCTTGATGGTGATGCCTAATGAATGGATCGATCGGCTATACCAAGCCGCCAGAAGTGCCGATCGGCAGTGGATTTTTCGCCTATTAGAAGAACTTTACCCGATTAATCAGCCTTTGGCAGAGAGGTTAGCGAATTTAGTCCATGAATTTAAAATAGATCGCTTGATTGAAATTATCAAACCCTTAATTAAATGAATTCCCCAATCCCCCAAGCTTTTAAAGCTGATATCTTGGTAGTTGATGATACCCTAGAAAACTTAAAACTCTTGTCAAAAATTCTGACAGATGCGGGGTATAAAGTTCGCCCAGTCACCAATGGCAAGCGGGCTTTAGATGCGATCGATCTCAATCCTCCTGACTTGATTTTGCTAGATATTTTAATGCCAGAAATGGATGGATACGAAGTTTGCCGCATCCTGAAAACTTCCGACATAAATCGCGAGATTCCCGTAATTTTCTTAACCGCACTCAACGATGCTACCTCTCAGGTTAAAGGATTTGAAGTCGGTGCATTTGACTATATTACTAAACCCTTTGATGAGCAAACTGTTTTGGCTCGGATTGAGAATCAATTAACAATTAAACGGCAAAAATCAGAACTGCAAGAGGAGATTATTTATCGCCAGCAGTTGGAAACACAGTTGCGTTTTGCTAAAGAAATTGCTGAAGAAGCCAACCGATCCAAAAGTGTGTTTATTGCCAATATGAGCCACGAACTAAGAACGCCAATGAACGCGATTATCGGCTTTGCTGAGTTAATGAAAACCGATCCAGCCCTGACTTCTGATTATCAAGAATACATGGAAATTATCTATGAAAGCGGTCAATATTTACTGTCGTTAATTAACGGGATATTGGACTTGGCTAAAATAGAGGCTCAACAAATTGATTTAAACCGGGAAACATTTTCTTTGAATGAAATGCTTAATCATTTAAGGGCAATTTTTGAGTTTAAGGCCAATAAGCAAAATATCCGGTTTGTGATTAAGCGAGATTCTCATTTGCCGGAAATCATAGAAAGCGATGAAAAAAAACTCCGCCAAATTTTAATTAATCTGTTAGGCAATGCTTTTAAATTTACCGATCGCGGTCAAGTTACTTTACGCTTAAAAGTCGTTGATTCCCAGGAAAATAGTTTAGCGACCCACCGCCGCGATCGGGCGGAACTCCGCTCAAATGTGGCTCAACAAGAATTAATCATGCTTTTTGAAGTGATTGATACAGGGCCAGGAATTGCTCCAGAAAATCTCAGTAGAATTTTTCAGCCCTTTGTCCAAACTGAAGTGGGAAAAAAAGTGGCTGGGGGAACCGGGCTAGGTTTATCCATCAGTCAAAAATTTGCGGAACTCTTGGGGGGTCAAATAACTGTTAACAGTGTTGTCGGTCAAGGGAGTTCTTTTCAATGTTATTTACCCGTGATGGTGTCAAAGACCGATAAGTTTTTCTCGTTAGTTCAACCAGTAAAGGTGAAGCCCCATCAAGAAAATTTTAGAATTTTGGTGGTTGATGATGAGCCAACGAATCGGTTTTTGTTGGTGGAATTTCTCAAAGGATTAGAAGTAGAAGTGCGCTCCGTGGAAAATGGAATGCAGGCGATCGCTGAGTCCGCAAATTGGCTACCTCATTTGATTTGGATGGATCTCCGAATGCCCATAATGAATGGATACGAAGCCACCAAAAAAATTCGCGAGGTTCAGACAGATATGCCCCCGAAAATTATTGCCATGACTGCCAACCCCTTGGAACTAGAAGAAGATTCAATTTTTCAGTCAGAGTTTGATGACTTTGTAGGTAAACCGTTTACCCAAGAAACAATTTTTGCTAAAATGTCTGACCACTTAGGCATTACTTATGTGGGTAAACGTTAATTGCCGGAAATTATGGGATCGTCTCCCCGGTTGCAAATGTTTTAAATAAGATTTAAAGGTTTCAATGGCTGAGAAATAAAGTCCTATCTTGGGAAAAAAACACTATGATTTCAGATGCTTTAATCCTGCGCCAAGGCCGATTAATCAATGGTCAACTGGTGGATATTTTAATTGAAAATAGCCGCATTACTGCGATTGAAAACCACCTGCCCCAACAGGGTGAGCAAGAAATTAAATTAAACGGCAATTTAATCAGTCCGCCATTTGTGGAGTCTCATATTCATTTAGACTCTGCCTTAACTGCGGGAGAACCACGCTTTAATCAAAGCGGCACTTTGTTTGAAGGGATTCAAATTTGGGGAGAACGCAAGCAACATTTAACTTTAGCGGATGTCAAAAAACGGGCGATCGCTGCCTTAAAGCAACAAGCAGCCCAAGGGGTCTTATTTGTCCGCAGTCATGCGGATGTTTCCGAACCCAGTTTAACCGCATTACAAGCATTATTAGAAGTTAGAGAAACGGTTAAAGATTGGATTACTTTGCAAGTAGTGGCATTTCCCCAAGATGGGATTTATAGTCAGCCAGAAAACGCCGGTTTATTAGAAAAAGCCCTGGCAATGGGGGCTGATGTAGTCGGGGGAATTCCTCATTATGAATTAACCAGAGAAGATGGGGTGAATTCGATTCAGCAGATTTTTACCTTAGCGGAAAAATATCAGAAAATCATCGATATTCACTGCGATGAAATTGATGATGACCAGTCCCGATTTTTGGAAGTGGTGAATGCTTGGGCGATTAAAACGGGTTTGGGGGAAAAAGTCACCGCCAGTCATACAACTGCGTTTGGTTCTTATAATAATGCCTATGCCTATAAGCTATTAGGAATGTTGGGGCGATCGCGCCTCAATTTTGTCTCTAATCCTTTAATTAATATTACCCTCCAAGGTCGCACCGATACCTATCCCAAACGGCGGGGAATTACACGGGTAAAAGAACTGTGGCAAGCGGGATTAAATGTCTCCTTGGGACATGATTGTATTCAAGACCCTTGGTATATTTTCGGCACCGGAAATATGCTGGATGTAGCGAATATGGCGATTCATGTTTGCCTGATGACCGGACTCGCCGAGATTGATGCATGTTATGATATGATTACCAGACACGGGGCGAAAACTTTGCAAGTAGAAACCCAGTATGGCATTGAAGTGGGCAAACCTGCCAATTTAATTGTACTAAATGCCCAAAATCGGTTTCAGGCAATGCGCGATCGGGCCACGGTACTGTATGTAATTTCTCAGGGAAAATTACTCGTTCAAACCCAAGCCCCTGTCACCACTTGGCTTTGAGAGTTTCTAGTTGCTTTGACGATCGATTCAGGGAGTTTTTCTCATGACTGAAACATTACCAAATTTTGGGAACGTCAATTTTATCTTAGAATTGGCGTTACTTGGCATTGGCATATTTCTGGCCTTTGTCCTCGGCTATTTTCTGCCCAACTTACTCAGACCAATCATTCAGCTAGGGTTTAGCAATAAAGTCAGTGAATCCTATCAAGCAATTATTGAGCCTTATCAACGGTTAATTGGCTTTTGCTGTAGTTTGCTCGTCACAGAATTCAGTTTACCCATCATTTTCTTCTCGGTTGACAATTTTGTTTATCCTTGGATTGAACTGGCGATCGGAATCACGTTAACCATAAGCTTAATCTGGTTATTGTTAGGAATTTTCCAGAGACTTTTTGATATCTATATCATCGATCGGGCAATTAAAACCGGCAGAAAAACCAATAGTGAACTACTGATTTTAGGCAAAATTTTAGCCAACCTGACTATTATCCTCCTAGCATTAATTAGTTTTGCTCAAACTCACCAAATTAACATTCTGGGAATCTTTGCCAGTTTGGGCATTGGCGGATTAGCGGTCGCATTTGCCGCCCAAAAAACCTTAGAACAAATTTTGGGTGGAATTGTGCTTTATTTAGATAAGCCATTTATTGTCGATGACTATGTAGGACTTCCTGATGGCACCTTTGGTCGAATTGAATCCATTGGGTTACGTTCCACCAAAATTCGGGCTACGGGCAAAGGCACTTTAATTATTGTTCCCAACAATGCTCTAACCCAAATTACCATCGAAAACTATACCAGTGCCAAAAAAGTTATGGCACTAATTTGCTTAGACTTTGATAAAATTATCATCAACGAAGAACGGGCTTTAATTCGTCAAGTAATTCTAGAAAGTACCAGTAATATTTTTGGCATAGACTCTAAAAATACGGATGTTGTCTTTAAAAATATCCTGAATGAATCCGGTGATTCAAGCACTCAAGTCCAAATTACCTTTTTTATTTTGGGATCCGGGGAAGTTTCGATGGAACTCCGACGACAACTGCTCGATATTGCCAATCAAAATATTGCCCAAAAGCTTCGAGAATATGGAGCCTATTTTCAAGTAGAAGAACCCACCATCTATGTTGATTCACCCATTACTATTTAAGAGGTTTTGGCGGAGACAAAAAAAATATGTGATTGATTTTGATTAATGGCGCAGATAGATCGATTTTTAGTAAGATAAACAATTATGAACTTTTTAGAAATTAGCAAAAAAATCCAAGAAATTGCTATGTTGCTGAATCTGTCAAATCTCCCTGATTGGATGATTTTTCTGATATTTTTCCTGCTGGCTCTTATTTTTGGCCGATATACACCAAGTATTGTCCGCTGGAGTATTAATCGATTTTTTCCCCAACAGGTGACGATTATTTATAATCATTTTATTGAACCCCTGCAAAACCCTTTAAAAGTTGCCGGAACCTTTATCTTAATTTCTTTGTCTTTGGTATGGTTGCAAGCTTATCCGGCTTTCTATCAATTTATTACTTATTTTATCGATCCCGCAATTATTATCAGTGTTAGCTGGTTAATTTCCCGGTTATTTAGTCAATTGCTGCGGATTTATGGGATTAATTTATTAAGGCGATTAGGCCGAGAAGGTGATGATTTTTTGTTAGTTGTGGAAACCTTGGCTAATGTGTTAATTGGATTTTTTGCCGCGATTATTTATGCCAATACTTTAAAAATTAATTTGATTGGTTTAATGGCTAGTTTAGGGATTACTGGCTTGGCGGTAGCCTTTGCGGCGCAGAAGATTTTAGAGCAGCTTTTGAGTACCATTGTGTTATATTTAGACCGCCCGTTTATTGCTGGAGATTATATTCGCTGGCAAAACGGACACCTAGGCCGAGTTGAGTCAATTGGTTTGCGATCGACTAAAATTAGATTATCGGGCAAAAGTACTTTAATGGTCGTGCCAAACTCCAATTTAGTGAGCATGGAAGTTGAGAATATTACCCGGGCAAAAAAAGTCATGGTATTGCTTTATATGGATTTCTCGAAAACTCTCAACGATCGCGACTATGCAATGGTGCAACAAGTGATTAAAGAAAGTACCAACTCGGTGTTTGGCATTGATCCAGGGAGCACTAAAATTAACTTTAGCGAGATATTGAAGCGAAATTCAGAAGAATATGAAAAACAAGTGACCCAAGCCCGAATTACTTTCTTTATTTTAGGGTCGAGTGAAAATTCTATTCAACTGAGAAAGCGTTTGCTGGAAATTGCCACAACCACAATTTCCAAGCAGTTAAAACAATTTGGTATTGAATTCACCACTCAAGACCCGACCATTTATGTGGAGTCACCGATTACTGTGTGATCTGGTGACAAGATTGCCTCGATCTGCGATTTATCCAGATGGAATGAGTTTTGATGAAGTCAATTTACCGGAAGCGATCGCCTCTGGAGATCCGGGACTTTTTGATGTAACGGCACGAAATCATAAGTTTAACCAGGGATTAAATCAGTAGTCAGGCTCCCCTAGGTGCTTAATAATTTTTTACCAAGGCTAATATTAAATTACTATAAAAATTTCTAGAATTTTTTTTCAGTAAGCTACAATAAAACCAAGAAGTAAACAGGTGTTCCCTAATGGGACTCATCCGCGCACTCCGAGCTATTTTTTATTAGGAGAAAAGTCGGTTATGATTCAGGTACTCGCAACAAAACCCCAGGAAGTCGGCGTTACTCCGATCGATCAATCCTTAGAACGGAATTTTGAGCAAGAAAGAACCAGAAGACTAGAGGCCAATCTTCAAGCCGCGATCGCTGCCGCCCGGGCAATTAGCCAAGAAAAAGGTATCACCTCCCGTGAAAGTGCCGTGGCTTGGGACATTGTGGAAGAACTGCAAGCCGCTGCTTGTCACCGTCGCGAGCAAAAGCAAAAAACCCCATTCGATCGCTACTGTGAAGAAAATCCTAGTGCCATTGAAGCCCTGATCTATGACCTTTAAACCGAATCCCCCGGTTGCTCATGGCCACTAAATATAGTAAGTCTAAACTAGATTCACAATTATTTTATGACCCCAATCTGCAAAGATTGGGTTTTTTTGGGGAAATCTTTAAGAAATGTTACAAAAACCATCACCGATCGCTCATGGGTGAATTTTGCCTAAATGAATTTTGAAGGGAATTTAACCAAGTGTCAGCGATCGCGATCGCAAATTTTCTGGCAATAGATCACTGGTGACTGCCCCATGAAATCACCGGAACCTCGCCGATCTTGATTCATACTGGAAATAGTCGAGTTGCGATCGGAAACCGATGATGACATATTTTAACAATCAAGCCCCCACTAGCTTAGAAGAAATCTTTGGCCAAAGCCTTAGTTCTGGTAAGTTGACTCACTGCGATCGCTTCCAGATTCGGAATGCCTTGCTACAAAACTCCTTAAGTGAGGAACATCAAGACATTATTAATCGCTTAATTTATAATGCCAAACGGGGACGCCTGAGTTTATCGGACTAAATAATTATCTTTAATTTAGCGGTGATAATACTTCACGCCTAGGGACTATTTTTTTCTAAAATAGTCATATTTAAACGACTTTTTTATCTTGATTTACCAGATTATTTTCCCAGACTATTTTTTTCGATTAATTAGCCTCATGCTTGCGGGTAAAAACAACAAACAACAAACAACAAACAACTAACAACTAACAACTAACAACTAACAACCAACAAATAATCATCCCGATATTAATAGATTAGTAAATTCAGTCACAGGCAGAGGGCGACTAATCAAATAGCCTTGAATTAATTCGCAACCATGCTGATAGAGAAAATCTCGTTCTGCGGCGGTTTCCACTCCTTCCGCAATCACTTCAAAGTTTAATTGTTGAGCCATGCGAATAATCGCCGTAGCGATCGCGGCACTTTTGGCATTTTGATGAATATTTTGCACAAAACAACGGTCAATTTTCAACGTATCGAACGGAAAATGTTGTAAATAGCCCAAAGAAGCATATCCGGTGCCAAAATCATCAATGGCAATTTTGATCCCGGCAGCCTTTAAAATATTAAACTGCTCTAAAGCGATGTCAATATTTTGCACCAACAAACTCTCCGTTAATTCTAACTTGATCCATTGATGCTTAACTTGATATTTTTTTAAAGTGGCTAAAATTTCTTCAGCTAAATTCGCTTGATGAAACTGTTTACTCGATACATTAACCGAAATCTGCACTGGATTTAACCCAGATTTTTCCCAGGCAATTATCTGTTGACAAACCGACTCTAAGATCCATTGCCCTAACGGAATAATTAGCCCAGTATTTTCCGCCAACGGAATAAACTCAGCCGGAGACACCAGCCCTCTTTCTGGGGAATGCCAGCGAATCAAAGCTTCAGCCCCAATAATTTTTTGAGTAGTTAAATTTAGCTGGGGTTGATAATAAAGCTCAAATTGATTTTTTTCAATTGCTTCATGTAATTCAATGCCTTGTTTTTGCAGTAAATAAGCTTTTTCCGCTTCCAGTTGAGTCACTCGATGTTGGAGAATTTCTAAAATTCCGTAAATTTCTATGGGATCGAGGACTTGAGAGAGATTACTCTCCGTCACCAGACCTAATAATTCGCCTTGTTTACCCGTGACTACTAATCGTCTGATGCGTAATTCTTCCATTTTTTGATGCACTGTTGCCAGAGTATCTTCGGGTTTTAAACAAAATAAGGGCGTACTCATCACCTGTTCCGCAGTCAGTTTTTGTAAATCTAATGCGATCGCCTGAAATTGCACAATATCTCGTTCGGTAATAATCCCCACCGGAATGAGAATTCCCCCGCGATCTTCCACCAAAACAATACAACTAATTCCATGCACCGACATGATCTGGGCTAACTCCACAATCGGTGTATTGGGAAAAGCCCAAACCACATGATGGGTCATAATTTCATTCACTTGGCGAAAGCGCAAAAAATAACCCAGATTTAAAGTTTGCCGCAAACTAGATAAGGTGACTAATCCCAAAGGATAACCGCGATCGTTTAAAATTGGTAAATGCCGAATCCGATGCCGACGCATCAAATTATAGGCAATAAATAAATCACTAAATTCGCCGTAAAAAAGTGTCACTACGGGACTCGTCATTACATCCCGAACTGTCGTTTTTTCAAAAGCTGTGGTTTTCACCGCTAACTTAACTAAATCTCTCTCCGTGAGAATTCCCACTAAGCTTTCATTTTCCACAACCAAAATGCAACTGGTGGGTTGACTTTTAACGGGTGAAACTACTTCTGGTTCTTCATATAACATCACTGGACAATGATTTCCCTTTGCTTGAGTCATAAGCATAATTGCTTCCGCCAAAGGGGTTGCTGGACTGACAATGCACGGGGAAAAAATAATCGATTGATTGACATCTACCATATCTTTTAGATAAACCAGGATAACTTATTCTACAAGATTAAGTAGTAAAAATAGTACATTGCGGTACAGATTTCTGGATATGCCACCCCTGCCAGTGGCGCTATTGTGTTTATGTCTCCATACGAGGCGAAAGCGGCATCAGCAAAGAGCATTGACTTCTCATTATTAGACATCTCAACTATTTCAATAATCTTATCCCATAAGCATTTTAGTCGGTTTGATATGCACTTGTCACGAAAAAATAAGTTTTTGAAGAAATCTGCGTTTTTTTATTTTACTAATTTTTCTTTCTAAAGATTTGTTTTCACAAAAATTTTTTAGACTTTTGAATCAAACTTAATTCGTGCTTTTTAGGTTTTTCATGAAGAGTGGATATCTGAGAAACTCCTAATTAATTGCACTTTTCGTTCTCCTGCGTAAATCCTTGGATTCCCGCATATAGGAAGGAGAAAGAAAAGAGAAGAGAGAAAAGAGAGAAGAGAGAAGAGAGTGAATAGTGAAAAGTGAAAAGTGAATAGTGATATTTACTTTCACTCTCTCCTCTGCTCCTCTGCTCCTCTGCTCCTCTGCTCCTCTGCTTCTCTTTACTCTTTACTCTTCCCTCTAATGGGGTCTGTAGTGAATTTATTTCTGCCCGTAAACTTAGGTTTTTTATGAGGAGTGGATATCTGAGAAACTCTTACATATAGCGGTTATTGTCCCTTCGGAAGTACAGAGGTTTTCTGGATTCTAGCGGGCGCGGTTCGGGACAGGTTTTTTTGTACTTCATAACTATGACAATTGCTATAATCTGGAAAAACGGCTCACACAAGCGACTAAGGATACACCAAGAGGCAAGTACAGTAAAACAAAACACGCTCCCAAATAGAACTTTGGCACGTCGATCGCGCCAGGGCTGCTGGTCTATCGTGCGATCGCCTGTTTAAGACCCTTGAGCAAATCATCACCGCACCCCCATAAATCACCGAATGCACTTTTAATTAGCTGGATCCTTACAATTAATTTTGATAATCTGAAAAATTTACCAATTTTTGCTATATACTATTATATACTATTATCAATCAATATCTTGGTTAAACGATCTGGAATTAATTAAATTTATTTGTCAATCAGTCTGGGTGGAGATGGTTGGTCTAATTATTCATCATAAGTATCCTTAACATCCGTAATATCCGCAATACTCGCTCAAAAATCTGTAAAAAACCCAAAATTTCACCTCTCCCCTCTAAACATCTCTCTCCTATAAATATCGTGGAACTTAAACAAGTTATTATTGCCCATAAAGCTGCCGATCCCCTGAGTAAGCGTCGCGCCGAACAATGCGCTCGACAGCTTGAATCCCTTGGCTGTAAAGTGCTCATGGGACCTAGCGGCCCAAAGGATAATCCCTATCCAGTATTTTTGGCTTCTTCGACCCAAAAAATAGATTTAGCGGTGGTTTTAGGAGGGGATGGCACCGCATTGGCAGCAGCAAGGCAGTTGTCTCACGATCGCATCCCCATTTTAGCGGTGAATGTGGGCGGCCATCTGGGTTTTTTGACGGAACCTACTGAGGCATTTCAAGATACGGAGACGGTTTGGCAACGACTCATGGACGATCGCTATGCGGTGCAGCAACGGATGATGTTGCAAGCGAGGGTCTTGGATGGGTTGGATCCCAGTTTGAAGCCGGTCAGTGGCACGGAAACTCAGGATCCGCCTTTTTTGGCGTTGAATGAGATGTGCGTTAAACCGGCAACCAGCGATCGCATTCCCACTTCTACCTTGGAAATGGAAGTGGATGGGGAAATCGTCGATCAATATCAGGGAGACGGTCTAATTGTAGCGACCCCCAGCGGGTCTACCTGCTATACCGCATCAGCGAATGGCCCGATTATGCATCCGGGAATGGAGGCGATCGCGGTAACGCCGATTTGTCCCTTGAGTCTTTCCAGTCGTCCGATTGTATTACCCCCTGGTTCGGTGGTGAAAATTTGGCCATTAGGCGATCGCGACTTAAGCACCAAACTTTGGACTGATGGGGTTCTTGGCACCTCAATTTGGCCGGGACAGCACGTTGAAGTTCGCATCGCCCAATGTCAAGCTCAATTTATTATTCTCCGAGAAAATTATTCTTATTACCGCACTTTGCGAGAAAAGCTTCACTGGGCCGGAGCGAGAATTTACTATAGTAACAATCACCGCAATTAATTGACACAGGGACGACTCTTTCTTTGGTGCCGAATATCTCGTCGATTAGCCCTAGGAGTCATTCATAAGTTGCTCCGAAGATTAATCCCTCCAACTAATAGAAATGATGCATCAGTCCCGTGACTGAGATCGCCGATCGAGTGCGACGATCGAGTGCGATCAAATTATTAATTACTGGACTCAATAGAGTCGGAGTCAAAAATGATGGTCGGGTTAATCAAAGTCCTAGTTGTCGATGATTCGGCGTTTGTCAGGAAAATGATCAAAGCCATATTATCCCGCAGTGCGTTTATTGAAGTGGTGGGGACGGCATCTGATGGACAAGAGGCACTCGAACTCATCCCACAGTTGAAGCCTGATGTGGTGACTCTAGACTTAATTATGCCGTACATGGGTGGTTTGGAGTTTTTACGGAAGCAAATGGCGCGTCGTCCTTTACCGATTATTATTATTAGTATTGCGGTGGGGAATAGCCAGCAAGTGGTCGAGGCATTAGCGGAGGGAGCAGTTGATTTTATCCACAAACCGACCGCCTTGGCATCAGAAGATTTATTACACATGACCGATGAGTTGATTGCCAAAGTCAAAATCGCCGCTAAGATTTCTATGCCTCCTTTGGTTGACCCAACCACCACCCCACCACAACCCACAACGTTATTGATGACTCCAAACAAGCCGCCTGCACCGATCGAGTTAGTGGCGATTGGGATTTCCACTGGTGGCCCTGCGGCATTGACTCAGATGATTCCTAAGTTGCCTGAGAATTTTCCCATCCCCATTGCGATCGTGATGCACATGCTCGAAGGGTACACGGAACTTTATGCCCAGCGCCTCGATCAACAATCACCGATTAAAGTGGTGGAAGCAAAACATGGGGATATTCTCCGACCGGGAATTGTCTATATCGCTCGTTCGGGACAACATCTGACGTTTGCCCGTCAAGCAGATGGTCAAGTGGCGACTCGTTTGAGTTTTCTGCCCCAGGAAACTATCCATCGTCCCAGTGTGGATGTGATGTTTAAATCCGCTGCCGAGGTATTTGGCGATCGCGTTTTAGGGGTGGTAATGACGGGAATGGGTTCTGACGGCCACTTGGGAGCGGCTATGATTAAATCCCAAGGGGGTTTAATTTTTACCGAACATGAGTCCACTTGTGTGGTTTATGGAATGCCTGCGGTGATCGAAGAAAATGGCTTGAGTGATTCGATCGTTCCCCTAAACCTGATGGCTACAGCAATTATCAGTCAAGTTAATTTGCATCACTAAACCCGCTCCCTAAATTAGGCGATAAATTGTTATTTCCACCAAAGAAACCCGGTTTCTTTATGCGGGAATAAAATAGCGATCGCTTTCCTAGAAATAAAAAAGCGATCGCTTTTCTGAAATTAAACCGTATTTTTAATTAAGTGATGATGGGAAAATTTGAAATCCAGCTTGAATAAAATGATGATCTAAGGTTAAAGCCGTAATAATCCCTCGTTCTTCCATAACGATAAATGATAAACAATCAGTGAGGGAATAAGACTTGTCTTGATATTTTTGAAAATATTGCCAGCCCTGATTAAATAAAGTTGTATTAATCTCTACTAACTCTATATCGGGACTTGACAAGAGGCGATTACCAACTTCCACTGCTTTATGATGAAGGTTTCGGCTATTAAAGAAAGTGACAATTTCATCAAAAATGTATGTTGTAGTTACTAAAACGGGTTTTGATTGTGCTAAAATAACCCAATTTTGTAAGACTTGTTTATGATCCGCTTCATTTTTAATTTCCAGAGCCAAAATATAGCTGGTATCCAAAAAATAAATGTTTTTCATTGGTTATACAGATAACGATCGTGGTTGATGGCGGCATCTTTTACATCACATTCCACAGGATTTGAACCTAAATCCCAAATAGAAGATGATTTTTTGATGACCGTAATAATAATTTTTCCTTTTTCTTGGGTAAGTTCAAATTCTTGACTGTCTCCTAATATGTCTTTAGGAATTAATAAGCCCTGTTCTGTTGCTGTTAATTTCATTAATCATTACCTCGACTGATTTAAGCTATTCGATTATAATCCATTTTGGTGCGATCGGCTACCTACGTTTACTTGCTATGTTCGCGATCGCTTTTCTGGAAATAAAATAGCGATTTCTTCGCAGGAACGCTGCGCGAACGCTTCTTGCCACAGAAACGGGTACACAGAAACCGGGTTTCTTTTTGTGCTGTCACAGTTAACTGTTATTTCCACAACAGAAACCCGGTTTCTTTTTCGCAGCCAATAAGCGATCGCTTTTCTAGCAAATAAGAAAGCGATCGCATGAATGGGGTAATCAAATAACTCGCTTATCCCACCATCGCTAATGACTGGAAATCTTCCCAAATCACTGACTCTTCAAGTTTCCCGGATTGGGCAAAAGTTTTAGCGACTAACAAAGCGGCTTGTAAATCCACGCAGAGTTTAGCTGAATAATTTCCCAACTGTCCGCCGATCGCCAGTTGGTCCATTTTTTCTGGTTGGGAGCGATCGACTAAGTTATAAAAATTCATGCCATCGAAAGTGACATTAACAATATATTTACCGGCGGCGCCGCCACCAATACTCATGTACATTTCTTCATCAGCACCCAAGGTTACTAAAGTTTGACTGTTGCCGTTTAATTCGCAAATAGCTGATTTTATTTCTTGCCAAGTTGGGTTGGAAATCAAAGTCCCTTCATCTTGATTGCCAACCCATTTTTCCACTGATAAGTCTGATACAAACATTTATTCTCTCCTGGTTTTTGGTGGTTTAACTGTTATGGTCTTAGTGCCACTCGGAGTAACAATTTCTAATTCTTCTATGCCTAATTGCCAAGCCATAGAATTAACTCCACCTCGATTTAATGCCGAAGAAAATTTGAGCGTTTATTTCTAATTTCGCTATGGTCGATCTGTCGGCTTCGCTGCCCGCAGGTGGTAGACCAAGTTGCTGTCTGTACTGGACTAATTCGTTGAAGATGCTGTTCGTTTTTACTCTCCTGTTTGAGCCATATCTTCCTATTTTATTATAAAGTTAGTCAGCAGAAAAATAGCGATCGCTTTTCTGGAAATAAAATAGCGTGCTTGCCTGACAGCATAGCGAACGCTTCTTGCCACAGAAACGGGTACACAGAAACCCGGTTTCTTTTTCGCAGCCAAGAGGCGATAAGCCCTTTGGACATAGCTCCGCTTACCGCTTTTCTGGAAAATAAGAGAGCGATTTCGCAAAAACCACTGGGAATAAATTCTCCCTCCCGGCTTTTAGCTTTCAACAGCATCGATCGCCAATTTTTTAAACATAGCAACGGAAATAATGATTGTGTTGGGTAAAAGTGCTTGCATTTCTTCAAAGTCACGGTCGCCTGTAATTAAAAAATCAGCCTCACCGACAACCGCACAAGCTAAAAATTTTTCATCTTTGCGATCTCTAGGAAAATTTACCTTAACTGCTACATCAATTTTTGTGGTTGCTAACTCAACAATATTTAACCAATTTTGTTTAACCGTCTCGCTTAACTTAAGCTTTCGACGATTTAAGACCTCTCGGTATTCATGGAGAATTGCGTCGGATACAATCCATTCCCATTCATCACTCCCTATAATAAAATTAATGGTATCTTCTGGCTTTCCATCGGCAATGGTCGCAGAAACCAAAACATTTGTATCGATGATAATCTTCACTCACCTCTCCTCACCGCATCAATTTCTGCTGCAATCTCCGCTTCAGATAAAGGATTATCTGCGTGTAACGCTTGGATTTCTCGACACAACTGGCTAAATCTTGACCCTAGATCAACTTTGGCTGGATCGAGCGATCGCTTTTTTTTCGATTCCTGAATTTTTTTTAGTTTCTCTTCCAGCAAAATTTGAGCCTCTTCTCCCTTAACTATCGAAATATCAATAGTCTCTATGGTTTCAATAATATTATTGATTTTGAAGATGCTAATTACGTCTCCTTCTCTGCGAATTTCCACCTCCTCTAAACCCGTCAATAAGGATGGCGGAATGACCAGACCATTTTCACTGACTTTTAATCTCATTTTTACCTCTTTTGAATTCGTCACGCTCCTACACAAACTATCAAAGGGTATAATGTAGGTGTTTGATATACCATGTTAACATATAAATATTAACTTGAACCAAAAGCATAAACTCAACTACCCAACTGCGACAATAGATAACAAGCGCGATCGCGCCTTTCTGCTAAATAAAATAGCGATTCCCTCGCAGGAACGCTGCGCGATCGCTTCTTGCCACAGAAACGATCGCACAGAAACCGGGTTTCTTTTTGTGCTGTCACAGTTAACTGTTATTTCCACAACAGAAACCCGGTTTCTTTTTCGCAGCAAAAAAGCGATCGCCTTTCTATCAAATAAGAAAGCGATCGCCTTTTCACTAAACAAATTAAGCTGATTGCCTCATATCTATATCGAAAGATAAAACATCTGGGGATGCTAGAATTTTTTCAATCTGCTTGACTACTGGAGTTTCATTATCATATAACATAATCAGATGATCTCTTGCCCGTGTCATTGCTGTATATAACCCAGCTTTTTCTTTGAAATCTTCATCGGTGTCTGGTAAATCTTTTACCTTATCTATCCCGGCAATGATCACTGCATCAAATTCAACTCCTTTAAGAGCATTCCAGGAATCAATGATGACAAATGGTCTATCTACAACGTTACTATTTCGTTCTATTGAACGCATTGGTGCATGATGATCGATATTTAGATCCCACAAACAATCACTAATTTTTTTCTTAAAACTTTTATCCTCATTGGGATGTAGCAAAACGCCAACTGAAGATTCTGGATGGCTATTTAATGCCAACTTAATTTGATTAGCGATAATACTTGCAGATATATCACCTTTAACCAGTATTGGTTTAATCGAAGAACTGCGGGCAGTTTTTTTTACAGGTTCGACTATGTGACCAATGTTTCCTCCCGCCTCAGCCCGCTTGGAAATTTTCATCTTAGCATTAGACAAATAAGGTAAAATAAATTGCCAAGCTAATTCCAAGATTTCCGGGGTGTTTCGATAGTTAAGCTCAAATATTTGAGAACGACCACCAGGAATTGTAAACCCAAGAGATTTCCATGTCCAACTGTCTTTAAGCCGATGAGGTTGCCCATAAACTGATTGAGTGTTATCATAAACAAAAAAAATAGAATTTGTGTCTGGATTGACTGCTGGTAGCATTGCTTGGAACCATTCGTCGTAAAAGTCCTGCGCTTCGTCAATTAAAATTGCTTGATAGCGATGTTTTGAGTTTTCTTCGACTAAGTTGATAATTTTTTGTCGGGAATCCGGATGATCGTCCCATTTATAATCATATCCAATTCGATATGCCCAACTGTGGAAGGTTTTACAGGTTATATCTAAGTTTAACCTTTTTTCTCTTAGTTTTGAGTCAATCCAACCGTTCATAAAGCGGTTATAGCACAGCACTAAAATATTATCATAGCCATCATCAATGAGTTTTTCAACTCGATTTCTCAAGACCAGTGACTTGCCAGACCCGGCTACACCTCGAACTAAAGCATGGCCTTCAAGAGAAAAGTTTTTAGCTTTGCTTTGTTGTTGATCTAAAGCCTCTCGGTTCAAGCGTTGATTGAGCGACCGATCAAAGTTAATCCACTGTTCCATAGTGATAATACGGCCTGCCGCATTAATAATTATATTTTTCTAAGGTGATAGGGCTTTTCATATAATTCGGATGAATTTTATCTATGAAAATTCCTATAAAATCTCAGCTAAATTTATACCTTATTATTAAATATTTCTGCTGATTAATAAAGTCTAAAAAAGTCTATTCTGGTATAGACTTTAACCGACCTTCCTAAACCATGATTGGTTGCAAAAAGTATATTTAAGTAGCAAAAAGTTGCAATAGGTAGCAAAAATCCGTAAAAATAACTAGGAGATGCTTCGATCGCCTCTTCGGAAGCATCCTCTTTCGCCCCCCGTTGGTATAAAAAAGTAAAGTTTAGTTGCAACAGGTAGCAAAAGGGTGCAAAAGGTAGTAAAATTGCCTAAAACTTACTAAGATATGTATCGCTGATGGATGTTAAAGAAGTCCTCGCATGGGCTGATAAATTAGTATTTGCCAAAACAGGAGCGCACTTAAATAATCTGCAACAGGCAATTTTAGCAGGGGCTTGGGATAGTCAAAAATACAGAGATATCGCCGAGGATTATCACTGTAGCGAACCAAATGTTAAGCGAGTAGCGGCTAGTTTATGGAAATTAATATCCGATGAGTTAGACGAAAAAATAGATAAGAAAAACTTCCGCGCTACAATGGAACGTTTTTATATCTCTAATTCTAAGATTCAAAACTTTGTCCAAAGTAATTTTAATCAGGGTGAAATAAACTTTTGTGGAGATAGTAGGTATTACGACACAGGAAAAACCCGATCGCCCTCTGCCAATTCCTCCACAAATTCCCCTAGCCAACAACCAGAACAACGCCACAATTTAACCGAAGCCCCGGAATGGGAGCATCATAATAACCGCCTTGCAGAAATAACCACCCTAAAAAAGTGGATTTTGGCCGAAAAAATCCGCCTTGTAAATATGTCTGGCTTGCCGGGAATAGGCAAAACCACCCTCGCTAGAGAACTGGTAGAACAAACTAAAGATAACTTTGACTATATCCTTTGGCGCAACTGTAGCGAAACTCTCACCCTAAAATCTTTCCAAACCAATTTAATTGAGTTTTTTTCCCAAAATCAGGAAACCAAATCATCATCCCTTATCGACTATTTGCGTTTAAATCGTTGTCTGATTATTCTCGATGACTTCCAAGAACTGTTTGCCCCTGAAAAATTCGCAGGCACTTATCTGCCAGAAGCCGAAAGTTATGGGAAATTTCTCAAAGAAATGGCGCGATCGCCTCACAAAAGTTGCTTCCTCATCCTCAGTTGGGAAAAGCCCACAGAAATTGCCACCTTAGAAGGAGAAAACCGCCATTGCCGTAGCTTACAACTGGGTGGGTTGGGAGAAGCGGCAACGGAAATACTGACCAATAAAGACTTAAAGGATCGGCATAAATGGGGGGAACTGATCCAACTTTATAGCGGCAACCCGTCCTGGTTAAATATTGTTGCGGCTACCATTGACGACTTATTTAACCGCAGCGTCGATCGCTTCTTATCTTATCCTACGTTATTTCTCGGAGACTTAGAACCCAGATTACAAGAATATTATCAACGGTTATCTGAACCTGAAAAAATAGTCATGGGGTGGTTAGTCAACCAAGAAGCCGCCGATATTTTCCAGAAACCCGTAGGGGCGAATGGCCATTCGCCCCTACTACCGGATGCTGACTTTTTGACCGCGATCCAGTCTTTGCGGAAACGGGGTTTAATCGAAAAAATCAGCGATAATAATGGTGCGTCCCTATTTATCGTGCAAGGCTTATTTAAACAGTATGTGAAAAATCAGTAGATAGACAACTGTAGGGGCGAAGCATGACCGCAGTCAAATTAATAGTTTCAGCAATAAATCATCTGCGGTCATGCTTCGCCCTTCCCTTACAAAGGGTCAAGCATGACCGCAGTAAGGGCGAAGCATTCCGGTAGTCAAATTAATCGTTTCAGCAATAAGCTATCTGCCGGAATGCTTCGCCCCTACAAAAATTTGTGGTTTAATCAACAGAAAAGCGCAGTAAAATAACCCCGGCTTTTCTAAAAAAAACCGGGGTTTTTGCGGATAAAATTCAGGATTATTTAGCGGTTTTTGTTTCTCCCTGAGAGCGGAGAAATTCCCCGAAAAAGGCGATAGATCCAGAGAAGATAATTAACATCACACTTAAAGCATTAATATCCGGTTTTACCCCGGTACGAATGCGGCCAAATATTTCCATTGGCAAAGTCACTGCGCCGCTGCCTGCGGTAAAACTGGCGATTAAAAAATCATCCAAACTCAGGACAAATGCCAACAGACAACCGGATACAATTCCGGGCATTAACTGGGGTAATAAAACTTGCAGAAAAGCTTGCACTGGGCTGGCGCCTAAGTCCAAAGCTGCTTCTTCTAAGTGAGGGTCTAAATCCGCTAATCGAGTGGAAACTACTAGGGCAATATAAGCGAGACAAAAGACGATATGGGCGGCAATAATTGTCCACAAACTTAGGGTAATTTGGACAGCGGCTAAAAATACCAGGGTAGCCACCGCGATCGCAATATCGGGGATAATTAAAGGCAAGTAAGAAATTCCTTTATATAAAGTTTTGCCGAAAAAATTATAGCGAGCTAAACCCACAGCCATCAAAGTTCCTAACACCGCCGAAACCGCGATCGCTAAGAATCCCACCATCAAACTATTGCGGAGTGCCAGCAAAATTGACTCATCTTGAAATAAATTCAGATACCATTTGAAAGTAAAGCCACCCCAAGCAGCACTATAGCGAGATTCATTGAAACTATAAAAGGTCAAAACCAAAATAGGCAAATACATAAAAAAGAACATCGCCCCGGCAAACATCACCGACCAAGAAATTCGCAATTTTTGCTTACCTTTTAACATATCTACCGGGATGTCCTCCTGTGAAATTTTGGTGTCTATCATTGAAATCTATTCCAATTAATCAATTATTATAGGATTTGTTGTTTGTTGTTGGTTGTTTGTTGGTTGTTGTTGGTTGTTTGTTGGTTGTTGTTGGTTGGTTGTTGGTTCTTGTTGGTTGGTTGTTAGTTGTTGGGTAGGGATTCTTTGGGTAGGGATTCTTTCGTTGTTGGTTGGTTGTTAGTTGTTGGTTGTTAGTTGTTCGTTGTTCAACAATCAACAATCAACAATCAACAATCAACAATCAACAATCAACAATCAACAATCAACCATCAACAATCAACAATCAACAATCAACCATCAACAATCAACAATCAACAAATAACAATCAACAATCAACAAATAACAAATAACAAAGAATTACTTTTTCGGACTGGCATCACCAAAGCGAATCATCAACGCGATCGCAATACTCACCGCCGTAATTAACACCATACTCAGGGCCGAACCAAAGCCCCAATCCCGCGCTGCCCCCAAAAATTGATCGTAAATTAACCGAGATACCGTCATGCTGGAGGCACCACCGAGAAGTTCGGGATCGACAAAATCCCCCAGACCGCTGATAAACACCAGCAAACAACCCGCTGCAATTCCCGGCAGGGTTTGGGGCACGGTTACTTTCAAAAAGACTTCCACGGGATTAGCGCCCAAATCCGCCGCCGCTTCCAACAAACGGCGATCGAGTTTTTCCAAAGAAGCATAAAGAATCAGTACCATATAAGGCAAAAAGCTGTAACTCATGCCAATCAGTACCGCTGACGTAGAGTGCAACAAATCCGTCGGGGGTAGTCCCACGGTGGCGATAATGCTATTCAGTACCCCAGTAGGCCGCAAAATGGTTTTCCAGGCATAAGACCGCAGCAGGGAAGAAGTCCACAAAGGCAAAACAAAACCTAATAACAGTAAATTTTGCCACCGTTTGGGAGTTTGCAGGGCCAACCAGTAAGCCACAGGAAATCCGAGGATCAAACAAATGCTGGTGGTGCCAGATGCCAGCATGAGCGATCGGCCAATCACTTGTAAATAAACCGGATCGAAATTAGCCCATTGACAGCGATCGAATCCCAAGACTCGACAATAATTATCCAGCCCGGAGGGAATCACTTTTTCCCCTGGTTGGATTTCCGGCACCAAACTTAGTTGAAAAATCACCAAGGTGGGCAGCACCAACAATAACACTAACCAAACTCCTGATGGGCCAAGCAATGCCAAAGGGCCAAGCCAATTCGGTTGCCAACGATGATTTAAGGCTGATTCTGGTTTGGGCTTATTGGTCGATACAGTAGAAGGTGGAGTCATAATGACATGAGTAATTTTTCCAGGGTGAATTAATGACTGTGAGAGTTTAGGATATTTCTTCAGATAAATCCTCACAAATATCAGAAATTTTGGCTATTTTTGGGGAGTGTTTATAACAATTAATCTACTTGAATTAATAATTTTTAGTGGTTTAAATTTAGGTATTTTTTTACATCTGTAATCAATTAAAATCACAAATTAACTGCTCTTTAGTTTAACCCAATATCGGGCATATTTTTTCTCTTTTTCTATACTTAAAGGCATAATTGATTCACACTTTACCAGGACATACTCAGGGGGGAATAAAGTCGGATTTTCTTGCAACTTTTGGGGTAATTGATTGAATGCTTTCTTGTTGGGTGTGGCAAAATAAAGTCGCTCACAGAGCGAGACAGTTACTTCTGGTTGCAACATGAAGTTTAACCATTTGTAAGCCCCGGCTACATTCGGCGCCCCGGCGGGAATAACCATTGTATCTATCCACAAAGAAGTACCACTTTGAGGCACCAGATATTTTAAATTTGGGTTTTCATTGGCTACATTTAGGGCGTCAAAAGAATAACCCATTGCCATTGTTAAGTCTCCGGCTAATATTAAATCTCGCCAACCATCAGTGGTAAATGTTGCCAGTGTATCTTTGAGGTCTAGCAATTTTTCATAAGCTGCTTGTATTTCTGCGGGGTTTTCGGAATTGTAGGAGTAACCCAGCGATCGCAGGGAAGCCCCGATCACTTCTCGCGGATCGTTGATTAATGTCACTTGCCGAGATAATTTTTTTTGCTGTTCCCAGAGGTAATCCCAATCGGTGGGGGCAGATGAAAGTTTTTCGGCATTATAAATTAAGCCAGTGGTTCCCCAAGTGAAGGGTAAACTGTAACGATTTCCCGGATCGTAGTCAGGATTTTGAAACTTCTCAAATAGATTCTCGATCCCCTTCAGACGAGAGTGGTCAAGGGGTTGTAGCAGTCTCAAATCCACCATCCGTTTGACCCAAGAATCCGAGGGATAAATAATACTGTAGGCTCCGCCACCGCCCGCTTGAACCTTAGCCAACATTGCTTCATTGGAGTCAAAAATATCCACAATGACTTTGATGCCGGTTTGTTTTCTAAAGGTTTCGATTAACTCTGAGTCAGTGTAATCGGCCCAAGTGTAGATATAGAGATCGCTGGCGGAGGTCTGGGTCATCGGCGGTCCTGTGTCATCATCCCCGCTGTCATCAAAGGGATTACCCCCTAGAGTCCACCCACAACCAGACAGCGCTAGACCAGAAAGCGCAGCCGCAGAACTTTGTAAAAATTGGCGTCGAGTTTGAGTCATATAGATGCGAGGTGTTCTATGTGATTTCGTCGGAGTGATGTCGGAGGAGGCACGAACTCCCATTGGGGGATACGGGGAAAATTTAATTTCTACCCGTGATGTCTACCCGTAGAATCTGACCATGATTGGTTTGAATCAACAGTAGCGTACTGATTGTTCTAAAGCCAGTGGTTCACCAGTTTGAGCATCAGTATTTTGACAGGCAAACATCGTTTCTGGAGAAATTTTTTCAAACTCCAGGAGATTCCCCTGGCGTTGAAGTACATATCCCCGCAGTTCTTTGATGGGCAGTTGGGTGATCGGATCGATCTCGGGGGTAAAGGAACGCAATATGATCGATGCCACAGGATCGCATTGGATCTGAATTTGCCTGAGAAATAATTCTTGGCTGTATGGTTCCTCTCCATATTGGACTTGGTTGCCTTGGCGATACAGGTTAATCACGAAGGGTTGACCATCACTGCCCAAAAAGGTCAGGATCGCCTGTTTCGGGCAGTGTGATTCCAACTCAGCCAGCAATTGATTTAAGCCTTTGATTGTCATAGTTGGGTCTTGAAACATCCGCAAGATTTGCTTTCTGGTATGTTAGGGGCAATTCTCGAATCTCCGGGCGATTCCCTTGCTCGCCCCTACTGGGCGATCGCGATACAGTTCGTTGGCGACCAGTGAACATAAATCCGCGTGTGTAATTCTGGCAAGCTACCCAGGGTGTTCGGTTGCATAATTGTTAGCCGATCCCCTGAAGTTAACTTCACCACATAATGCACATGGGTTCCCAGATACATAATATGTTCCAGGCGGGCTTCAAAACAATTGATTTGGTTTTCCGGTTCATACAGACTCAATTGAATCCGTTCCGGTCGCACGCTCACGGCAACCTGAGTTCCCGAATTACTCCAGGGTTCTGGGGTTTGTACCCCGATTTTCAGGTTGCTATTGGTGCGGATTTGTAAATTGGTGCGCTCGGCACTTTCGATCCGCCCTTCCAGCAAATTAGTATCGCCGATAAAATCCGCCACAAAAGTTGTTTTGGGTCGTTCATAGATTTCCGTCGGTGAACCAATTTGCTCAACCCGACCTTGACGCATCACCGCAATGCGATCGGAAAGACTCAGGGCTTCTTGTTGATCGTGCGTCACCATCACAAAAGTTAAGCCTAAGTCTTTATGTAAATTGGATAACTCCACTTGCATCTCTTTCCGCAGCTTCAAATCCAAAGCGCCCAGGGGTTCATCCAGTAAAATCACCGCAGGTCGGTTTACCAGTGCTCTGGCTAAAGCGACTCGTTGCTGTTGACCCCCTGAGAGTGAAGTGGGAACCCGGTTCGCAAATTCTTCCATCTTGACTAATTTCAGCGCTTGCCGAACCCGGTCTTCAATTTCCGCTTTGCCCAAGCGTTTAATTCGTAATCCAAAAGCAATATTTTCCGCTACGCTCATGTGATTAAACAGGGCATAGCTTTGAAATACGGTATTCACAGGTCTTTGATAGGGCGGCACTTGGGTCATTGACTTGCCCCGAATGAGTACCTCTCCAGCGGAAGGCGTTTCAAACCCGGCAATTAAACGCAGGGTTGTGGTTTTCCCGCAGCCAGAAGACCCCAGAATACTAAAAAACTCTCCTCGATGAATATCCAGGTCTACAGCCCGGACAACGGTATTCCCATCAAACACCTTAAAAACTTTTCGCAATTCCACGTCCAAGGGCGTGTCTTGCCCGGTGATGTCTGATGGTTGTGTAGCAGCAGTTGAAAAACTCATGGCACGTCCGCCCATTGTCACCCCTGTAATGTTTGAGTTAGCCTGATTGCTTTATAACTTATAATTGACTAGATTGTACCGATCGCCGATTCAGAAACCCCGTCCTCATAGTGAAGTGGGGTTGCATAACAGATATGCAATAATTCCCGCAAATAGCCATAATTATGACCTTGATGCAGTCTTACTCAGATCGTCAGAAATCTAAACTTCGTACCGTCGGACAACATTATCAGTCTTTTGTGATGATGGGACTGATAAGTTTAATGCTGTTTGGTGGCATTGTCTGGCGTTTAGCCTATCTGCAACTAATCGAAGGCGATCGCTTTCGATCCGTCGCCGATGAAAACCGAATTCGGCTGATTGCCAAACAACCAGCCAGAGGCAACATCTTTGACCGAAAAGGCAGAATTATGGCCACATCTCGCCTATCTAAAGCGTTATTTGTTTGGCCAAGATCCCATACCTCAGACGATTGGAAGCCGATTCTAAAACGCATCTCGGAAATCCTCAATATTCCTGAAGCTGAGTTATCCAGGCAGATCGAAAGAGCGGAAAATGGCTATGAGTCTACGCAGCAAATCCGCATCGCCCGGGGTTTGACAGCGGAACAAGCCACCTTAATTGGCGAATTCAGTAATGAATTACCCGGAGTAGACGTAGAGTATGAAGCCTTGCGTTACTATCCCAACGGCACTCTGGCGGCTCATGTTTTAGGCTATACCGGCGAAGTGGATGAAACTTCTTTAGCACAACTCAAACCCAAAGGATATCGTCTCGGTGACATTATTGGTCAGTTAGGAATTGAAGCCGGTTTAGAAAACAAATTGCGTGGTAAATGGGGTGGGCAGCAAGTAGAAGTTGATAGTACGGGCCAAATTATGAAGTATTTGGGGGAAGAACCCGCCCAAGCTGGTCAAGATATAACTTTGACCATTGACCTGGATATCCAAAGAGCCGCCGAAAAAGCTCTGGGCGATACCCAGGGAGCGATTGTAGTCATGGATCCGAACGATGGCGCGATTTTAGCAATGGTCAGCCGCCCGGTCTATGACCCCAATGTCTTTTCCCAGCCTGTCACTGAAGAAATTTGGCAACAAGTCCAAGGATCGGATCACCCGTTTGTCAACCGGGCTTTGCGAGGCTTTCCCCCGGCTAGTACCTTTAAAATTATTACCACTGTCGCGGCGCTCAAGTCGGGTAAGTTCGATCCTTATACGGTACTACCCACTTATCCGTACATTGTCGCTGGCGGCATCCAGTTTTGGGATTGGAACCTAGCTGGATTTGGCCCATTAGGATTTGATGGCGCGATGGCTTGGAGTAGCGATACTTTCTTTTATCAAGTGGGCATGACTATCGGTGGCCCAACTTTAATTGAATGGACGAGACGGTTTAGCTTTGGCTCCAAGACCGGCATTGAGTTGGCTGCTGAAGAAGACCCCGGACTGGTGGCTGATGATGCCTGGAAACGCAAGTACAGAAACGAAGAGTGGTTTGAGGGAGATACGGTGAATATGTCCATTGGTCAAGGGTTTCTCTTGGCTACCCCTCTGCAAGTAGCCCTGATGAATGCAGTTCCTGCCAATGGCGGCTATCTGGTGCAACCTCACTTGCTCAAGGATAATCCCGAAGCGAAAAAAAATCGGCGATCGATTGGATTAAGCAAGGAAGCCCTCAACGTTTTGCAATCTGGTTTGCGACGGGTGGTGACATCGGGAACAGGTCAGGTGATGAATGTGAAAACGATTCCCCCAAATGCTGGCAAGACTGGTACGGCTGAAGATCCGCCCCGTCTATCCCATGCTTGGTATGGCGGCTATGTCCCTTATGACAAACCCGAAATTGTGGTGGTGGTTTTTGGGGAAAATTCTGGCGGCGGTGGTGGCGGTTTTGCGGCACCAAAGGCACTGCAAGTGATGGAAGATTATTTTAAAATGAAGAAGGGCCAGAAATAATTACAGCCGATGCGATTTATGCCATAGATGCGATCGCGGTGGCTGATGGATTTACGCTGCTCAAAAGCAACATCTGCGCGGGCGATCGCGTCTAGTTCCTTGTTAGTTGTGCCGGAGTTCTCGATTTATCCATCCTCTCCCATTCATCGGCAGTTAAACCGATCGCGACGATCCTAAACTGTGCCATTGTCCCCATTCCCTTGCTGCCTGACTTGGCTGATTTTCTGGATCTCTAGCCTTTGAGCAAAAGGGCGATCGCCCTCTTTGCTTGATAAAAATTAATGCTTGATTAATTTTTGCTTAAATTTTGGTACATGGTCGATTCCCTTGAGGGAAAATTACTTTAAGGCCACAAAAGTGTAATATGATACAAGCTTGACAGGAAAAAAACTTGTCTATTTTCAGGGGGATATGGTTTGCACGCGAGGGAGATCGAACCGAGACTCAAACAACTGATTACACTAGCCTCGGTCGTCGAGCCAGTTCTCGCTAAACGGCTAGAGGAAATCTGGCGCTGGATTAAAGACATCAAGTCCGGTTCCCTGCTGCAAAAAAAATTTTTAATGGGATTTCTCTTAGAACTGATTAAAGATGCAGAAATTTGGTTGGAGTTGGAAGTCCTTAGTCCCGATGAAAGACAATGTTTTTTAGATCAGCTTACTCCTACGGTAAGATATTGGTATGAATATCTATTTCCCACCTGGTTTCGCGATCGCGATCAAAAATTTTATATTTGGAAACAAAAATTAAGATCGGGAGAGTTTAATCCCACGGATACTGAATTGATTAAAGCGATCGCGGAGCAAATTCAACAACGTCACGGGAACGTTGTGCATCGTTATATCGCTGATTTTTCTATGGCCACTGATGTGATTGTCAGCAGTGAGAAAGGTCTGCCTCTCTGTGTTCAAATTACCACGTTAGCTGATGAATATTCTCAAATTAAATATGATAAATGGGAATATACTTTACGACAGTGGAATATAGAACGCGGGTTATTTGTTAGTTTTAATCCCAGTCAGGAGGAGTTCATTGTTCAAGTTGTCAATTTGGTTTTATATAATAGTAAAAATTTGCCCAACAAAAATTACTTAAAATTCACTTTTGGCAAGTGAATTGAAATACAAAAAAATAAAAACATTCTCAAACATTCTAACTGTTGAAAAAGCCATCCATGAGCATAACTACTAGCAATCTGAGCAATAAAGACCGGCTTGAAAGAATTTGGCATTTACTAGAAGATGCAGAGAAATTACAGCAAGAAAGAATTAACTCTGGCTTTGATTATGTCAATCTTTATGTTGAAGATGTTGAAAGCGATTGGCTAGAAAATTGGGGGGAGGATTTCACCGAATTGCCCGTCAGACTGCGGCAGTGGTTCCACGATGTATTTGAACCTGATTGGCATTCTATTGAGGATATTTTTGCCCCCACAGGAACTTCAGCAGAAACCCAGATTGCGTTACAAACTGCTGGAGTAAAACGCACCAAGTTGATTTATTTAGAATCCCCAGTCGCCCTAATTGTCACTCTGAAAAACGAATCTTCCACCAAAACCAGCATTCTTTTACAAGTTCATGGGACGGATTTACATTATTTACCAGAAAATCTGCTGATGACTGTGCTTTCTCCTTTGGGGGATGTTCGCGGCTGCGCGACCGCCCATCCGACCAGTGAGGTGATTCAATTAGAGTTTACGGTTGAACGGGGAGAAGAGTTTACCGTGGAATTGACCTCTGGCAACGTGACGATGACACAAAATTTCTTAATGTAAGGTTGATTGTTGTTTGTTGTTTGTTGTTTGTTGTTTGTTGTTTGTTGGCAAGTTGTTTGTTGTTTGTTCTTTGTTCTTTGTTCTTTGTTGTTTGTTGTTTGTTGTTTGTTGTTTGTTGGTGGTAAGCGATCGGTGGTTTGTTCTTTGTTGGTGGTTGATTGTTGATTGTTGATTGTTGAACAACCAACGAACAACAACCAACGAACAACAACCAACGAACAACCAACGAACAACGAACAACAAAGAACAAACAACCAAGAACAAATAACGAATAACCAACAACCAACAACAAATAACGAATATTTCGGAAATCCACTTGGGATCTAAGCATAATAAACTCATTATGTAATTTTGAGTTTATTTTTGGAGGATTTGTGGCGATCGCAGAAACAATTGGACTGGGATTAGGTGCGGCAGCCCTCGCGATCGGTGTCGCTGGTGTGTCCCTAGAGTTACAATACCGCCGCCGTCCGGGGAACGATTTAGAACTGACTACCGGCAAGTGGCAACAAGAAACCTTGTCTCCCCAGCATTGGCAATTAGTGGGGGTCGTGGAGTTTCGCAACCTGACGCCCAACTTGGAAATCATGCTGCCCCAAGTGTCTGCGGAGGTGACGTTACTGTCTGAAGGCAGTTTGACGAAAATTCAGACTCAGACTCACGTCAAATCCATGCATGCAGATACCCCAGCCCGGGCGGATGGCTATTGGGATGCCTATATTGTCAAAGTGCGTAAAACCACGCAAATGCAAGTTACGATTGATATTCAAGGGGAAAATCTCAGCGACTTGCAAACTGCTTGGGTAAAAGTTAATTACCTGACTTATGGCCCCGAAGGACGCATTCCCAAGGTTAAACATATTATTGTGCCGTTAAAGTTTCCCAATCCGGCAGAAAATCCGGGGTGGCGAGATGTTCCCGAAGCCAAGGGTCAGGTGTTGCCGGTGAAAACCCATTTGCTGGCCAATTCCGACGATCTGGTGGAGGTGGTGAAGCGATATGTCCAGCCTCATGCTAAACCGGGAGATATTGTGGCCATTGGGGAAACTCCCGTGGCGATTATCCAAGGGCGGTGGCGAGATCCTAGCTTCGTCAAGCCCGGATTTGTGGCTAAACGATTGTGTTATTTTTTCTTGCCTACTTCCAGTTTAGCCACCGCTTGTGGGTTACAGTCTTTGGTGGATGTGGTCGGCCCGGTGCGGGTATTTTTGGCCTTTGTCGGCGGGGCGATCGCCAGGGTTTTTGGTTATCGCGGCGCTTTTTACCAGTTAGCTGGGGAACAAGCCCGTTTAATCGATGATGTCACCGGCACTTTGCCCCCTTACGATCAATTTATTGTCCTCGGCCCGGAAAATCCCCAGCAAGTGGTGGATCGAATTAAACGAGAAACTGGCATTTCGGCGGCGATCGTCGATGTGAATGACTTGAAAGCAGTTAAGATATTGGCAGCAACCTCTGATATTTCCTCTGACTTTTTAGTAGCTGCTTTAAGAAATAACCCGGCTGGCAATGGTAACGAACAAACTCCGGTTGTGTTAATTCGCCAGACGGCTTAATTAGTCTAAGGATTTCGCTTTCCGTATCACGTCTTGAACCAAGCCGATCGGGGTTAGGCATGGTCTAACCCCAAACCCTGTAAGGGAAGCAAAAATTTTCTCGGAGGGAAAATCAGCCAGCCGCACTCATCCTGTCTCCGAATAGGATTCCGTGCGGCGGCGATCGCCCCCTAAAATCTTACCTTTATCATTTAATCAATATGAGTGTCAGTCTTCACCGAAATCGAAATGTCACCATTCGCCCTTTACAACAAAGGGATCTCGAAGCGGTAGAACATTTGCTCAACATCGGCATTGAGCTAGAAACTCCTAGTTGCTCGATTGAAAAATGTTCTCTGGATATTCACCGGCAATTCCAACCGATTCGGGCTTGGTATGGGTTACTTAGGTTATTCAGTTTCTTCCCCAATCCTTTGCAGCACCTATTATGTGCGCGGGTGGCTGAACGAGATAATCAAATTTTGGGGTTAATTCAGATTGCGCCGTTTAATAGTACCCGCAGCACTTGGCGGGTAGAGCGGGTGGTGGTGGATCCGGGCGCCGACCATTTATTGATTGGTTCGATGTTGTTGCGCCATTGCTTAGAAGCGATTTGGGAAGCCCGGATGTGGCTGTTGGAAGTTAATGTGAATGATAAGGATGCTTTGGCCTTGTATCGGCATAATGGGTTTCAACCTTTAGCCCAGATGACTTATTGGGCGATCGCCCCTGAGTTGTTGTCCCAGTTAACCCAACGGGAACCGGACTTACCGAACTTGTTGCCGGTGAGCAATGCGGATGCTCACTTACTCTGTCAACTGGATATCGCGGCGATGCCCCCTTTGGTGCGTCAAGTGTTTGAACGCCATAAAAGTGATTTTCAAACCAGTTTTTTCCAAGCAATCCTGCAAGGAATCCGCCAATGGCTCGATCGCACCGAAGTTGTGAGTGGTTATGTGTTTGAACCTCAGCGGAAAGCCGCGATCGGTCATTTCCAACTCCGCTTATGTAAAGATGGCTCTTTTGCCCACAAAGCTCAATTAACCGTTCATCCCGCTTATACTTGGCTGTATCCAGAAATTCTCTCCCAAATGGCCCGCATTGCCAAAGATTTGCCCCCGCAGTCACTCCAACTGGCTTCCGCAGATTATCAACCGGAACGGGAAGAGTATTTAGAACAAATCCGGGCAGAACGCATTGAACATACGATGTTGATGTCCCGTTCGGTCTGGCATAAACTCCGAGAATCTAAACGGGTTTCTTTGGATGCTTTGCAACTGACGGATATGCTGCCCGGTCTAGCCCCAGTCCGCAAACCAATTCCCAGTCGGATTACTTGGTGGGAGCCCAAAATAGAACCCGCTGCCCCCTGTCGTCCCCCAGAGCATTCCCGACCGAATATGGAAGATTCTCGTCCATGTTCTTCCGGTGACGAAGGTTAATTTTCCGGTTCTTTCACAGTCAATTCCCTGGGGATGACTAGGTTTATGGGGTTTACCAGGGAACACCGTGGGTTGCATATTTATTGTTCATTTTCAAGGTTTCAACGGTCAACGGTGACAAGAAAAATCTCTGCTTTAGGTTTGGATCTCGGTAGAAAGCGAATTGGTGTCGCTGGTTGTGATGGCACGGGTTTGATTGCTACAGGGTTGGAGACGATCTACCGCAAATCTTTTGCCCAGGTGGTCGCCAACCTAGAAGCAATTATCCGCGATCGCGAGGTTCAAGTGCTCGTCGTCGGTTTACCTTATTCGATGGATGGCACCGTTGGGCCGCAAGCTCGACAGACCCTCAAATTTGCTCAAGCGCTCTCTACGGCTTTACAGTTACCTGTGGAGTATGTGGACGAGCGCTTAACTTCTTTTCAGGCGGAAGAAATGCTCAAGGCGGAAAATATTTCCCCTTCCCGAAACAAGGGGCTGATCGATCGCAAAGCCGCCGCCCTGATTTTGCAGCAATGGTTAGATGACCGACGGCAAAAGCCATCAGCCCTCAGCCAGGGGGAGGAAAAAGGAACCCCATTGCCTCAACCACCAACCAACAACAACCAACCAACAAATAAGAAATAAGAAATAACAAATAACCAACAACCAACAACAAATAACAAATAATGGTAAATAATTAATTTTTCACACTAGGCCAGATTTTCCAAGGCCGTGATATTCTGGATGTGTCTTTAGATTAGGCCACTATATGACCCAAGATATTTTAGCATGGGTTATTCATCGCCAGACTATGGTCTAAAGAGTGACAGATTAATCAGTGCGAGTAATCAGCACTAATTGCTAATATATTCAATTGTTCTATAAGGTTATGACCCAATCAGAATTCCCCCAAGAAAATGGCATTTTTCCCGCGAAATCTGTGACTGTAACTGATGAATTCGGGCGATCGCTCGTTTGTTATATTGAGCATTCGTTTGAATTAAACGATGAAAATTATGTGTTACTTTTGCCGGTCGATGCCCCGGTAGAAATTTTTTCTTGGGCAGAAGACGACGAAGACGAAGAACCAATTGCGATCGAAGACCCTGATGAGATTGATGAAATTTTTGAAACCGCCAAAGCGGTGCTAGAAGAACAAAATCTCACCCTGAAACAGACCGCTGTCACCCTCACCGTGAGTGGCGAACTCCCGGAATTAGAGGATGAACTGGAGTCTGAGGAAGATGAAGAAGAAGAAGGGTATGAGGAATTACAACTGTTAGCAAGTTTTTATAATGAAGAGCAGGAGTATGCCATTTATACCCCACTCGATCCATTTTTTATTTTGGCTCGATTGGATGAAAATGGCGAACCGCAATTACTCTCTGATGAAGAGTTAGAAAAACTGGAACCGATGTTACCGAGTTTGGAAGGCATGATCGAAGAACACTTATTCAGTGAAATGAATTAAGTTCGAGCGGAATCGGGGTCAGAAATATTCAGTTGATGACAAGTAATTAGGGGGAGAAACAGTGCTGAAAAGCAAACCCAAAATAAAAACCACTAATATCATCACAAAGGTGTTATTTTTTTTCCTGGTTTCTACCGGATTTATCGGCGTGGCGGGATTGCAAGCTTGGGCATGGTGGACGAACGCTAGTGCCCCAACTATGTCAGTGTTTACACAAGACGCAGATGAAGAGTCAAAACCCGAACCGATCTATTTAGAAATTGCGCCAGGAACTCCGGGACAGCAAATCGGCCAAACTTTAGCCCAAAACGGTTTGATTCGGTCGGAAACCGCATGGAAAGTATGGACTCGCTGGCAAACTTTCCGCGAACCCAATGGCGGATTCCAAGCCGGGGCTTATGAGTTTTACCAAACGGAAAATTTGGATGCGATCGCGACCAAAATTTGGCAAGGATCTGTGGTGCAAGATGGCTATACGATCCGGGAAGGTTGGACACTCAAAAAGATGGCGGATCATTTTGAGTCCATCGGGTTTTTCAGCGCTGAAGAATTCATGGCTGCCGCGTCAGAAATTCCTAGGAATGACTTTCCCTGGCTACCCAAAGATATCCCTCACTTAGAAGGATTTTTATTTCCAGATACTTATCATCTGAATAGCGATCGAATCAGCCCACAAGCAGTTGTCCGCCAAATGCTGGGGCAGTTTGAACGATTAGCCCTGCCAGTTTATGAAGCCGGAAAAGCCCAAACTAATTACAGTTTAAAAGATTGGGTGACTCTGGCCAGTATTGTGGAAAGAGAAGCGGTGATTGGTGAAGAACGTCCGTTGATTGCTGGGGTATTTGCTAGACGGTTGGCAGAAGGAATGCGTCTGGGTGCTGACCCAACCGTTGAATATGGATTAGGGGTGACACAAACTCCCGATCGCCCTTTAACTTGGAAACAAGTTGAGACGCCTTCTCCTTATAATACTTATCTCAATTTGGGCTTACCTCCAACTCCCATTGGCTCCCCCGGATTGGCGAGTTTAGAAGCGAGTTTAAATCCGCAAAAAACTGAATATTTGTATTTTGTGGCTCGCTATGATGGCACTCATGTATTTAGTCGTACCTTTGAAGAACATCAAAGAGCGCAAGACGAAATTCACGATCGCCGAGATGCGGCGCGACAATAGTTATTTTTGGCAAACCATTGAGTGTGAAGTTAGATTTGCAATCACCAAACTTCACACTTTATTAATTCTTAATATTTTAGAGTAAAATGCCATGTCTTGGGGCAAACTTTTAGAACCGGATCTCGTTTTAGGCAGTTCAGTTTTGACGATAACTCCAGAATTAATTCAGCAACATCATCTCAAAGGATTGGTTTTAGATGTTGATGAAACCCTCGTACCCATTAGTCAAGATCATATCTCCGATGAGTTACAACAATGGGTGAATGAAATTCGCCAAGTGGCTAGTTTATGGTTGGTTAGTAATAATGTGATTTCAGCCCGGATTGCCCGCATCGGGGATGCCCTGAATTTGCCTTATATTGCTGGGGCAGCTAAACCATCCCGTCGGAAGTTAAGACAAGCGGTGGAGCAAATGCAGTTGCCCGTGGAACAATTAGCGATGGTAGGCGATCGCCTTTTTACCGATGTTCTCGCAGGCAATCGGTTAGGAATGTTTACGATTTTGGTAGAACCTTTAGTCGATCCGGATCGCGGTTTGAGCATGGCTCGCTTACGCTCTTTTGAAGTTTGGTTTTCCCAAGTTTTGGGGGCGACACTCACCCATAAGTAGCGGCTATAACCTTTTACCATGCTACTTTGGCGAGATTATAAAGAAATTATTAAGGTATTGGCAATTTGGCCAAAGTTATGCCAACATATATTTAGTTGAAATGGGGTCAGCCCAGATAAAGACCCTAGCCATCAAAATATATATACTCAGAAAGCCAAACTTCAGTCTGAAGTTTGGCTTTCTATTTGAAATCCCTATCTTAACCATCAAAAAAACGATGGGTTTTTATAGCACTTTTCGGAGTGATGAAGGACAAAAAAACCTGTCATTCCCGCGCAGGCGGGAATCCAGAAAAAGAATCCAGAAAACCTCTGTACTTCATCCAATAAAAACCGCTATAAACAGTAAAATAGGCTACATTTTTCCAGGTTTTTCCTGGGACAGAGAAACCGGGTTTCTGCCTAAAATTTGATCTAACATTTACCAGAGTCAAGAAACCCGGTTTCTTGACTCTGTAGGACGTTGCTCTATTTTTTCACCCCATCGCTTTTCACCCCATCACAAAGGTTTCGGTCTTTTGCTTCCACCAGAGGATTGTTCTGCAAATAATCCCGTACCCAGTCGCAGGCATAAGTCAGTTTTTTCAGGGTATGAATTTTTGCTAAATCCCAAATAATCACGCTGCGATCGTCGCTCCCAGAAACCACAAATTCACGATCGGGGGTAAAGGCAACGCTGACCACCATGCCGGTATGTCCGGGCAAAGTTGCGAGTAATTCTCCTTGCCGGTTCCACAGTTTCACCGTATTGTCCACACCTCCAGTGGCAATGGTTTGACCATCGGGACTCCAGGCGACTCTGGTGATGCCTTTACTCTGCCCGGGAATGGTTTTCATTAGGGTGCCATCTAATTTCCAGAGTTTTACGGTGTCATCCCGACTGCTAGAGGCAATCAAATCCCCTTGGGGACTGATGGCGACGCCCCAAACCGCACCCCCTTGATGATTCAATGTGGCCAAAAGTGTGCCATCGGTTTGCCATAATTTCACGGTGCCATCTTCACTGGCAGAGGCGATCGCTTGACCGTCTGGGGTAAAGGCTATTTTCCAAATTCTTTCATCATGGGCGACAATACTTTGGCGTAGTTTTCCGTCCAGATGCCAAAGTTTAATGGTTTTGTCGTCACCACCAGAGGCGATGGTTTGACCGTCGGGACTGACGGCGATCGCATATACGGCAGCCTGATGTCCCGTCAATACTCTTCTCGGTTCTGTAGGGGATTTCTGAGTATTTTTGACATCCCAAAGCTCGATTTGAGCATTCTTGCTCATGGCGACGATCTGTGAATCTGGACTAAAAGCCACAGCCCGAATTCCTTGGTCTGAACTCTCGATTTGCTGCCACAACTTGCCATTGGCTTCCCAGAGTCGGAGACTATTATCTCCCACAGAGGCGATGAATTTCCCATCGGGACTCGCGGTCAAATCCCAAATCGTATCCTCATGGCCATAAAGCGGAATTAATAAATAGATATTCCGTTGCCATAGTTTCACCGTGCCATCATCACTGGCAGAAGCGGCCATCAAGCCATCAGTTCTTAAGGCCACATCCCGAATCACCGCGTCATGTTTTCTTAAGTTTCTGGCAAAAGTGCCATCGGGTTTCCACAGTGCGACCACATTATCTTTGCCACTGGTGGCAATGTATTCGCCGTTCTCGCTACAATCAACGCCGATGATGACATCTTCCCCCGGAAGAGTTCTGACCAAAGTGCCATCTTTTTGCCACAGTTTTGCGGTTTTGTCGGAACTAACCGATACGAGTAAGTTAGTTTTCTGGCAAAACGCGACATCCCAAACTGCTCCCTGATGTCCTTCTAGGTTTTTGAGTAACTTACCGTCAATCTGCCAAAGTTTGACGGTGCGATCGACTCCAGCAGAAGCGACAATTTGACTTTCAGGGTCGAAAGCAACATTCCAAACTGCTTGTTGATGTCCGGTTAAAGTGGTTAACAATGTGCCGTCGGTGCGCCAAATTTTTACGGTGCGATCGCCACTTGCCGAAGCAAACATTTGCCCATTGGGGCTAAAAGCAACTCCCCAAACTGGGGCATTATGTCCCTGAATATCTTGTAACAGTTTCCCTTCCACATTCCACAGCTTAACCGTCCCATCTAAACTCCCAGAAACGAGGGATTTGTTGTCTGGACTAAAGGCAACTCGATGCACCGTGGCTGAATGTGGCAGGGTTTTCCATAATTTGCCATTTTGCTGCCAAATTTTCACGGTTTTATCGTTACTAGCCGTAGCAATTAACTGGCCATTTAAGCTAATATCCACGCTCAAAACACTGCCTTGATGATCCACAAGCTGATTATATTCGTTCGTGCCATAAATCGCTTGGGTTAAGGCAGTTTCCACTTGAGTGGCGATTTTGGGATCGACTTTACCCAGAGAGTCGATGCCCCGTTGGGCTTTAATTGCCGCGATCATCGCTTCTAAGTGCTTATTGGAGGCAAACAAGCCCTTAGAAGATGAAGCCAAAGCCATAATTTCACTGATTCTTGCCTGTCGATATTGCCAGAAAGCAAATAAGCCAATTCCCGAAGATATGGCGAAAGCAAATGTAACAACCCCTAAGAATAACCGTTGCAATTTTGCGGTTTTTTGTTCTTGTTTGAGCCTTTTTTGTTCTTCAGCAAGTCGGGCTTCTACTTCTTGGGTTCTGGCTGCTTCTAAGGCTATTTGCATTTCTTGGCGATCCAATTCTTCACTTTTGGCAAAAAATTGATAATCTAAATCGCTTAAACTTTTGCCTTGGACCCAAAGTTGAGCATCTTTGAGGGCTTGACCGCGTAAAAGTCGAGATCGATCCGTTTGTCCGGCAGCGACCCAAGCATCAAAGGTTTGGGAATAAGGTCGCAGACCGGAGAGTTGTTTTTCTACCCATTCTAAGTTAAATACTTCGCCATAAATGCGGTTTTTTATTTGCAAATATCCCTGTTTTTTGACGACTAATCCTGATAAAATTAATTCAATTTGTTCTAAGCTATCATCACAGGAAATTCCCTCAGCATCTTTTTTGGCTAAGGGTGGGTTGAGGGCATCATGGTTGAGGGCATCATATTGTAATACCTGCTGATAAATTCCCAATAATCTACCGGCTCGTTTTTGGTTGCGTAAGAGGCGATCGCGAATAGTTCTTAAATGTTCCGGTTCATCTTGAGCATCCCAATGGTTAATTACTTTACTTTTGACTAAACTTTCTACCCAAAAAGCTTCCATGCCTGGGGGAATTTTTACATCATTTTTCATAACTTTAAATTCCCGAATCACTAAATGACACAATTTTTGCGTCAGAAATGGTTGGCCATTAGTCCAGGCTAAGATTTCTTTTAAAACAATTTCGGGATGACTGACATTTTCCTCTAATCCTCTCAAGAGTGGCTGAACTTGTTCCGGTTCAAATCCACCTAAATCTATGGCAGTGCCAATATTAAAAGGTGTTCGGCTTTTATCTTTAATTAGATCGCTAGGGGTAGCAACGCCAAATAAAGCAAAACTGAGCCGCTGATATTCCGAATTAACCGCCCGTTGATTATAGCAAAACCGAATCAGGGCAAAAAAATCATCAACGGAAAAATCTAACCCCAGAATTGTGTCAATTTCATCGACAAAAATAAAAATTTTTTCTGCCGCAACATTCGGGAAAATTACTGACTCAATAAATTGACTTAATTTTTGGGACAAGGACATATCTTCAACTTCTTGCCACCAATTTTTGAAGCGCACTTTGCCAATTAAATTGAATCCTTGCCATAACTCAGTCATCATCCCTTTATACCACTGGACAGGGGTGATATTTTCACTACCAATTTTAGTCAAGTCAATGGTAGTGCAGAGATATCCCAGTTCTTCTAACCGTTTTCTTGTCTGTACCAGCAAAGAAGATTTACCCATTTGTCGGGAATTAAACACATAGCAAAATTCCCCATTAATTAAACCTTGATAAAGTTGGCGATCGGCGCAACGTTGCACATAAGTGGGGGCATCACTAGCTAAACTTCCCCCGACTTGGTAAGAGTATTGACTCATAGTTTATTTGGTTTTGGCTATGGAATAGGGAATAGGGAATAGGGAATAGGGAATAGGGAATAGGGAATAGGGAATAAGGAATAAGGAATAGGGAATAGGGAATAGGGAATAGGGAATAGGGAACGGGGAACGGGGAACGGGGAACGGGGAATAGGGACAGGACTTACGCATAAATGCTATTTGTAGGGTGCGTTAGCGAAGCGTAACGCACCAATACCCCATATATAGAGTCATTGCGTAAGTCATAAGGGAACGGGGAACGGGGAATAGGGAATAGGGAATAGGGAATAGGGAACGGGGAATAGGGAATAGGGAAAGGGAACGGGGAATAGGGAATAGGGAATCAGGAACAGGGAATCAGGAACAGGGAATAGAATGGAAAAATATAGAAACGCAATTGTTGCGTTTTGATTGAATCAATTAAACAGATTTAAGATAATTTCCGCCAATGATTTGGGCAGATTTTAATGCTTGTCCAGTGCGGGAAATTAACTCATCTAGAGCGCTATTTGCCGTCACCATCATCGTGGTTAAGCCTAAACTGACGGTGACGACTGAATCAGGAAAACCGGAATAATCAGGAATATTCAGTTCAATTTTTAACCCTTGCACTTGGGCTTGGATATTTTTAGCAATTTCAACTGCTGCGGATTTATCGATTCTCGGTAAAATTACGGCAAATTGAGCATCCCCATAACGCGCAACCAGGGTGTGCTCACTTTTACTTGGCTGAATAAATGCCTGGGCTACTTCCTGCAAGCAATGGTTGGCTTGTTTCTCTCCGTAGTAACTTTTGTAAACCTTGAAAAAGTCAATTTCACCGATAATTAGGGATAAAGGTTCTTGGGTGTCAGACAACTGGTTCCAGTAATCTTGGAGTTTTTTTTCAAAGCTTCTTCGATTGGCTAATTGTGTGAGTTCGTCTAATTCGGCCAGTTGTTTTAGTTTTTGATATTCTTTTGCTAAACTTGTCATAATGTTAGCCGGAAATTTGGCGTCTTTTATTCCCGGTAAGTCGATTTCTGCTTGAATTTTTTGCCAAAAATATTTTTGATACAATTCCTGGCTGATTTTGACTTGCTTGTTTGTCAAATTGACTAATCCTAAACTTTCTAATTTATAGGATAAATTTTGCGGTAACTCTAATGACTTATTCCCCAAAATCAAGTTTTGGAACACTATTTTTAATTCGGGGTCTTCTTCCAGAGTACGAGAAAGCCGCTGCAAATGGTCTGTGTAAATGCCTGTATCGCTGGCAGCGGAGTTTAGCAGGTTTTCCAGGGTTTCTTTTGGGTGAGTGGCCAAGTGATATAATGCTAATCGGACTAAGATCGGATGACCTCCTACTATTGCCATTAATTTTTCAGTGTGCGACTCATTCCACTCTAATTGATGTAATTTTGCCAACTCTTCTACTTGTTCGGCGGTAAAATCCGCTAATTGTACAGGTAAACCAATGTTAAAAGGTGATTGGGTAATTTTTAGGGGAACATAAACTTCGGTGGTATAGACGACGATTAATCTAAGCGATCGCCAAATTGGGACTTGTTTGGCTTCTTCATACCACGATCGCAGTAAGGGCAAAAAATCTTGGGTGAGTTGGGGATATTCAAATAATTCGTTGACTTCATTAAGTACCAAGACCAGGGGAGAAGTGAGATTTTCCAGGATATGCCAGCGAAAATAAAGGCTACAACTGATCTTACTGCCGATATCCTCATCCCAATATTCATCAAGGTTAGGTTCGAGGTTTAACTGTTTAGTCACTTGCAGGCAAAAGCTGCGGAGAAATCGATCTAAATTATTCAGACAATCGGCATCAAATTGTTGAAAATCTATGGCAACAATCTGGTATCCTAGGTTTTTGGCATAGTCCACAATTCTTAACATTAAGGAAGATTTGCCCATTTCCTTCGCCCCTTTAATCCGAATCAGCGCACCGGGTTTGCCGATTTCTTCGTAGACGAGTTCTTCAACCGGGGGACGGGGAATATAAAATGGAGAGTCCAGGGGAACTGGGCCTGAAGGGTAGTTTGGGGAGTTATTCATACTTGAGAGCGCTTTTAGAAATTTCTCTATTTTTTTGCTTTCACGGTCAATCGGCCACTGTTAGCGGTCTACTGACTATTATTCTATCTCTAAAAAGGTCAAAATTAGTCTAACCATCTGATTTTTTCAGTAAATAGGTCATCATTTCTCCTTTGCCTTTAATATGAATTTTTCCCCGTGGCTGGAAAGAATATTTGTGTTTCAGCAGATTGTAGGTAGATTCTGTCACCTGAATTTCTCCAGGAATGCCGTGGGACTCCATGCGAGAGGCAGTATTGACCGCATCACCCCATAGGTCATAGATAAATTTTTTGGTGCCAATGACTCCAGCGATCGCCGCCCCGGTATTGATGCCAATTCTGATGGTTAAATCCGATTTATTTCGGGCATTAAAATCGGCGATCGCACCTTGCATATCCAGGGCCATTGCTGCGATCGCTTCGGCGTGATCCGGTCTGGGAACGGGCAAACCTCCCACTACCATATACGCATCCCCAATGGTTTTTATTTTTTCTAATTGATGTTTTTCGCTTAAGCGATCGAAGGCAGAAAAAATATGGTTTAATAATTGGACTAAATCAGCCGGGGATATTTGTTGGGAAAGTTGGGTAAATCCGACAATATCTGCAAATAAAATCGTCACTTCTGCAAATCCCTCGGCAATGTGATTTTCTCCATTTTTTAATTTTTCGGCGATCGCAATGGGTAAAATATTTAAGAGTAAAGTTTCCGATTTTTGCTGTTCGCCTCGTAACATTTCTTCCGCTTGTTTGCGATCGGCAATTTCTTGATGGACTCTTTCAAACATTTGCTTAAACGCTTGCATGACTTCTCCTAATTCATCAGTTCTTTGCACGGAACAAGAATAAAAGTTTGGGGCGGGTAAGTCTTGACTCAGGGCTTCTCCTGCCCCTAGGATGTCATCGCGCAGTTGCAATACAGGTAAAATTACCGTTTTTCCTAAGACAAACATAGTGGTGGAAGTTACGACGATAGAAATTAATACTACTAATCCAGTTATTCTAGCTTTATATGCCCATAATTCTATGCCAATTAAAGATAAGTCATGGCGCAGAATTAATATGTAGTTTCCCGGAATTTGTTCTAATTTCCAGGCAATATCATATCGGTCTAGATGCGACTCCTTGAGTTTGAGGCGATCGCTCATTACCTGTTCCCAATCAAGGGAGGGTATTTCGCCAAATTGATGGAGAGTTTTTCCCTGACTATCATAGAGAATTCCGCCGATAATTTTGCCAAACATCGTTTCAACTTTTAGTCGGCGTAATTGCACTATAAATTCTTGATTTGAAATCATCGGATAAGTTTCAATTAGCCAATTTACTTTTGCTGATGATACCTCGCTTAATTGATCTAGTAATTCTTCTTCTCGTCGTTGCACTGAAGGAATTAAAATTAAAGCTTCAATGGCGATCAAACTAAGAAATACCCAAAAGACAATTTTTTGAGATAATTTTGCTTTGAATAAGCAAGATATTGACATTTTTTTAGGCTGCATAGCATCAGGAAAACCACAGTTATTTAATGAGTCACAGAATGAGCCACAGAAAAACGATAACACCCTAGATAAATTCTAGCCAATGAAGTTCCGACTGTGCGATCGCCCGCGATCGGATCCCCCGTCGGTGGAGGAAGATAGGGCAAATAGGGGATATGGGGTGATATTGCTTCCCGACCCTCCCCACCTTCCCCACCCTTTTCCCAAAAGAGTCTTTCTTAACAAATATGAGATTCTCCCTGCCTCAACTATCCAATAATAGTGGCAATCAATTAAATTTTTACTAAGGATTTAAAAAAACTCCGGAGATTTTGAGTAAACGGTGGATTAATCAGGTAAGATAATTTTGGTTTAACTTGATAAATCAAAATGCAATTCTCCAATCAATTTTGAGGGAATTTAAAATTATGGTAGAGATATTTCCTGGAGAACTTTTCCTAAATCAGGCTGACTACGATCGCAACATTCGACAACTATTGCCCCGTTATGATGAAATGCTCGATCTAATGGTGGATTGCATTCCTCCGAATACTCGACAGTTATTAGAACTGGGTTGTGGGACTGGTGAACTCACCGGCAAAATCCTCAGTCGGTTTCCCAATATTGAAATTGTCGCCGTGGATTATTCTCCTCGGATGCTAGATTTTGCCAGTGCTAAAATCGACCAATTTGGCTATGGAGAACAAGTCCATTGGATTAAAGCCGATTTTGGCAATTTAGCGAACCTGAATGCACCTTTGGCGGACAAAAATGGGTTTGATGTTTGTCTCTCATCTTTGGCTATTCATCATTTAACCGATCCGATGAAAGAAAAAGTATTTCAATGGATTCGCGAAAATTTACAGCCAAACGGTTGTTTTTGGAATGGGGATCTGGTGTTACCCGATTCACCCAACCTGGTGGAAGGTTATCAAAAAACTCGCGAACAATGGGCGGTGAGTCAGGGAACAACTTTGAGCAAACTTCAAGAGCAAATTGCCCCGACAAAACCCGAAGGATATTCCCATGAACAGCAAATGGGAGATTTATTAGATCAGGTGGCAATGCTGAAAAACGTTGGCTTTCTGCCAGTGATGGTGCCTTGGAAATATTATCAATTAACCGTATTTGGTGGCTATCGATCTCGGGGTTAATCTGGATTCCAACAGGAAAATTAACACTTATTAACACTTAGATCCTCGATCCATAGACTTAGGGTAGGATAAAAGCCCACTCTAAGTTTATGGCATCAACCACCCTTAACCTTTGGCAGTTTTTTCCCATCGATTCACCTTTGGAGACCACGGGACTCGACTTTCGGGTGGGAATGAAACAGTAAATCTTCCTAGTTGAGATTCATCCGAATCCCCAAACCGATCTAAAATTGACCTTGAAACTTGCAAGGATATTGGGGTAGCATGGACACTCTCAAAGCCTCTGAACTGGGATTAAGCAAAATTCAGCAGGCGCGAAAGGACAGCGGGCGAAACCGCGATGACAGTGAATGGCTTGTGGCTGCCAGTGAGATTTTGTGTCCAGAGTCAGAGTGGGCATCTGGTGGGTCCTACGCTGAGGGCTGTTCCGAGGCCACCTGGAGACGTTTTTTAACCGGATATTCGGTGGCTGCCCCGGCGTTTAAAGCTTTTTGTCAAGTTTTGGGCTTCGACTGGCGGGAAATTGCCGATCGCCCCGACGCCGACCTGGAAGACCTCAGCGACGGTCAATACATTGATTGGGATAGCTGCCCAGAGGTGACTGTTTTTTACGATCGCACCTTAGAATTGACACAAATGAGCGAATGGATTGGCGAAGAAAACTGCCGCTTAATCGCAATTTTGGGTATGGGGGGAATTGGCAAAACCACCCTGGCCATCCAATTAGCCAAACAGCTAAAATATCGGTTTCAAATCGTCATCTGGCGCAGTCTGCAATATGCCCCGCCTCCAGACAAATTTATCCCCAACCTGATTAAATCAATCCCGAATTCTCAGGCGAAAAAAGCATTACCAGATACCTTAGAAAGTAATATCGTCCGCTTAGTTGAACTGTGCAATTCCCAGCGCTGTTTAATTATTCTTGATGGCTTGGAATCCCTTTTTAGTAATAACGACCTGGCGGGAAAATATCGTCCAGGGTATGAAGATTATGCCAAATTATTCTACCAAATTGGTGCATCCATACATAAAAGCTGCTTTGTCATCACCAGTCACGAAAAACCCCGTGAAATTGTCAAGCTAGAAGGTCGTAAGCGTCCGGTGCGTTGTTTAAAAATATCGGGACTGCAAAAAAGGGCAGCCCGACAACTTTTGCAAGAACAAGGATTAGTCGAAGAACCGGAATGGGATCGTCTGATTCAACGCTATCGAGGCAACCCGTTGGCGTTAAAAATTGTCGCTGATACTGTTTTAGAATTATTTAATGGCAAAAGTTCGGAATTTATCCAACAAAATACTATATTTGTGGGACAATTGAGTGAGGTTTTAGACCGGCAGTTTGAGCGACTTTCCGACATAGAAAAAAAGGTACTTTATCGCATCGCTACCGCTGAATCTCCGGTAACTATTTCCCAAATGCGGGAGAAAATTTCCCCAGCGGTTTCTCACTCGCAAATTATCGAAGTTTTGGAGTCTTTAGCAAGGCGATCGCTGATTGAAAAAATTACGGAAAAAACCAGCGACTCCGATCCAGTGATGTTTACCCTTCAGCCCGTGGTAATGAAGTATATTGTTAACCAATTTAAGCACATATTCCAGTGAGTTGCTTATGTTATCTATCGGTATGCTGGTGCAAAACCGCTATAGAATTGTGGAAAAGCTTGGGTCAGGAGGCTTTGGCGAAGTTTTTGCTGTCCGGGATGAAAAGTCTTGCCATAAAGTTAAATTTATTAAAGTTCTCAAAGTTCTCAATTTAGAGAACTTTCCCCCATCAGAAAAAGACAAGGCGATCGCGCTGTTTCAACGGGAAGCAAAAGTTTTAAGCCACCTGAATCATCCCGGCATTCCCAAAGTCGAACCAGACGGATATTTTACCATTGAAGCCGACCGGGAAACCATTCACTGTTTGGTGATGGAAAAAATTGCCGGGGAAAATTTATTAACCTGGTTAAAGCAAAGAGATAATCAACCGATTGCCTCATCATTGGCAATTGACTGGTTAAAACAACTGCTGGAAATATTGCAAAAACTGCACCAAAATCATTACTTTCACCGGGATATTAAGCCAGAAAATATTATGGTGAAACCGGACGGCAAGCTGGTTTTAATTGACTTTGGAGGAGTTAGGCAAATTAACAATACTTATCTGGTAAAGTTAGGAGAAGATGCGGAACATACGAGATTAATGTCCCCACAAGGTTATACTCCAATTGAGCAAATGAATGGCAAAGCGGTGCCTCAATCAGATTTCTTTGCCCTCGGTCGGACAATGGTGCATTTGCTGACGGGAATTGTGCCGATTAATTTACCAGAAAATGAAACGAACGGGGATTTAATTTGGCGCGATCGCGCATCGGAAATTCCCGATAAATTGGCAGATTTACTGGATGAGATGATGGCTTTGTTTCCCAGGGAACGTCCCTCCAGTAACGAAGTTATTTTATCCCGGTTAAATGATTTAGAATCTTTAGCAGGTTTAGAATATTTAGAATCTGGCGATCCCGCAGGCAAAGTTATCCCATTTAAGGATATAATAACAGAAAAACTTCTTAAAGGCCAGAAAGCGATCGCTTCTGTAATATTATTACTAACGGCATTGGCGATCGGCTGGTATTTTGCGTCAAATAAACTGGCTATTGAGATGAATCAACGGGGAATTATATATCACAGAAGTCAACAGTTTAACCGGGCTAAAAATTCCTATCAAATAGCGATATTACTAAAGTCAGATTACGGCCAAGCTTATTATAATCTTGGCTCCCTTTATGAAGACCAAAACGATATTGCTTCAGCGATTCGGGAATATGAGCAAGCGATTAAATATAAAAACCCCTCAGCCTATAATAACCTGGGACGCCTCTATCTGCTAGAGCAAGGAAAGCAAGATTGTCAGAGGGCAGCTTTCCTATTTTTAGAGGGTTTAAAAATCGCTACAAAATATGCGGGAAAATATGGCTTGCTGACCAACCTGGGTAGAGCACAACTCTGTCTGGAACAATACGAAAATGCGGAGGAATACCTGGAAGAAGCGATCGCAATTAGCAGCGATCGGCCAGAAGCTTATTGTATTCTCGCACCAGTAATGGAACGTTTGAGAGACGCTTCTGGGACAAAAGACGCATTAGAAAAATGTCCCATAGATTCTATCAGCTTACCAGAATTAGATCATTGGTTAAAAGAAAAAGGACGCCAAGCCTACCAGGATTAATTATTCAGATATTTTTGGTATGACTTGACCAAAGACACGGCATTGCCTTGTAGGGACACGGCGAAAGCCCATGTCCCTACATAATTAACGATTTTGGCCAAATCTTTCTAACAACTCAGACCGGGAAAAATTCAGCAACATTACGGTCAATTCTGCCGTAGGCAATCCTAACATTGACTCAATAATCTGAGACAATTGCTCATCCACTTCTCCAAAGCGAACTCGCAGGAAATTTTCTATCATTGAACGGCGTTCTTCTTGAAGACCTTCTTGAAGACCTTTTTGACGACCTTCAAGAAAAGTTTCTTCTCGCCAACGTAAATATGCCGGTGATAAGTTCATAGTCAACTCCTGTTTTTCTTGCTCATCTAAATTTTGACTTAATTCCACATTGATCCGCCAGGAGGCCAAGATTTCCAGCAGATAACGCCGTAAAGGATTGGCTTCTGGCAAAGCTACCAACTCATCGATCGCCGCTTTTTGGACTTCTCCCCGACCCAAAACCCGCAACCAGAGAGTTTCTGGGGTCACGGGTAGCTGATGAATTGCCACCAGTCCCGTATAAAAAAATTTTGGCAGAAAATAGATTCCCGGTGGCCATTCCTCTGACTCGCCTGGTTTCGCCCCAAACCCGCGCAGAATTGGCGTTGAAATGGAAGGGGATAAAATCCACAAACGCGGTGATTCAAGTTGAGTTTGGCTGACATTTTCCCGACGGGCTTGGCGGCGTTGTTCCCCCTGAACGCCAAAGAGTTTTACCAAACAATTAGAGATTTCTACCGGGGTCGGAGGATTGCGAAATGGCTCAAATAAACCAGCGGTTTTGGCCATAGGCGCGAGTAACCCTAAGAGTTTGGGATCGATGTCCTTTGGCGTGGCAGCGGGGATAAAATAAACATCCACTTGTCGCACTTCTGATGTGACTTCCCGGCTGGTTTCGACTTCTCCGAGATGAGATAGTAATTCTGAGAGATAGTCTTTAGCAAATTGGTCATGGATTTCGCGAGTCATGCCAGTTATTTTTATGATAAATTTCGGCAGTTATTTGCTTAGTTTAATTATATACCAAATAAAGGTATTTTAGCAAAAATTATAATTATTATATTTTTAAATATAATAATTATTGTTAAGCAAAAATATAAATACAGCACAAGTGCTTCGATCGGGGTAATAAAATATGATTTATAGTTGTTTGAATTAAAATTAATACAAGTAGGGGCGCAAGCATTGCGCCCCTACAGCATTGTATCAATCACAATTGAAATGAATATATCGAGAGTTATGCACAATATTCCCCCAACCCCCTTGGCAATAAGGGTGGGAATGGGGGAAAATTTTTAGATTGGTTCAAGAATTCCCCAAGGCGTTTTTTCAGCCGTAAGGGGAATTAGAAAACAAGGCGGGTTGATTATACTTTGTTACAATTTATTTGCTCTGGGTCGCATTGATCCGACTCTGAAGTGCGATCGCCGTCTTGGTTGGCGATAATTTCCGAGTCAGTCAAGGTCATAGCAGCTTTTTGGCTTAACTGGGAATTGGCTGCCAAAGAAACTGAGGAAATGGACTCGACCAGTAGTATAATTACAACGAGGACTGGGGAAGTAAAAAATTGAGTTTTCATAGCTCGTTTCTGCCTCAAGGTCATTGATTGACTGCTGAGGAGAAAGGGAGTTAGCGCTAACTTTTCTCCACACCTTAATGGTGCTGTATAGAAAAGGTTTAAATAGGCTCATCTTTATGAGCGATCGCCCAACTGAGATCAAACTGAGATCAAACTGAGATCGACTGACAACTAAATTTGAGGTAATAATGGCAATTACACTAAAAGCAACAAAAGAAGGCTTGGCAAAAGTCGATTTAGCTAGAAGAAAGAAAGGCTGGAACGCGGATGCTGTAGCTTGGGTTGATGCGGCTCAAACTTCACCAGCAACTTTGCGGCGTTTTCGGCAAGGAAAAAGAATTCAAGAGGAAGTATTTAAGGCAATTTGTCAGGCAGTAGGAGTTAACTGGGAAGAGGTTGTGGACAATACAATAGATACTCCGACTACTCAGACTGCGGAAAGCACCTGGTTATTACTTTTAAGTGCTACACTCAACGAAGTAGATCGGCAAAAAGCAGAAGCTTTAATTGAGTTAGCAAATGAACTTTTAGGCAATCCTTTCATTGCCCTGAAAAAAATCGAGCCAGGAAGTGTTGTTCTGGTCTTGGAAAGTTGCCTAGAAGCATTTGAACGAATTGAGTATTTGTTCAAAACAAAGCAATTAACAGAAATATTGGGTGTGCCAATTTTGGCTGTCCGCCTCCAGTCCGCAACAGCGCCGATAAATTGGCGACAATGGCTGCAAAATCTCCGAGATGAGATTTTTGAACCTTATTGGCAGCAACCACAACTGGTACTGGCAACGGGTGCTCACAAGGGTGCTATGTCACCCTATGAAATAGAAGCGATCGCCCCTCTGATCCAACGGTTGCAAACCACCAATGACGAAATAACTCGGCGGCAAATTGCCACGGAATTAGGGGACATTGGGGTAAACTCTCCTGAAGCGATCGCCGCTTTGAGTGACTTACTCGCAACCAGTGAAGATAGCGAAACTCTTTGGCAAGCGGCTTTAAGTTTGGGGAAAATTAATCCCAGTCATCCCCAAGCGGGAATTGAAATGGCAAAAGCGATCGATTTAGTCAGCGAAACGCAATCTTTTACGGTTGCTTTACTGGTAGCATTTCGCCCGAAAAACGAGCAGAAAGTCAGTATCCGAATTCGCATAGAAGCGATCGATGAGGAGAATGATTTGCCTGAAAATCTTCAAGTTATCGTGTTCGATCGATCCGGTAATACTTTCAGACAAGCACAACCCACGAATCCCAATTTCTTAGAACTCCAAGGTTTTAGCGGTTCGGTCGGAGAACAATTCAGTATTCGATTATCATTAGGAGAGGTAAGCATCACAGAAAATTTTGTGATCTAACCTTCTAATCGTAGGGTGGGCAAATTTTGCCCACCTTACAAGATCGATTAATAATAGTAGGGTGGGCAAATTTTGCCCACCTTACAAGATTTACAAGATCGATTAATAATAGTAGGGTGGGCAAATTTTGCCCACCTTACAGAATTGGTAATCATCGGAGATATCAATGGGAAAGCGAGTTATCTTAACCCTATTCGAGGGCAATTTTCAGCCAGGATTTCCGGCTTTGCTGCGAATTCAGGATGATGATGATGCTACGGGAAGCGAAATCCAAGTGCAAGGTAAACTGCCGCCAGAAGATGACACAAATCCGACGCTTTGGCAACTTTATAACTATTGGCAAAGAGGATATCAGAATCTTCCGGGAATGAAACGTTCTCAATTTGAGGACGAACCAGAAAGTCCTATGGCTACTCCTGCTGTGGAGTGGAAAAGTCAATTTATTCAAAAGTTAAATGGATGGCTGAATTCTGGGCATGAAGACTGGCTAAAAATCCGGGATGAATTAAATCGCAATTTAATGGGGACGAATGAAGTTAGGGTGATTATTCAAACCAAAAACCCGCAACTTCGTCTCCTCCCTTGGCACGTTTGGAGATTTTTTGCCGATGCTTCGGTTCCCGTAGAAATTGCCCTGAGTACCCCAGAGTTTACCCCACCTCCCCGGAGAGAAAAGACCAAACATGACCGAGTGAGAATTTTGGTGGTGGTGGGCGATCGCACCGGGTTAGAAAAATACCCTGACGGCAATAGTTCCCCTGACTTAGATTTAATTAAACTCCATTTAAACGATGCCGAAATTGTGTCGTTAATCGAACCAACACCGGAAACATTCCGGGATATGCTTTGGCAACCACAAGGCTGGGATATTTTATTTTTTGATGGCCATAGCAACAGCAATTTCGATCGAGCAACTGGTTGGATTAAGCTTAATGCCCAAGATAATCTGGCGATTCCCGAATTTAAAAATGCTCTAAAAACTGCGATTCAAAATGGCTTAAAAATTGCCTTTTTTAACTCTTGCAACGGTTTGGGATTAGCCAATGAATTGGAAGACTTACAGTTTCCCCAGATAATTGTCATGCGCGATCGCATACCAGACCAAGTAGCCCAGGATTTTTTAAGGGATTTCCTCACTGCCTTTGCCAGCAACCAATCTTTTTATACCTCAGTATTATTAGCCCGCAAAAAACTCGAAGATGCCTGGGATAAAAAATATCCGGGGGTGAGTTGGTTGCCGGTAATTTGCCAAAATCCTGCCGTTAAACCCCCAAGCTGGAAAGACTTTTTACCGCCTCCCGCTTGGAAAATCAAACATATCTTAACTGGACATACGCAACCGATTATTTGCGTAGCCATGAGTCCTGATGGAAAAACCATCGCCAGTGGCAGTCAAGATAATACAATTAAACTATGGAATGCGGCAACCGGAGAAATCCTAGAAACCCTCACCGGACACCATAGCGCGATTATTGCGCTGGCGTTTAGTCCCGATGGGAAAATATTAGCTAGTTCCAGCAATCACGAATTTAATGATGGCACAATTAAGCTGTGGGATTTAAATACGAGAAAGCTGCAAAAATCTCTGGGCGCTTCATTAGTCAATCTGCGGGTAGGGAGTTTGGCATTTAGTCGTGACCAACAATATCTTGCTAGTGGACATATTGGTTTTACCGCTGTGGATACGGCGATTAGAATTTGGCAAATAGATCGAGGCAAAGTTGCATATACTTTAAAAGGACATGGCTGGGAAGTTACCGCGATCGCCTTTAGTTCTGATGGTCGAATTTTGGTCAGTGGCGGCGCCGATAGTGCGATTATGATTTGGAATTGGCGGGCAGAAAAAAGACTGCGAACATTAAACCGCCCCGATGATTTTTTTGGGTCATTAGCCTCTTGGTTCGATCAGTCTAAAGGCATTATTTGGGCGATCGCCATTAGTCCCGATGACAAAATCATTGCCAGCGGTGGTTCTGACCAACCAATTTATTTATGGAATCTGGAAACCGGCAAACTAGAAAAAAGCCTCACTGACCATGAAGGTTATGTATCTTGTTTAGCCTTCAGTCCCGATCGCCAAACTCTCGCCAGTGGGGGCCAAGATAACACCATTAGAATCTGGAATTATCACACCGGAGAACTACTACAAACTCTCAACCATTTAGGAACTGTAAACTCTTTAGCCTTTAGTCCTGATGGTCAAACTTTGGTCAGTGGCAGTTGGGACAGAACGGTCAAAATTTGGCATTTTGCCTAGAAACCGGGTTTCTGTTTGTGGGTGACGGGGGAAAGGATTAATCAGACATAAAATAAAACATATAGCGGTTATTAAGTAGGTGGGCAGAAATAAATGCACTACAGACCCCACGAGAAGAAAGGCTGTCATTCCCGCGAAGGCGGGAATCCAAAGCCTATTGGCGGAAAACGAAAAGTGCAATTAATTATTTTCACCTACTTATCTGGATGAAGTACAGAGGTTTTCTGGATTCCCGCGAAGGCGGGAATGACAGGTTTTTTTGTACTTCATAACTATGACAAGTGCTATAGAGATTGGATCGGATTATTTCTGAATAGGCTGTATAGCGGTTATTATCTGGATTACAGAGGTTTTCTGGATTCCCGCGAAGGCGGGAATGACAGGTTTTTTTGTACTTCATAACTATGACAAGTGCTATAGAGATTGGATCGGATTATTTCTGAATAGGCTGTATAGCGGTTATTATCTGGATTACAGAGGTTTTCTGGATTCCCGCGAAGGCGGGAATGACAGGTTTTTTTGTACTTCATAACTCTGACAAGTGCTATAAAATCAGACATAAAACTGGGGGCAAATCGATCTGATTTGCGATTCCCTTTCCGGAACCGCTTCGTGGCATCGCCGCCCCCAGTTTTACCAAGTAAATTCAGGTCAAACATCTTTAATTTTGGGTTTCAGACAATCGATGCATAATCGTGTCATGGTTTAGACCTTCTGTAACCCAACCTTCCACTGGTTCCAGACGGTCGGGCAAACCCAAAATAAACCGATTACAATCAGCCCCAAGGGATTCACAAGTGGTTTGCACGCAGGTAAGTTCTCGTCCGGTGAGTTGACTAAAATAGCTAGTTAAAATCCCCGCTTCTAAAAAACAAGCAGGACCAGACCAGTTCTCGGTTTTCTTGGCAAAAGAAGAATTAGTAATTTTAAAGACCAAAAATCCTTGTTGATAATAAGTTTGGTCAAATTCAAATAATCCCCAGCCATGAGTTTTCCAAAATTGTTGTAAACATTGGACAAACGAAATCATGTCCATTTCTGCAATTGATTTATTATAGTAATCTTGGATTTCTTCGCAAAAACGGACATATAAATTCTTGCCCCACCATTTACCACAATTAAACAGCACTAAACGGGTGGCAGATCCGGTTTCTTTTTCCAAACCGCTGTAAATGGCATCAATCAGGGTATCCGGTAAAGCCAAGAGGCGATCGCCCCGACGATTTTCTAATAGTCCTAACTCTAAATCCCCCTTCACATAAACATCCGAGGAAAAATAATTTCCTGAAAGTTTATCGTTATCTTCCAACAAATTGGTAATTGAGATCATTTTGCTTCCTATTCCTCATATTTAATTAGCTGAAACTGAATCAATTTTTCTGCTTAACTTTTCAGGAATTGCCGGGTTGCTTAGAGATAATTAAATCCTTAGCTTTTTGGAGAACCGGATCTAATAACCGCACATCGTCTTGAGATAGGTAATTTTTTAATTCCTGCATCAGTAAGTCATAAACCTGCACATCAATTTGATAGGTTTCATAAGTTTCTAGTAAACCCTTAACCCATTCCTGCAAACGGTTTTGTAAATAAGAAAGATCGTTGATTAGCATCGCTGTGGCACTATAGCGCACAATTAACAGCCAATATTTCAAACACCGTTCTAAATTTTCTTGGCTTTCATTTGGTAATGCATTCACCAGTCTATCGGCGATCGCTTGAAAAATTTTTGTTTCTTGTTCTCGCAGCATTTCATAGGCTTGTAAGCGTCGATTTAAAGAGGCCGCATGGCGACGATAAAGTTCAATCTCTTTCGGTTCTAGGTAGCGCTGTTCAGCCGTTTCTAGTAGGCTCAAAAGCTCTGGGTGCATAGCGTTAATTCTTAGGTAGATGTGGATAAATAGTATTTCAACTATCTGTAGCTATCTGTAGGGTGGGCAATATCTTGCCCACCCTACTACTGTAGCAATTCGTAGGGTGGGCAAGATATTGCCCACCCTACTCTCTAAAAAGAGTCGAGGAGATCCTCAAGGGTGACATCATCAAGGGGATCGGTTTCTAGCAAATCAACATTAGCCGATACTTTTGGCAGAGAACCAACGATCGGAGTTCCTTCCCAGGGAAGTAAGCGGAAATATTCGCTGACTAATAAACTCAGGCGAATTTCGGGAACAGTTTCTAGATCGGCATTTTCCAGAATTGCTAGGGGTTGACCAGTCCAGTTGCATTGGCTAAAAAACCGATCGACTGATAGTTTTAGTAAAGTCTTTGCCTGGTTCATTTTAGTCGATCCCCGGACTGCATTCGTCGTTGAATATCATTAGCGGTGGCTCCTTCATTTTGCCAAAAAGCTGCCGCATCAATCCGGTCTTTGTTGCCGATGAGAAATTTACAGTAAGTTTCTCCCATTGAGTAGCATTGCAATTCAATGCAGCTTAGGGGTTTTTTCACTAAGCAACTAAAGAAACCGGCAAATAATCCCGCGTAGATATAACAAACGGGTTTGCCCACGTCTCCCAGGGTGCGAGCTACGGCAGAATCAAATAAGTTAATGAACATAAACCCATGTTTGCGATCGCTCAAATCGACTTCCCATCGTCCCCAGCCTTGAGAAGTAAAAGGCCACCACCAAGTTTCTAATAGAAACATTAAATTAGTCTGGCGCACTTCTCGCTCATATTCTTTTTCAAACCATTCTTTAAAAAAAGCAGCATCTTTGTTGCCCCATTCTTCGCCAATGGTGTACATAATCACCGAAGAAGCTGGGCCGACTTCTTCTTCTAATCCTTCCACTAAACCAATGATAAAATCTTCACTGGTCAGAATATTCCGAGCGTTATTCCAGTCGGTAATGGTGCCTTGGGTAGAATCAAAATGAAAAAAGTCCTTAAACCCGTAATGATTATGCTTTTTCGGATGTTTGGCTCGGAGAGAATGCGTGAGTTGGGTAGCTGCTTGTTGCCCCGTGGAGACGACCATAAGGTTTATACTCCTATTTCCAATCGAATATTTCCAATCAAATTTGTCATCGCCTGAGAAAGCTTTATTGGTTGACCGTTGACGGTTAACGGTTAACGGTTAACGTTTGACGGCTAACGGCTAACGGTCAGTTAAAAGCTTTAATGTATTATTTTGCACCAATATGCTGCCCATGATGTTGTGAGCGATCTAGTCTCAATATCCGATCCCAATACCCTGTCTGAATATTTGTCCGAATTTTTACAGAGAAAAAATGGTTCGGAGAAACTGGGCTATGGGCGGTCAATCCGGGAATTGTCCAGGACATTTTACCGTCGTTTACTGCATCAATGGGATGATTATTCCTCATTGGAGACAACCACCACGGATAAAAGATGACCCTGACTTAATTTACTTTATGGTGAATTGTTCCACATCGGTTGCCATTGATACAAACTTTTTACAATCATGCACTAAACCGACCCAGGAGACACCACTGTCACCGTCTCGGCCAGCGCAGCGCTTGATCCCCCGCCAGTTGCCGCGCTACTGCCGCTGCGCCAAAGCGGTTGAGGTGACTGGGGTCTTCAAAATAATCATTGCGGCTGAGATTTCCTTGAGAATAGTCCCGCCAGACAAAACCAAGCGATCGCGCCTGATTCTGCATATACTGGCGAAATTGTTGTTGGCGATTACTGCGGGTGCTGTCCAGGTAGTCATTGGTCACGGGCAAGTTGACCACCAACAAGGGAATTTTCCGGGCTTTGGTGAGGGCGACCGCCGATCGCAATGCCGCCTCTTGACTCCCTCCGAGTTGAAACTGGGCATAGTCCCCATCATAATTTCCCGATACTCGCGGATTTTGTTGATAATAAACCGAGGGATTAAATCGAGTAGAGACAGCCCTAAAACCATTGGCATCAATGGCTTCAAACAGAGAAGTTCCCTGGAGCCCTTGGGCTAAAATTCCCGGAACAATTTCCCCGACTAAGCGATAAACTCTTGGGTCTGAGGTGGCATAATTAGCCACGGGGTGATAACTATAAAGCTGTTGGTTCTGAAAAGTCCCTTCACTGATGGCGGTAGCGGGCAATTGCGACCCCAAAGTGGGGCGAGTGCCAGACCTTAAGAGTCGATAGCCCGGAGAATTGAGAATTTCGTTGTAGGTGCGATCGACTCGACCATTGTTAAATGCTCGCAAACCATCTGCCCAAATAATCATCCGAGGCAGTTGGTTGGGGGTTAACAATTGGCTCAACATAAAATTGACTACTTGAGCCGTCGCACCATTGACGCCAAAGTTAAAAATTCTTAACCCCGGATAACCCTGGGCAGCCAAGGCTTGCTGTAAAACACTGGGATCGATCCCTTGCAACGCCCGGGAACTGCCAATTATCGCCACATCAGGAATGCCCACTGCGGCAATATAAGACAAATACAATTCCAGTTGTCTATCGAGGATTTCACTGTTAAAAGTGGGATAAGATAGGCCAAAATTTCCCGCTGCCCGTCGTTGGGCAAAGGTGAAATTTTGTAAATATTCCGCGACTTTTTTCTCCGCAAATACCCGCTTAGGACTATTGGGCGGAACAGTTTGCATCCAAGCCACTGCCTCGATCCAAGCCATTGCTACCTTGTTCCAGTCTGCGGGACTGAAGGCGCTTTGAGCCAGAGTTGCCGCCCTGGTTGCTTGACCGATCGCTTCTCGAAACGGATCTGCCGGTCTGGAGACAGCCAACAGGTTGAGTGGTTTCGTCGATCGCCCATTTTCGTGCGATCTCATTACCGTCCCCAGGGTCAGGGATACAATAGCAGAGGAAATGGCGATCGCCCCTACCAAGCGATAGAGGTAGCCGTATTTAGACATAAACTAATTTGAATTACTTGGACTTAATGCGATCGATTTGTTGTTGCAACTCCTCAATTTGCCGCCGCAACTTTTCCGCTTCATCCGATGAGGATTCAGACCGCACCGGCACCGAACCTTGTGCCCCTGCCCGAGCATAATTCCCCGCTCTAATTTGTTGATATTCTCGTGAAACTGCCCATTCTCGTAAATAGCTGAGGCGTTCCACGGGAAACGGATGACTTAACATCATACCTTGTGCCCCGTTGTACAGTAAAAACTTATACAACTGATTCAGATTATCATCATCAAGTTCCTGATAATTTTCCGACTGTTTAATAAATTCATCTAAGTGACATTCATGGCTAAAATTGCCACTTCCCCCGGCAATTTTCATCATGCTATACATCACTGGATTTAAATCATCCATCACCAACAGGGAAGCGCGATCTGCCGATAATTCTGCTTTTCGTCGCCATTCATAAAACGCGAAAATCAAGCCGCTGCCGATTAAATTGCCTAAGCCCATCGTCATTTCTCCTAAAGTTGAAGCAAAGTTAATCGCCCAAATTGCCATTTGAATTAAAATAGTATGTTCGCATTTAATATGGCCAAGTTCATGGGCAATCACCGAGCGAAGTTCTGTTTCATTGAGAATATCTAACAGCCCCGTATTCATCACAATATATGGATGTTCTTTACCCAGAGAATAGGCATTCACCACCGGATTTTGGCTGACAAACAGAGTCGGTTCTGGATAAACATCTAAATCCCTGACACATTCCCGAAAAATTCCGTACAAAGTGGGATACTGACGCGGGCCAACTTGGATACTGTTGCCCATGTGATAGACAAATTGAGGCCGTTCATAGATAAATTCTACAAATTTGCTGGCTAGGAGTTCAAATCCCGGTAAACTGCGTAAAGCTTCCTCCGCTTCGCGATCGAGGGGATGGCGAAATGCTTCACTCGAAATTCCAGTATAAGTCGGCATAATGACAATCCTTGAGAATCCTTAATGGTTTGGCGTAATGGTTGGGCTTGATGATTTGGCTGAATGATTCGGCCAAGTCAACCTCAATCTATATTATTGACAAAAGCTGCGGAATTTGACACCCCTGGCCGTCACCCCAGGCAGGGGGAATCAACTGCCGATAATTTTTCTGCTTCACCTCTATGCAAATTTCCGCACCTCTGCTATAATCGGTGTATGTGTTCATTGCCGGTGTAGCTCAGAGGCCAGAGCATTCGATTCGTAATCGAATGGCCACGGGTTCGACTCCCGTCATCGGCTTTAATGTCAAAGCTTTATATAGTAAAGGTTTTAGCCATTGTAATGGTTTTGTTAGGGTGACTTTTCGGCAAAAATTATGCCAGAATTGTCTAATCAGTAATTAAACAGCCAAAAATTAAGCAGCCAAATTCCTACGGTGAGCAATACCCACTGTAGGAATTTGGTTTATTTTGGGTTCCCTGAGTTATTTCGCTGCGTCACAAGAGTTAGTCATCACGATTTAATCCGGTCAGAATTGCCTGTTGACTAATCAGCGGATAAACGCTTTGCAAATACTCAGTCACGACGGGGGATCCAATCGGTCCGAGCACATCTAAAATAGTTTCACTACTTGGGGGTGGGGCAATCACGACTAACCCAGAATCTAACTGTCGATCGTATTGCCAAAAATCTTCTAAATTAAGGGGAGATTTTGCAAAAATTACCGGAGTTTTTTCCGGTATATTATCCGTTTCCGCTGTGGTTTCTGATGCTTCGGTTCCGCGAATTTCCCGGAGGTTAGCAATCAGTTCTGCTTGACTGCGACCGCGCAATTGAAATAATAAAAAGGGGTCTTCACTGAAGCGATCGCCCAACAAATAATAGACCGCTGCAATATGTTTACAGGGATTAGCCTTATCGGGACAACTACAGCGGGAATGAATTTCCGATAATTTAAAGGGAAATAGTCTGAGCCCATTGGCTGCAAAAACATCCTCAATATTGGCGGGCATTTCTCCGGCTAATAACTTAGCGGAAAATATCGCTTTTTCCGATAAACTTTGGACTACATATTGCCAATCTTCTGCGGTAAACCGATCCAGCCATAGAGAAAGTTCATAAGGTTCAGCTTCAGTGCCTTGAACTTTTGCGATGATTTTTTGCTCGGAAAAGTCAATGGATCGCACATTTCCTTCGATCGCATAGCGACGCCCTCGTTCTAAGCGCTTTTTAAACCGATAAGAATTTAATAAATCGACCCATTGTTGCGCCCACCATTCGCGATCGCTTTCTGTGTATGAATTGGTCATAGTTTTTTCCTGTTGTTTGTTGTTTGTTGGTTGTTTGTTGTTGGTTGTTGTTTGTTGGTTGTTGTTTGTTGTTAGTTGTTGTTTGCTGTTGGTTGTTGGTTGGGGAAAGTGATGCATTCGTAGGGGCGTTCTCGCATTCGCCCGTACAAGTGAAAAGTGAAAATAGGTATCACTATTCACTCTCTCCTCTGCTCCTCTGCTCCTCTGCTCCTCTGCTCCTCTGCTCCTCTGCTCCTCTGCTCCTCTGCTCCTCTGCTCCTCGGTCGGTGAGCGAAGCCGAACCGCCGCTCCCCCGCACAAGACGCACAAGACGCACAAGACGCACAAGACGCTCGATTGGCGGCTCCCTGTTGTTTGCATTCAGGACTTCCAAATCACCAACAACAAACAACCAATAACCAACAACCAGCAACCAACAACCAACAACAAATGCCTAATTTTCGCGACGCTGCCAAATTTTAATCGTGCGATCGGCACTGCCACTGACCAACGTCTTACCATCGGGGGTAAAAGCGACTGCTGTCACTGGATTAATATGTCCTCGGAGGGTTTCCAGGACAGCACCGTTGATCGGATTCCAAATTTTCACCACATTGTCTGCACCCCCACTAGCTAAATATTGTCCATCGGGGCTAAATTGCAGGGACATCACCGTAGAAGTATGCCTTGCCAGGGTACTAATCACTTGACCTGTCCGGGGATTCCACAATTTAATCGTGCCATTGCTGCTGGCACTGGCCAACATAAGACCATCAGGACTGAAAGCCACACAGAGGACTGGAGACTCGTGACCTTTCAGTTCACGTTTGCGAAACCCTCTGCCTAAGTTCCAAATTCTGACGGTTTGATCGTAACTAGCACTGGCCAAGGTGCGACCATCGGGACTAAATGCTACGTCCCAAACAAAGCTGTTATGGCCTTTAAGCTCTTCTTTTTCTTCGAGAGTGGCGAGGTTCCATAATTTAATCCTCCTATCTGGGCTGGCAGTAGCAATGGTTTGGCCATCGGGAGAGATCGCCACTGCACTCACCCCAAAGTCATGGGCTTTTTTGGTGAATTCTAACGAGGCGACGGGAATCTGGGAATTGATGGCCAGTTGGCTGAGGTTCAGTCGCCAAATCTTGATGGTTTCGTCCGCACTGCCACTAGCCAAGGTTTGCCCGTCGGGAGAAATCGCCACGGAGTAAATTTCTTTAGCATCTTGGGACAAGGTGGTAATTAAGCTTGCGGTTTCTAGATTCCAGAGTTTAATGGTTTTATCTCGACTGGCACTAATGAGGACTTTGCCATCGGGACTAATCGCCAGGTCGTTGACTCTAGAGATATGCCCTTGTTCTGAATCGTCCAGGGTTTTGACCAGGGCAAATTTACCAGAAGGGTTAAAGGTTCCGGGATTAACTGATTGTGCCTGATAGGATGGAGGATTGCTGGCACTATTGACTAATAAGGCAGGCTGCAAAAGGCAAACCGCTACGGATAATCCCATGAATCCAAAACTTAATAACCAACGCCAAGAGAATCTCATCGGTTTTTCACTCCCCACTACATTTAGACTTATATTTAGACTGTCCTTATAAAGATATCCCTAGAGAGTTAATTGTTCTGGATGAATGGTACTAAGTTAGATCCGGTTGCGTGAAATCAGAGGGAAATCGGCGGGTTCGGATCCGCCATCTAGCCTACCCTAAAGTCCACCCGATCGCGCAGGCAGATTGTAGACCAACAATCAGGAGATTTCTTTAAAAGCAAGAAACTTTGTTGGTGCAGATGCGATCGCGTCCTTGTTCTTTGGCTCGATATAATGCCCGATCTGCGGCATTAATCAAAATTTTGGGTGATTCATCGGGATGAGGAAAAATACTGGCAATTCCTAAACTGAGGGTAATTTGATGAGACACTAAAGATCCCTGGTGAGGAATTTTCAACTGATTGATTTGGGCGCAAATTTTTTCCCCAACTTTTACCGCACCAGATAAGTGGGTATTCGGTAGAATAATCGCAAACTCTTCCCCCCCATAACGGGCGACTAAATCAGCGGGACGTTTGACCACAGAACTAATCGCTGCTGCCACTTGTTGCAAACAACTATCCCCAGCTAAATGGCCGTAGGTGTCATTGTAAGGTTTAAAGTAATCAATATCACACAGAATCAAGGATAACCAAGATTCTTCTCGGAGCATTCGCCGCCATTCTTTCTGTAAGAAATTATCAAATAAACGACGATTAGCCACTTGGGTCAGACCGTCATAACTGGCAAGACGTTCTAACTCTTTGTTCGTGGCTTGGAGTTGTTCAAATAAGGTGGATTGTTGAATCGCGATCGCCACATGAACTCCCAATTGTTGCAGTAAATTCATTTCCCACAATTGCCACTGCCGAGGACTACGACATTGATGGGCAACCAACAGACCCCATAACTTAGAATGCTCTACTTTTGGTATATCTTCCCCTAATCCTTCATCGGGTAAACTTTCCGTTTCCTCATCAGATAGCTGTTGAATTTCTTGATGTTTAATTTCTTGATTAAAGAGAATCGGCACCACTAAATTTGCTCTAACGTGAAATCGCGATAATAAATCTAGATGACATTGAGTTAGATTCGCCGTATAGATATCTTCAGTTGCTTTAACTCTTCCTTCTTGATACGGGAGAATATAGCGGGCTTCAAAGCATGGGTCGTGAATTTTTTCGTTTAAAATAGCCAAAGAATCCGCTCCCACGGATTCTACGATCACTTGCCCAGTCCAATCGGGATTAAAGCGGAAAACCAATACCCGGTCAGTATTTAACAATTGCCGAACTTCATCCACCGTAGTTTGCAAAATTTCTTGAGCATTCAGGGATTGGCGAATTTTTGTGGCAATTTGTCCCAGGAGTTTCTGTCGTTCTTGTTCTTGGCGCCGGATTAAATCTGTTTCTTTCGCTTGGGAAAGCTGATGAATAAAAGAACAGCCATAAGCTTCTCCTTTAAACTCGACATAATTTACGGTGACTTCTAAGGGAGTGGTTGTCCCTTTTCCTGACAGTTGATGAGATTTTAAATGAAAAGAACCCCGTTGTTTTAAATCTTGCCATTGTTGTTGCCAGTCGGTTTCTGACAAATCTGGGTTAATGTCAAAAATCGTCATTTCTAGTAACTGTTCCCGAGGATATCCCAAGGAACGGCAAGCGGCATCGTTGACATAGCAGAAACGACCATCAGCGGATAACCAAAAGGCGGCTTCCGCACTGCGAGCGATGGATGATTGGGTGAATTTGAGGGTGGCTTGAGTCTGCGATCGCTCCGTAATATCTTGGAAAACCCAAATTCGGCCTACAATTTGGTTTTGCCAGCGTTGCGGTTGGGTGGAAAATTCAAAAATGCGACCATCTTTTAATTCCAGCAATCGATCGCCGAAGGCATCAGATTTTGCCGAAAATTGCTGAAGTTGCGCTTGAAAAGCTGCGGGATTTTTTAATTGCTGGGCGATCGCCTCAAGTTCAGACTGGGATGACCGATTTGTCTCTCCCCTGGACAGTCCCCAGAGTTGGCGAAATCGCTCGTTGCAGGCGATAATTTCTCCATCACTATCTTCGAGCATAATCCCATTGGGACTGGATGCGATAAACCCTTGCAACAATGCCAGCGATCGCTGTAATTTTTCTGCCCATAAACTCTCATGTTTCTGTGGGGTAATTGTCTGTCCCACTACCAAAATAATCAGTGGAGAATTCACTAATTGGGATGAGGGGCGATCGGGGAATAATTCTGCATTAGCGGCGAGGGAGCGCAGGGTCAGTCTCAGACAACAAAAACTGCCATCTTTCTTTTTCAGACAAGTATCCCAAGTTTTCACTATACCGACTGGATCCGAATCAATCTTGATTTCTTCTACCAGTAAATCCCATTCTGATGCTTCCAGCATCTCCGCAAAAGATTTGCCAATTAATTCCCCTTGAAGATAACCCAGGGATTGTTCTGCCCATTGATTCGCCCAACGGACAAATCCTGCGGCATCAAGGGTCAAGGCGATCGCCGGGAAATACGCATAAAATACCTCTGGCCATGACTGGTTAAGGATCCCATCATGGTCAGATCGCGATCGTTCAGATGCAGCAGTAGAATTTAGTACAGAGTCTTCTTTGGGATTCAATTTCACCTCCAACAACATAGAAGTTGTTGTCGTAACCGATATCTGACCTACAGAACAAGGCCCCTAATTTCCCACCTTGATTTCAGTGAATCATCGGGTTATTTTTAGGGGTATGGTGATGTAGTTGTTTTAATTTTACAACTAATCATCAGACCCGATCTGGGAGCGATCGGCAAGATATATCATATCATCTTTGTCGCCCGTTGCCAAAGACCCCAAACCGCAAATTCCGGGGAAATTTATCCCAAAACCAGCCCCCTGACTCAATTGACTTTCAATTAACTCGCAAAATGATTAACTTTTTTTTCATTCATTTTTTTATCTGATGATAATTCATCAACAAAAACAATGACTCTCTCTCAAGCCATTTAATTATACGAATTTTAAAAATTACTGCTGTAATTCCCAGGTTTATTTGGGCGCAAGCATTGCGCCCCTACTATTGCATAACTTTTTGTCAATGGTATTAATACTCAAATAATACTCAATTACGGGTCAAATCATGCTCAATTACGGCTCAATTAATGTTCAAATAAACGCGATCGCTTTTGTGGCAATTTGGTTTTAATTTTGTTTTAATGCAGAGTTTAGACTGACTGGACTGAAATCACTTGAAGCAAGTCCAGTCACCCAAATAACTACAGCAAAATCGCTCAAATGACTTATGTAGCCACCCGTTCTTGAGCCAAGTCCCGAATTAGCAAAAGTCTAGAGTTCAGGTAATTTTGAATATAATTCGTTTCTTGAGGGTCGAGCGCTTGTTCTTGCTGAAATTGCGAAATCAACCATTGCACCAAACCCTTATCATCCATCGATAATAAGATACTGCCCTGAGTTTTTTCAATTAAGTGCCAAAGATGGCGCAGCGTGCTGGGACTCATACTTACCTCCTCTAAAAGGCTCCTCATCTTGGATCAAGGATTTGGAGCATCGGGTTGTTTTGCGATCGCTGGAATATCGCTGCAATACAGAGAAATCCAGCGGAACCATTTCCTTAACTATTTTTTTATAATTACACATTATCTGATTTATCAGGTACAAAATGCAACATTTTTTACCAAAACATTATTTTTGGTTACATTTTCGAGAGTCCTGACTCAAGTTTTTGTATAAAATCTTAAAAAAAATCTGAGTTTATGAAATAATCTGAGGTGACTTTTTTAGAAATTTCAGCGATTACTGAGCTAATTTTTTATGGACAAAACTGCCAAATGTCTTGGCATATAAGCAATGCGGGGTCGATTTTTGCTGGTATGATTGTATATATTGTAATTCACTTGCCCAGAATTTTCAACTAATTTCAATATATATTTATATGAATAAATGTTAAAAATTTGCCCAAAGTATTAAGATTTGTTGTTTGTTGTTTGTTGTTTGTTGTTTGTTGTTTGTTGTTTGTTGTTTGTTATTTGTTGTTTGTTATTTGTTGTTTGTTATTTGTAATACATAGGATCCGGCTAATAACCAATAACCAATAACTAACAACACCCCCCCCAACCCCCCCTTCAAGGGGGGGCAACAAACAACCAACAACCAACAACCAACAACCAACAACAAACAACTAATAACTAAAAACCAAATTTTTTAATCTGTTGTTGCAGATAAGCTTCCGGGTCAGTGGGGTCAAAGCGATCGTATTTTAACTGTTCTTTCCGCAGAATCACCGTAGGGGGATTTTGACCTAATTGTTTCGCGAGATGCCTAGCTAACCCGGTGAGAAATACTTCATCAGCAATGGCTTCATGGTCTACGTTTGATGGCATCAGGTTCCAGCGTTGAAATTGGGTGGCGATCCAGTAAGAAAAGCTTTTCCAAGGATAAGGGTCAAAGTCAATGCGATCGCGCACATTGTGTATATTCCCTAGACCATCTTCAAAGCTGCCGGTGAGCACTGCTTTCACTAAAGACTCTGGTTGATTCAAATATTCTGGGGCAGCGATCGCGCGGGCAATTTCAGCGCGATGTTGCGATTGACTGGCATAATTACAGCCATCAATAATTGCCTTATTTAATGCCCGAAAAGTATTGGGATATTGGGAAATCCAAGGCTGCCCTGTGGCTAAACAACAACAGGGATGTCCCGGCCAAATTTCCGAACTCAGAATATGAATAAAACCCAGTTTTTCCGCCACCGCTTTTTGATTAAAAGGTTCGGCCACAATCATCGCGTCAATTTCCCCATTAGCCAGTTTTATTATCATATCTGCTGGGGGTAAAACCACCAATTTGACATCTCGATCGGGGTTTAATCCGCCAGCGGCGAGATAGTAGCGCAATAAAAGATTTTGTATTGAATAAATAAGAGGAATGGCGATGGTAAATCCTTTCAATTCTGCGGCACTTTTGACTTTATTTTTATGTTTAATCGCCACAGTCAGGGCATTACCGTTAGTATTTTCAATGCTGGCCAATTTAATGGGAAATCTGGGAGAACCTAAACCCAAGCTAATGGCCAAAGGCATGGGGGATAGCATATGGTAGGCATCCAGTTCCCCTGCGATCGCGGAATCCCTGACTTGTGCCCAATTCTGCATTTTCACCAATTCTACTTTTAAACCATATTTCTCATAAAAACCTAAAGGCTGTGACATAATAATTGGCGTGGCACAAGTCACCGGCATAAACCCGATTTTTATCGCGGGTTTCTCTAATTTTTGTGCTAAATTATTGGGAGAATCGGATGTTAAATCTGCGGTTTGGTCTTTTTGGCAATTGGTGAGCATGATTAAGGAAGCTACCGTGAGAACTCTTGCTAAAAATTGCCGCCGATTAAAGTTTCCGGTTTTGATGGTATCTTGAAATAGTTCCCCTTGGCGATCGCCAAAAGCAGCGGCAAATGCTGCCTCTATGCCTCCCGCTGTTTGAATCACTTCTAAACAAAGGCGATCGACCCCATCAAGGGATGAATTGATGGCGAATTCGTTTGGCGACAAATCGAGGCGATTGCGGAAAAATTGGCAAAAAGAAACCTTTAACTGATTTTCCGTCAGAGTTGTGGCTAAATCCAAAACTTCCGAGGAATAAAGCCCCATTTTAATTAAATCGTTGGTCAATTCTATGGGGTCATTGGGCATATCTGCCCAAACGTCATGGCCATGAGAAGCCAATTGACCAGGGTGGAATTGACCGCAATTCGGGCATTTAATTGGGTCGGTATTCAAGAGATTGGCATCAAGAGAATAAGTTGAAGATAAAATAGCCATTTTGGGTAATTTGCTGCTCATTTAGGGTAAATTTTAGGCAAGCACTAAGTAGGTGGGCAGAAATAAATGCAGACCAGATCGGGAGAAAAACTGTCATTCCCGCGAAGGCGGGAATCCAAGGATTTACGGTGGGGAACGAAAAGTGCAATTAATTATGTTCGCCTACTTATATGGCGGTTTTTATTCGATTACAGAGTTTTTCGGTATTCCCGCGCGGGAATGACAAGTTTTTTTGTACTTCATAACTCCGCAAGGTGCTATAAAGATTTGGTGGGCAATGCAATGCCTACTAAATCATGTTTTGTAAATTTTCTGCCGAATGACTTAACTGTTGGGTAGCCAATTGAACTTGGGCGATGCCGTCAGCGCTTTCTTTGGCGGCAATATTCAGATTTTGCATAGCTTGAACAATCTGCTCGATCGCCTGAGTTTGCTGGCTGGCTGCTAAGGAAATTTGCTGAGAATTCACAACCATGTTATTCATAGAATTCCTAACTTGTGTAAACGCTGCTGCTGTATTTTCCGAAATTTCTACGCTATTGGCGACAATTTTTTGCCCTTCTTGTGACACCGTTACGGTTGCTTGAATCTTACTTTGAATCTCACTAATCAATCGATCGATTTGTTGACTGGATGCCCGACTTTGATCCGCTAGTTGGCGAATATAATTAGCTACAACCCCAAAGCCTTTCCCTTGTTCTCCCGCCCGCACTGCTTCCACCGATGCGTTCAGGGCTAACATATTAGTTTGACTGGCAAAATCGCTGACCAAACTGATGATTTGGCGAATCTGACTGGCTTGCTGATTTAATTCTTGAATTTGGGCGGCGATCGCCCCTACTTTTTGCTGCAAGATGGTCATCTCTTGTAAACTTTGCTCGATCGCATGGCTTCCTCGGGCAGTTAGTTCCGCTACAGCACTGGCACTCTGGGCAGAACTTTCCGCTTGTTCCGACATTTTTCGCGCTGAGGCATTTAACTCATCGACTGTGGTAGTAGTTTCATGGACTGAGGATGCTTGTAAGCTTGAAATACGGGCTTGTGCTTCGATTGTGGCAGCGATTTCCAGGGCTGAAGCCGCGACTGCCGTGGCTTCTTGGTTCATCTGAGCCGCGATCGCCCCTGCTAACCTTAAACCCAGGGCGATCGCCACCACCGCAACCAAGGCAGTCGATCCAAATACCGCCCAGGGGAGAGATTTTAATGCCACATCAGCTTGATTACTTTGAATTTGAAGCTCCTCCTGTACGATCGCTTCAAAATCGGCCAAAAGCTGCTCTAATTGATTAATAATTTGTTGCCGGTTGCCCTGATTCCAAGTTTCAATAGCCTTATTAGGATTTCCCAGTTCAATGTAAGAAATTAACCGCCGGTCAAATTCTCCGCTTTCATATCCTAATGTAATAATCTTATTTAATAATTCTTTTTGTCGTGGCTCAACGATCGTGGCTCGTAATATTTCTGACTGTTGATAAAACAGGTCATCCCACCGCTCAAAGGTTTTGAGATCCACTGGATCTTGACCGATCATATATCCCAAGGCAGACCGTTGCATTAAAGTTAGGCTAAACCCCAAGCGTTTGACATCATTTAATGATTGATGTGCCAGAGTAAATTTTCTTTTGCTGATGCTAATATTTTCGCCATTTGTATAGACAATAAAACTAGCGATCGCAAAGAGAATAATTGGCATAAAATAAACGGAAAGAATCCGATATTTTAATTTTTGAGAGTCAAACAGGTGAAACGGCAAAAAAGCTGAAAAGGACATCGGACGGATTCCTGTAAAACGTTTAACGGGCTGAACCGAAGATCGGCGAATTCTGCTAAAGTTCGCTAAAGTTCGCTAAAGTTCATTGTAAATCTATTCTGTGAATCAGAAATCAACCATGAGTTCAGCACTTTCTGAAAAAATTAAGCAATTTTATGACGCCTCCAGCGGTTTGTGGGAAACGATTTGGGGCGAACACATGCACCACGGCTATTACGGCGCCGACGGTCAAAAACAAGTCGAACGCCGTCAAGCCCAAATTGATCTAATTCACGAATTGCTGAACTGGACATCAGAGAAGCTAGGCAAAGATGTCACCAAAAATCTATCCACATTTATAGATGTGGGCTGTGGCATCGGTGGTAGCACTTTATACCTAGCTCAATATTGTAACGCTAAAGGTACGGGAATTACTCTCAGTCCAGTGCAAGCGACCAGAGCAACGGAACGAGCGGCTGAAGCAAATATATCCTGTGAATTTCAAGTTGCCGATGCGTTAAATATGCCCTTTGCGGATCGATCCTTTGATTTGGTCTGGTCCCTGGAAAGTGGGGAACATATGCCCGATAAGCAAAAATTTCTCCAAGAATGCTATCGGGTGCTCAAACCGGGGGGTACTTTGATTTTGGCTACTTGGTGTCATCGTCCCACCGATGCCGCTTCTGGAGGGGCATTGACCGCTGATGAAGCAAAGCATTTAGCGGATTTGTACCGAGTTTATTATTTGCCTTATGTGATTTCCCTGCCAGAATATGCAGCGATCGCCCATGATTGTGGTTTCCAAAATATCCATACCGTTGATTGGTCTACCGCTGTCGCTCCCTTCTGGAACACGGTGATCGGTTCTGCCTTTAGCCTGCAAGCGATTTTTGGCTTACTCAGCGCCGGTTGGCAGACCATCCAAGGGGCCCTGGCATTAGGCTTGATGAGTGGAGGTTATCAACGAGGATTGATTCGTTACGGTGTCCTTTGTGGCACGAAAGAGTAAGTTTTTTTAGAAGTGGGGTGTAGGGGAAAACAATTAACAATTGATAATTAACAATTGACAATTAAAGAAAATTATCAATTATCAATTATCAATTATCAATTATCAATTATCAATTATCAATTATTCCCTACACCCGATCTTAAAGGGCCCGATCGCCGCTATCATAGAAACATCGTAGGGAGCGCCGTTTTTCGATGAAACCAGAATCAACTCTCAACCAACTGAGAACAAACTTACCTGACCAACAATTGCCTTCTAGTTACGGAGTTTATTTTAAAAATACCTTAGTGGCGCTGTGCCACGCCCTCGAAGATCACATTTTACAAAGTAGTAGCCCTGGGTCTACCCAAAAACCGTTAGTATTAGTCACTTTTCAACAGGGAAAATGGTATTTACAAGAAGCGGAGCGTTACCAAAAGATTGCCGCATTATCCAATCATGTGGCCATTTCTGCGGTATCAGATAGCGGCTTTTCTACTCATCCCACCAGTAAATTAAATAATGTATCTTTGGTCAATCTTGACCCGAATGATAGTTTAGTTCAAGAATGGAATTTAATTATTATTGCTCCAGATTATCAAGCCACATTATTATGCCATGAACTGTCAGAAGATGAATATCTGCCAGAGGGTAAACCCGATGTGGATATAGAGCGCAAATTTTATGGTTTATGGACTTTCGATCGCCCTGTGGTAGTCAAATCTGCGGAAATTTTAGTGGAAAAGATGCGTTTTTATGACGCAAATTTGGCCAACCAGCTACGGGAAAAATTGCAAAAGATTCTAGCAAATGAAGCGATCGCCCCGGCGGATCTCAGTGGGGTAGTTTCTCGCATTGTTACTTATTTACAAAGTTCTCAGCAACAAATGATTGCTGTCAATCGCCAAACCAGAGAACTTTGGGAATTAGAAGGAAAAGCCCTGCGCTTCAGTCGGAATTTAAATGCCAATAAATTGCAAGCATTCTTACGCATAGCCCAACGAGTGGATGAACGAGATCCGACGAATTCCGCAGCCTCTTTACAAGTTGCCGCTTTATCAGAAACCTTGGGGCAATTATTAGATTTACCTACTTTAAAATTACGCCGATTAAGATTAGCGGGATTATTATTTAGAGTTGGGTTAGTTTCTGCCCCTAAAGAAGTATTTACCCAGACTAAAAGTGAGTTCGATGATGTGACGCTGGGATTTTGGCGCGATCGGGCAAAAATTGCCGCCCAATTACTTGCAGCCATGCCCGAATTAACCCCTGTCACCAAGATTGTCGCCCATCAATTAGAATATTGGGATGGTAGCGGTCAACCCGATGGTTTACGCGGCGCAGAAATTCCCATTGAATCGCGGATTTTAGCCCTCGTCGCTTACTTTCAAGACCTAACTCAACCACGAGGCAGTCGCCCAGGGGTGAGTTTATCCGCTGCCCTGGAAAAATGCCAAGAATTGAGTGAAACAAGGTTCGATCCGGCTTTAGTTGCATCCCTTTCTCATGTCATCCGACTCACAGAAATGGGCATGATGCAATTACCCGATCGCCCTAGTCAACTGCCCAATGTTTGGTTAGATGATTTGTAGAAACCTGGTTGATTTTAATTAAAACTACCTATATTTATCCGCAATCTATGAGCAAATTCACATCTTTAAATATCGAAGAAATTCGCGCCGGAAAAATCAAAGAACTCAGCGATGCTCAACTGATCGGCGCCAATTTATCCGGCGCCAAACTCGCTGACGCAGACCTTTCCCAAGCCAATTTAAAAGGCGCGGATTTGAGTGGGGCAGATTTATCCGGCGCCCAACTCCGAGGCAACCTCCGAGGCGCTAATTTAAGCGGCGCTAATTTACAAGGAACCGATTGCCGCAATGCGGACTTAACCGGCGCCAACCTGAAAGACGCACAAGTACATGGCGCTAGTTTTGCAGGGGCGTTTATGACCGGCAGCGCTTGCCGCAAGTTAGACCTGAGTGGGGTTGATTTGCGTGGGGCTGACCTGCGGGGGGCCAGTTTAGGCAAAGCAATTTTGGCTGGGGCCGATTTGAGTCATGCGAACCTTTCCGGCGCCGATTTGTCTCAAGCGGATTTAGAGGAAGCGAATTTAAATGGCGCGGTGATGCGGGGCGCGAATTTACACCGAGCGAATTTACTCTGTGCTCAGATGGAGAAAACTCAGTGGACTGGGGCGTTACTTGATGGGGCCTGTGTGGAAGGAACCCCTCTGATGAACGTGAAATGAACGTGAAAAGGGATGCAGATTAAGCGTTGGTTAAAGGTTTTGCGATCGTCCTGCTCTGGTCTTTACATAAGCAAATATTATTAGTGAGGTCACAAAAGTGAATTTACAAATTTTAATATGAAGTTATAATAAGACTTGTTGACAGCGTATGGTGACATGGTATCCGGTTTGTTTGGCAACACAATGTTTCAAAATCAAGGTGGCGATCGCCTCGTAAGCAAAGTGGCTGGTAGTGCGATCGCCGCTTTGTTTAAACGGTCGGAAAATATCGAAGCCAATGTTCGGGCTGAACCTGTGGCCAAGCTGTTACAGGGAAGCATTGATGGCTTTGATTTCATCGGTAAAGGGATGTTGATGTATAACGGCTTGCGAATTAATGCAATGGAACTTTACCTGCAAGCCGTTTCCATTGACTTTGGGGCAATTTTTACGGGTCAAGTAAAACTGCGGCGACCAACCGAAGCCAGCATGAGAGTGGTATTGACGGAAGAAGATTTAACTACTTCTTTTAATACCCCATTTGTGACGGAAAAATTGCAACGACTCCAGTATCAGGAAAAGTCCCTCAAATTTCAGAATACTACAATTACCCTGAATAATGATAAAACTTTGCGGCTAAAATCTCAAATTACGATTGGTAATGGGGCAAAACCAATTACTCTGGATTTTACTACTTCCGTAGCAGTAGAAGACCGCAGAAAAATTCAGTTTGTGGATGTGCAATATAGCGGGAATGAAGAGGAATTAGCCCTCGGACAAGCGGCGATCGATCATGTGAATAATTTGTTAGACCTGGACAAATTTGCCCTCGAAGGAACTCAACTCCGAGTAGACCGGATCCGCATCCAAAATCAGGCGATCGTCTTTTATGGTTCGGCGAGTATTAATCAGTTTCCCACTGGTAAGTAAATGGCTGTTGAGAAACCGGGTTTCTTTGTTGCCCCTGACCGATAACTGTGATTTTCACAGAAGAAACCCGGTTTCTGTCATAGAGGTGTAATTGGGATTTTTTACCACAGAGACACAAAGGACACAGAGGATAGATTTAAAATGTGCGATCGCTTTTTTATTTTCCTGATAAAATAAACTCATTTTCTGAGGTTTTGGCAAATCGAAGTTGATCCGACTGAGTAGCCCGATCGCACTTAAACTCCTCTAGCAAATCAAAAAAAGTATTAAATCCTTCTTCCTCATTAATAGCATAAAGCAAAATAATCCGCGCCCATGATGCAGAAGTTTTTACGCCAAACCGTTCTTGTAGCCACGGTTGAAATTCTTGGAATTCTGCTTCTTCTTCACTGAGGGGAATATTCAGTTGTGCCTGGGAGTATTCATATCCACAGAGAAACATATATAGGTTTGTCACCGATGAATAACCGATATAAAGTCCTGGGTTATGCTTGATTTTATCTAATAATTTGTATAGGGTTTCCATATTTTTGATTTCCTCTAAAAACGTTCAATTTCTTCAATAAAAAAATTTCCACTATGACAGGAAAAGTCTTTTAGCCAATTTTCTCGCAATAAACCAAAGGGAGATAAATTATCAAAAACCTTGCCTCTCACTTCAATTCCATAATGTTTACCATTTTGACTGATGGCATTTTGACTTCCGTCCCAGCGTTCACTTAGAATAAAATTACCACGCCCCACCACTTTCAGCCTAAGATGTACTCCATTAATATTCCGAGCCTTTAACCATGTTTTAATCGCTTCAGCACATTCAACACATTGAAATATTTTAAACTGTTGCGCTATTTCAGAAACATTTTGATAAATTTCTTCATCCGATGGTTGTAATTTCATATCCTTTTATCCTGGCCAATGTTTTCATAGCTTTACCTCAAATGACTTGTGAATCTAGTTTAGCAAAATTTTGGATTTTGACAAACCGGGTTTCTGGTGAAAGCGCGATCGCACGACATACAGCGGTTTTTAGATTAATCAACCACAACCGGCGGGGATTTTAATCCCTGGCGGTTTCTGTCATAGAGGTGTAATTGAGATTTTTTACCACAGAGACACAAAGGACACAGAGGATAGATTTAAAATGTGCGATCGCTTTTTTATTTTCTAGATCGGCTTTTGAATTTAGGCGATCGCGCGACATAAATTACCTCAGCAGAATCTAGAATATTTTTCCGCCTAAGCCAATTATGACTCTGTTCAATAGCTTTTTTACTCACTAAATCAACTCGGCGATTTAATAACAATTCCAGTTCTTCTTTCATCTGGATTTTTTCAAAGATTCCTCGTTTTGCAGTAGCTTGGTAAGACACTAGAAGATCGATATCGCTATCGGGATTAAAATCATCTCGCAAAACCGATCCAAATAGGGCTAGTTCAGCCACTTGCCACCGTTGACAAAATTTTTCCAATTGGTCTGGAGTGATTGCAAGGCGATCGCCAATTTTAGGGTTAACTGCAACAATACTCATTTGTCTTCACCTCAGCTATTTTGACCCATCTGCTATTTAATATTATGTCAGCATTCAGCGGTCAGTATTCGTAGGGTGCCGTTTTTTGTGGTAACGCACTAATAAAATATCTAGTAGCAGCGATCGCATGAATAAGAAACCGGGTTTCTTTGTTGCCCCTGACCGATAACTGTGATTTTCACAGAAGAAACCCGGTTTCTGTCATTGAGGTGTAATTGGGATTTTTTACCACAGAGACACAAAGGACACAGAGAAAAGAGGCAAAGGTAGGGGCGCAATGTTTGCGCCCGTTCTAGCGAACCGGGGAGAGTGTTTCGACAAAATCTAACCATTGAGGAATTTTATCACCGACGATATTTAAAATCGGAATATCAAAGGTTTCTTCGCGGCGATATCCTTCTTCACCTATATATAAAATATTCGTAATTTCCGGTTTGCCTCGGCCAAAAATACTGGCAATGTGGTTAGCTTCGGCGCAGGTTACGTTAAATGCTCCCATTCTAATGCTGCCACCCCCGGCTCGATAATTCCATACAATATCACTTCGACTACGGAAGCGATCGCACATATATTTAGTGACTTCAAAGATTTTGGCTATATGAACGTCATAAAGGCGTAATTCTCCCCCATAAGCAGAAACGGTTGTATTGCGATCGGGGACGATAATGTTTGCCATTTCTTCCACAAAAGTAATGGTCATGGGTAAGGCAGTATCCTGTTTAATATTGGGGGCATTGATAGGTTTTACAAAGTCGCGATTTGCCCGAACAAAGCAACCACTGACCCCCCCACTGTAATTTTCGCCCACAAATAACCAAGGTGCGTTATTATTATCCAAGAAAACCCCACTACTATTAGTGGGAAAACTTTTAAATTGTTGGCCGGTTTGTAATGCGCCAATGACATCATATTCAAAAGGGCTGCGATTAGGAAAAGAACAGTTTACTGTATCCATATCCAAGAGTTCTAATATGGTACAGCCCCGTGGCATTCGACAATTTAAACCAGCCGGATCCGGGTCTACAACTTCCCAGTATTGATGAATATCTCGTCTGCGATAATCGCCGTTAGAGTCCGGTTGGGGGAGTTGGGCGCTACCGGGAATTTGAAAGAATATTAATGTGATGAATAAGCATCCTAGGAATAGCAATAGATGATTTCGTCTAATCATAATTTTTACCTTTTTGCAGATTCTATTGATTCAAATAAACCTGGGTTTGAGATTTTTTACCACAGAGACACAAAGGACACAGAGAAAAGAGGCAGAGGTAGGGGCGCAATGCTTGCGCCCTAAGATATTCGCGATCGCCCTTAAATCTCTAGTAGTTTGTAGGTTGGGTTGAGGGACGAAACCCAACATAATTATAAGCTAAGATTGGGTTTTTTGGGGTCAAACCAACCTACGATGTAACTAAGAGTTCGGCTAAAATTTCAGCAGTTAATCCATTTGCCGCAGATTCTTCTCTAATTTGTGCTACAAGGTCGTTAAAAGAATTAGAGGTGAGTAATTCCTTAATCATCAAATTAAACATGAACGAGACATTTTTTTGTTGCTGGGGTTCAGCCTCTCGGTAAGCTTGGGCTAGTTTAGCATCGACTTGAATTGTAATAGTTTCCATCTCTGTTGGTTTACTCCGGTTACATATTTATAGGATAACTATTTTTGGCGACGGTAGGGGCGCAATGCTTGCGCCCTAAGATATTCGCGATCGCCTTTAAATCTCTAGTAGTTTGTAGGTTGGGTTGAGGGACGAAACCCAACATAATTATAAGCTGAAGTTGGGTTTCGTTCCTCAACCCAACCTACGATGTAACTGAATTAAGGGCGCAAACATTGCGCCCCTACATACAATTTTGGCGATTCCTGAATTAGGATGATTTAGCCTCTAATTCATCTGATGTTATTTGCAACGCATCTAATTTGTTTTGCAGGGCTTGTTTGGATTTCTCTGCATCGTAGATAAAGCTATCATAAGATTTTTTAACTTCATCTTGAAAACGAGTGTACCGAGTTTCTGATTCAGCTTCAAATTCTGCATAAGCTTTAATTTTTTCTTTCTTTATTTTTATGTTTTTAGCTAAATCATCTTTCTCTTGTTTCAGTTCGGTTCTTTCACTCCTCAAGCTTTTAATGTTTTCTTTTAGCTGATTTTCAGTAAATTGATACCATAACTGATTTGCAATTATGCCAAACAATAAACCGACAATAAAAGCCAGAAAAAGACTCAACCATTTTTGGTACTTTCCCAAAGTTCTGTTACTATTGCTAGTATTTTGCAAAACATTTTGTAAGCTACTTGTGGACTGCGACTTAATTTGGGATCTTGAAGAAGACTGTTGACTATCTGAGACAGACTTTCCCAAATTTTTTGAAGATTTTCCGGTAGTTGAATCCAATCGAAAGTCATCACCTTTATTCTCCTTGCTTGACTTCTTAGAGTCAGCGCTTGAAATGTCAATCCAGCCATCATCAGAAATTGCATCGGACAAACCTCGCCAAACTTGCTCCCGTTCAAGACTGGATTTCGAGACCGTTGAGCCCACTACAACTAACATCCCATCACGTTTGGGCAAAGCATATTCTTTCAGTTCGCCAATTAGCTCATTTTTACAGGCGGATAAGTTGCCGACTTTATGCTCTTCATCGTCAGAGGGGTTATTTTTCACATCCTGAAGGCCAAGATTCTCCGGTTTTAAGAGATCGAAGTTGACCGTAAACCCTTGAGCATTATTTTCCGAAACAACGGCTGGATCGACTTTCGCCGCTAACTCCCCATTCAAGGCTTGAATGGCAAGCTTCCGCAAAGTGGCCTCATCAGAATCGTTGCCAACCCACAAAACCGTATTGCGAATTTGCCGATTTCGATTATCTGTTCGATTTTGCGATTTCAATCCCGTAACTAATAAAGATAGCTGACTTTTGACACGATAAATAAGCATTGAACAAGCTTCATTATCCACCATTTGAATTACTGACTTCAGATTAGGCGGATCAACAATTTCTCCTTTTGTCTCTTGTAACCAGCAATAGTCTTTAGAAATACCACGGCTTTTTACATAAATATCCATGATTAATCTCCTTATAGTTTCAACAACTCTATCCCTTGAACAATCTCCGCTTCATCGGCTCTGGGTTCCGCAAAGCGACTCACGGCATTTTGCAGCCCAGTATTTTTCCCCAAAGCATCCTGGATTCTGGTCAATACAGAAGCGCGTCTATTATCCAGATGTAATTTCAGCAAAAAGCGCAATAGATACCGTAAAGGGACTTCGGTATTTTTCGGCTGATAGGGGTCGCTGGGCTGGGGTTTGCGAAAGTAGAAAATTGGCTGATTGTCAACTTCCTCAATTCGTGAAAACACCACACTGCCAACGGTTTGCACTGGGGCAATCACTACCGCCACTTTGGGCAATAACTTCTCACTGGCAAACTGATTCAGCATTTTCTGGTAGCCTTCTCTTACCTTTCTAAATAACTCTGGGTGGTTTTTCATGTATTTTTCACATTTGACCGGCGCCAGAATTACCAGACGAGGTGAATCTAAATCCTTGTAGATAGTTTTGAAAAGATCATTCAATTGCGTTGGCTGATTAAACTCCTCATGGTATTTTCCTTCTCTCTCTATCAAAATCGGAGCATCAATGGGAATTAACACCGCTGCTGATTCGCGAATAAAGCCTTTCACTTTGTCTATGCTATTAGCTCTTTCTAGCCAGCTTCCTGGATAATCTCGGAAATTAATTTCTAGAGCTGGTGTCGTTCCCGTTTGTCCCAACTCAAATCTGAACGAATAATCTTCTTGAGTTCCGCTAACACCATCTCGCACTTTAATACTACTGTAATCGACTAGATTTTTCAGTTCTTTAAGTCTCACATCTAACCGGGCTTTACTTTCCTCATCAGCCAGAAGTTGTAAATCCTGACTAACATTATCAAACTGATCATACATGGCTGCTAGTAAGCTGGTTTTGCCCACACCCCCTGGCCCCAGCATGGCGACGTTTAGTACGGGTAGTTCCTGGGGAATATTGAATATAGTTTTCCAAACAGATGTCATCGACTATCCTCACAAAGTTACTCTGGTTATTTGATGGTTCTACAAATTCTTTAAAGACCCTTCTAAGTCATTGATATGACCAGAAACCGAGTCTAAAAGTCTTGACCATTCTTGACTGGCATCAATTTGCTTTTGCAGGTTATCAAAATCGTTCCAAATCTGACCCCGCTTGCGGCGCAAAAACCGTTTCCACTCCTTCTGTGCGGTTTTTGCCCGGAGAACGCGATCGGCAAATTCTTCTACTATGGCAAAAGACGCTTGACTCGGTTCGGATAAAAATCCATGCAAAGCATTCTCACAATTGTAAATCGTTTCTTGATACAGTTCGTGTAAGTGGTCTAAAATATCTTGAGCATTCGCCCCCGGTTTCAATCCTGCGGTTTTATCCGGGGTTAATGGATCCAATTGCAAGCGAATCCGATGCTGAATTAATCCCCGATAAGAGAGATTAAATCCTGACAGAATATCAAACCCTTTTTTCAGTTCCGTATAATCTGGAGGAATTTGACTGGCAACTTCCGCCAGAAACTCTGCCCCGCGAGCTTTTGTTAGTCCACCTAAACCGCATTTTTCCACTAAAACATCAGCGACTTTCGCTTTGGTTCCTTCAATGGTTTTCTTCAATCCTTTATCCATATCCAGGAATTTTCGCGATAGACTGGCTCTTAATTCTGTCAAATACTCACCATAAGCACTGGCGTAATATTCCCGTAGGTTGCGGCGTCTTTCTACTTCTTCAATCGTGGGCATATCGATATTTTTGCGACAGTCTTGCAGCACGGTTTCAATTTGACGTTTTAGGTTCTCATCTGGTTCATCACGCTTTTCAGTCAGTTGATCTTGGACAATTTTCATTTCATTGGTAATTTTTTCCAAAAATTCATCAAATAAATCATCATACTCATTGGCAATTTCATCTTCATCGATATCCGGTAAGATTCCCTGGGCTAATTGCAATTGCTGCTGTAATTTTGTCAGACTGGCTTGCAAATCGGCAATTTTTTGTTGGGTATAATTCCGGTCTAGTTGCGTCACATTCGATCGCAGATTATCCAGAACTGCCTGAAGCACTTTGTTATTGGCTTCTTCGGGGGAAGAACAATCAGCAATCACCCAATCCAACACGGGCATTTTCACCGTTTCCAAATCAATATCCCGCTTCAGAGAACGGCAACTTTCCTGATTTTCCCCATTGCGATCGGCATTCAGCACAAATATAGACCGAGAAGGCAAATCGTTTAAAGCTTTATTCGCCAAATCATATAACTGTGTGTCGCTTTGCTCGAAGTTTGCCCGGTCTTTGGACGGCTTGCGAATAAATAGAATAAAATCTACTTCTTGGGCCAGGGCTTCAACCACTAAACTCTCATCTCCTAAGCGAAAATCCCCTAAACCGGGAACATCCACCAGGGCGATCGCGCCAATTTCATCCAGAGGAAACGGACAAGAGATTTTAACGTGCTTCACCGCCAAACATTCATGGTTAATCAGTTGATAATCCTGATTATATTTTGACGCCACATAATTAGAAATCTGGGATTCGTCTTGAATGGTTAAATAACCGCGACCCAAGTATTCCTGGTATTTTTGAGCATGGGTGTGATAATCATCCTTGAGGCGATTATAAATATTAATGTCCGTTTGATCGGCGCCTGCGGGTAAATTGGGAATGGGGCTATGAGCAAACGCTTCAAAAGAATTGGGGGCCGGGGTGAGTTTGAGTTTCTCGTAATAGGGAATAATCACCTCTGTTAAAAAAGACTCGCGATCGTGAAATTGAATTTCGGCGGCGGTCAAATTCCCCGGTTGATGACAAATAGTGCTCCGCGCTGCGGTGCAGGCTTTCCCCTGCGTTGCCGGAATCACCTCGTTTTTCAGCCCACTCAAACTCTGCAACAAGGTGCTTTTGCCTTGTCCCATGCGCCCAACTACCCCAAAATTCAGGGTTTTGCGGGAAAATCGGCCCTGGAGTCGGTGCAATGACGCTAGAGAAGAAGTGGCAATTTGCTCAAATTGGGCAAAGTCGAGACTTTTTAGCTTTGCCTGGGTTGCCGCGTCCCCCGACCAATACTCAAGCTGGCGATCGCGTTCTTGTGCCAAATTCTGAATCAAACCATACAGGGACGATAAGCGACTCTCGATATTTCCAAGCTTTTGGGCCAGCGGTTGACGTTGGGCGATAATGCTTTGGATTTCCTGGCTTTTGTTCATGCCAATGCCTATGGGTTGCTAGGTAGGTAAACACTGCAAAATATTATAGTCTTGCCGGGGAGTCAGAAAGCAGGTTTTTAAGTTAATTTTTATTAATTGCTAGGTATGCGATCGCTTTATCCTCTTTAAATTGTCCAGAAACCGGGTTGTTATGGCTATCTTGGGGAGAATGCACCAACCCATCAGAGAAACCCGGTTGCTTGGTGACTCAGAGCCTTCTTTTAAAGCTAACGAACGGTAATTTATGCCAATTCTAGCCGACCAAAACTTTCCTACTTTTTTAAAATGTAAAGAAGGATGATTGGAGTCACGTTTGAGCAATTCAAAGTTTTTTTTGGCCAGTTCTTGAATCGAGTCGGGCAATTCGTCAAAACATCGCCAAAATCTTTTAGTATTTTTATGCACTTAAAGTTCCTTCGTCTTGGGCTTTTGCTGCTAACGCCTCATTAACTAAAAAATCTAGTTTTCCTGAAGCCGAATCTTTTTCAATTTGTCGATCCCACTCTTCCCAGTCTAACTCGATCATCCAATTTCTCAAATAAGTGAATTCATCAGAGGAAAGAGACTGAATTGCTGCTTGAATTTCTTGGACTTTGGTCATCTCTGTCACCGTAATTTTCCTATATTTTAGCATTTAGCGATCGATTTGACGCAATTTTGCGAACCTTTTTTTGGACAACAACGATTTAAGCCAAGATCGCCCAAGTTATAAGTGCGATCGCTTCGGTGGTTAACCCATAACTGACCATCCGGGGAATTGCCTTTCATTTACCTTGTTTTTCATCTGTCGTTTTGTTTAATCTTACTCAGTCCTAACATAGCTGCAATTTCCTCGCGGCTTTTTCTGGGTAGCTTGTCAATAATATCAAAAAGGCAATTCCTCATCTTCATCAAAATATTCATCAATATTTGCATTAACATCTTGACGATCCAAAAATACTGGAGGTTCTAAGGCGGCTTTTGCCTCTTTTATCTTGTCAAACAAAGAATTGGGCGATCGCCGTTGTTTTTCCATTAACTTATCAATCCCGTATTTAACCTTAAGGCGATCGATAAATTCCTGAGAAATGGGTTCTTGTGGCCATTGAAAATCCGCCGCCGTCACCACGGGCACCCTCGGCCCTAAAGGTTCAATGGGCATTTCAGAAATGCGGACTAAAAAATAAGAACGACGCCGTTTAATCTCCGCTGCCCGCTGGTCAATTTCTTGTAAAACTCCCGCCAATTGACTGGGATGATGAGACGAAATTGCCACCCGAACTTCCAAATCATCTAAAGGAATTCCTAACGCTGCCGCTTGACTGAGTAACTCCTGGGGAACATCAGTCATCAAAGGGGGATTAATCGCCGCAGACATAGCGGATAAAGCTTGTTTTACCGTTTCCATTGTTTCGGCAACGGTTTGGTTTTTTGCCCGGTCTGGTGGCGTAGACTGCACCATATTTTCTAAATGGTTAGCCGCTGTTTTTAACAGAAAAATAGCTTGGTTAATTTGTTGGTAATCCATAGTTTTTTAGCGGGTAATAATTCACCACAGAGACACAGAGGACACAAAGGATATAAAAAAAATAGACAACAAAGCTTTCATGTCCCATCGATTCCACGAAAAACAATTTTTCAGGGGTTATTTAAAAAAAATGCCAAAATTTATTCATCAATTTCTCCAAAAACAGCATATTCCATTTCTTTTTGATAATTTTTTAGGCCAATTCCCAATAAATTTTCTAAAGCTTCAACTTCTTTGATGGTTAAGTCTTGCCGTTCCATTGCATAGTGTATTTGACCTAATAAAATTAATTTTGACTCTATAGGCATCTGATTTTTTAATCCTAGCTCTATTGTATATTGAAAATTATTAAAAACTCTGTCCATTTTCAATTTCCTCACGAGTTAACAACTTGTATGTGCCATCTGGAAAAATTAAAATTATTTTTTGAATTAATTTTTTTTGATCCATTCGGATGGCACTAGCAATTCCCTGATTGATGTCAGCCCGGTCACAAGGCTGATTAATATGATAAACAATATTGCTCGCTTGTTTCTTACCATCGCGAATATCTCTCTGAACAGCACCTCTGACATTGATCGCATTGGTAAGTTCCTTAAATTCCCATAGGTCATCATCAATCTCTGCATCCGGTATTTTTCCCTCATTTGCCCACTTTTCACTTAACAATTTAACTCGGTTGCCCTGGTTAGCTAAAATTTTAGCTACAAATTGTTCAGAAGAAGTGATGTTGTGGTCTTGATGAATGAGGACAAACCCCCCCGTATTGATATCAAAATAATACCGCTGATATTCAGATGCAGTATCTTGATATATTTTCAGGCTTTTCTGGATGTAGCTGTCTGTCAATATTATCTCCTATCGCTTATATTTGCTAAAAATAATCACTAACATAGAGAATCAAGCCTTTTTTGGCATCAATATTAAACTGTAGACCTACTTCGGTTTCACTGGTAATTTCTATTTGACTCTGGGAAACGTCATCAAGCTGAATACTTTTAATCACAGCCAAACGGCAGTCAGAAGAATTTTCATTGAGGAGAAAAACCCGATCGCCAACGGATAAACTGCCCTGGTTAATTTTGGCACGGGCGGCCCTAGCTTTGTCAAACCAGCGGTTAATTTTGCCAATTTCCCTTGCTTTTCCTGTAGACGCTTGTTTTAAAATAATCTGATAAGTGACTAACTCTGCTAAAGCTTGGCATAAAGCTAGAATAAAATCAGCCAAGTCTAACAGTTCTGAAGTTGATAAAGTTTGATCCATCGTTGCGTGTGCAGCATCATTACGATCGGAAATTAGTTGATTCAGTTCTGCTTCAGCCGTCCGGCGATATTCTGGTTGTTTTTTCTCGGCAAACTGTTGGATATGTCTGTGTTTTTCTATCCATTTCCAGGCATTAGGTATTCCAGCATCCGCTAATAATTTTTCTAGAATGTCTTTCCGTAAATTCTGCTCATGGAATAAAAAAGCTTGAGGAACTAAATTGTATTTAGGATTCCCACCTATCCCCGAAAGTAAACTTTCAACGACTGTCCGATCTGTCAATCCTGAAAATCTAGTCTTTTTTAGCTCAATTAGCAAGCGTCCTACTCCTTCCCGATGGGTATTTCTGATTCTTTCGTCTAAATCCGTATAACGTGGCACGATTTTAGGTAATATTTCCAGCCAATTAGCAACTAAATCTTCAACAAAACTCTCATAAACCGCATATAAACGAGTGACTACGGCACAGCGCTCGTATTCTCGCCATTTTTTTTCATTACGAATCTCCTGAATTATTTGTTTAGTCAGTTCTTGAGTCTGGAAATATTCTCGAATAGTTAAAATCTCAGGAGTTTCTTCAAATGCGATTCTTCTCAGACGTTCATTGGTCTGAATTGTCGCCTGAATTATACAAATATTTTCCTGAACTCTTTCGATAAGTGGCTCAAACATCAGTAGTTACTCGGCAATAGTTACTCGGCAATGACTTGTGAAAGCATATCGTCAAATAGTTTAATCCGCTTTTGGATATCAGCTTTGGTTTTCCCCTCTCCGGTCAAAAGACGAGAGTCTTCTTGGTCAAAAAGTTTCTTCGTGGATGCAATGACTTTTTCCTGGCAGTTAATTAATAAATCTGCCCGGTCTAAATGCCGACTCAAGCCAACCATTACAGCATCATAATAAGCTTTGTAACGACGCTTGCTCCAACTTTGGGATTTGGAATCAAAAGGTTTAAATAAATTAATTCCGTAAATTCGATCCGCTAAAGCGATCGTTTTTTCAAAAATTGCTTTTAATTCTAGAATGTCTGTTACAGAAAATTGTAAGCTTTTCATCATGTATAAATCTAAAAATTCTTTCAGACCTTTCCGAAAATTATCCACATGACGAAGGGCAAAAAAACGCAAGACTAATTCTACATCTTCCATCTTTTGATACAGACTATTCCGATTTTTTTGAAATTCAGAATCATTATGAGGAAGTTCCCAAGCTTTTACAAAAATTGGATGTTGAGATAGTTCCATTAATAGCGAATTAAACTCACCTTGATACAAACAATTGCGTACTTCCTGGGGAGTTAAATCAACTCCCCCAGAATTTAGCCGCTCAAAAGTTTGTTGCTTCAAAAATAATGCGGTTTCATCATCGGAAGCCGATTCATTAATAATGGCAATTGACGAGATAGAACGACGATCGATTCCGGATTGAATACTGCTAGGAAGTTCTTTATAAGTCCGTCCATTCAATTCCGGCCATAGTTCTAGCCCAGTCAGGATGAGGTTATTATTATAGAAATCTCTAATTGCGATAATTCTCTGTTGACCATCCATTACTTCATAAGAATTATAGCTAGTTTCATAAAGAATAATTGGCGGCACGGGAATATTGATCAGGAATGATTCAATTAATCGAGATTTCTTTTTTTCATCCCAACAAGGTCTTCTTTGATAAAAAGGTTGTAATTTCATATAGCCAGGTTTTTTTAAAGATTCCACAAAACTTGGCAATTTTTCTCGATTTGTTTCTAGTAATATTCGCCCTTCTTGGGACTGATATTTTTGAGTTAATTGCCAGTCTGTAATTTGTGTTATTGTTTGTTTTGAGGAATTTTTATCAAGCGCCGGTTCCCACATTTTTTGTTCCGATATAGATAGCAGATTCATGGTCGATATCCTTCAAATGTAAAAAACATATCTAGATTATATCATAATGGTGAGGATTCACCACAGAGACACAGAGGACACAAAGGATATATTGCTGGGCATTATCCCGATCGCTGTGAATAAATATATCATTATTATCTTGAATATACCACAAAAATTTGGTAGGGGCGAAGCATGACCGCCGGTATTTTTGGGTTAAAAGCAGAGATTTAATCCGGTCATGCTTCGCCCTCTACGGATACTTATGGTTGATTAATCGGAAAACCGCTGTATCGGCGAATAAACCGGGGTTATTTCTGTTTAATAAAACCCAGAAATAACCCCGGTTTATCGGAGGGTGTTATTTGACTTCTAAGGTGGTAGAAGCCGATCGCCCAAATTCTTCTGGGGCATATTGTAATTTCACTTCTGCCCCTGGCCATTCAAAGGTTCCTGGTGTGACCGATCGCACTAAATAATGGAGGCGATACAGTCCAGGACCGAGGCGGTTGGCATAAGCCATCACCCGATCTTTGTAGATGGTTTGATAGCTAATTTCCCAGCTATCTTGTTGGGCTTGAAACGCTTTATTAGCGGTTTGGAAACTGGTATCAACCGCTTCAAAACCCGCAGGCAATGGGTCCGTAATGACTAGATGATCCACCGGGCGATCGGTGATGATTTCTAAGCCAATATCAAACACTTGACCTGCGGGAACTTGTAAGGGTTTTTTCGGCGTAGATAAGCCAATGGTTTCTAATACCATATTCTGCCCCGCAGACCGAATGGTGCGATCGACTCGTAGACCATTAAATCGTCCCGGTTGGTTGCCTTTTAACCGATAGTTGTATTCGACAAAATAATGCAGATTTCCCTGACCAGATTTGCTTAAGTTTAGGTCAGATTTCCCTTGGGGTAATTGATCCATTGCCAGGTTAATAAATTGGCTAGGATTTTGATATCCCTGAAACTGCATCGAGTCGATATTTTGACCGGCTAATTTCACCGTGGCGGTAAAGTTTGGCGGTGTGGGTTGGGTATTGGCATATTCCACTAAAGCGGTTAAAGCTTCCGCATTACTATAAGTGGTTTGCCAAGTACCATTACGCCGCAAATTTAGCAGTCCTTGTAATAAGCGGTTGCTGATTTCTGGGCTACTATTTTGGGCAATAGCTAACCGTAAAGTTTGCGCTTGGGCAACAGTCGGGGGACTTAACCAGCCCCAATTTTTGGGTAAATTTACTGTAGCAGATCGCCCGGTTTCATAGACAGTTTCTTGCAACTCATTCCACATAGTTCGGGCTTCATTAACCCAGCCGGGGACTTGCATTAAATAACGGGCTAATTTAGTTTGCGCCACCCGATCTAATTCCCCGCGTTGGGCATAAATATCCGCGAGAAAATCATTGCGGCGATCGCCTAATTCCGCTAACCCAATTAATGCCCCCAGTCGCAACCGATTTTTACAAGCTTGAGACTGGCAATAGTCATATTTTCCGGGGTCAGCGAGGGTTTGTTGCAAATAAACCCGCAGCCGAGAAATCATTGAATCATCAACAGCAAATCCCGCTGCTTTGGCTTGGGCTAAACTTTCCGCCCCATAAGGACTCATAAATGGATCGGAGTTACTGCTACCGGGCCAAGAAGCAAAACCGCCATCAGTTTGTTGCAGTTTTGCCAACTGTTCCAAGGCCAATTTTGCTTGATTGGTGGGGTTAAATGCGGTAAATGTTTGGCTATATTTTTTGCCCAAAATTTGCAAATTGGCCGCGATCGCTAACTCAGAAGCAAGCGGTTCCAAAAATGGCAACCGATCCTCGGCAAAAATTTGCCGCGCTGGGGCAGTAATTTCGGGAATCAACGTAGAGGCCAAATCAATATTTAAACCGCCTACAGTTCCCTCGACATTTTTATCCACATTTACCGGAATCGTCGCCTGGTTATTGGTGACACCAGACTCGACTACGGTTTCACTCACGGGCAATTGGCGCACGGACAAAGGCACCTCAAAAGCATCACCTTGCTGCTGATTTAGTTGGGCTGTAAACCGCACTTTTCCTTCACCCAAACTATTAGCGGTCATGGGGAAACGATAAACTTGCGTATCCCAATCCGCTTTAGTCCGCAAGGTTTCATTATTTGTGGATTTTTCCGCAAATAATAAATTATTACTCAGAGAACCATTAACCACTAAATTGCCCACTCTGGCGGTGGTATTAGTAACAGTTAACCCGCCATCAAAGCGATCGCCTAAGCGCACAAACTGCGGCAAAACTGGGTTAGCCATCAAGGGTTTTGTGGTCATAAAAGTATTGTCCCCTTGACCAAATCGCATATCCTCAGTTGTTGCTACGGCCATAACGCGCCAAGTGGTCAAATCATCGGGCAAAGAGAAGCTAACCGTTGCCTGTCCCCGTCGATCGGTAATCACCGAACCGTTGTAATACGCCAGGGGCTTAAATTCTGTGCGTAACCGGGTACTATCGGCCCCGGCGGAAAAGCCACCGCCATAACCCCAACCTTTATCCAGGGGAGAACTCAGGGGCGAAATCACCACATCAAAGCGGTTATCGCTAAACCGAGTGGCGATCGGTTGGTCCGCATACACGGCTTTCACCAAGTCTGGAGGCCGATATCCGGTCAGTTGCAAAATCGCCTCATTCACCACCATCACCGTAAATTGCCCTTTCACCGGCTGACCGGCAGCATCTTTGACTTGCAATTTCACCGTATTTGCAGTTCCCGGGGCAATTTTTTCCTGATTAGGAGTGACTTGAACTTGCAGATATTTTGCCGCCAAATTGATATTAAATGGGGCAAAACCAATTTTCACTAAGTCTTCTACGCTGCCCGGTTCTAACTGTTCCAAAGGTTGCCCTTGTCGAATTAAAACTGCTTGAACTGCCGCATTGGGCAACATTTCCGGGGTGACAGTAAATTGAATTTGCGGCGCACCACCTTTCACCTTGGTTAAGGTTTGATACAAGGGGCGATCGCGCACCACGGCAAAATACAATTCTGCCTCTGGATAAGGGGACTGAATTAACGCCGTCGCCGTTTCCCCAGGCTGATAGGTTTCTTTGTCTAATTTCACTTCCAAGAAATTATCTTGGTCGCTGCGACTGCCCCAAAATACTGACCCACCACCTGTGGCCCAAATTTGTAAATCTGTGGCAGTCATTTCATCCGTATTATTCCCCAAAAATGCCCGAATTCGATAGGAACCGGATTCTGGGGCGGTGAGGTTAATGGTTTTCGCTTCTTTAGCAGATTTAATGTTTTGTCGATCGACGGTTTGATATTCCACCTGATAACGACTATTTCGGCTACCGGCAACCACGCGGTTGACGCGGCTATAGGTCATTTTTTGTAATTCCAGGCGGATACTTTCTCCGGCGATCTCTTCCCCTTGAGGGTTGGTGACAATAAATTCTACAGAAAACGGTTTATTAGCATCAGCAACCCACTGACTTTTTAAGCCAATTAATTTATCACTGGGTAAGGCGGTAAAAGTCTGGCTATTGCTGACGGAAAGATTGGCTAAATCCGTAACTTCTGCATCTACCCGATAGGTCATGGGATAGGGTAAATCCCGGTCTACTTGTACCTGGAAACTACCGGAACCGCCCCGATCCAAAACGGCATTTTGTTCCAGCACATCACTACTAATAGAAGGCTGTTCTTCGGGCCAAAACCATTGGCGACCAAAAGAGTATTTTTCCCAGCCTTTGGGGGTAAAGTCCCGCGCAGGCGATCGCGTCACATAATATTGGACTTGTGCCGTTGATACGGGAGAACCAAACAGATAATCACTTTGGATATTAGCGATAACTGTTTCGTCAGGTTTGGCAATTGCTTGATTCAGATTTAAGTCTACCTTAAAATTCGGCGGCTTAAACTCTGCTACCCGAAATTCACCATAAATTTCTCCCTGATTTTTGCCTTTACCCTGGAGAGAATAATAACCAAGGGGCTGATTTTCATCTAGGTTAAATTCCCAGGAAAACGTGCCAAATTCATTGGTGCTTGGGGTTCCCAGTTCTTTTTCCTTGCCGTCTGGGTCGCGCAAAACCAAGGAATAAGCATCATTTTTATCTGATGTTAATTGGCCATTTTCCAAATAATAGGCAACTCCAGTTAAGGCAACTTTTTCGCCCGGTTGATAAAGTTGGCGATCGGAGAAAATAGTGCCCCGTGATACAGGTTTGTCGCTATTCCAATCCCCATAAATTCCATAGCCATAAGCCCCACTCCAAGACGAGGTGCGATCGAAAGCCCAATCATCACCTTCTCGGACAATTACCACAACTTCTGGGGGCTCATCCGCTTCTTTGCTACAGCTTTTTACCTGGGCTAAAGTTAACGCTAACGTGCCAGAATTATCCGTAGTACCCGTGGCACAAGGAGTCGGATTACCGCGAGTTTTGCTATCGGTTTGAGACCGATAAACTTGCACATTTGCCCCAGGAACCGTTGCCCCATCAGACAAATGATTCACATGAATCAATCCCATCTCAGGAAACCACTGACTAAATACCCCCAAATTAGTTAATTGTACCATACCATAAAAGGTAGGTTCGCGCCATTCTTTTTTGCCATCCATCACATAACTATTGGTTTTAGCGCTGACTCCATAAGCGAGTAAGCCAGTATTTTTACCCAGCTTTTCGCGCAAAGGAACTGTGATAGTTTGGGACTGATTTTTTTCTCCAGAAATAGGAAATGTTTGCCAACTTGTCTGATTTGGCAATAAATCAGTTGATTCACCACTGGGATATGCATTATCCGCATAAACTAAGTCCGTAGGCTGCACCACTTGATAAGTGGCTTTATACTGCGATTCTGGTAAATTAACCGCAGAAATATTTAGCTCTAAATTTTGCTGGGCAGGGAAAATATTTAACCCATCCGGCGCCCAAATCTTTCCGGCAATATCCCCGGTATTATATTCTTGAGTCAGAGTTTCACCCAAATTTTGACCAAAGGTATCTTTTAGACCATTACCAATGGTAATGGTGTAATTTGTATTTGGTTCTAATCCCCAAGGGTTAATGCTAACCGTGGCTGATTCATCATAGGCTTGAATGGCGTTAACTCCTTCTTTGGGTGGCGGAGTAATGGTAATATTTTCTAATACCGAGTCTAGCTCAAGTTTGTTATTAAACTTTAACTCTGGAGTGCCATTAACAAACCGGCCATAAGCCCCGCCAAAATCCGGTTGCCCAATAAACTCCATCCGTTCTAATTTTAACGGGGAATAAGTCTCAACTTCAGAAACAAATTGAGTTTCACTGGATAAATTGCCAGGAAATGGACGAATTCCGGGAGCAAATTCTAAGCGATATCGAGTGCCTTTTTCTAAATTACGTTTCGGGGTTAACGTATAACTCCAATTTCTTAAAGCGGGGTCAAAGGTTTCCCCCGGAGTGAGTGAGGCTAAATCATCGTTTTCCTCGACTGTGACGGGAATTCCGGTTTGACTGCCTCTGGGAATAAGCTGCACTTTTTCCCCTAATGACTTAACATCTAATTGCACATTAGAGGTAAAGGTTAATTGGGGTTTGACATCAATATATTCAGGATCGACGTATTCGTTTTCCTGAATTTGCGGTAAGTCGGTCAGCTTAATCGGTTCGGTGTTAAATGTCCAAGCCAAATCTTGATTAATCTGGTTATTTTTTAAATCGCTTAATCCCGCCTTCAGGGTGACTTTAATCCGGGTGGCTTTGGGAAAGGCTACATCCGATTGAAATCCCACCATGCGCGGGGTGAGAAACCGAAATCTCCCCGGTATGTTTGGTTCAATTTCAAATAGTTTGAGTTTTCCTTCTTCTGCCGTAGACTCCAGACTTTCTAACGGAATTAACGGTTCTTTAAACCGCATTTTAATCTGGGCTAGTGTTTCTGCGGTTTCTGTCGGACTAATTTGTTCGATCCAGTCCGGCAGTTGCGGGGTGACGAGAGGCGCCACCTCTGGTAAGGGTTGGTTGAATTGTGAGAAGTTGGCGGATTTCTGTTTCTGGATGTTTCCACAGGCAGAAATACCCCAAAATAGGAATATACCTACCAGAAACCACGACCAAAATCTCTTGAAGATTCTCGACATAGGTTTGTCTCAAGCAAAAATCTGTGAGTGAAATATGCGATCGCACTTGGGATAAGAAAGCTGGGGACAAGAAACCGGGTTTCTAGAACAATTTTGCATCGCAACCAAGATTTATTAAAGAAACCCGGTTTCACCTGCCCCGGTTTCTCACCCCCGGCGATCGCGCATACAATCCCTATTTAATCTCAGAATTTTGGTTTTGTGGGGATTTTGCAGATTTTCTTAACTCAGATAAAATTCGGTAATAGACTGACCCAGCTAAAATAAGCATATTCGTAGAGCCTGCCTCCGCGAATGCGGGGGTTTAGTCCTGAGAACGAAATCCAAGATTGACAATAATTTTGTTGGGTTTCGTGCCTCAACCCAACCTACAACTACTAAGTTAATCAAAGTTATCAACAATGCAAGCAAAAATTAGAGATACCGAAATCTATTTTGATATTGAAGGGGCAGGGTTAGTCATTGACGGCGATCGCATGAAAGAAAGACCCACGGCGTTTCTGGTTCATGGGGGGCCGGGAGGCGATCATACTTCCTACAAAGCGGGACTTTCTGACCTAAGTCAAAAAATGCAATTAGTCTATTTTGACCATCGCGGTCAGGGACGGTCTGCCCGTGGCCCAAAAGAAACCTATACCTTAGAAAATAATGTCGAAGATATGGAAGCCTTGCGCCAATATCTCGGCTTAGATAAAATTATCGTCATTGGCGGTTCTTATGGGGGCATGGTGGCCTTATCTTATGCCATAAAATATCCGCAAAATCTCTCCCATTTAATTGTCATTGCTACCGTTCCCGACTATCGTTTTTTAGAGAAAGCCAAACAGTTTATTGCCGAAAAAGGCACACCGGAACAAAAGAAATATGCGGAACTTCTCTGGGCAGGTAACTTTAAAGATGAAGCGGAATTAAAAGCCTATTTTCAAGTGATGGCGCCCTTATACTCTGTCACCTATAACCCGGAAGCGAAAAACCACTCTGACAACCGAACCATTTACTCCGTGGATGCAATTAATCAGGCATTTGGGGGATTTTTGCGGACTTATAATATCTTAGATCGACTCCATAAAATTACTGCCCCCACATTAGTTATTGGTGGTCGCCATGATTGGATTTGTCCCCCGGAATTTTCCGAAGAAATTGCCGCCGCGATTCCTAATTCTGACTTAAGAATATTTGAAAATAGCGGTCACTTAATCCGCGTGGACGAAACCCAAGCCCTCAAAGATGCGATCGCGGGTTTCATTGTGTATAAAACCTGATGTAGGGTGTGTTAGGGGCGGCGCTAATTTAATTACCTAATAATTAGCCTAAAAATCCGCCCCGTAACGCACCATAAATAAATAGCCTTGGGGTAGGGTGTGTTAGGGGCGGCGCTAATTTAATTACCTAATAATTAGCCTAAAAATCCGCCCCGTAACGCACCATAAATAAATAGCCTTGGGGTAGGGTGTGTTAGGGGCGGCGCTAATTTAATTACCTAATAATTAGCCTAAAAATCCGCCCCGTAACGCACCATAAATAAATAGCCTTGGGGTAGGGTGTGTTAGGGGCGGCGCTAATTTAATTACCTAATAATTAGCCTAAAAATCCGCCCCGTAACGCACCATAAAGCACCGTAAAAATAGTTAACCCACAGGAAAAAAACCTGTTTTTTGCGATATTTTTGCTTTTATGCTAATATTTATTAAATAAACACGGTTTCTCCGTCCGGGCTACTCCGTGTTTTTCCCCAGTATCACCTGAAAAAATACTGCCACTAAACTAATCCTATGACCACATTCCTGACCGATTATGCTGACATTACCAGACTTCATTGCTCTGCCAAATTGAATCAGAAGCAGCGGAGTGAATTGGGGCAATTTTTGACTCCCGCTAACATTGCCCGGTTCATGGCAAGACAGTTTAATAGTCTATCCGGTCATATTAAAATTCTCGATCCAGGAGCCGGAGTAGGCACCTTAACTGCGGCAGTAGTAGAGCGGTTATTAGCTAATCCTAATCAAGTCAAAAGTTGCTACATCACCGTCTACGAAATTGAGCCAATTTTTATCGCATCATTAAATCAGTGTCTTAGGGATTGTTGTACGGCATTAAAAAATCAAGGAATAGAGGCAGATTATTCATTGCGCCAGGATAATTTTATCAAAGCTGGGGATCAAATAAATTTACCACTTTTTTCTAGTTTATCCCCAGAATACACTCACATTATTCTCAATCCGCCCTATAAAAAAATTCACAGCCAAGCAATCGAAAAAAAGATTCTAACCAGCTTGGGAATTGATACGGTAAATCTCTATAGTGCATTCGTTTGGCTTTCTATGTTACAGCTTGCTCAAGGCGGTGAGATGGTCGCCATTACACCGAGAAGTTTCTGTAATGGGGTGTATTTTCGTCCTTTTCGCCAAGCTTTTCTAGAAAAAATGGCGCTGCAAAAAATTCATCTTTTTGAAAGTCGGTCAGCGGTCTTTTCAGAAGATAACGTTTTACAAAAAAATATTATATTTCATGCCATTAAAACAAAAAATCAGCCGGATTATGTGGAAATTACCAGCAATTATGAAGCCGGGATTAATCAAGCGTTAGAATTGAGATATGCTCCCTACGATCGGGTAGTTGAAAATAACGATGATCATAGGTTTATTCATGTTGTCACAAATCCAATTGCCGATTTGCTCCGGGTGCAAATGAATCAATTTTCATCGACTTTAGATGAAATGGGCTTAGAAGTTTCAACGGGGCCAGTTGTCGATTTTCGTCTTAAATCATCTTTGAGAACTTGCCCAGATAATCAGACGGTTCCGTTGCTCTATCCAGAATCGATTAAATTCGGGAAAGTTGTGTTTCCACCGAGGAATCCTCGCAAGGCGATCGCCATTGCAGAAAACCAAGAAACAGCAAAATGGTTAGTAAAATCTGGCTGGTACGTTTTGACCAAGCGTTTCTCTGCGAAAGAGGAAACACGGCGGATTATTGCTGCTGTTTGTCCTCCCGTTGATACCGCCGTACTAGGCATAGAAAATCATTTAAATTACTACCATGCTAAAGGTAAGGGAATAAATCCCGACCTAGCCAGAGGTTTAGCAGCATTTCTGAATTCAACTTTATTTGACAGTTACTTCCGGCAGTTTAGTGGACATACACAAGTTAATGCCACAGACTTGCGGCGGATTAAATACCCTAGTAAAGATGATCTGATCCGACTGGGGCAGCAAATTGGTGATTCTGACTTAAATCAGGAGCAAATTGACCGGATTGTCCATAGATTTTTACCAATTATGAAAGAAGCAACAAATGCGATCCAGGCTAGTAAACGAATTGAGGAAGCATTGGCAATTCTCAAAGATATTTCTGCGCCAAAAGAACAACAAAATGAAAGGTCTGCTCTTTGCTTACTGGCATTAGCAGAGATTCGCCCGGATACACCTTGGAGTGAAGCCACCGCCCCCAGACGAGGAATTACAGAAATGATGAACTGGTTTCGGGATTACTATGGTAAACAATATGCACCAAATACGAGAGAAACCGTGCGCCGACAAACGATGCATCAGTTTGTCCAAATGGGAATGGTTATGGAAAATCCAGATCGACCAAATCGCCCCATTAACAGCCCTAAATGGTGTTATCAACTCGCTCCACAAGCATTATCACTACTGAAATTATATAATTCTAAAAAATGGCCAGATGCTTGCGGAAAATATGCCAATTCAGTGACTAATTTATTACAGGATAAAAATCGAAATATGCCGATATTTTTTGGATCTTTGTCCGATGGTCAGCTAGATCGTCAGGATGAGGGCTATCCTTTGTCTCAAACCGAACGACAGGAAGCCGAGGGACTGGTGGAACTGGTGGAATTTTTATCTTTGCTACAGTTACGTTCAACGCGAGTGAGTTAATTGCTATGCGATCGCCATCAATAGCCAGAAATTTTGGGAATTTTTTGCTCTCTATCTGAGTTATAATAATTGTATTATAGCATCACCAATGGTGGGCTATTCTAGAAGGGGATACCAAATTTATGTCCACTGCTCGTCAAATTATAGCGCTTCTAAAAAGCCACATAGAAGGCCAAGAGCAGCAGTTTTATTCTGCCGCCCTTCAAATTGCAGCGCATGAAGCAAGGCAGGGACATGGAAAATTGGCTCAAGAAATTCGGGAGTTAATTGATGAAGCTAAAAACCGGGGTTCGGCGATCGAGCGAAAAAATAGTGCCGTACCCCTAGTTCAGCCAAAAGGTGAATTAGCGAATTTACTATCAGCACGTTACCCAGAGACTAAGCTATCGGATATGGTACTCTCATCAGAGATTGAAACCAAACTTAAGCGGATTCTTACAGAACAAAAACAACGTAGTCGTCTGCAAAATTATAACCTATCTCCTCGGCGAAAAATTCTTTTATTAGGACCCCCTGGTTCTGGTAAAACAATGACTGCTGCCGCTTTAGCCGGTGAGTTACAACTTCCGCTTATGACGGTTATATATAGTAGCCTAATTGGGAAGTTTATGGGAGAAACTGCCAGCCGACTTAAATTAATTTTTGATGCGATGTCACTAACACGGGGCGTTTATTTTTTTGATGAATTCGATGCCATTGGGACGCACCGCAACAGTGCCAATGATGTGGGAGAGATTCGGCGGGTATTAAATTCATTTTTATTATTTATAGAGAATGACCAAAGTGATAGTTTAATCGTCGCAGCAACCAATCATCACAATTTATTAGATGAAGCTCTTTTTAGACGATTTGATGATGTGATTTCATATACGCTTCCCAGCGAAGAAATGATTCGCCGTGTTTTAGAAAATAGGCTCATATTATTTGACATTCATTGGCATGATTGGTCAGAGATTTTTAAGGCGGCACAAAATTTAAGTTTGGCTGAAATTGTTCGGGCTGCGGATGAAGCAGCGAAACAGGCTGTACTATTAAATACTGAGGAAATTGACCATGAACATTTGCTGGCGACTATTTTAGAAAGACGCAACATTAACCATCGAGTATTGACCAAAGTGTAGGCGCGATTATGTCCCAAGAATCCCGTGAGTTTCCTCATATTTACTTACCGGAAAACGGCCAGAGTGAAAATTATACACGACCCCGACAAGGTGGTGGTTCTAATTCACCTCCCGATCGCGATCGGATAGCTCATGCTAGGTATTTAGAGGAACAAATCGGCCAAGCAATTCAGCAAGCTAATCAAATATTAAACTCTCGTGATTCTCAACTTGCTACCGGAGTACCGGGGTTTTACTTAGAATTTCAGATTAAAAGTGAGGAAACCATTGCTTTAAAGTCCTTAGAAAACAGGAAAAAAAAGATTGAATTGGTGGCAGTGAGGAAAATCCCCGATCGGGAAGATATGGTTCTGGCAACAGTTTTTGTACCAGAGTCAGCCCAGGATTACTTTCTAAAAAAAGTAGCACAATATCGGGATGAAAATACCAAGAAAGAAAACCCCAAAAATGAGGCACTTGTAGCTCGGTTAGAAGCAATTCAAATTGGCACAGTTCAATCAATATTTACTGATAATCCTGCCTTGTTTCCCGAAAATGGGCGAGAGGTTTGGTGGGAAGTTTGGCTCCGAAAAGGTAAACAAGAAGAATTTAAACAGATTACTCAAAAGCTGGAGATTCCCACAAAATCTCATGCAATTTACTTCCCAGAACGTGAGGTGGTTTTGGCAATGTCTAATTGGGAAGCAATGGCACTCACCATCAATAATTCTGATGTAGTAGCAGAATTACGCATCGCCAAAGATACGCCATCAATGTTTCTGGAAATGCCAAATCTAGAACAAGAGCAATGGGTTGACGATTTAAAAAAACGACTACTTGCACCAGGTAAACACGCGGTATCAATTTGTGTATTAGATAGTGGAGTGGCCAGAATTCATCCATTACTTTCGCCAGGACTGGATGCCAATGATATGCACGCAGTTGAACCTTCTTGGGGGGTTAATGATAGCGCTTCTTGGCGCGGTCATGGTACAGCAATGGCTGGTTTATGTTTGTATTCTGACCAACTCATCGAGTTGTTAGCCACATCGGGAAAAGTGAAACTGTTACACCGCCTTGAATCAGTTAAAATTCTTCCCAATACCGGACAGAATCAACCAGAGCTTTACGGTGCGATAACCGAGCAGGGGGTTTCTTTGCCTGAAATTGCAAATTCCCATCGCCCTCGCCTTTTTTGTCTGGCGGTAACAAGTAGTAGTGACTCTATGAGAGGAACGCCATCATCTTGGTCAGCAGCAGTGGATCAGCTATGTTTCAATGATGGTGAATTCCGCCGATTGATGATTATTTCCGCTGGTAATATTTCTCAAGATATTCTAGCAGAGAATTACCTCAATATTAATGATATTGAAACCATAGAAAATCCTGGGCAAGCGTGGAATCCTCTAATTGTCGGTGCTTATACTGAAAAAATTAATATTATCGACTCTAATTATCAGGGTTGGCTGCCCTTAGCCCCTGGGGGCAATCTGTCTCCTCGTAGTAGAACTTCTGTTATATGGGACAGTCAATGGCCGATTCGTCCAGATGTGGTGTTTGAAGGTGGAAATATGGCCTTTGATGGTAAAAATCCAGCAGCAGCCATTGACGATCTTTGTCTGCTAACCACTCACTACCGCCCAAATATCAGAATGTTCGATCGCATGAGCGATACAAGCAGCGCAACCGCTCTTGCTAGTTATATGGCAGCACGGATCATGTCAGAACAGCCCAACTATCGACCGGAAACGATCCGCGCACTGATTGTCCATTCTGCGGAATGGACTCCGGCAATGCAGAATCACTTTGAGGCTGCATCCTCTAAAACTGCTAGAGGTGCGCTTTTGAGACGTTATGGCTATGGAGTGCCTGATTTAGGACGGGCGCTTAAAAGTACCCGTAATGATTTAACCCTAATTATTGAAGATGAACTCCAACCGTTTTGTTTAGAAAATAGGCGGGTTAAAACTAAAGAGATGAAGTTTCATAAGTTGCCTTGGCCGAGTGAAAAACTAGAAATCTTAGGAGAAGCAAAGATAGAGTTAAAAATTACTTTATCCTATTTTATTGAACCCAATCCAGGAGAGCGGGGATGGGCATATCGCCATCGTTATCCTTCTCACGGGTTGCGCTTCAAGGTTAAAGACTCTTTAGAAACTGAGGATGATTTCAGATGGCGAATTAATCAAGCGGTTAGAGAAGAAGAAGAGGATAAAAGAATCTCAAGTCGTTCTGATGATCATAATTGGTTTCTTGGCCCAAATACCAGGGATGGCGGTTCTATACATTCTGATATTTGGCATGGCACTGCTGTTGAATTAGCCCAGAAAGATGCGATCGCGGTCTATCCCGTGGGGGGATGGTGGAAAGAAAAAAAATATTTAGATCGGTACGATCGAATGGCACCCTATTCAATGATTGTTTCCATTAGAGTCCCGGAAGTTGAAGTGGACATTTACACTCCTGTTTACAATTTAGTGAGTACATCTGTTGCGGTTGAAACTTAAACACTTAGCCAAATATTATGATGATTTTTAATGGCGATAATTTCAGCGGTAGGGTGTGTTAGGGGGGGCGATAATTTAATTACCTAATAATTAACCTAAAAATCCGCCCCGTAACGCACCATAACACCCCGTAATAAATGGTTAACCCACAGGAAAAGAAACCGGGTTTCTGCGATAATTTTGGTTTTATGCTAATATTTATTAAAGAACCCCGGTTTCTCAGATCGGGCGATTAGAATAGAATCATCGTAAATACAGACCTAGGCTAACGACATTTATGCCCGAAATCGTCGAAATTCCCATTGAACTGACTCGCTTTCAACTGCCCCCAGCCGTTCAAAATCGATTGCAATTTCTCTTAGATCGTCAGGATGAGGGCTATCCTTTGTCTCAAGCAGAAAGACAGGAAGCCGAGGGACTGGTGGAACTGGTGGAATTTTTATCTTTGCTACAGTTACGTTCAACGCGAGTGAGTTAATAATTATCAATGACCAAAATTCCAGCTACTCTCCGTCGCTTGGTGATTCAGCGAGCCAATAATCGTTGTGAATATTGCGGGATTTCTCAGGTGGGTCAAGTCGCTACATTTCACATCGACCATATTATTCCCGTCGTGGCTGGGGGCGAAACCACGGCAGACAATCGAAAAGAAACCGGATTTCTGCGAAAATGAGACAATGAGTGCCAATAGCCCATCTTTATTCAAGAAACCCGGTTTGACTTGGTAATGATGCTGGATCTATTTTCGGAAATGCTGTTATACTGTAGATACTCTGTATATACTTTTGGTTCAAAAAAGATCAATTATGCAGATATGTTTCCTTAAATAGAGATTCAGACTATGGTTTCGACTGTTGCCAAGTGGGGGAATAGTCTGGCTGTTCGTATTCCCCAAAATGTAGCGAAAGAGATTAATTTAGCTGAAGGTATTGAACTAGATATGACTGTGGTAGAGGGAACTTTAGTCATCAAACCCAAACACCGAAAGCGTTACTCACTGGATGAGCTTATTCAGGGAATTACCCCGGAGAATATTCACGGGGAGATTGATAGTGGAATAGCCGTAGGAAATGAAATTTGGTGACACAAATAAATCTGTATATTCCCAGCCGAGGAGATATCGTTTATTTGGACTTCGATCCAACTAAAGGCCATGAGCAGAGAGGGCATAGACCGGCGTTTGTGGTTTCTCCTCTGAGTTACAACGAAAGAAGCTCTCTAGGTTTATTTATGCCAATCATAAAACCAAAAAAAGGCTATCCTTTTGAAGTAATTTTGCCAGATGGATTAAAGATCCAGGGAGTGATTCTTGCGGATCAGATCGAATGTTTAGACTGGAAAGCCCGGAAGGTTCAATTTATTGAAGTTGCACCCGAATATCTGATTTCAGAAGTCCAAGCAAAAATTGAACCTTTGTTGCTGTAAATATGATTGATTATTTCATGGTCTTGCCTATTCCAGGGAAGTGAACCCTTGAAAAAAAAACTACATTAACAATGAGCGCATTTTAGCCAAGCCTAGGGGTAGGGTGTGTTAGGGGCGGCGCTAATTTAATTACCTAATAATTAGCCTAAAAATCCGCCCCGTAACGCACCATGACGCATCAGAAACCGGGTTTCTACAACATTTTTGCATTTTAGCCAAGATTTATTAAAGAAACCCGGTTTCTCCCCGTAGGGACACGGCAATGCCGTGTCCCTACGGGGGTAGGGTGTGTTAGGGGCGGCGCTAATTTAATTACCTAATAATTAGCCTAAAAATCCGCCCCGTAACGCACCATCATCAACCAGACAAAAATCATCTAATTGTATAGATACAAATATCCGGATCAAGCAAAATTTTCATACAATTTGCTCTCGTTCCATCGGTAGGGAGCGATCGCGCTCAATTTGTAAATCCTCTGGGAACTCTTCCAGGGCATCAAACATCTATTTATAGCAAATATTCTGCTCGCCTAGCATCTGCCGAAATGAATTATGTTATAATTATGGCATTAACTAAATAAACGGCTTAAGAAAATTTATGATCGTTAGAGCTAAAGGAATTAAGCGCGGTCAAACTATTATTTTGAATGAATCGCTTTCTCTACCGGATCAAGAAGTGGAAATCATGGTCATACCTATTTCCGATCCGGGGAGTGAACCCTTGAAAAAAAATACATTAGCTTCCTTTGTGGGCAAGCTGCAAAATTCACCCAATTTTCAAGACGATCCGGTTGTAATTCAGCGTCAGATGCGTGATGAGTGGGATTGATTTGTTGTAGATTAATATTAGATACTAATGTGGCGATCGGCATTCTCAAAGCCTATCCATCAGCGATCGCATTGCTGGCAACCGAGCAGCTAGAATTTGAGAACTGTGCCATCAGTCAAATTACGCGAATGGAGTTACTCAGTTATCCTAACTTAGAGGCACAAGAGGAGCAGACGATTCAAAACTTGTTGGCAAATTTATTAGTCTTGAAATTAGATGAAAAAATTGAACAAGAGGCGATCGCCTTTCGACGCAACCATAATGTGAAGTTGCCCGATGCGATTATTGCAGCAACTGCGAAGGTTTATGGGTTACGATTGTTAACTTTGGATCGGCAATTACAGGCTAAGTTTAGCATTTAAGTAGGTGGGCAGAAATAAATGCACCAAAGACCATATCAGAAGAAAACCTGTCATTCCCGCGAAGGCGGGAATCCAAGGGGTAGGGTGTGTTAGGGGCGGCCATAATTTAATTACCTAATAATTAACCTAAAAATCCGCCCCGTAACGCACCATAACACCCCATAACTGATGGTTAGCCCACAATCAGGACAAGAAACCGGGTTTCTATGGCAATTTTGCATTTTAGCCAAGATTTATGAAAGAAACCCGGTTTCTCCCTGTAGGGACACGGACAGAGCCCGTGTCCCTACAGGGGTAGGGTGTGTTAGGGGCGGCGCTAATTTAATTACCTAATAATTAGCCTAAAAATCCGCCCCGTAACGCACCATAGCCTAGGAAATTAAATTTTTCACATATTGTTTAATCGCCGGTTGTAGAGTAAAACCAGAGGTTTTTTCTACCAAACTTCGTCTCTTTAAAGATTGAATCGCCTTTAAGAAATCGGCATCTGATAAAAGGGGTGGTTTCTGGCTGATTTTGACAGGTTGGTCTTGGGTGGCTAACCACTGAAGCAAGATTTTCTCAGATTCACAAAGGCGTTGATAATGTTGTTTAAGGATGGGTTCTAAGTCTCCTAAATATAGGGTGGGATAGGAGAGATATTCTTGGACGCTACCGTTAAATAAATCCAGGATAGTAGAGGCGATGATATTCAGCCATAAAGGGTTGGCGCTATAAATTTCGATTAGTTCTGACCATTTTTTCTGGTCTTTGAGTTTTCTGGCGCTGAGAATTTCGGTGGCTAGTTTACCTAAGCCGAGAACGGGTAGGGTTTTACAATAAAAATTTTCGGTTTCTAAGGTAGCGATTTCTAGGGGATGTTCCCAGGTAAGCAGCAGCAGACAACTGTGATGAGTGTGTTGGCCAATTTCATTAATCAGTTGACCATAATTTTGATATTCTGGGCGATAATTGCCGACTAATTCCCCAGGAGTTAAGGTTTCTTGAAAGTCGTCGAGAATGATTAAGCAGCGGTGGTTTCTCAGATGGTCTAAAAGAGAATTCCGGGAGTTTAAATAGTTGACGATTGATGGGTTTTGGCTGGGTTGAGGTGGGGCAAGAAATTCGATGATGTGGCTTTGCAGGGCGTTGAGGTTGGGCAATTTGCGATGACTGCGCCACAGGATGCGATCGAACTTGTCTTCGACATGTTCTACCAGTTGTCTCGCGAGGGCGGTTTTCCCAATTCCCGATAGTCCGGTTAGGGTGATGATGCGGCTATTTTCTTCGAGTATCCATTGTTTGAGGGTAGCCAGTTGTTCGGTGCGGTTGTGGAGGCGGTTGTATTCCGGTGCTTGGCTGAGGTCGTGGCGAGGTTCTGGTTTGTTGCGGGGGGTGAAGGTGGCGGGCGATCTTTTTTTTTGATTGATTGTAGAGGTCGCTACAAAAATTGATTTGATTGCCGATATGCACCCCATCATTATGATAAGAAAATATTTCATTTTCGATGAGCGATCGCACATTCTTTTTCTTAACATCTTCTCCCAACATATCCGACAGGAGTTTCCATAAATCCGATGCTGACTTTCTCACATGATCCTTGCTACAGTGGTACTCCTCAGAGATATCCTGATATTCTTTACCGTTCCATACACCCTCCAAAATAGCGCGTTGCAGGGAGTCCAGATGCTTCCCAGTGCTGGCAAAAATCAGATTATCGGTCCACTGCAAGGCTTCTTGAATTTCCATAGCTGCTAAGTTTGGTTGTAGTTTTGTATAGTTTTGTGTACTTTAACCCCCCATTATCCCACATTTTCCCCCTTTTTGCCACAAAATCCCACATTTTCCCCCTTTTTGACTTTTAAACCCCTTAGAACTACCCCCCTAAATACCACTTTTATGGGGTTGACGAATACCAAGCGTTTTGCTTTAATTTGATAGAAAAAGATAGTTTCTCAATACAGTAAAACTACAAAATTAAAAAGAATCATCGTCGATTTTTTTTTGATTCTGCTTGTTGGATTACTAATTCAATTAATAAATATCTTGATTCAATAGGAGAGGATTTATTTTATGAACATTTCAAAGTTGCAGGGATTAAAAAATGAATTTGATTTAGCGCAATTAATTGCAACTCCACCAATCGGCGATTGTCCTTATACTCTGTTCTTGGGAGCCGGTGCTTCAGTTTCTTCAGGTATTCCATCAGCTAGTGGAATGGTTAAAGAATGGCAGAAATCTTTATATAAATCAATAAAAAGAATCAAATACGTTGCAGAAGAAAATTTTGAAAACTGGTTAGTTAACGAATATTCTATTTGGCGTTCGCAAAAAGAAAAAGATTATAGCCAAAGTGATTATTCTTTATTGTTTACATACCGTTATCAGCAAACATTAGAGCGTAAAAATTATATTGAAAAGCTGATAGAAGATAAAAAACCTGCTTTTGGATATGTGTATTTAGCAAGTTTAATACACAGTAAACGATTTAATCGTATTTTGACCCTAAATTTTGACCACTTAATTGCTGATTCTCTGATCAAATTTTATGACATTAAACCAATAAATTGCGCTTATGATGCGACTATTTCAGAAATAGATTTATCAAAGCAAAAACCTAAAATAATCAAGTTGCATGGAGATTTTCTTTATGACGATATCAGACGCTTTGATGATATGATGAACAGCGTTAGAATGAATCTTTTTTATCAACAAAGCCTTCAAGAAAATATTGAAAATAAGATCAAAGAAATGACGAAGGGCTACGGCTTAATAGTAGTCGGTTATTCTGGTAATGACAAATCTATAATGAGTGCTTTTAGCGACTTGCTAAAAAATAAAGAATATTTAAATTATGGCTTACATTGGTGTTTACATAAACCAAGACAATTGGGTAAACCACAAGAAATTTCTAATAGACTGCTTGAGTTACAGCAAACTTATCCTAATCAAGTTCACTTGTATGAGATTGAGAGTTTTGACAAACTAATGGAAGAAATACATTTAGAATGTAGAAGTGAAATTCCTAAAGTTTTGTTACATCCTCATCCCAATAATCTAGTGGTAGAATTTTATGAGTCAGTAAGAGGCGGTAGCAGTGAAATTTTAAGCGATCAAATGAGGCAGTATCTTTACACATTTGTCGAATCACTTGAAAAAATTAATACAAATGAGTATTCGATTATTAAAGCAGAGTTAAATTGGGAGATTGGGGCAAGCAAAAGATCGCAAGGAGATGAAGAAGCAGCTTTGCAGTTTTTCGTAGATGGCTATGTACTGCTGGAAGAAGCAATGAAGCACAACTTACCTCTAGAGTTAAAAGTAAAAGCTTTAAGAAGAAAATCGGGTCTTTGCATAGGTATAGCTAAATTAAGTGAAAAAGGATTTGAAGTCCCCAGTTCTACTAATGGTGTTAGTCTTCCATTTTTTGAGTGGCAGGAAGCTTTAGATGAAGCTTTTAAAGTTATTGATGAAGGATTTGATATTTGTCAACAGTCAGGAGCGGAACAAATACCATCGCCTTTTAAAAGAACATTTTCTTTTAACGGTTGTTGTGCTTACTCATTAAAAGGAGAATGGGAAAGTAAGGATAGTAGCTACAATCAAGCCAATATACTGGAAGAAATAGCGCAAAAAGTCATTCCTTATATTCGCCATATTAAAAGTTTAGATCCAGAAGGAGAACATATAGCGAAACTCGTTAAAGATGCAGATTTTCATTATTTATATGAAAATTCTCCAATAGTAAGAGATGAAATTAGTATTTGATAATTAACCAGAAAAGTTTACGTTTAATTTAGTCAAAACCATCAAAAACCATGAAATCAAAACAGTACCGTATGTTGGTTTTAACCGATCATAAAACTCATGGAAAAGGAGAGTCAATTTATCCTTTACTAAAAGCCATGACAAATAATGCAGCTTGTTTTTCTATTGAGGTTGCTAGTCGAGGAATTACTGCAAATAAAAGTTTTTTTTATGACTATACATCTACAAATGTAACAAGTTTAATAGTAGATGAACATTTTAATTACCAAGAAAACGAAGAGCAATTCTTGAATGCTAACAACAAAGGAAAACTTGAGGACTATGATGTTTTGTTTTTAAGACTTGATAGACCTGTTAGTGATGAATTTTTGAATTTTTTAACGTCCCATATACCAGAGTATAGAATTATTAATAGTCCTGCTGGAATAAAAGCTACAGGATCAAAAGAATTTCTCCTAAATTTTCCTGAACTTTGCCCTCCAATAAAACTTTGTAGTAGCCTAAGTGATATTTTGAAGTTTTACGAACAGTTTCCTATTGTATTAAAACCTCTTAGAAGTTACGGGGGTAAGGGAATTATTAGATTGATGGAAGATACAGTTTGGGAAAATGATAGTGAGTATTCTTTAAATGAATATCAGCCAATTCTAGAACAAAAATTAAGCAATCAAGGTGAATACTTGGCTATGAAGTATTTAAAAAATGTCTATCAAGGCGATAAGAGAGTTATTGTTGTTAATGGCAAAATTATGGGTACTACTCTGAGAATTCCTAAACAAGGATCTTGGATTTGTAATCTTTCAGCGGGTGGATCTTCAGGTTTTGCAGAACCAGACGAAAATGAAATCCTAATTGCTCAATCAATCAGTCCGAGTATTGTTAATCAAGGTGTTGTTATTTTTGGTTTTGACACATTAGTAGATGATACTGAAAATCGAGTTTTATCCGAAATTAATACTTTAAATGTAGGGGGTTTGCTTGAAGCAGAAATTCATTCTAATAAGCCTGTAATTCAAGATTCTGCAAATTTAATCTGGGCGTATATATGCGATAAAATTATCTAGATAATAGAAAATAACCAGGTTTTATTGAGTAAATAATATTTACTCAATAAAATGTCTGTGATTAATATAGTAATAGAACTAAAAAAGTCAATTTTTATACAAAATAGGTAAAGAGTCTATGATCCAAAGATGGCAAGAATGGAGTAAGGGAACATTGATAGCTGATAGATATCATATTGTTGAAACTCTCGGTTGTGGTAGAGTTGCAATTACTTATCTTGCCTTTGATGAAAATCGTAAAAAACAGGTCGCGATCAAAACTATTAAGCCGGATATACTAAATTCTTTAACTGAAGAGGAAATTACAGATTTTAAAGATAAATTTTGGAGAGAAGCTGTTACTCTATCTAGATTAAAACACAATCATATTGTGAGTTTTGTCGATGCTATTAATGATAAAAAGACTAACTTAGTTTATATTATAATGGAATATATTGAAGGTATATCATTAGCAAATTACCCTGAAATGTTGTCACCAAAAAACGCTATAAAGTATATTTATCAAATTGGCGATGCTCTAATTTATCTTCATAGTAACGGAAAAATTCACTGCAATGTGAAACCATCTAATATTATAATTGTCAACAGTTTTTTGAGCAAAAAAGCTGTTTTAATTGGTTTTAGTTTAACTCAATCATTCGATCATCCTTTAACACAACTTAACAGCAGCGATGCGGATGGTTTTACAGCAAAAGAACTATTTGTAAAAGAATATACAAAGGGATTTTTTACGGATGTATATTCTTTATCAGCTACTTTTTACTTTTTATTAACTAAAAAATATCCTATTAGCGTAGTAAATCGCATTTTGTCTCAGTATGGCGATAAAATCACAACTTTGTTTGAAGAACCACAAAAAATTGTTAAAATTAGTGATAAAGTTAATTATGCTATCATAAAAGGTTTGGAAATAGAACCTGAAAATCGACCAAAATCAATCCAAGAATGGCTGCATTTATTAGGATACAAAAGATATATATACGGTTGTCAAATCAGATTACAAATACATATATTAATAACTTTAATTGAAAAATTAAATCCTATTATTACAGTTGTGGGTATAATAGTGGGAATTATAGGCATTTATATTACGGTTAGTAGTATTCAGTTTAATAAACCAGAGATTCTCAATCCTGTGGAAAAAAACAATTCTATAACAGACTAAATTATTCTTTGCTAATCTAAAAATATTTTGATGTTTAATCATCTATCGAGATAATTTATATGATAAAAAAGAGGTAATTATGAATTGGCAGCCAGGGCAGACTTTACAAAAAGGAAAATATTTAATTAAACAGGAGTTAAGGCAGGGCGGATTTGGTATGACTTACCTTGCTTTTAACAAAAATTCTCAAAAAAATGTAGTTATAAAAACACTAAAAGATGAAATCATAACAAGCTCTGATAGTAGTGATTCCGAAAAGCAAAAATATAAGGATGGCTTCAATGATGAGGCTCTCCGACTTGCTTTGTGTAGACATCCAAACATTGTTGAAATTGAAACAGTATTTTATGAAAATTCTATTCCTTGTATTGTTATGGAATACATACAAGGTGAAACTTTATGGGATAGAGTAAAAAATAGAGGTGTTTTAACGGAAACCGAAGCGCTTACATACATAAAACAAATAGGTAGTGCGTTAAAAGTTGTTCACGAAATAGGTTTATTGCATAGAGATGTGAAGCCTCAAAATATTTTAATTAGAGCCAATTCAAATGACGCGGTTTTAATTGATTTTGGAATTGCTAGACAATATCTTTCTAGTAGAACTTTTACCTCAATGAATACGGATGGTTTTTCACCAATTGAGCAATATTATGAAAACCAAGATCAAGGACCTTATACTGACGTTTATGCTTTGGCGGCAACACTATACTATTTATTGGTTGGAGAACGTCCATTATTGGCATGGGCAAGATTACAATCAGACACTTTAAAGCCTGCTAATCAGCGTAATTCACAAGTTACTGACAGAGTAAATCAGGCGATTATTAAGGGAATGGAAATAGATGCAACAAAGCGTCCTAGCTCTATTCAAGATTGGTTGGAAATGTTAGATGATGCCTCTCCGTTAGAACATGGTAATTCTGGGAGTGATTGCATAGGCGAAAGTTACCTGAATCTCAGAAACTTTAGTTTTGATGTAGTATTTCTTGATGTAAGAGGCCAAGAGAAAGTTAGAGAAAGATGTCAGGCAGAATTATTTGAACAAGTTTTAAGCCAAAATCCGTTTTTAAAATTAGATATGATTAAAATTCCTGCTGGCAGGTTTTTAATGGGCTCTCCTGATGTTGAGATAATAAAAGGTAAATTGCAAGAAAGTAAGTTAAACGAGCGCCCACAACACCTAGTTAATATTGATGTTTTTTTTATGAGTAGATTTGCCGTGACCCAAGCTATATGGAAATTTGTTGCAGAATTACCTCAAGTTAAAATATACTTAAATTCTAACTGTTCTAATTTTAATGATAATGAAAATAATCCAGTAGAAGAGGTTTCCTGGTTTCAAGCAATAGAGTTTTGTGCAAGACTATCTCAATTAACAAATTTGAATTATAGATTACCCAGTGAAGCTGAGTGGGAATACGCTTGTCGGGCAGGTATTGATAACAAACCATTTCATTTTGGAGATACCATTACAACAGCAGTTTCTAATTATGACGGTACTGACTCTTACAATTATGAGCCCATTGGTGATTATTATAAAAGAACTAAGCCCGTAGGTAGTTTTGGGATATCCAACGGTTTTGGACTATGTGATATGCATGGTAATGTATGGGAATGGTGTGCTGATTCAAAACATGATAATTATCAAGATGCGCCTTTAGATGGCCGACCGTGGGATCTAGAAGAAGAAGCAGACAATACTATTTTAAGAGTTTTACGAGGTGGTGCCTGGAACACAAAGGCTAGAGAATGCCGTGCGGCTAATCGGAGATTTTTGCGCCCGAATCGTAGCGACTCAAGTTATGGTTTTCGAGTGGCTTTATCGGATTTTAGCAGTTAATTTTAAAAGCTATAAATTTTTTATTAAAAATGTTTAATTTTAGTAAGAATGCCATCATTGTGAGACACTTTCCTCTAAGTTTTTGAGGTCTTCCTGAAACTCATCAATATCATAATGGACGCAAATACCTCGCTCAGAAATCAGTTTTTGAAACTGCATCCGATGCAGCCCCAATAACTCACTGGCTTTCCCCAAACTAATTTGATCTTGCTGAAATAACATCAGCACAATTTCCCCAAATAATTCATTTTCAGAAAAGCCACTAGCCTTTACTAAATCATCGGAAATCACTAAACTCATGGTGTTCTCTCCTGGGCTTAATTTTCCTGCTTCAATATTAGCACACCGGAGAGCGACGGGGAATACAGAAACCGGGTTTCTGTCAGAGTTTCTGCATCCTCACAGAGATTTTGCTAGAAACCCGGTTTCTCGGCATTTCAAGCCTTGCGCTACAATAGGAACGAAACCCTACTTTTTGAAATCCATGACAACCAACACTTCACTAGAAGAACGCATGACAGCAGTAGAAGTAGCCATTACTCAACTGCAAAAACAGATTGCCCATCCAAAATCGAGCAACTGGTTAGAGCAAATTAGCGGCTCTTTTAAAGATGAACCAGCTTTTGAAGAAATCCTCGCATTAGGGCAAGCCATTCGCCGAGGGGATGAGTCCGTCTTAGACCCATCAGAAATAAAATGAGATATTTATTAGATACAGATCATCTGAGCATTCTGCAACGTCAATCCGGGGCAGATTATTACAATCTTGTGGCACGAATGGCTCAATATCCCCTGGATAATTTTGCGATTTCAATTATCACAATTCAGGAACAAATGCTTGGCTGTCATGCCTATATTAACCGCGCTCGTTATCCCAATGAATTGGTTAAAGGTTATGAAATAATGGAACGGCTAGTAGCTGACTTTCAACGATTACCCATTCTCCCTTTTGATGCGATCGCCGCCCAAACCTTAGAGCAGTTAAACTCACAACGGATTCAACTGGCTCAGATGGATGCGCGAATTGCCGCGATCGCGCTTTCTCAGCAAATGATTTTATTAACTCGTAATCATCGAGACTTTAGCAAAGTGGCAGGATTAGCAATAGACGATTGGACAATTTGAAGTAGGAGAATACAGAAACCAGGGTTCTTCTAGGAATTCTGCATTTTTGCCAAGATTTCGCTAGAAACCCGGTTTCTTTAGCTTAGTAGGTTGGGTTGAGGAACGAAACCCAAAAACCACAAAAATTTGCCAATCCAGAAACTCAATGATTCCCTCCGAGATGTGAAAGCGATCGCGGGCTCTCATTTTGCCTGAAATTGCGCCTAAATGTGCTATACTGAACTTAAAAAACTGATGAAGCCAAGTTTATGAAAATTAAAGCCATTATTCATCCAGCAGAAGAAGGGGGCTATTGGGCAGAAGTCCCAGCCCTTCCCGGTTGCATTACCGAAGGCGATACCTGGGAAGAGGTTACGCATAATTTACAAGATGCCGTTGAGGGTTGGCTGAGTGTTGCGAATAATAGCCTGAAGAAAACCGAGCCAACAGACGAAATTGTGGAAGTTGCTGTATGAAGTCTATTTCTGGAAAACAACTTTGTAAAATTGTGGAAAAGAAGGGCTGGGTTTTACAGAGAATTACAGGAAGCCACTATATTTACGAGAATCCCCAAGAACAAAAAATTATCTCTATTCCTGTCCACCGTAATCAAGACTTAAAAATTGGCACGTTAACGGCATTGATGAAAATAGCCAATCTCACAGAGGAGGACTTGTGAACAAAGACCCAGCAACAGAATGAAATAGAATGACTTTGGTTTTGAGTCGCCTAGACTCAGAAACCGGGTTTATTTCAGGAATTCTGCATCTTTACTAAAATTTTAATAGAAACCCGGTTTCTGGGTAGATAGCGATCGCCTTTATGTCAGAATGGAGGGAAAGTCAAGATACTTCAAGGAGTCTCATGGCGATCGCAGAACTAGATCGTATTACTATCAACCCAGCAGTATGCCTTGGACAGCCAACAATCCGGGGAATGCGGATCACTGTAGAATTTGTCCTCAAACTACTCGCTAGTCACTTATCTGTGCCAGAAATTTTAGAATCGTATCCAGAATTGGAGGAAGAAGACATTCGTCAGGCGCTCAATTATGCAGCCTGGGCGGTATCCGATCGCGTTGTTAGCTTCACTTCAGCATAAGTAGTATGCGTTTAATTGCCGACGTTCATATTTCTCCTTTGACAGTTGCGGCGTTAAAGGTACAGGGCTACGACATAGTACGAACTACAGATTTATTACCTGCGACTGCTGCTGATGCGGAGATTTTGGCACTTGCGAGGGTACAAGGTAGGGTTATTTTAACCCAAGACCTAGATTTTTCCATGCTGGTGGCTCTCAGCAACTATGGACTGCCCAGTTTAATCACATTACGATTGTCTTCTGTAAAACCCGATTTGGTGACACAAAAACTCCTAGATGTTTTACCGACTGTGGAAACAGAATTGACAGAAGGTGCAGCGGTGACAATTAATGATAATTCTGTGCGGATTCGTAAGCTGCCAATTAGATGAAGTAATGTCTAACAATTCTCTTATAGCGAGACTCAGAAACCGGGTTTCTCTGAGGGTTTCTGCATCCTAACCAAGATTTGACTAGAAACCCGGTTTCTCTACATAAGTAGGTGGGCAGAAATAAATGCACCAGAGACCATATCGCAAGAAAAACTGTCATTCCCGCGAATGCGGGAATCCACAGTCTATCGGCGGGGAACGAAAAGTGCAATTAATTATGTTCACCTACATAATATAGGCGATCGCCTTCCCCTAAAATAGAGTGAGTTGACCTTTATCTATATGAGTGAAACAGTTTACATCGAAACAAGTATTTTAGGGTATCTCACCGCTAGATCGACCAAAAACTTGATTATCGCTGCCAATATGGAGATTACAAGAGACTGGTGGGAAGCCGGAACGCCTTCACTCTCTATACATCAGAAGCCGTTTTAGACGAAGTGGCACAAGGAAAACTAGCCGAAATTAGTCTTGATTTTGGCTATGTGCTGCCTGTTCTCTGTACGCCAAACGAACTGATGGGAGATTAGTCCATGTGGAAAGATGAAATTGTCGAAGAAATTCACCAAATTCGCGATCGCTATGCCAAGTCTTTCAACTACGATTTGAATTCTATATTTGAAGACCTCCGCAAGAAGCAAGCAGAAAGCGGCAAAGAAGTTGTCACGTTGTCGCGCAACCCCGGTCTAAAAACCCGTTGGAGTGGACGATATTTTGATAGTGAAATAAAGGAAACTAACCCCAGTTAGAAGCGATCGCGCCTGAGACTAAGAAACCGGGTTTCTTTCAGGAATTCTGCATCTTTACTAACATTTCACTAGAAACCCGGTTTTTGGGTAGATAGCGATCGCCCCTGAGACTAAGAAACCGGGTTTCTGTTAGGAATTATGCATCTTTACTAAGATTTTACTAGAAACCCGGTTTCAGGAAGGAAAATTTAGTTAAAATATTACTGTACTCTCAATCCTCGGAAACCATGACTCCAACTCAATATCAACTCTCTCTAAACTTTGAGCAAGTTTTAACCTTGGTCAAACAACTGCCCGAACCCGAAAAACTGCAATTAAGTCAAGAACTGGCTAAAGAATTGTTAGACAGTAAATTAACCGCCCTTTTAGAGTCATTCAAAACTGATGAACTATCCCTAGATACAATTACTCAAGAAGTTGAATCCGTCAGAAGTGAAATTTATGCTAATTATGCTAAAAAATCAGCCAATTAAAGTGATTATTGATACTAATCTTTGGATTAGTTTCCTGATTGGCAAAGAATTAGCAAATCTCAAATAATCAATCGTCAATCAGACCATTAAAATCGTTTTTTGTGAACAAATCACAGAAGAAATTAATCGGGTGACGCAAAGACCAAAACTCCAAAAATATTTTTCGGCTGATAAAGTCAAAGAACTGCTAGAGCTTTTGGCGGTTATTGGGGTATCCATAGAAATCAGATCGGAAGTTTCTCTTTGTCGGGATGCCAAAGATAATTTTTTATTGGCATTGGCTAAAGATAGTCAAGCGAATTTCTTGATTACAGGGGATGCAGATTTATTAACTTTAGGTAGTTTTGCCGGTACAAAAATTATTACTTACCAGGATTTTTTAGAGCAGATAAATCCATAAAATTACCCGGCAATGATTCGTTTTGCCAACAGATAATCCAGTGAATTGGCAATATCTAACAATTTAAAGCTGCTGATACCATATCCCCTGGACTAAGAAACCGGGTTTCTTTTAGGAATTCTGCATCCTAACTGAGATGGCAATAGAAACCCGGTTTCTTGCCATAAGTAAAAGCGATCGCGCCCCCGAAAAGAAACCGGGTTTCTCTGATGGGTTTCTGCATCTTAACCAAGATTTGACCAGAAACCCGGTTTCTCTACAACGCCACCACTCGTGTTTCAGCTTGTCTAAAAGACTTGGGTTTTACTACGATTTCCACATCTCGACCCAACGCATTTAAAAAACGAAACAACCGAGTAGTGGAAAAACCCGATAGCTTGCCATTCACTAATGCTGACACTTTAGGCTGGTCAATTCCTAACATTTGTGCCGCCTCAGTTTGAGTCATATTTTGGGCGGCGATAATACCACTAATTCTCCGGGCAAGTTCTGCCTTGACCAGTAATTCATCAGAATTTTCTAACTCTAAATCTGCGAAGACATTGCCACTGCCTGCTTGTACTTTAATGGGTTGATTCATATTTTTCCTACTGATTGATGTAATTTTCTGAGTAATGTTCTTTGGCACGTTTAAGCCTAGCCTCGATTAGCTCAATATCCTGCTTAGGGGTTGCAATTCCTTTTTTTGACTTCTTTTGAAAAGCGTGTAGGACATAGACCACCCCAGCTAACTTTAAAGTGTAAACCGCTCGATAAGTGTCTCCGTCAAAATCTTCGACAACTTCAAGCACCCCAGCCCCCTTAAAGCCTTTGAGTGGTTTCGCAGAGGGGTGCTTTTCACCACATTGAGCCAGATATAGCGCATAACCAACACCTTGCCGAACCTCCTCAGGGAACTCCTTTAAATCCTCAAGAGAACTGCCAACCCACTCAACTGGTTTTAGTAATTCACTCATGCCTCAATTATGCTATTTTTGGCATATCATGTCAATCCCTGAATCCTGCTAAGTAGGTGAACATAATTAATTGCACTTTTCGTTCCCCACCGATAGGCTTTGGATTCCCGTCGGAGTTTACCCCCGCGAAGGCCGCCATCGGCGGGAATGACAGTTTTTCTTCTGATATGGTATGTGGTGCATTTATTTCTGCCCACCTACTTAGAATAAACTTAAGAAAGTGATGAAGCCAAGTTGATGAAAATTAAAGCCATTATTCATCCAGCAGAAGAAGGGGGCTATTGGGCAGAAGTCCCAGCCCTTCCCGGTTGCATTACCGAAGGCGATACCTGGGAAGAGGT
>JAABRM010000078.1 GCA_011390955.1 Oscillatoriales cyanobacterium | reverse complement strand
AAGAAAGTGATGAAGCCAAGTTGATGAAAATTAAAGCCATTATTCATCCAGCAGAAGAAGGGGGCTATTGGGCAGAAGTCCCAGCCCTTCCCGGTTGCATTACCGAAGGCGATACCTGGGAAGAGGTCACGCATAATTTACAAGATGCCGTTGAGGGTTGGCTGAGTGTTGCGAATAATAGCCTGAAAAAAATAGCGCCAACAGACGAATAAAAAAACCCCAGCAACAGAATGAAATAAAATGATTTTGTTGAAGAAGCGATCGCGGTTACGGATGCCATATCCTAGACTCAGAAACCGGGTTTCTCTGATGGGTTTCTGCATCCTAACTGAGATGGCAATAGAAACCCGGTTTCTTGGCATAAGTAAGAGCGATCGCGCCAAATTTCTCCTCATATTTGCGATTCGCCCCTTGCTGGGTAAAAAATTGCCATCAATTATCAGAAATGAAACATTTTAACTAATCGTTTCTGGGTCAAAAGACGCAATTAACCAGCAATCATCCTGGCCTCTCCCGTGGCATAATAGTTTTATTTTAACCAGCAAAGGAGAGATTCCAGCCCCCATTGGGAAGGATGGGATAACATACTATGACCATGATCCGCTCTGTCAAAATCCGAGGCTTCAAGTCCATTTACTCCGCCACCCTAGAACTAGGCAGAGTGAATTGCTTCATCGGCGCCAATGGAGCGGGCAAAAGCAACCTACTGGAAGCCCTGGGAGTCTTGGGAGCCGCCGCCAATGGAGTCGTCGATGATGAAAGCCTGCTGCGTCGTGGAGTGCGGGCAGGCTTACCCAGGCTGTATAAAAGCTCCTTTGCGACAGACCGCACTCCTGCCCACATTGCCATTGGGGTCACAGGCTCAAACAACGAAGCCTATCGGGTTTCCTTGCTTAACCCCCTCGATTCCCCTGAACCCGCTTGGTCCTATAAAACCGAAGTCCTCAGCGATGGCCATGAGGAAATCCTTTCTGATGGCATTCGCAACAAGAAGAACCTCAACCCCAAAGCTGGTTTGGCTGCCTTGCAGTTGGTGGATCTAGACCCCAATAATGCCGCTGCTCAACTCATGCAGCGCCTCCAGGAATTCGCCATTTATTGCCCGAACACCCCCACCCTGCGTGGCATCGTCCCCGACCAACAATCGCGCCTCCCCCTAGGTCTGAGCGGGGGACTCCTCGCCGAAGGTTTTGCCGCCCTGCGCCAACACTTAGAGGGCAGAGGGCAAGAGGGTGAAGAGATTCTGGATCAAGTGCTGGAGTTGATCGACTGGGTGGCTGATATCCAAACTACCAGCTATGGAACCAACCTGCTATCGCCCAAGGTGCCTCGGACTAAGCTACTCCTGAAATTCAGCGATCGCTTTATGAACCAAAGCCGCAATGAAAGAATCCCTACCCGCCTATGATGCCAGCGAAGGCGCACTTTACGTCATCTTTGCGGCTGTGCTGTGCCTCCTACCCCAAGCTCCCCGACTACTGGCGATCGACAATCTCGACCAAGCCCTGAATCCCCGGCTGTTGGTACGGCTGATGTCCCGTCTTTCTGGCTGGCTTCACGATAATGACCGCGATCGCCAACTGCTGTTAACAGTCCATAATCCCGCCGCCCTCGATGGTCTGGACTTACTTGATTCTGAGGTGCGTCTCTTTGTGGTCGAGCGCAATAGCAACGGCCAAACCTGTATCCGTCGCCTCACTCTCACCCCCGAACTCACTCAACTAAACCAGCAATATCCCCTATCACGTCTCTGGATTATGGGGCATCTAGGAGCGGTCCCCAATGTCTGATACGTTAAAAATTGCCCTAGTAGCCGAAGGACCAACGGATTTGGAAGTGATTCAAGCCGCCCTTAAAGCCGTGTTACCCAATCCATAAGCGCATCAAGAAAAACACGCGAGATTACCAAGTCCATGCACCTCGCATTACCCAGCATTGGACGCAAGTCAAAGCACTTTGTAGCCAAGCCGCAAAATTTGAGCAGACTGTATTAACCGCAGTCAGTTCCCTGTAGTAGGGGCGTGTTTATTTTTCGCCCCTGGTGAATTTATGAAAATTCAGAGGGTTGGCTGAGTGTTGCCAATAATAGCCAGAAGAAAACAGAGTCAACCCGCGAATAAAAAAAGACCCAGCAACAGAATGAAATAAAATGATTTTGTTGAAGAAGCGATCGCGGTTACGGATGCCATATCCTAGACTCAGAAACCGGGTTTCTCTGATGGGTTTCTGCATCTTTACCAAGATTTGACTAGAAACCCGGTTTCTGAGGTACAATTGCCGTAAAGCAAAACTCTCAACCCTGCTTTTCCAGAAAATATCCCTATGAACAGTCAAGAAATCACTGCCATATTTGATGGTCAATCCTTACAATTAGAATCGCCCTTAAACTTAGAAATAGGAACAAGAGTGAAAGTTACAGTGGAAACCCTATTGCCCCCTAAAAACACCCCCAAGACATTTCTCCAAACAGCCCAGTCCTTACAGTTACAAGGTGAGCCAGATTGGTCTGAGAATATTGACCAGTATCTATACGGAAACTCCATTACTGACAATGAATGAAGTCTTTTTAGATACATCTTTTGCGATCGCACTTTCTTCTATTACAGACCAACATCATGCTAAAGCCATTAAATTAGCCACTCAACTAGAAACTCATCAAACCAGGTTAGTAACTACTGAGGCTATTTTATTAGAAATTGGTAATGCCTTGTCTAAATCAAAATACAGAATGGCCGCAATTCAACTATTAGAATCCCTAGAGAACGATCCGAATGTTGAGATTATTTCCCTAACTAAAGACTTATATTTTGCGGCTTTTAGGTTATTTAAACAACGCCGGGATAAAGAATGGGGGTTAGTAGATTGTGTGTCATTTATTGTCATGCAAAATCGAGGGATCGCCGACGCACTAACCGCTGATGCTCATTTTCAACAAGCCGGATTTCGAGCCTTACTCAAAATCTAGTCCCTAAGAATTGCTTCGCCCAAACATCCAAAAACCGGGTTTCTTTTAGTAATTCTGCATCTTTACTAAGATTTTACTAGAAACCCGGGTTCTTTAGTCTAGTAGGTTGGGTTTCGTTCCTCAACCCAACCTACAACTGAGGCTCAGAAACCGGGTTTCTCTCATAGGTTTGTGCATCCTCACAGAGATTTTGCTAGAAACCCGGTTTCTTGGCATAAGTAAGAGCGATCGCGCATTGTCCTCGATCGCGCATCGCATCGTTTCAATGAATGTGGTATAATAAAGAGCAAATCCATATTTTATGCATCTAACCGCCAGTCCACCCAAGACCAGCCTCTTGGTGGATATTATCGGTTTCTACATCGGGAACTTTTAGAGGATATTATTCATAAAAATTGACAGCTATTATGAATCAAAAATTAGTCCAATCTTTGGTGCAAATCATTACTTCCCTCTCTGATGAAGAGCGGCAATATTTGGAACGTGAACTCCAAAACTCTTCTGAAGAAAAACAGATTGCTGATTTAGAACATAAAATCAAAAAAATTGAAAACAAATATCAGATGTCATCCCATAATTTTTATGAAAAATTTCAAAAAGGTGAACTAGGAGATTCTATGGACTTTTTTGAATGGAATACATATTATGAAATGCTTAATTCGACCCAAGTTAAAGTCCCTGAAAAAGTATGACTTTAGAGCAATATATGGCGGCTGTTAAGGAGAAGCTGACTGGTAGCCCAATCTGCGATCGAGATTAGTGATGAGCGAATTTTCCGAAATCGCGGCTATTTTAGGGCTCGTTTAACCCTGATTAACAGCGACTTCTTAGAAATTGCTGAATCATTCACAATTCAAGATAACCAAATCTTCACCTTAGATTATCGTTATCAATGGATGGATCCATCTAAACAATTTCTTAGAAAGCGCTGGGATAGTGTCAAGCATTTTCCAGATTTACCCAATTTTCCCCATCATATTCATATTGGTTCAGAAATTAACGTTGAACCTGGGCAATCTAGAAATATTTTAGAGTTTATAGATTTTCTGAAATCCGAGTTAAGCTAAACTATTCCTATCCATGTAATAAAAACTGTTCCAATGGTTGCAGCATAGACTCAGAAACCGGGTTTCTTTTAGGAATTCTGCATCTTTACTAACATTTTACTAGAAACCCGGTTTCTGGGTAGATAGCGATCGCGCCCCTGAGACAAATAAACCGGGTTTCTCTGATGGGTTTGTGCATCCTAACTGAGATGGCAATAGAAACCCCGTTTCTTGGCATAAGTAAGAGCGATCGCGCATCGTATCGTTTCAATGAATGTGGTATAATAAATAGCAAATCCATATTTTAGGCATCTAACCGCCAGTCCACCCAAGACCGGCCTCTTGGTAGACATTATCGGTTTTTACATCGGTAACTTTTAGAGGCTTTTATTCATAAAAATTGACAACTATTATGAATCAAAAATTAGTCCAATCCTTAGCATCTTTATGATCAAGTCGATCGACCTAAAAATCACCATCTCATACCAATTCCCAAAATTATTGAGACAATCAATGGCGCAAGGATTGCACCCATAATGCATCAATTGTTGTAAATAATATTACTTAGCAGAAAAGCGATAAGCCTGACGGCATAGCTCCGCTTACCGCTCTTTTTTCCCCAAACAGAAGAAACCGGGTTTTTTTCTGAAAAATAGGAAAAACCCGGTTTATAGTGGCTGAGATACCCCTAAAAATAGGGGAAGTCAACTGTCAACAATTATGTCAACAATTAACGGTCAACTATCAACCAATAATTACATTTCTCTGACTACAGGTTGGCCATCTTTAATTTCGCCAATTAAGACCACATCGGTGACATTCACAAATAGGCCATTTTCTAACACTCCGGGCAGGTTATTCAGGGTTTTTTCTAACTCAGCCGGGTTATCAATGCTGTCAAATTTTACGTCAATCACAAAGTTGCCTTGATCCGTAATCACGGGGCCGGCTTTTTTGATACCCATCCGCAGTTCCGGTTTACCCCCAAGTTTGGCGATCGCCCGCATGACTGGGGTCATTGCCATTGGCAGCACTTCCACGGGTAACAAAAATGTCGAACCCAGTTTATCCACCAGTTTGGAACTATCCACCACCACAATAAACCGATCGGCGAGGCTATCCACCACTTTTTCACGGGTATGGGCAGCACCACCCCCTTTAATTAAGTTCTTATTCGGATCCACTTCATCGGCACCATCGATCGCCACATCAATACGATCCACTTCATCAAGAGTGGTTAAAGGAACGCCATATTTTTTCGCCAGCACTTCCGCTTGAAATGAGGTGGGAATCCCTTTAATATCCTTCAGTTCGCCGGACTGAATTCTTTCCCCAATATACTGAATCGCATAAGCAGTGGTCGAACCAGTTCCCAGTCCGACGATGGAACCAGATTTTACCCGATCCGCCGCTGCTTTGCCCACTTGTTGTTTCATTAATGTGACGGGATCTGCTGCTGTACTCATAGTAAATACTCCGATTAATCCGATTAAATTTTCATAACCTTGGGTATTATATGGCTTTAGGGTAAGTTAATTTAATTTTTTTTAACTCCGGGGGAAACTAAGGGTTACATATCCCTAAAGCGAGATTCATCTTGAGGAAAGACAATATTTAATCAATGGCGGGATTAGATTTTCTGAAAATGACAAAACCCTGATAACCTGTATCGATTAAAATATGTTGATAGATTTTTTGCTCGATTAATTCATCAATTACTTTTTTGACCGGAGAATTGTTTTGCTTCTGGGCATCATACCAGCCAAAATAATCATGTAAGATAAAATATCCACCGGCTCTGAGATATGGGGTATATTGAAGCACATCCCGCTTACAACCTTCATAGCTGTGGTCGCCGTCAATAAAGATTAAGTCCGCTTGTCCTTGAACGGTGACAGTTTCCGAGGAGCGATCGATAAATTCTACATATTGATTCAGTTGCGCTTCGTTAATTAAATCTCTGGCTTCTTGAGTGGGAAATGGGTCAATAGAAAATAATTTTCTCGGTTGGGATTTTTCTAATTTTTCATAGTTAATATCCGGTCGTTGTTTATGTTGGGCTGGTTCCTGCCAACCAATATCGATAAATTTTAAAGCACTGGCTAATGATAAGGTAGAAAATCCCTTGAATCGTCCGATTTCTATGATGGATGCGGCGCGAATACTCACCGCTAAGGAAAATAAGGTCATGCCTACCCCAAATTCAGATCCTCCCGCCACTAAGGAACGTCGGAGTAAGCTGAAAAATGAGCCAAAATAAGCATCGATCGCCTGATGATTTTGGGGTAAAAATTCCGTTTGAAAGATGGAGTGATTTAGAGGTGACATCGATTTACAATGAGAACTTAATGTACAAATTAGTATATAATAACCGGAAATGTAGATGTTTGACCGATGAAAATTGCTTTTGCCGATCCGATCGCCTGTGATTATACGATTGAAACTCCTTACCAACAACCTCTCGGCGGTTCTCAGTCTGCTTTGTGTTATTTGGCAGAAGAATTGGCAAGTCAAGGCCATGAAGTGTTTTTGCTGAATAATAGCAAAACCCCCAGGATCTCTCGTGGGGTGGTCTGTTTGCCTCTGCCTTTGACGAATTTGGCCCCGGCAAAACTTCAATCGTTGGATGCTTTGGTGGTGTTGAATTTGGCTGGATATGGGGCAAAATTGCGTTCTCACCTGAGCGAACAGACCCAGTTAATTCTCTGGACGGGTCATACTCACCATAATCGAGATATGCAGGCATTGCAAAATCCCGCAGAATTGACAATGTATGATGGGTTTGCTTTTGTGAGTGAGTGGCAGCGCGATCGCTTTTGTCAGGAGTTTGCCATTGCCCCAGAAAAAACGACGATTTTAAGAAATGCGATCGCCCCTGCTTTTACGGGATTATTTCCGCCAAATACCGACATTTTATCCCATATTTTATCCCAAAAAACATCCCAAAAAACTTGGCCGCCGATCTTGGCTTATACCAGTACCCCATTTCGGGGATTAGATTTATTATTGGAGATTTTCCCCCGCATTCGCCAAGCCATCCCCGGCACTCGGTTAAAAGTATTTTCTAGTATGAAAGTTTATCATGTCAGTGATGCCGCTGACCGGGAAAATTATGGTGAACTTTATCGTCAATGTCAGGAAATCGAGGGAGTAGAATATATTGGGGCAATTCCCCAAAAAGATTTAGCCAAAGAGTTACAAAAAGTAACGTTATTAGCCTATCCTAATACTTATTTAGAAACCTCTTGCATTGCGGTGATGGAAGCAATGGCTAGTGGTTGCTATATTGTCACCTCTGATTTGGGGGCATTGCCAGAAACTACCGCAGGATTTGCGCGGTTAATTCCGATTACTCCTGACCGCGAAAGTTATAAAATTCAATTTACCAATGCGGTAATTTCAGCACTTCAGCAGCTTGATGAATCGCACCTTCGGGCAATGGTTAATTATATTAATCAGGGGTTTACTTGGTCGGTGCGATCGCGTGAATGGATAGCTTGGTTAGAATCATTAAAGCAACCGGCAACAGGGAATAGGAAAGAGGAGAGAGGAGAGAGGAAAGAGGAAATTGAGAATACAAAACGGGGAATTGAAAAGGTTCAGAGATTTTTTTTACAGCCAGAATCAAACATAATTGACAGAAACTTTAACGCAAAAAATAAAATGAAAATTGCCTTTTTAGATTTTTCAGATTGGGAATACCAAATAGATAGCCCTTATAAAATGCCTTTGGGGGGTTCCCAATCCGCTTTATGTTATTTAGCGGCAGCTTTAGCGAAATTAGGCCATGAAGTTTTTTTATTAAATGGGATTAGTAAGGAGACTAAATCCCTCGGAGTGAATTGTTTACCTTTGCAGCAAGTTTTTGCCCCCAATTCTGCTTATCAAGCGGTGGTTAATTCCTGGGATGTGGTGATTGTTTTAAGTCACGCTGGTGCCGGAATTAAACTACGACAAATTTTAGCGAAACATACTCGTTTGGTGTTGTGGACGCAACAGGTTCCCAGTCTGAGTGTGATGCAAAGATTGCAGGATAAAAACGAGCAAGCGGTTTATGATGGGATGGCGTTTGTGAGTAGTTGGCAGCGCGATCGCTTTTTTGCGGCTTTTGCCATTGCCCCAGAAAAAACCACGATTTTAAGAAATGCGATCGCCCCACCTTTTGCCCAACAATTTAACAGCGGCGATCGCATTCTTCAGCATAAGTTAAAACCGCCGATATTGGCTTATACCAGTACCCCATTTCGCGGGTTAGATTTACTGTTAGATATTTTCCCAAAAATTCGCCAAGCTTATCCCGGTACTCGGTTAAAAGTTTTTTCCAGTAAAAAAGTTTATCAACTGCCGCAATCCGTGGATGAATCAGAATATGGTACTCTTTATCATCAATGTCGGCAAATGGCAGGAGTGGAATATCTTGGTTCGATTTCCCAACCGGAATTAGCCCAAGAATTGCGATCGGTTTCGGTGTTAGCTTATGCGAATACTTTTGAGGAAACTTCTTGTATTGCGGTGATGGAAGCAATGGCTAGTGGTTGCCATGTAGTCACCAGCGATTTAGCCGCTTTACCCGAAACCACTGCCGGATATGGTTCTTTGGTGTCCGTGGCAGATGTTCGGGGGTTTTCCGCCGTCCGAGATTGGCGATTTTCCCAGCGGCAAGACTGGAAGGCTTATGGTGAGAGGTTTGTGGCGGCAACTTTGGCGGTGTTGCGGAATTATCGGAGTCAGGAAGCCCATCTGCGTCAGATGGTAGACTATGCTAATCAGGCTTGTACTTGGGATGTCCGGGCCCAAGAGTGGGTGACTTGGTTGCAATCATTGGTGACAACGGATATGGCAGCGGATAGGATAAATCGGTCTTTACCCCCTACACCCTACACCTCTTACCCTGAGCCTGCCGAAGCCTGTCCTGAGCGAAGTCGAAGGGGGCTACACCCTACACCCCAAAAAGCGGATATGGCAACGGATGAGCTAAAGTTATGTCAGCAGGGTGAAAAATTATTTCGGGAAGGAAAATTAAGCGAAGCTTTGGCAATTTGTCAGCAGTTGATTCGGATGCAGCCGAATTTTGCACCAGGATATAAATTGTTGGGCAATATATTGCAGGGGAAAGGAAAAATTCAGGCAGCAATTCGGGCTTATGAATCAGCGATCGCGCTGAATCCTGATTTTGTTGAGGCATTAGCGAATTTAGGCACGATGTATTACCAAAATGGTCGGGGACAAGCGGCGATCGCTTGTTATGAAAAAGCGATAAAATTAGAACCAAAGTTAGCAGGACTTTACTGGCAGATCGCCAAATTCTTGGCAGAACAAGGGCAAGAGCAAGCGGCGATCGCTTATCGGCAAAAAGCCGTAGAGTTACAACCTAATTTGCGGCATGATTAGATGAACAGGGGTGCTGAAAATGACCAAACTTTTTTAGAGGATATTACGAGATGAAATTTGCTGGGATGATTCGTTTGGCAGTGGGGGCAATGCTGGTATTGACTAGCTGCACCCAAAGTGAACCCATCAAAAGCGATCGGCAAACCATTAAAATTGGCGGGTCGAACGAAGCTTATAAAGTGATGGAAATCTTCACGGAAGCTTATAAAGCCGAAAAAGAAACCATCGAATTTAAGTTTTTTCAGCCGAGTCAAACCAGTGGTGGGGTTCAAGGGGTAAAAGATGGCGTCATCGATATTGGGTTAACCAGTCGAGAATTAACGGAGTCAGAAAAAGATTCGACGATCCAATATCGAGCGATCGCACGGAGTCCGATGCTATTAGCAACCCATGAAACTGTCTCTATTCAGAATTTGACCACGGAACAAATTAAAGGTATTTACAGTGGGCAAATTACTAACTGGCAAGAACTCGGCGGTCCAGATGCAGAAATTATCCTCTTAGATTTACCGGAAGATAAAGCAGACAAAAAGTTACTAAGAAAGCATTATTTAGGCGATATTCAAATAACTCCTAAAGCGATATTTTTCCCCGAAGAATATCAAGTTGTCAAATCCGTGGTAAGCACTCCCTATAGCATTGGAACCGTGGCCAAGGGCGATGAAATATCCGCAGGTTATATGAATATTTTAAACATTGATGGCTTTTCTGCCTCTTTAGAAAATATTGTCCAGGGTAACTATAAGTTATTGTACACAATTGGCATAGTGTTCCCAGAGCAACCCAACCCAACTACGCAGGATTTTATTAACTATATTTTCAGTCAAGTAGGACAGGACAAATTAGCCTCGTCTGGGTATCTAGCAATTCAACAGCCATAATCTTAAAACAGACGCTTAAAACAGATGGAGAAATGCAAGTAATGTCACTCAAAAATTATTCGATTACAGGCAATCAGATCCCCGCTTCGCCCGATCGCGAAAAGGATCGTCAACTCAATAATGAAGTAACTAGGAATAATCATCGGCGGTTTTGGTTAAATGCGGTTTATTCGCAAATGTCAATCCGGCAGAAAATTAGCTTGCCTTTTATTCTGATGTTTTTAGTCACATGGTTTTTAGGAACCAGTGCTTTCGGCTATTACTTTTCCCGCAGTTTAGAGCAAAAGAAAAGTAATGAAATTGAAGCCTTAATTCAAATAATTTTTAGAGACATTAGAAAAGCTAAATATCAATTAGAAATTAATGCTCGCTTAATTTCAGAAAATCCCCAGATTATTCAAGCAGTGAATTCCAATCAACAGCGAGAGTTGTTGCAAGATGTGTTACCTTTTAAGGCTTCTTTATCCTTAGATTTGATTAAAATTGTAGATCGAGATGGGAATAACTTGATCGATTTAAGAACTCCACTGTTGACAAAGGCGACTATGCTCGATCGCATTGCGATTTCTCAGGCGATTAAGGGGGTAAATTTATCCAGTACGATCGCCACAGAAAGCCCGATGCCTTATGTTTTAGTGGGAACCGCACCGATTAAATCCCCGGAAGGGATTGTGGGTGGGATTATTATCGGCCATGCTATTAGTAGTGACTTGTTATTAGAGATGAGTCAAGGACTGGGTAAAGATATTGTGGCGTTACATCAGCAACAGCCCATCGCCTCTACCTTGCCCAATGCCAATCAGATTCAATGGCACAATGTGTTAAAGGGTAAAAATGGCGCTTCCCCCGATCTTTTCGCTTCAAGTCCAAGGATTAAAGAACTGTATATTAACCAGCAACCTTATATGGCCAAAACTATCGTAATAGATGGGTTGGTCAATACAGAATTAGAGTTATTAATACTGAATTCTCTTCAGAGTTTGCGTCAGTCACAGCGACGGTTATGGATCGCCGTGGGAATTTTTTCTTTGCTGGGAGTGGCGATCGCCTCTACGATGGGTTACTTAATTGCTGGGGCAATTTCCCGACCGATTAAAAAAGTCACTGATGCCAGCGCACAATTAGCGGAGGGCGACCTGACTATTCGCGTCCCAGCGATCTCTGGTGATGAATTAAGCCAACTAGCCCAAGGGTTTAATTTCATGGCGGAACAAATCCAACAACGCGATCGCCAACTCAACTTAAAGATGCAAGAATTACAAGATACCTTGGAAAAACTTTCTGTCACCCAACTGCGACTGGTACAAACGGAAAAAATGGCTAGTTTGGGACAAATTGTAGCGGGAATAGCTCACGAACTGAATAACCCGGTGACTTTTATTTATGGCAATGTGGAACACGCTTTCAATTATATTGAAGACCTACTAAACTTGATTTATGTCTATCAACAAGAATACCCCGAACCGACAGAAGCTCTCGCTGAAACCATTGAAGAAATTGACCTATATTTCTTGATTTCTGACCTGAAAAAAATTCTCCAATCCATGAAATCTGGGGCAGAACGGATTAAAAGCATTATCTTAGACTTGCGGAATTTTTCGCGCTTAGATGAAGCGGATTTAAAGTCAGTGGATTTGACCGAAGGATTGGAAAATACCTTAAAAATTCTCCAGTATCGCTTTAAGCCTCAAGGCAATCGTCCAGAAATTCAACTGGTTAAAGATTACCAAAAATTACCTTTGGTGGAATGTTATGCCGCCCAAATAAATCAGGTGTTTATGAATATCGTGAGTAATGCCATAGATGCCCTAGAACTGGTAGCTAAACCGATGATTAAAATTCAGACGAAATTATCTGATGATTTTAAGTATGTGAAACTAGCAATTTCTGATAATGGCTGCGGAATTCCTGAAGAGGCGATCGGCAAAATTTTCGATCCTTTTTTCACCACCAAACCTGTGGGCAAAGGCACGGGAATGGGTTTGGCTGTCAGCTATCAAGTTATTGTAGACCAGCATGGGGGCTTGCTAGAATGTGTATCTAAACCCGGTGAAGGATCTAAATTTTTGATTACCTTACCAATTCGCCATCAGCATCAACAGGTCATTTCTAATGATATTTTTCCTTCGGGTTAATTCGTTTTTTTGTTATTCGTTATTCGTTCTTTGTTGTTTGTTGTTTGATTAATAAATCAACAACCATCAACCAACAAAGAACAAAGAACAAAGAACAACCAACAACCAACAACAACCAACAACAACCAACAACAACCAACAACAACCAACAACCAACAATCAACAATCAACAATCAACAATTTATTTTTGATTCAAAGTAACAATTGTGACCGGATTTAGGGGTGATAACCGGGTAAGTTCGGCAATGGGAACTGAACGAGAAAGATTGACTTGTAATAGTTGATATTGCCACCCGGATGTTTGCGCCCAAGCGATCGCACTATTCAGATTTTCTATGGTAGTAATGGCCAAAACAATAATGCCATGAGGTGCCATATAACTACTACAAAGACTGAGAATTTGCCGCAGGGAACCCCCGGTTCCCCCAATAAAAATTCGGTCGGGAACTGGTAGGCGATATAAAATGTCTGGGGCGCTGCCATAAATGGAGACTAAATTAGATACATGAAAGCGTTGGCAGTTTTGTTCAATTAGGGCAATCCCGGCAGCACTTTTTTCAACGGCATAAATATTAGAAGTGGGACATAACCGAGCGATTTCAATGGAAACCGAGCCAGTTCCAGCGCCAATATCCCAAATCGTTTGATTTGCTTTTAGGGCAAGTTCTCCTAAGATTAAAAGACGGACTTCTCGCTTGGTCATTAATCCGGGGCGATCGCGAAAACTCACAAAGTAGCGATCGGGAATGCCGATTAGAGGTAACTGATTTAAATCAATGGGCTGAGTGTTTTCGGGAGATTGGCGGACTAATACCACAACATTTAAATCCGCAAAAGTTTGTTGCTCTAATCCACTTAGGTCTGAAAAACATTGAATCTTTTCTGCAACGCTGCCCAGGTTTTCACCGACCCACAATTGATAGGAAATAGCTAAATCTAAGGAGAGAATTAAACGAGCGATCGCGCTGGGAGTATTGTGGCCGTCCGTGAGCACGGCGATTTTTTCCACTCCTTTTTTAACTGCGTTGATTAATTCATCACAAGAACGACCATGCAGACTAACCACCGCCGCATCTTGCCAGGGAATTTTGACTCGGTTAAACGCAAGCTGAATACTACTCAAATGTGGATGAAAGGTGAGCTTTTCTGGGGGAAATGATTCCAGCAGCAGTCGCCCCAAGCCAAAAAATAGGGGATCGCCAGAGACTAAAACCACGATACAAGGGGGAGCAACCGACGGATCCTGCCCTAGTTCTCCACTACCCAAAGTTTCCTCACTCAGGTGACTTTCCAGTCGGCGGTGCAGTTTACGCAAAATAATATTAATTGAGCCAATGACCAGCCGTTCTGCGGGATGGTCTGGGAAATAACTCAGGTGGCGATCGCTCCCCACTAAAATCGTTGCTTGCTCCACAATTTGTCGCACAGGTGCAGTCAGACCCGCGACGCCATCTAAACCAATTCCCACTACATGAATCATCAGCAATAAGTCAATCTTTCATCTCCGACAATTAAATGTAACTTATGTTATGGTCATCGCCAAATTTTTCTTTAAATTTTTCTTTAGCTAAAATAACCCAAGCAACTGTTGATTGTTGATTGTTGGTTGTTGGTTGTTGATTGTTGATTGTTGATTGTTGATTGTTGATTGTTGATTGTTGGTTGTTGGTTGTTGATTGTTGATTGTTGATTGTTGGTTATGCGTTATTTGCTATTTGAGAATTTTTCATGGCGATCGCTGCATTGAGGATAAATTTGCCTAAAATAAAAAAGATGTTTGTCAAAAGTGAATGCCCCATGAGTGAAAATCAACTTTCTCAGGCAAAAAATGCGGTCAGTGCAGCTATCCCGAAGGCGATCGCCACCCGGCAAAAAGAGTTACCCACTTTATTTGAACGGGATTTATCTTACGATATCTATAGTCAAGATATCTCTTTTAAAGACCCGGTAAATACATTTAAAGGCAAATTTAACTATCGGATTGTCTTCTGGACACTCCGATTTCATGGGCAGTTATTTTTTACGGAAATCTACTTTGATTTACATAATATCCAGCAACCGGCACCTGAGACTCAACCAGAGATTATCTTAGCCAACTGGACGGTGCGGGGAATTTTACGCTTGCCCTGGAAACCGACCCTCTTCTTTAATGGTTATTCCACTTACAAGCTAAATCAAGCTGGGTTAATTTACGAACATATTGACACATGGGATCGTTCACCCCAAGAAATTTTAAAGCAGTTCTGGCGCGGGGCTGAAAGCACTTAAATTTTTAGATGTAATGGTAATTTTTTACCATTAAATTTGGTCGATAAATTGAGTATAAATTATCGTTTTTTTAATTTAATATGAATAATAAATCCAGGAACTTTTGGGTGATTTTTATCTTTGTTTTGGGATATTGTTTAGTTATTTTGAGCCTTGAATTCATCATTAACCCCAAATCAAACGCCCCTGAAAATCAACCCGCCACCTCTAACCATCATTTAGTTCATTGGAGTTATGGTGGATCGAGAAATCCTAGCCGCTGGGGAGAATTAAGTGAAGATTATATCTTATGTGAAACTGGAGAATTCCAATCACCAATTGATATCCCTAAAAAAATTCTTGCGGATGAAACCGCCCAGCCCATCAATTTTAATTATCAAATAATTCCGTTAACCATTAAAAATAATGGTCATACGATTCAAGTGGATTATGCTCCCGGCAGTTATATGCAAATTAATGGGGAAACTTATCAATTGCTTCAGTTTCACTTTCACACCCCCAGCGAACATACAGTTGATGAGAAAGCTTACGGGATGGAACTGCACTTAGTTCATCAGAATCAAGCGGGAAATTTTGCCGTGGTCGGGGTATTAATTGAGGAAGGAGCAGAAAATTATTTTCTCCAGCCTTTATGGGATCATCTTCTGGAAGTTGAAGGAGAAAAAAACCTGGAAAAAGTGATGATTAATGCCCAAAGTTTGTTACCGGAAAAGCGGGAATATTACCGCTATGATGGGTCTTTAACGACTCCGCCTTGTAGTGAGGGGGTGAAGTGGTATTTGATGAAAACTCCCATCGAAGCTTCGGCAGAACAAATTGAGCAGTTTATGGAAATTTATCAGATGAATGCGCGACCCGTGCAACCGTTACATCGCCGCAAAATTCATTTGAATTAGAATTAATATAAATTCCGTGTATTCGCTGATTATCTACAAAGCCCTGTCATTCCCGCGAATGCGGGAATCCATCTTAATGAGAGAAGATTTTTTGTAACCGATCGAACGGACTTGATATAATCTAATTATCGATTAAAAAACCCGGTTTCTTCAAGAAACCGGGTTTTTGAGTCTGATTTGCGCCTAAATTCAACCAGGAAATTAGACAGTCGTAGTCAGGGTATAAGGTTGGGTCAATTTATCAAGCTGTTGCACTAATAAACTGAGGAATAAACCCACGTCGGTGACAACTCCCGTGGATTCCACCGAACCGCGATCGCTCAGTTTAGTCACCACTGCGGGGTTAATATCTACGCAGACCATTTTCACTCCAGATGGGGTCATATTGCCCACCCCAATAGAGTGCAACATGGACGATAACATCAGAATCATGTCGGTATTTTTCAACAGATGAGTATATTCTGCTTGGGCTTTAATCAGATCCATTTGGGTATCGGGTAACGGCCCATCATCCCGAATAGAACCTGCCAGAGAGAATGGCACATTATTCTTAACGCATTCATAGAAAATGCCACGAGTCAGTAAGCCTTGATCCACCGCAGCGGCAATGTTGCCACAACGACGAATGGAGTTAATCACTTTCAGGTGATGCCGGTGGCCACCGCGAACGGCGACTCCCCGTTTCATGTCCACACCGAGAGAAGTGCCCATTAAAGATTGTTCTATGTCATGGACTGCGATCGCATTCCCACCGAGGAGGGCTTGCACATAACCTTCGCGGATCAATTTGGCTAAATGTTCGCCACCTCCGGTATGAATCACCACTGGGCCTGCGGTGACGACCACTTTACCGCCGCGATCGCGAACTTGCCGCAATTCCCAAGCCACTTGTTCCACCACCAACTCGACGCGGCGTTCGCTGGACACGCTGCCGGACATAAAGCTAAACTCTTGCTTACTGTCGCGGGTTTCTGGCTTGCGTACCGTGCGGATCCCTTGCACGTCCACCACCACATCTTCCCCGACTTCTAAATCGCGCAGAAGTTTGCACCGGGCTACCGGGCCTTCAGCAGTATGAGTAATCGCGATCGCGCCATCCATCCGCTGATTTTGCAATCGAATCCATTGTCCGTGAACGCGGACTTCCGTCGGATAAATCGTCGTCACATAGAAATCATCTGGGGCGACACCATTTTGCAACACCGGCTGTAGCTTGGCATCCCGTTCATCTTGGGGCAAATTCACCGCACCCAAATTAATTAACTGGGAAACGATTTCTTCCATCATGCCGTGAGACGGGGCCGAAACCTTAACCTCCGCTTTAGAGGTACTTTGGCGCTGTTCTCCCAACTGAAAACTCAGGACTTGGAAGCTGCCGCCCCCTTCCACAATTTTATCCAAAGCCCGGTTCATCAACCCAGAATCAAGCAAATGTCCTTCCAGGCGAATAATCCGACTTTCCACCGGCACATTCGCATGATGCTCAACTTGGACAGGTTCCGTACTCCGCAAGGTCAAACACTTGGCGGCGCCTCCCGCTTTGATAAACTCATTCAGAGGAGTTTCGATCACTTGGAAGCCAACTTTCGCCAACTGCTGTTTTAGGTCATTACTGACTTGGTTCATCACCACCGTATGACCAATATTCACCGCATTGCAGGCAAACTTGACCGCATCAGCTTCTTGAATGGCGATCCGTTTTTCAGCGGGCACGCGCATTTCAATAATGCGGTTGGAGTAGAAGTCAAAAGCCGGAGGATAATAGAGTAAATAACCTCCCGTCAGAGGACAGAAGCAAGTATCTAGGTGATAGAAACGTTCATCCACCAGTTGCAGGGAAACCACTTCAATATCTAACCATTTGGCTAGATAAGAGTGAGAGTCTAGTTCTGAACGGAAACCATAACCCGCCCATAACCAGTTGCCGCCGCGATCCAGTAAAGCATCTCCAGCCCCTTCAAAGGGTAAATCTTTCGGCAATTCATAAACGGTGTAGCCTTGTTTTTGGAACCACTCTTTAAAATAGGGTTCTTCTCCTTGGCGTTCTTTGTGGAAAAAGCGGCTGACAACCGCCACTTGACCTAAAACCACACCAGCATTAGCGGTGAAAACCATATCGGGCCAACCTGGTTGGGGTTCCACCAGGTCAACGATCGCGTGTTCTTTGAGGACTTTGTAGAGACCTTCCCATTGTTCTGTGGCGCGATCGCGTGAGGATTTGTGAATATTTCCCTCCATCCACGGATTAATTACATAGTCCACGTCGTAGTGGTGGGGAGCACACATGAGAATACGAATATCAGAAGACATATTTACGCGCTAATTAATGAGTAATTTGTACCGATAGTCTATTGAGTTAGTTATTTTGCGTGAAAGTCACACAAAACTACCTGCTCTGGTTAGCAGGACTTGTTCCAGCAATCTGGAATGTTTGCAGTCAGCAAGCCAACTTTCAATTCTATCACAGCATTTCCGGCGCAATGCTTCCGTCCTGACATTTGTTTGTAAATCTTGTGAATATTGTTCAGTCTGAATATTCTGGGGATTTCTGCGCCTTGCCGGGGATGATTTGCCGGGGAGAAACTCTTCAGGGAGTCAAATCCCTCTATTTCTGAATTATTTGTTTCGATATTTCCGCTAATCTGGCTAATTTAAATCCACAAAAAAACGCTATTATTAATATTTACTAATAATTATGTATATTGGCTTTTTATCAATTTAATTAAATTAAATCATATTAATAAAACACGGTAAATCTATTTAATTTACCATCAATATATTAAAATAATCGATGCACACCTATCAAGATGTGGCGATAGGTAGTTTGATGTATTAAAAATTATTAAAAAGACAATCTAGCCCCTTACTTTGTCCCTAACCGCACTTTTAGGGCAAAAAAAACCCCCAGGGGAAACCTAGGGGAACCAATCAGGGTGCATTTATATATAAGATTCCGACTCTACTTTGCCCCGATCCGGAAATTTGAGGCAAAAGGAAAAAATTTTTTTCCCAGGGCAAAAAAAACCCCCCAGGGGAAACCTAGGGGGAACCAATCAGGGTACACTATAAATAAGATTCCGACTCTACTTTGCCCCGATCCGGAAATTTGAGGCAAAAGGAAAAAATTTTTCCCCAGGGCAAAAAAAACCCCCCAGGGGAAACCTAGGGGAACCAATCAGGGTGCATTTATATATAAGATTCCGACTCTACTTTGCCCCGATCCGGAAACTTGGCCAAAAATTTTTTCCCAGGGCAAAAAAAACCCCCAGGGGAAACCTAGGGGGAACCAATCAGGGTGCATCTATATATAAGATTCCGACTCTACTTTGCCCCGATCCGGAAATTTGGCCAAAAATTTTGTCCCAGGTAAAAAAATATAACGGAGAACCGATCGCCTCCCTAGGCTAAATCCCAGAAATGGCGGGATTTCCGACGGATCCCACGTCGGGAGTGGAACTTGTGAATCTTCGCGATCGCAACTAAACTGAAATTTTCCTAGAGTAAAGGAGATCCCGATGGCTTGGTTAAAAGCTTTGGCTGAAGATGCCCTAAAGACCGGAGGACGACAAGTGGTAGAAGTTGCCCAACGCAAAATTCTGCTGCTGAACCATGAAGGTCAGGTTTATGCGATCGCCAATCAATGTCCTCATTTAAAATTGCCCATGAACAAAGGCAAAATCACTGATGGTGCGATCGTCTGTCCTTGGCACCGCAGTGCCTTTGACCTTTGCACTGGGGAAGTCAAAGACTGGACACCCTTTCCCCCGGTCGTAGGCAAAGTCATGGCAATGGTTTCCTCAGAAAAAACCCTGCCCGTTTTTCCCACTCGTGTAGAAGACGGCAGTATTTGGGTTGATGTCGAATAAATTTCTGGCGTTGACTGCCCAATCAGTGCATTGATTCATTGATTCGGAAACATCTCATATTTCGCGATCGGCAAGTAGGGGCTTTCGCATTCGGGCAAAGGATTTATGAGCAAAAAGCCCAAATTTTTACCCGAAGGCGAAAGCCCTTATATATAAAAGACGATATAAAAGACCCATATTCTACCTTCCTAGCCGCGATATTAGATCCGCAACGCCGCAGCGATATTGCTCCGCAACGCTAACGCGATCGCCTACTTCCGTCTGATAAAAGATAAAATCAACATAAGTTATCAAAAAAAATCAAAAATTAGCCCAATCAAAAATGATTACCTCAGAACCGATTATTTTAAACCTAAAAACCGTCAACCTAAGCGACGAGCAATTTTATCAACTCTGCCAAATCAATGAAAATTGGCGACTAGAACAAACTGCCCAAGGAGAATTAATCATCATGCCCCCAGTCGGTGGAATTAGCGGGAACCGTGAAGCGGATTTAAACGCAGATGTAGTAATTTGGAACCGTCAAACACAACTCGGAAAAGTGTTTAGTTCATCCACAATTTTCATCTTACCCAATGGGGGTAAACGCTCCCCGGATGTAGCTTGGGTTGCCAACCATCGCTGGTCAGCCCTCACTCTGGAACAACAAGAAAAATTTGTGCCAATTTGTCCTGATTTTGTCATAGAATTAAGGTCGCTGACTGACCCATTAAACCAACTGCAAGAAAAAATGCAGGAATATCTCAATAGTGGTTTACAATTAGGTTGGTTAATCGACCCGCAAAACCAACAAGTAGAAATTTATCGACCAAATCAACCCAGAGAAATCGTTAAACTGCCTACTACTTTATCAGGGGAAAATATCTTACCGGAATTTACGCTACAACTATACCTATAAAATACCTATAAAATACCTATATTTTTGCTATAAAATATTTCTTGAAGCCACCTGGGTTCTGTCGTTTTCTAGCTGTTTTTCCGCCGATTACTAATTATTTGTTTAGCCAGCAACCACGCTCCTACAGAACATAAGGCACTGACAATTAAAGCGATGAAAAATGGATGGGGAAGTAGAGACAATTCGACTTTTTTGCCGTTGGGGAGATACCAAGGTTGGGTGATTAACCCAGAGGAAGAAGCCATAATTGCCCCGGCAGCAATGCCCACACCGATCGCCTGAATATGGTCTTGGAGGTCTTGGTTAGCTTCTTGTTCGTGATGATTAATTTCCGCTTGTTGAATTTCCACAATGCCCCGCACGGTTTCAATATATTGTCCAAATAGGATTTTTCCTGGGGTTAAATAATTCAGGTCTGTGTAGATTTGAGCGAGGAATTGACTCCGCTTATTGCTGAAGGTTTGAAATAAAAATAATTCGTTTTCTCCCTCAATTTGTTGCAGATTTTCGAGGGATATGGTATAATTTTTAAAGTTGGTAATTATGGTTGTCCGCTGGTCTTGGATGTCTCGCAGATAACTAGCGTAAGTAAATGATTTGGGCTGGGTTTGTACTAGAGATTTCTTGAGGCTGGTTAACCGTTCTGAGATGTCTTGGGGTAAATTATTTAACTCTTGGGCTTGCTGTTCTAATTCTCGATAAAGCGCTTTAGTTTCTCGGTAGCTAGTCCGGGCTTGGTGATAGCTAAACTGAATTTTGCAGCGGCAACATAGCAGATTTATCAAGGGGTGATAATATTTGGCATCAGCTTCGAGTTTGCTAGTGTCAGGATGGCAGTCTAACCAGATGAGAATCTGACAGGATTCGGCGGGGTTTTCGGCCAAATTTTGATAAGTTTCATAAGCAAAAATCGGGCTACTTAATAGTTTGCCCTCTCCCAGATAGGATAGATTTTGCTGCCAGTGGGGGGCTGCTTCAGCCAGAAGGTTTTTTAAGCAGCGATCGGCAAAACTACGCCAGTTTTCCGGTGGGGAATTATCCTCTTTAATGATGGGTTTGGCAAAGAAAACTAAGGTTTGACCTAGGGAGGCTTGAATGCGATCGGGGAGTAATTTTCCCTGGGGATTAAGATGACTGAGTTGATTGATGGCGACTATTCCCGGATAGCGAAAGGTGAGGTCAGCGGCGTAGGTATCATGGAGTTGCACTGCGTACAGTTCCCCGTTGCGCCTCGGTATGGGATTTTCTGAGTTATCTGTGTTACAGGTGGGGGGAAAGGAAAAGCGCAAGCAACGGCCAATTTCCGCCGCGAGGAGTTCTTGAAATGGCACAGTTCCCTCGGTTTCCGGCAGGTTTAGCCATTCTTGGCAGTTGGATAGGGATGCGATCGCTAACTCTTGCCCTAATTCCGCGAAAGTCTGCCAGAGGCGATCGCTGTCTGCCACCCGCTGCCCTTCCACGGACGCGATATCGTGGCATAGCTGAAAAGCATATAAGGTCAGCTTGGGATTTTCCACTAATTCCGGCAGAGAATCTTCGGTCATGGTTTACTTTGAGACGACGATCGGTGGCGACGAATGTTATTTTGCAGCATTTCTTGATAAATTTTCGGGTCTGGTGGCGGTGGGGCATTGCCTTGGGTTCCGGGAACGCGATCGCCCACCTGTAGTCCAGACATGGCATCCATTGCGTCGCGTATCGGGGGGCGAGATTGACACCAAGAGGCGATCGCATTGGATATTCCCTTAATATTGTCGGGCAAACTTGTCTGTAGTTGTTCTAGTTCCCCTTGGCAGTCGGCAAATAGAGGCCACTGGGTTTCTACCAAAGTGATAAAGTTCTGGATATATTCGTCTCGTGATGACATAATTTTACTGCTCTATAAAACTTAAACAAAACCGGACATAGCCGGATATTGATGTTTATTTCTTGCTTCGTCCGGGACTGTCGGCAGCACCCCGTCCACAAGTGTAATCGTCGGAACCAGGCGATTTTTCTAGGTTTATACTGGCATTCAAGTCACGATCTATCGCCAGACCGCAGTTTTGACATTCAAAAGTCCGACGGACTAGGGGCATTTTTTGACGATGGCCACAGTTAGAACACAGTTGACTGGATGGATAAAATCTATCGGCAATAATCAACTTTGAACCATAACGTTCTGCCTTGTAACCTAGTTGACGACGGAACTCATAAAATGAAGCATCAGCGATAGAACCCGCCAAACAATGATTTTTCAGCATACCTGACACATTCAAATCTTCAATGACTACTTGGCTGTGGTTCTTAGCCAAGAAAGTAGTTATTTTATGAATCGTGTCCCGCCGAATGTTTGCTACTCTTTGATGTAGCTTTTGAACTTTTAAGAGACATTTGGCCCAATTTTTCGAGCCTTTGACTTTGCGACTTAAATGACGTTGTAATCGAGCTAGTTTTTTGGTCGCTGCTTTATAAGCCTTGGGATTAGAGAATTTTGTCCCATCGGAGCAAGTCGCCCAATTGTTAATTCCTAGGTCTACCCCGATTCTCTCTCGATATTTCGGTGTAATTTCTGGTGTGATTTCTACGAAAAAGCTCATATACCAGTCACCTGCTTGGCGCGTTATAGTGACTTTCTTAACCCAACTTTCGGGTAGAGCCTCAAATGTAGAAACCCAGCCCACAAAAGGCAGCTTATGGCGAGTTCCTGACAGATTGAATGGCTTTCCGGAATTGTCAAGCGTAAAACTATCATGGTGGCCTTTCTTCTTAAATTTAGGATAACTGCTTATTCCCTTGAAGAAGCGCTTAAAGGCATCCCCTAGATTAATGAAGGCATATTGATAAACTTTAGAAGACAATTCGGACATCCAAGGATATTGAGGTTTCACATAATTCGTAAAAACCTTTTTAGTGGAGTTTATATTAGGCTTGAGTCCCTCTTCATAAGCTGACCTCCATAAGTGTAATCCCCAATTAAACACGAACCGAGCATAACCCGCGTGTTTGGCCATCAAGGTGCGATGACGGTCATTGAGTTTTAGTTTGGTTCGGAAAGCTTTGTAAGGCATGATTTGATTTTATCATGAATCCGACTTTCTTAGTATGTCGTCAGGGAAATTTGGCATGGTCTGGGGTTTGACCGTATATTTATTATTGAGTTGCGAATCTTTTGGAGTATTGTACCTTATTGTCCTAAGATGTTAAGCAAATCTTGGATTAAATTCTCACTCCTAAGCACCAATAGCACAGAACCCCGCCCAGTAGTAAGGCAAGGCAAAAGGTTTTGACCTTGAATCCATTTTACTCAACCGAGACCGAAACTCCTGTTGAGAGAAAGAATCTAATACTGCTAATATTGGCTCACCCCACACCTGCAACGCTTCCACCGTCGCATCCCGCAACCAGATTTGGGCGTGTTTCAGGGCGAGGGGAACGGTTTCACCCTGTTTGACATTTTGGTAAAAGCGAATCATCAGCAAAGCAGTGGATAAATCATTCACAGCCCACAGAGAACAGACGACATTGGGGGAACCGGCCAAAATAAACCCACTGGGTAAGCCGATATATTCATCACTGGTGGAGGTAAAGTCAGTGATGCCGGTTTCGCAAGCGGAGAGAGTGACGAGACGGCAATTGCTCAGGTCGAGGCGTAAGATATCTTCTATAGTCAGGCATTTGCTCAAATCCAGGAGTTTGCCATTTCGCAGGGGAATATAGCGGCTTTGGTCTTCACTGGGTGGCGGTGGGGTAAATTCGCTTTTGGCCAGAATTAGGGCAGATTTGAGGGCATCTTCAAAATTGAAATAGCCGTGACAGGAAAAATGGGTGCAGTGGGCATTTTTCAAGTTATCCCCATCGAGAATAGCGGCTTTTTCCGCTGCTTCAGATTCTAGGATATGGTGCGGATTAAATAGGGATTGAATGGCGGCGACTTCGATATCGGTAAAGTGGAGGTCTTGGGTGGGGTTTTGGATGGCAAAGAGTTGGTTAAAGTCGGGACGTTGGTTGATGCGTTTTTTGGCTTGTTTCAACACTTGGCAGTTGGGCGCATAATTCACTCCCTTGGGGAAGAGTTCCTGTAGGGTTTGCCGCTGATTCTCTCCTGCGGCAACAGGTAAAGCATGGAGGGGGAACAGGTGCAGGAAGCGGTGAGGGATGAGGATGAGTTTTTTGCAGTTGGGGAATTTTTCCCGCAGGTTGTGCAGGATTTCATCCAGATGCAGGATTTGAGCCAGGGTTTCGAGGCGTTGGGGGAGTTGATTTTGCCATTGGGTTTTGTTGTTGCGGTAGTCGTTGATGTAGGCGTTTGTCCAGTCGATGAGGTGAATCAAATCTTTGGGTGAAGACTGCCAGAGACTAATCTCAGAGTCTGCTTGACTCGGTTGACTTGATAAATTGGGGAGAATCGTAAAAGTCAAAAATTTATAGGATTCAAAAGAGATATACCATTCTATAATGGCTGTTTCTTCGTTGAGGATATTTTTAATATTTTCAAAAGTCAAGGGTTGATAGGGGGAAAGACGATTAAATTCTTCCCGCAATTGATTAAGGTAGTTAGAATCGGGCTGAGATGTTTGTTGTAGCCGTTCCTTTTCTTTGGCGATATCTTGCCGGATTTGTTGCAGCCGTAATCGAGTGGATTCGGGTATGTCTGAGCCATATAGGTCACGGGCTACCATGAGTTCAGATAGGTTACGCGCTTTGCTGCGATCGGCGTATTCTAGGGCTTTGTCATAGCGGTTTAATTCAATGCAGACTTTAACCATGAAGACATAAGGTTTAACCCATTTTTCATTCAATTTGCGTTTTACTTCATCTCCAGAGATGATTTCCCCTCGCAAATAGTCCACCGTATCAATCACTTCATAAAAAGCCTGATAGGCCGATTGATAATCTTGGATATTCAAGTAAGTAAGACCTAAGTTAAACAACACTTCTGCATGATTTTCAGGAAAACTTTTATAAGTAAATACTTCTAATGAATTTCTACAAAGTTTTATTATTTTTTCTAAATCATCTTGTGTGCCAGTAGATTCATTATAACTTGCTGCATAAGTTGCTGACAAACACTTTTGAGCCGTAGCCCATCGTTCGGGGTAGGATTCTCTGGTAAACACCGTTAACCCTTGTTCAAAATAAAATCTAGCTTGTTTTAAAAATTCTTTTTTCTGTTCGTAAACATAATATGCACGGTTATAAATATCTCCTATATTCAAATTTAAATTTGCCCAGAATTCAGGGTCTATATCTCGGTTAAATATTGATAGACCTGTCAAACAAGCGGTTAAAGCAATTTCTCCATTTTCTTTATCATAAACACAATCCATTAGGTCTTTACAGGCTTGTCCTAAATTATTTAAGCATACAGAAAACCTGTCAGGATGTTCATCTATAGTAAAAATAGTCATAGCCAATTTATAAGCTTTTATTGCTAATTTTAAGTTTTCTGATTTATCACCTAAAATTCGGAATAAATAAGCATTTCCAAAAGAAATTTGAGTCTCAGCCCATTTTAGAGGATAATCATCTTTAGTCAAAATCTTAAAAGCTTGCTGATGTGCTGCGATAGCTTTTTCTTTGTTGTCTGACTTATCTCCTTGAATACGAGCATCATAAGCTACACCCAGATAATGTTGACTCTCTGCCCATTTTTCTGGCAATACCTCTGGGGTATAAATGGTTAAAGCAAGCTGATGAGCAGCAATAGCTTTTTCAATATTATTAGCCATATTGCCTAGGGTTCTGCGGCTATAAATTAATCCTAATAAATTTTGGATTTCAGCCCATCGTTGGGAATTATTCTCTTGAGAATACACAGTTAAAGCGGCTTCATAAGCAATAATTGCTTGTTCTCTGTATTCCAGGTTGCTTGGGTTGCTATAATGGTAAGAATAACCTATAAAGAACTGAATTTCAGCCCATTTTTCAGGAAATTTTTCTAAAGTATTAATTTCCAAGGCAGCTTGATAACAGCGAATGGCTTCACTTAAAAAACGTTCATTTTGATTATTTACGATTTGGTCAGTATAAGCACACCCTAAAAACAATTGTATTTTTGCCCAACCTTCAGGTAAAGCTTCACGAGGGCAAAGTTTTAAAGCCGATTTATAGGAATTAATAGCTTTCCCTAAATTTTCGCTTTTATCTCCTTTGATTCGATTTACATAACTCTTCGCCAAATTTATTTGCAAGCTAACACACAGGTTTACCCAATCATTATAGTCGTGAGATTCTGAATCGCCATCAGAAATGACAAGCGCACTTTTACGACTGTTATAATCATCTCCAATTATCGCTTGAGAATCTAAATCAAAATAAGATTTAGCTGAATTATCTTTAGGAGGAAATACTTTTTTAATATAAATCTCTAAAGCATTTTCGTGAGCGATAATAGCTTTTTCGATATTGTCTGCTTTTTCACCTTGAATCCGGTTAATGTAGGCAAAACCTAGGTTATATTGTGTCTCTGCCCAATCTTCTGGATATTTTTCAGGAGTCCGAACGATTAAAGCACTTTTATAGGCAGCGATCGCCATTTCTAAATTCTGGGCCTTTTCTCCTCTGATTCGATTCCGGTAAGCATTTCCCAGATTATTTTGGGTGATAGCCCAATCTTCAGGGTTGGCTTCATAATAACTATTAATTTCTAAAGCCCTCTCATAAGCAGCGATCGTCATTTCCAAATTGTCTGCTTTTTCTCCTAAAATGCGGTTCTTATAGGCATTCCCAAAATTATTTTGTATCCCAGCCCAATCTTCTGGATAATTTTCCCGGGTATAGACTTCTAATGCAGCATTATAATAGCGGATTGCTTGTTCTAAGTTGTCCGCTTTTTCTCCGCGAATGCGATCTAAGTAAACATTCCCCAACATATTTTGGGTGCTTGCCCAATTTTCGGGATCAGCTTCACGAGTATAGATTTGCAATGCAGCATTGTAATGGGCGATCGCTATTTCCAAATTCTGTGATTTCTGCCCTTTTATCCGTTGGCGGTAATCACTTCCGAGATTCATTTGCACCATTGCCCACTCTTCGGGAAATGCCTCCTGGGTAAAAACTTCCAAGGCTGCGTTGTCAAAGGCGATCGCTTTTTCCAGATTCTCTGCTTTATCGCCTTGGATGCGTTTAGAGTAAGCAACACCCAAATTGAGTTGAACTTTTGCCCAGGATTCAGGAAATTCCTGTTGTGTAAAGACTTCTAAGGCTGCATTATAATAAGCTAGACTTATTGCTTGGTTTTCTGCCTTTTCCCCATGAATGCGGTGATTGTAGGCAAGACCCAAATTCATTTGCGTCATTGCCCAATCTTGAGGATATTCTTCACGGGTATAAACTGTCAAAGCAGCATTATGATAGGATATTGCGATTTCTACATTCTCTGCTTCTTCCCCTCGGATGCGCCAATTATAAGCATTACCCAGGTTCATTTGCAGTCCTGCCCAATCTTGAGGATACTCTTCACAGGTATAGACTTCTAATGCCGCTTTATAGTAGTGAATAGCTGTTTCCCAATTCTCCGCTTTGTTTGCGGGAACATTATCCGAGTAGATATAGCCCAACCAATTTTGTAAACTCGCCCATTTTTTCGGATCTGCCTGACGAGTTCTAACTTCTAAAGCCGCTTCATAACAGGCAATTGCCCGATGCCAGTTTTCTAGCTTTTCTCCTTGAATTCGTTCTCTATAAGTTCCTCCTAAATTCACTTGTACCATTGCCCAATCTTTGGGATAGGCTTCACGGGTATAGACTTCTAAAGCCGCTTCGTAATGGCGAATGGCAATTTCCAGGTTTCCGGCTTTATCTCCTAAAATGCGATCGCTGTAAGCATCCCCCAGAGTATTCTGAGTCATTGCCCAATCTTTGGGAAAATCTGCACGAGTGTACCGGCTTAGATTCTCTGCATAAATTGAAATCGCTTTCTCAATACTGTCGGCTTTTCCTAGCGGCAAATCATAGTAATAGAGATTCCCTAAATAATGAGATGAACTAGCCGCCCATTTAATATCCTTGGCTTCTTGATACAGATTGATGGCTTGCTCATAGTTATCAATGGCTTTGGGCAATTGCTTTAATTTTCGATAACTTTTACCCAGCATATAATGAGCATTCGCTTGTTTATAGGGCTGCTCCAAGTCTCTCGCTAACTGGAGGGCTGACTCAAAATATTCAATGGCATTTTCCCATTGCTTTAGGTCATCATACAGATTACCAATATTATATAAACACGACTGTTCCGCTGCTGTCGCATCACCTTCCTGCCTGAATATCTCTAACCGATGTTTCTGACAGGTAATCGCCTCCTCATACTGTCCCAACTCCCGGTGCAAATTCACCAAATATTCTAATCCCGATAAAGCCCACTTTGTCTCCTTAACTTCCCGATACAACTCAACGGCTTGTTCATACCAAGAAATTGCCGTTTCTGGCTGCCCCAAATTCCCATAGCATCGCCCCAGCATATACCGAGAATTGGCAATTTTATAAGTTTTCCCACTATCCTCATCCAAAGATTCCCCTATCTGTAAAGCAGCTTCAAACCCCGACAAAGCCTCCTGATATTGCTGAGTATTAAACTGGAACATTGCCAAGTCGTATAAACAACTATATTCAGAAATGCGATCGCCTGTTTCCCGGAAAATCTCTAACCGTCGCTGGTAAGACGCAATAACCCGTTCATCCTGTTTCAACTCCCGATATAAATTAACCAGATATTCTAATGCCAATAAAGCCCACTTTGTCTCCTTAACTTCCCGATACAACCCAACCGCTTGCTCATACCAGGAAATTGCCGGTTCCTGCTGCCCCAAATTCCGATAACAGTCCCCCAACATATACCGAGAAGTGGCAATTTTATAAGTTTTTCCACTATCCTCATCCAAGGTTTCTGCTATCTGTAAAGCGGTTTCAAACCCCGACAAAGCCTCCTGATATTTCTGGGTATTAAACTGAAATCGTGCCAAGTCGTATAGACAACTATATTCCGCAATTTTATCGGATAGTTCCCGCAATAAAGTTAACTGAATTTGATAATATTTAAGGGTGCTATCTCGTCTTTCTAACCTCTGAGAAATCTCAATTAACCAACCTAATGTTTCCTTTTGGGCAGCGCGATCGCCCAACTCTTGCGCCACCAGCAAACGGCGCTCAAAACACTCCAAACTCTGCTCTAATTGCCCCAATTCCCGATAACTACAGCCTAACCAAGCTAAAGCCAAACTTTTGCGGCGATCGTCTGGCAAAGCCTCGGCAATTCCCAGCATTTGCGAATAAGAAATAACCGCCTCTTGGAACGCCTTATTATTATATTGAATTCTGCCTATCTTCTCTAAAACTTCCCCTTTTAAACCCGCATCTTTCCAAGCATCAGCCACTTGAAGCTGCCACGCCAAAATCCCCCTTAACTTCTCAGAATCCTTCGCGTTCACATATAGGTCAACCGCTTGATTCACCTGCTGCCAAACCTGAGAACAAAACTGATCTTGATTCAACAATCGCCATAACCAATATGCCTGACAAAAAGCCTCTACTGCCGACCAAATATCCCCGCTTCTTTGTTGCGTAAACCCCAGATAATATTGCGCCACCGCTTCATGCCATTGCTGCCCCAACTCCCGCGCCAAATTGAGGTACTCTGTCAGAGTGGCAATTGCTTCTGACCATTGTTGCCCCTGATAATAAGCTATCCCCAACTTGCCCAAAACCTCGCATTCAGCAGAGCGACGATCGTCCGCCGACTCTGGAGTGCGATCGCCCCCTTTTTCCCTAACTTGAATTAACTCTTGCTGTAGGGCATAAATTTGTTCCTGGGGAGTTAGTTCTTGGGGAGTTGAGTCACTCATAAAAAAACTCCAAATTTACAAATTTACCATCAATAATCTTTAAACATAAACATATAATAATACCACAAAATTCGTTCGCTGTCAATCCTGTTTCTTTTTTTTTTCTTTGGTCAAATCAGAAACCAAAATTTTAAGCAAAAATCGACAAAAAAAGAAGGGCAGGGATATATGTATATCCCTGCCCTTCTAGAAATAAAATCCCTGGCACTGAGCTATTTTCCCAGGCAGCAACCCGCCAAGTATCTTCGCCGCTGCGGCGTTTCACGTCCTAGTTCGAGATGGAATAGGCGTGGGACCACCGCGCTCAA
>JAABRM010000077.1 GCA_011390955.1 Oscillatoriales cyanobacterium | reverse complement strand
GCCACCGGAAACGTCTCAGCCGAATCGGATCGGTTTTAAACCCCCAGAAATGTACGAGCAAATGATGGCCATTTTGGATGGCATGATTTACCCCCAATTACCGATCGCCAACCAGATAGCCCCAACCGCCCTTAATCAGAGGGGTTTCGGTGGACTAATGGGTAATTTTATGATGGGAAATTCAGAAAAACAAAGAATCTTAAGAGAATTAGAAGAACGGTTAAATTCTTGAGGTTTCAGGGTGCAGGGTGTAGGGAATAATTGACAATTGATAATTGATAATTGATAATTAAACACCATGATCGATTATCAATTATCAATCATCAATCATCAATCATCAATCATCAATCATCAATCATCAATCATCAATCATCAATCATCAATCATCAATCATCAATCATCAATCATCAATCATCAATCATCAATCATCAATCATCAATCATCAATCATCAATCATCAATCATCAATCATCAATCATCAATCATCAATCATCAATCATCAATCATCAATCATCAATCATCAATTATCAATTATTCCCTCCGCCCCTATTTTTGATCCACGTTCGATAATTCAATGGCAGATTTAATACTAGAGCCGATGAAAATCAGAATTAAGATCGCCGCTAATATGCCAACGATGAGATCGTAAACCGATATAACACCGAAGGGCAGGGTAATTTTGGGGAATTCCCAAAAATAAATTAGGGTATTCAGCAAAATAAAAATAACTCTCACTTCCGTCGGCCCAAGTTGACTGTATGAAATTTTAAAGACCCCATCCACTGCGGTGCGGACGTAAACCAGTACGGAAAGCAGCAAGTAACCAATTAATCCTAAACAGGCGATCGCAAAGCTGACATAAGGGGACAATCCTAATCCCATGACGATGATAAACTCATTAAACGCATCCACCGTATGATCCAGAAAAAAACCATACTTGGGGCGTTCAATTTTTCTATAGCGGGCTAAAGTTCCATCTAAACTATCCCCAAACCAATTGATCGCAAAACCGAGGTCAGCTAACCACAAAAAATTGCGATCGAGGTTGGTCAAGCAATAACTGATAAAGATTATCATTGCTCCCAAAATGCCCACAGCGGTGAGGACATCAGGTGTCACCCAACGGGGCATTTGAGAGGCTAAAATTTGCAAGACCGGCTTTTCTAAAGGGGTCAAGAGGGTTTGGTTAATTCTTTGGTGAGATTTTATATCCATGTCAGGGTTTTTTGAAAATTATCGATATCTAGCTTAACGATAAATTAAGTAGGTGAAGATAATTAATTGCACTTTTCGTTCCCCGCCGTAAATCCGTGGATTCCCGTCGGAGTTTACCCCCGCGAATGCGTGGGGCGGGAATGACAGTTTTTCTTTTAATGGGGTCTATGGTGCATTTATTTCTGCCCACCTACTTAGCTTGAGAAATGTACAAGCACTACAGAAATTAGCCAACCGCATTGGCTGAAGGATTATGCTTGTTTTAGCAAAATCTTGACAATGTTGCCCAAAAGTTATTAAATTTATATGACATTTTTAAATTAACCGATTATCATAGAATAAATTAACTAAATTATCGAGTTAATTGCGTTGGCTTAGGCGAGCGATCGCGGATTTTAGTAAAAACCTCGATCGGGGAAATAGGCTTATACATTTTTTGATTTTAAACCGGAAAAGTTTTCCGACACGATTCAGTCGATATTACGAGATATAAATCATTATTCTGGGGCTATTAATTCTATGAGCATCGTCCAAATTTTAAACGTGGCAATTGATAATTTATCAATGGTGGAGTTATTAGAAAAGCTGAAATATGGCGGTATGGTAGTAACTCCCAATGTGGATCATATCATTAAGTTGCAAAAAGATCGAGAATTTTATCAGATTTATCAAGAGGCAGACTATCGCACTTGTGATAGTCAAATTCTGATTTTTATTTCGCGGTTAATTAATCGACCCCTGAAAGAACGAGTGTCTGGGTCAGATTTATTTCCCAGATTTTATGACTATTATAAAGATGATGAAACCATGACTATATTTCTTTTGGGCGGGGGTCTGGGAGTGCCAGAAACCGCTCAAGAAAAGATTAATCGCAAAGTGGGTCGCAAAATGGTCATTGCAGCCCATTCACCCTCTTATGGCTTTGAAAAAAATGAGGCGGAATGCGAAAAAATTATCGAGATGATTAATGAATCCGGCGCCACGGTTTTGGCGGTGGGTGTGGGCGCACCAAAACAGGAAAAGTGGATCTATAAATATAAAGATCGGTTTAAGCATATTAAGGTGTTCTTGGCGATCGGGGCAACGATTGATTTTGAAGCAGAATATGTTCAGCGATCGCCTGCTTGGATGAGTAATTTAGGGATTGAGTGGATTCATCGATTACTTTCTGACCCCAAACGGCTTTGGAAACGATATTTGATTGAAGATATCCCGTTTCTCTGGTTGGTTATTAAGGAACAATTGGGTCTGTATCGCAACCCATTTGAAAATGAGTGAATATTTCGGGGGGAGAAAAACTGAGTTAATAGTTAGTAGTTAGTAGGGTGGGCAAGTATTTGCCCACCCTACCACTGAGTTAGTAGTTAGTAGGGTGGGCAAGTATTTGCCCACCGTACCACTGAATTAAGGTGAATTATTGAGATTTGGCTTCTAGAGTTTCCAGACGACTTCTCAGTTCTTGATTTTGTTTTTTCAATTCCTGTAATTCGTCACGGAGTTGTTTTAAGGCTTTATCGGAGCCAATTTTTTTCTCAACTTTGCGAACGGCTTCTTCGGCTATGCGACGGACACGACCATCTGGGGTTCGATCCGCTAAAGATTGCAAAATCCCGATCGCTTTTGGGGTTTCCATTTGTCCCAAGGCAGTGACTACCGCCACTTGAGTGAGAAAAAAGGTTTCGCCAGAAAGTTCTGATAACCGCTCTAAAATGCGTTCCAGGGCGGGGGCATTTTGGCCGGTGGAAATGGTGCCTAATGCCCGAATTGCCCCTAAGCGTAGGGGTTGTGGCACTTCGGCTTGGGTGTAGTGCAAGATGATATTTAGTGCTTCTTCGGAGGTTTTGAGTTCGCTTAGACCAGCGATCGCGCCATTTCTAACTACCTCATTCCAACCACCCCGTTCTTCCAGTACGGTTTTGAGTAACTTAATTACTCGGCTTTCTTTGGGTTTTTCCTCTAATTTGGCAGCGGCAATTGACCCAATGGCTTTGTTAGCGGCAGCTTCCACATAATAGCTGCGATCGCCTTTTTCTACTAAAGGTTTCAGGGCTTTATAACTTTCAGCAGTTTTAATGGTGGCTAAAGCTTCCACCACCGATCGCCGCACCCAGGGATTTTCATCTTTTAACCCTTCCACTAGGGCATCAAAGGCTTGATCCAGTTTAATTTTGCCGAGATTTTTGGCCACTTCCAGGCGCACCCCCCAGAATGGATCCTGTTTGAGGGCTTCCGCCAAAGCTTTTACTGCTTCTAAGCTGCCCCCATTTTTTTTCGGGCCGACGGCGAGGGCTTCAGCAGCATAGATCCGAGAAATAGGGTCTGGATCTAATTTCAATTGTTCTTTAAGTTCTGCCACCGGATAGTCTAATTGAACGGTTTTGAGATAGTGATTTCCGGCATCAAAACTAATAAATCGGGGTTTTGACTGTAAGGGGAAATAAAAACTCTGTTCCCGTTCGTGGATCCGCACCGTAAAGGTGGTGAGTTTTATGCCTTCGGTTTCATGGACATACCCAAAGGCAATGGGAATTTTTAGGTCAAATAATTCCTTATGGGGATGGGGATTTTTTTTGTCGTTTTTCACCTGAGTTTGGGTGACGGTGACTTTGGCAAAAGAGTTATTGCTATCCCAAGAATAGGCAACTTTATAGTCAGGATGTCCACCCCGATAGACATATTGATCGAATAAGAATAGTAGATTCCTTCCGGTGGATTTTTCGATCGCCCGTAATAGGTCAGTGGTTTCTACGGTTTTGTGAGCATTGTCTTGGACAAAGGTAGCGATCGCTTTAAAAAATAACTCGTCCCCTAACTCAGCCCGAATCATGTGATAAACACAACCGGCTTTTTCATAAAGGTGGCGATCGTAAAGTTCAATCGGTTCCCGATAAACATGGGTGACAATTGGTCGCCGGTAGCGATTTTTATCTTCACTAAAATAGTTCCGCGCTTCATTCAAACGATAGTAAGCGCCAGCATCAGCACCATATTCATGGTCAGTCCAGAGCACTTCAGCATAAGTAGCCATGCCTTCTTTTAACCAGGCATGAGACCAATGTTTAATTACTACTAAATCCCCAAACCATTGATGGGCTAATTCGTGGGCAACTAAAGTTTCCGTGCGCTGGTCATCTAAGGCCGCCCGTTCGTCTAATAAGCAGCGATCGGTTAGCAGGGTGGTTGAGGTATTTTCCATCCCGCCAAAGATAAAATCTGCCACACAAACTTGGGCATATTTAGGATAAGGATAAGCATAGCCAAAAATCTGGCTGAAAAACGAAATCATCTGCGGCGTTTTGCCCATGCTGCGCCGCGCATCTGCTTGACGGTTTTTCTCTACATAATAGGTGACAGATTTTCCTTGCCACTCATCTTTAATTTCCGCAAAATCCCCTACCGCCAAAGTCATCAAATAAGTCGGATGAACTTCTTTTTGATACCAGTGATAAATTTTCGATTCACCTTCTTCTTTAACGGCAATCAGTTCACCGTTAGAAATGGCCATGAATTGCTGCGGAACTTTGACTTGGATTTCCGAGGTGGCGAGTTGTCCTGGGTAGTCAAAACAGGGAAACCAAAACCGCGAGTCTTCATCTTCCCCTTGGGTCCAAACTTGCACGGGTTTATGGGGATCGTTTTGATCCGGGCCGACAAAATAGATGCCCCGTTGGGGTTTTTCTACGCTGTAGGCGATCGCGATCGTGAAAGGGTGGTCTACTTGGGTGGCTTCATTCAGCTTAATATTGAGTTGTTCCCCATCGTATTCAAAGGACAGTTTCTTTTTGTCTACCTTGACGGATTTGATATTTAAGCTGACCGCATCCAAAGTTAGGGAAGAAATCCCGTTGCGGACTGGTTTCAGGCGAATACTACAAGTGCCTTCATAGCTTTGGTGGGGAATATTTAGGGCTAAATTTAAGGCAATATGCTCAACTTGACCGGGCCGATCTGGGTTGTAGTGGGGTTTTGCCCCTGGTAACTCAAAGGATCGGGGGTCGTCGTGGTCATCAAAGTACAATTGCAACATGGTCAAAATAATGAATCTCTAAGACTGAAAAGTGAAAGTATCTAGGCTACCCTACTAGGCTACGTTATTTTAGATTAGCGCTTCACTGGGCTGCCTCGTTAAAATCTTGCGTAGATGTACGGATGGGCAGGAGGAGGGAACAGGCGATCGCGCGATCGCCTGATTAAGGGAAAATTTATACATTTAAGTCTAATAATAGGTCTAATAAATTTCCAAGGTTGATATGAGTTATGTTCTAGGAATTGATGGCGGTGGGACTAAGACCATTTGCGTGCTGATTAACTCAGCGGGGGAAGTGTGCGGACGCGGAGAGGCAGGGCCTTCTAATTATCAAACCGTGGGACTGGATGCTGCCGGTCAGTCGATCGCGATCGCTATTAAACGGGCGGTTCCCCCAGAGATGGATTTTGCCGATATCGCCGCCATTGGTTTAGGGTTAGCGGGAGTCGGTCGTCCCGAAGATCAAGTGGTAGTTCATAGCGTGGTGCAGCAATTGCCCTACAGAAACGATAACCCGGTTCAGTTAGCCCTGCCCCCCGAATGCGTCTATGTCAGTCACGATTGCGCGATCGCCCTCGCTGGGGGCACCCATCAGAATGTGGGCATTGTCGCCGTAGCGGGGACTGGTTCCATTGCTTACGGACGCAACCACGAGGGTGTCACCGGACGAGTCGGCGGCTGGGGTTATCTTTTAGGGGACGAAGGCAGTGGTTATGATATAGCCATCCAAGGGTTGCGAGCAGTGATGCGGGCATTAGACGGTCGTCAGCAACCGACTCGTTTGACCGCAGATTTGATGCAGCAGCTAGAGTTAAAAACCGTCGAAGATTTGATTGCTATTGTCTACCGAGGCAACTGGAAGCCTAAAGATATTGCGGCATTAGCGCCGTTGGTGAATGCGGCAGCGGTGGCGGGGGATCCGGTGGCGAATCAAATTATCGATCGCGCCGTGGCCGAATTGGTGTCGATGACGGAGATTTTATGTGAGTCCTTGTTTCAGGATAGCTCCTTTGAAATTGTGACAATGGGCGGCGTTTGGGCCGGAACCGCCAAAATTCGCGATCGCTTTGAGCAAGAAATTACCCGCCAATATCCCCAGGCTAAAATTATTTGGCCGCTCCATGAACCGGCTTATGGCGCGGGAATATTAGCCTGGGAGCAAGTTATATCCTGCCACAATAATTAATCGTCAATTAAGGGTGGGTTCTACCAGGAATCGCGGAAATATCTAGGACAAGTTGAACGGCTCCCTCACACTACCTGCGAGCGATCGCGCTTCACTCCTTTTAACTTGGTTAACTTTTAATTTGAACTGGCGTTTTTTGCTTGATAAAAAAACGTTTCTTTCTGATGGTTGTCAGTATTTTTTCTTGATTAAGGTAAAAAAGCGATCGCTGTTTTGATTTAAGTTTACGGGCAGAAATCAATGCATCACAGACCATATCAGAAGAAAAACTGTCATTCCCGCCTGCGCGGGAATCCAAAGCCTATCGGCTGGGAACGAAAAGTGCAATTAATTATGTTCACCTACTTATGTTGACTATTGTTGGAATAGTTAGACTATTTTTAGACTATTTTTGTCGGGCATAGCGTCCCATAAGCTCAGTTTCCGCCAAAATATGACCTGCCATTGCTGTTAATAACTCCGCTTTCGTGGCACCGGGTTTTAAGCCCAACTTTCGATCCAAAGCATAAAGCTTAAAAAAATATCGATGAGTGCCACTGGGAGGACAAGGCCCACCATATCCCAAACTGCCAAAATCGTTAATCCCGTGAATTCCTCCATTCTCCAGGGTAGCGGTGGGTGGCACCGACTCCAGTAACTCGCGAGTGGTGGCAGGCAAGTCGTACAGCACCCAGTGAACCCAAGTTTTCCCAGGGGCATCCGGGTCATCACAAATTAGGGCAAAACTTTGAGTTCCTGCCGGTGGGTCATCCCAACTCAAAGCAGGAGAAATATCTTGGCGATCGCAAGTATAGATCGGTGGAATTAAACCGTTGGTTGAAAAGGCCGGACTTTCAAGTTTCATAGTGTTTTCCCTCAGTCATGTTTTTTTAGGGACATCTTTCCCTATTATATCCTAAATATTGGCATTTTTTTAGCCAATATTATATTTTTATTTTTTCTTAATTTTTGGTATTTTAAGTCTCTATGGTGAAAAATTTTGCCGCCCAAGGTCAATCATTCATGGCGTTTATGGTCAACATTAGTATCTGGCGGAAAAATGGGCAGCCTAGAGGATAATTTTGCCCCGATGAAAACATCAATATCAGTCAGAATCAGTCAGATTTGCGGTACGCATTACCCCATCATATATGGTAGGGTGGGTAAAATTTTTTGGCCACCCGAAGAATGTTAGGGGCTGTTGGATGAATTTTTGTAAATGGTATAATTTGATGGCCAGTCAACTTGACAACTCGGTAAATAGAATTACAATAGAAAAAAATCATCGGGTAAGGGTCAGCGCATACTCTTCGAGAAGGCTTCGCCTACGGGCAGTTAATTATCCCTTGTAACAGTTAAGGTAATTACCCGAATGCTTCGCCCGTTTATTTCTGATTACCAAACGATTCAACTTGCCAAGGTAAATTTATAATGCGATCGCGGATAATGCTCTGAAAAGCTGTCTTGATAACTATCAAATTAGGCTGGCAAAGAGCGCGTTTGCGTTGCGGAGCAATATCGCCGATAAGTTTTTCTGGCTTTCGATCGCAAAATTTTCTTGCAATACAGCAATAACATAGTCAAATATATTATGCAGAACCGCCTATTTAAACCCAGAGAAAGCAGCATCACTCAGAAAAATCGACTGCTGATTGTGTTTCTGTCGATCGCCGCATCGATTATGACCCTGAATGGTCTGGCTTTTACCGTGGGCAGTTCTTTATTCTTAACATATCCTGGCCCAGAAAATCTGCCTTTTTCCTACATTTTAATGGGCGTATTATCCATTCCTATTTATGGCTGGTTTTCTCAAGTAGTTGACCGTTTTAACCGGGCGCAGTTATTTCGCTATATGCTGCTGTTTACGGTGGTATTTTCATTGGTGCTGCGCTTTTTACTGAATGCGGGGGTGGCGACTGGGGTTGGGGGTTTGTCTCTGTACTATGTGATGTTTATTGGCTTTTATTTCCAGTGGGAAATGCACACGGATATTTTATTTCCCAGTTTAGTCTCTGACTATTTTAATACTTTGGATTATAAACGTTATGCCAGTTTCCTGGCAATGGCGATGGCTGCTGGGGGATTGATCGGTGGAGGAATGACCAGTTTGCTGGCAAAATATTTCAGCACCGAGGATATCTTATTGGCTGTTCCCGTGGTCTGCGCGATCGCGATCGCGCAACTCGCTTATCTGGACAATTCCTTTCAGCAGTTCAATTTTTTTTTAGGGGGGGGAAATAAACATAAAGATACCCAGGGCGGATTTCTGGCTGAGTTAAAAACCTTTCCCAATTTAGTCAAACGCTATCCCATCATTATTTATTTGGCCACCAGTGCCTTTTTAGTGATTATCCTTGCCACGATCGCCGAGTTTCAGTTTTTCAGCATTTACTCCACTTCATTTCCTGACGAGCAAAAACTCACCGCTTTTATGGGTCAGATGCGGATTATTAATAATCTGGTGCAGTTTTTGGTGCTCTACTTCTTTACTCAGCCATTAGTGCAGCGTCTGGGGGTCGGGCCAATGAATTTAGCTTATCCCCTGACGACGGTATTATCTTTTTTGGGATTAGCGATTAATTTTCGTTTACCGGCAGCGATCGCCTCTCATGTCAACAAAGAACCCCTGGAATTTAGCATCAACAAGCCGGTCTATACCTTAAATTACAACGCGGTGCCCTACCGTTTTGTGGGCAGAATTCGCGCCCTCAACGAAGGGTTATTTAGTGGCATGGGTCTGAGTTTTGCCGGGGGACTGCTTTGGATCTGCCAATCATTGCTCAACCCATTCCAAATCACCATGCTGGGTCTTACCCTCAGTGGCTTATTTCTGGGGGTGCGCTACCAACTGGGCAAGACTTATTTACAGTCTTTATTGACCTTGCTGCGTTCAGAATCGATCAAACTCGACGATCTCGGAGATGGACTGAGGCAGTTACCGGCGAAGTATTTATCAGAAGTCCGCGAACTGCTGAGTAGTCCTCATTTTGACCGACGGATTTTAGGGTTAGAATTAGCCAGTCGCTTAGATAATCCCAGCCAAGTATTAGAACAAGTTGATGAGTTGATTTGTCAAGAAGACGCGATCGCCCGACGAGCGATCGTCAAATTCCTCAGCGTCCGGCACCCAGATATTAGCCGTTACCTGGGCAGTCTGCTCACCTGCAATAATTTTCCCTTGCAACTCATTGCCCTAGAAGCCTTAATCGCCAGTCAGCAATCTTTAACCAACAGCGAAATCCGCCGCATTTTGCGGACTACTCCCCTCAAAACTATTGCCGCGATCTCTGAAGCCAACCACAGTCCCGATTCAGAAAACCAACTCCGCCAAGTCCTGCGGGAAAAATCCCAAATTCAAGCTTTGGTTTGTTTAGCCGCGATCGATAGCGGCAATCAGAATCCGGAAATTCAAGCGGTCTGCGAACGGGTTTGGGTGTCAAAACTGGATAGCTTGACTCAAATCACGGTGATTCGGGCAATTAAAAGCACCAAAAATCGAGCTTTGATTCCGTTACTGATTCAAATTATGCAAGATGCCACCGATGGAGTGAAACGGGACGGCTTGGAAGTTTTGTCCAGCTTGGCACTGCCCGAAGATGCCTACCTAGCGGACTTGGCGGTGCAGCAATTAAATAGTCGCAATAGTTTAGTGCAGGCAGCAGCTTTTAATCTTTTAGGGGTGCTGCATTCTCCCCAAGCGATCGATCGGGTGGTGACGGGTTTAAAACATCGCAATTTGGCGGTCAGACTACAAGCCGCTGAAGCCCTGGCGAAGTATGGGGAAGCCAGCTTACCTTTGGCCCAGGATTTGTTGCAGTCACCGCGATTAGAAGTGGTGGAAGCGGCTATTTCTGCGATCGCCAAAGTGGGGACTACCCATGCGGAAGATATCTTATATGACTATTTCAAATCAGATTATCGTCTGGTGGCTCGCACGATTCAATGGCAGCAGTCTAGCCAAAGCAGCAGCCCCAATAGTTCTAGTCAACCCTTGGAGATTGTCATCAAAGATTATCACCACCGACTCACCCATCGGGTACTCTATGTGCTTTCTTGTCTCGACCATTCGGGCACTTTCAGTTATGTGCGGCAAATCCTCCATAAAACCGACGTGCGGGCTAAAGCTGCCGCCGTAGAAGCCTTAGCCTCTGGGCGACATCGCCGCTTTGTCCTGCCGATTATTTCCTTGTTAGAACAACTGGATACAGAAGAACCGAAGCCCGTAAAATCCCCAAAAATTAGCGATCGGGGGGTCAGCCTTACGCCCCTCCACACGCCCCTCTACTGGTTGGAAGCCCTTAAATCAGGCGATCGCTGGATTATGATTGGCGCTTTATTAATGGCCAACCCAGAATTTATTGCCCAAAACTTACCGGATATCCAGCAGCAAGAGGCATTTAGCGATTCTTTAGTCCAAGATGTCCTCGGTTATGTCACCTCTGCACCCCAACCACCGGAAGCGGCCATTGACTTTTTCATCAATCGAGTTTTATTTCTCAAGACTGTTCCGTTGTTTAATCGCCTTTTCCTGGACGAACTGTTACTGATTCATCGATCTTTGGCCAGAGAAGAGTTTCCGTCAGGGACAAAAATTTGTACTCCCGGACAAATCCTCACCAAAATGTACATTGTCTATCAGGGCAGTCTTCTTTTAATCCCAGAGAAGCTAATCCCAGATCACCCCGACTCTTCCCTCGCAACAGCCCAAGTCACTGCCACTCAATGTATCGGTGAGATGGCGCTGTTACAGGATGAACCCCTTCCGATGACGGTGGTGGCGGAAACTGACACGGTTTTATTGACCCTGGGCAGAAACAAATTTGAGCAATTAATTGAGGTTTGTCCGCGATTGCTCACCTGCTTGTCTGGATCTAGTCAGATGATTTAAGATAACCTAAAATTTAATCAAAGTTAATCACTGTGATTAAAAGCGGTCAATCCCCAGCTTGACCAAAAAGCTAGGGATTTTTAGAGAAATCCTGAAAAAATATCTCATTTAAATTTTGGGTAAATTTTGGGCTTATGGTGAAATCAGAGAAATGTCTGAAAACATCTATGTTATGGTCTACAACAACTATCTATGAATAGTCGATCGATTTTTTCCTAAGTTTTATCTGGTAATTCTTATCGCCGATCGTGGACTGATTTCGGGAGCAATAAATGTCTAAAATTAAGCTGATGCACGCTAAATTGCATCGGGTGCGGGTGACTGAAGCAAATATAGAATACATGGGCAGTGTCACCATTGACCGGGAATTAATTGAAAAAGTGGGGATTTTACCTTTGGAGGAGGTCTGTATTTGGAATGTGAACAATGGTCAGCGTTTGTCCACTTATGTGTTACCGGGAGAACCGGGCAGCGGTATGGTCTGTATTAATGGCGCTGCGGCTCATTTATGCAATCCTGGAGATGCGGTGATTATTGCGGCTTATCAAGAGTGCGATCGCGATGAAGTGCTGCTTCATGGACATACTGCCAGAGTGATTATTGCTGACGAACACAATCGCTGTCAAGAGTTTCTTTATCAACAGCTAATTCCCGCCCAAGGTTACGTTGAATTTCGTTCGGCCCACAGTGCGATCGCGCCAACCAATTGGGTAAATGGTCCGTTAAATCAGCCTCTTTCCGCAAATAATTAATAATTATTGATGGTTGATGGTTGATGGTTGATGGTTGATGGTTGATGGTTGATGGTTGATGGTTGATGGTTGATGGTTGATCGTTGATGGGGAGGGATTCTATGGTTGATGGTTGATGGTTGATGGTTGATCGTTGATCGTTGATCGTTGATCGTTGATGGGGAGGGATTCTATGGTTGATGGTTAATATACTTAATTATCAATTATCAATTATCAATTATCAATTATTAATTATCAATTATCAATTATCAATTATCAATTATCAATTATCAATTATCAATTATCAATTATCAATTATCAATTATCAATTATCAATTGTTGGGATTTTAACAACTCTTCAGCCCAAAGCTTTTCTGTTTCTAATAATGGCGGTACAGGTGCTTGGGTATAATCGATCGCCATATCGTAACTTCCTGTATCGTAAATCTGATTCAACAATGCTTGTAAATCGACCGTTGGTTCACTATCTTCTGCCTTCAAAGGTAGAGGAAATGACGGAATGCGATCGGGCAAATTAAAACTATATAAATCCGCTTCTGGACGACAGTCGCCGCGACTGACTAAAATGCGATAATGACTCTCAAGATTATTCCCATAAACCGGCATCGGTTCTCCACGCCGCAATAAATCAATTTCCACTAAATTAGTGGCACTGCTGAATATTTTATTTCTTTTAATTTGATATTTTTCTCGTCCCTCACCTGGGCGTTTATTCACGGGAGAAATGATTTCAATGGCGGTGATTACTTCCTGGGTCGCTACTTCTCGGATTTCTAAATACCCTTGTTTAATGGTTTCGGGAACGGGAACTGCCACTTTTTGTAATTTGGTGGGAGATGGGGCAACAGCCACATTACTTGCAGGCTGTTTGACCGTTGTTTGAACCGTTTTCACCGCTAAATCGGGAATGCCACATTGGTGCGTTACGCTACCGCTAACGCACCCTACAAGCGATCGCTCGCCAATATCTTCATACATTCTTACCTCAACCGCCACTCTATATTTAGGCCGCAGTTGGGGAGAAAGCGATCGGGCAATTTCAACGATTAACAAGTGATGAATTCCCGGCCAGAGTTCTGGATGTTCCAGATATGGATTCATTCCGGGAAAAGGATTATTCGGCATAACATTTTCTCCTTATTGTTCTATCCTCTATTTTATCCCAAATTCAAAAATTATTCCTAAAATTATACCATTTACAAAAATTCATCCAACAGTCCATAACATTCTTCGGGTGGGCAAAAATATTCACCCCACCTTACCATATATGATGGTGGATTTTTGCCCACCCTACAATATAAATACTTATTATAAATTTTTGTAAGTGGTATTACGAGATTAATTTAAGTGCTTTTCCGTAGCGCCCATAATGGGTTTTTAATTGAAAATGGTCTTACTTGGGTGTTACTTGTCCCCTTTATTTGTCCCCTTGACTTGTCCCCTTGATTTGTCCCCATAAAATTCCGCAAAAACTTTCCCCATCCCCAAATCATACAATATTTATAAGTAGGTGAACATAATTAATTGCACTTTTCGTTCCCCACCGTAAATCCTTGGATTCTAGCGGGCGCGGGAATGACAGTTTTTCTTCTGATATGGTCTGTGGTGTATTTATTTCTGCCCGTAAACTTACAATATCCCCTGGTGATCCCCTGGTGCTTAATCAGCGGTTGATAGGAATTTACACTTAACAGCCCAGGCGGGGCGGAATGGCCGAGATCGACAGGGCTGGATCGACAGGGCTGAATCGACTGTCCTGAGTGGAATTTCCCCGTTGATGCAGAAATTTTATGTCAGCAGTTCCCAATTAGTCCCCAATTATTGATAAAATTACCACTCTGAGCAATCAAGCGTGTTTTTCAGATTTCTGATTGACTCAAAACGAATCTGAAGTGAACGAAACCTCCCTTGCGAATAAATTTCATTGAGATTAATTTAACCCCATGAGTCCCGTAACAGCCTCCTTAAATGTCTTAAAAGCAAAACCTTTAGAGATTGTGAAGCTGGCCAGCGATCGCCCATCCGCTGCCGAAATCGCCAGTAATCATGGTCAAGATATCGTTTGGGGACTGACCCAAAACCCTAAATCTATACCGCCTAAATATTTTTACGACCATCGCGGGTCGGATTTATTTGAACAAATCTGTGAGTTGCCCGAATATTATCCCACTCGCACCGAAGCGGCAATTCTCGCCCAATATGCGGGGGAAATTGCCCAGATCACCGGGCCGAGTGAATTAGTAGAACTAGGCAGTGGCAGTTCCACCAAAACTCGTTTATTATTAGACGCTTATCAAGGATTAGGACATCCATTAATGTATGTCCCTATTGATGTCAGTGGGGGCATTCTCGAAGCCAGTGCCAAACAGTTAGCCCAAGCATATCCGGGATTACAAATTCGCGGTTTAGTCGGCACTTATGAACAAGCCCTGCTACATCTTCCTCCTACCAAATTTGCATCGCGAGTGATTATATTTTTGGGCAGCAGTTTAGGGAATTTTACTCCCGAAGATTGCGATCGCTTTTTTGAAGACATTCATATCGCTTTGCGAGAAGAAGATTACTTTTTATTAGGGGTTGACTTACAAAAACCGCATCAGATTCTCGAACCCGCCTATAACGATGCCCAAGGAGTCACCGCCGAATTTAACCTGAATATGCTCTCCCATTTAAACTGGCGCTTTGGGGGTAATTTTAATCTAAATCTATTTAGCCATGAAGCCATTTACAATCAAGAGAAATCTCAGATTGAAATGTACTTAAATTGTCATAAATCTCATCAAGTTCGGCTGGAAAAACTTGACTTAACCGTTCAGTTTTCTGCCGGAGAAAGTATCCTCACGGAAATTTCTCGTAAATTTGATTTTGCCCACAAGCAAGAATATTTAAAAGACCGGGGATTGAAATTAGTCAAAGCTTGGACAGACCCCAAACAATGGTTTGGTTTGTTGTTATGTCAAAAGTAAGGACAAGGCACTGCCCTGTCCTTAACTAATACCATTTACAAAAAATTCATCCAACAGCCCCTAACATTCTCAAAGATTCGTAGGGTGGGCAAAAATATTCACCCACCCTACCATATATGATGGTGGATTTTTGCCCACCCTACAATATAAACACTTTCTTTCTGTCTTTCTTTGTGGCTTTCTTTCACCAGAAAGTCTAAAGGCTACTGAAAGATAAACCCGGTTTTTTGCTCCATTGAGGTGGTTTGCTAGGGGCATTTTGCTGGAAGATCCGCTCAGGTATGCCAAATTTTAATGCTATCGTCTCCCGCACCACTTGCCAGTATCTCACCATCGGGACTGAAAGCCACGGAAAAAACTCGCTCTGTATGACCCGTTAAAGTCTGTTTGCGTTTTCCGGTATTCAGATCCCAAATAATAATCGTTTCATCACGGGAACCACTGGCCAAAGTTTTGCCATCAGGACTGAATGCCACCGTATTCACCCGTTCTGTATGGCCGGAGAAACAGGCGACTGGTTCGCCAGTCTGCACATTCCAGATCATAATATTGTTAGGTTGAAAACCCCCAGCAGCTAAAGTTTGGCCGTCGGGACTAAACGCCACCACATTCACCAAACCAAAATCGCTATCCAGAGTTTGAATTTGTCTACCAGTTTTTGCATTCCATAGAATAATCGTCTGATCCCGAGAACCACTGGCGACAATTGAACCATCGGGACTGATAGCCACCGAATAAACCCAACCGGAGTGACCTTTGAGGGCATGAAGGGGCTTACCAGTAGCGACATCCCATAAGATCACTTTACTATCCCAACCCCCACTGACCAAGGTCTGACCATCAGAACTGAAAGCAACGGAATTGACCAATTCTGAATGGCCAGAAAACCAGCCCCCCATCGTGCGAATGGGTTGACAAGAGGCTACATCCCACAGGACGATTTTTTTATCCCGCGAACCACTGGCGAGGATGTTGCCTTGAGGATTAAAAACTGCGGATAAAACGATGTCCGAATGACCCATCAGGGTGCCAGCGATCGCGCGTTTCTCCACATCCCATAAAATAATTTTGTGATCGGTGCTGCCACTGGCAATATATTTGCCATCGGGACTAAAACTCACTGACCAAACCCACCCCGTATGGCCTTTGAGGGTATCCAAAGATTCTGATTGAGTAGGGTGAAGCTCTGTTTCTTCGGCTACGGTCAGATGGTGGTGCGGCACGGATCCCAAAAGGTCTGCCAAGGCTTGTTCGGCAGTTTGATAGCGATCGTTTAATCCTTCTTGTAAGAGTTTTTCTAGGACGATCGCTAATTCTTCACCTAATCCGGTTTTAATTTGCTCGATCGCCTCTGACCAACGCCACCCCCCTTTGAGCACATCGTAAAGCTCATCGATCGCCACACCCGTCAGCAGTCGCATACAAGTGACGCCCAAACTATACAGATCGCTGGCCGGATATACCGTGCCACAACGCACCTGTTCTAGGGGTGCATATTCATTCGTTAACTTGGCCATTCCCGTATTCGCCAAACCCATGTTGACCAATTCTGGTGCAATGGCAAAATCAATCAGCACCAATTCACCTTCTCTGGTTTCACTTTGATCCTGGTTCTGTTCAGAGGTACTCCGCCGCAAAATATTGTCTGGTTTTATATTGCCGTGAATCACCTGATTTTCATGGAGTAATTTAAGGACTGGCAATAACTCTTTTAACAATTGTTCAATTTTTTTGATCCTAAAAGCTCCCTCTTCTTTTAACTCTTCTAGGAGGTTTTCTCCTTCAATAAATTCTTCAACTAGATAAAGTCTTTTATTGTCTTCAAAGTAATCCAGCACCGGGGGAATTTGCGCCTGATTTCCCAATACTTTTAAGGCTTCAGATTCCTGGAAAAAAAGTGCCGTCACTTTGTGCCAAGATTCTGCCGTTGATTCAGATTCGCTCACTAAAGGGATGGGGATTAGTTGCTTAATCACACAGGACTGCTGGTTGGGCGCCGATTCATCAACACCTAAAAAAGTTCGCCGACATCCTCCGGTTCCTAAAATTGAAACCGCCCGATAACGGTTCTTCAGTAATAAACTTGAACCGCAGCTAACACAATGGGTTTCATTTAAGTTTTGAGGGCTTGAACAAGCTGGATTATAGCAATAACTCATAAACACCACCGATGAGGAGACTGATCATATCGGATGTTCGATCCAATATTTCTGTAATCAAATACTTTTGTTGATGCCAGAAACCGGGTTTTCCCCGCCCGATCGGGGGCAGGCTTAACCGTAGGGGCGATTCGCTTTCTCGCCCTCGGTAAGAAGCATAATAAATTAAGCATAAATTGTCGCCGCAACCCGGTTTCTTTTATTCGCAATAAATTTGGCGATTTTTGAAGCCATTTTCTGGTATAATTTATTAGTAACTTTGCCTGGTTTTGGCCAAAAATAGTCAATCTGCTAAATTAACTCAGGCCAGCCAAATTTTAATGGTCTTGTCCCAACTACTGCTGGCGAGTCGAGTCCCATCAGGACTAAATGCCAGAGAGGTAATCGGGCCAGAATGCCATAGAAGTGAACATAACTGTTTTCCCTGGTAAAGCGACCAAAGTTTAATCGTGTTATTGCGATCGCCACTGGCAAAAATCTGGCCATTGGGATTAATTGCGATCGCCTGCACCCAGCTTGACTGATTAACCAAATTATAGACCAATTTTTCCGTACCAATTTCCCAAATTTTGATCGTTTTATCTTCACTCCCACTAATCAGTTTAGTCTCATCGGGACTAATTGCTACGGAACGCACCGAAGCCTCATGTCCCCAGAAGGTGGTTTTCAGGCTGCCACTAGGGATATCCCATAGTTTAATGGTGTGATCGTCATAACCTCCACCACTGGCCAGAGTTGCACCATCGGCACTAAAAGCGATGGATTCAATATATCCACTATGACCGCTGAGAAAATTGATCCGCTGACCACTTTGAGGATCCCAAAGCTGGATGGTGCTGTCAAAACACCCTCCTGCGAGGATTTTGCCGTCCAGACTAAAGGCCAAACTCAGGATATATCCTGAAGGGGTGGGAATTTCGCGCAAAAGTTCGCCGCTGCCAATATGCCATAATTTAACCGTGTTATCTAAACTCGCGCTGGCGAGAATTTGGCCATTGGGACTAATGGCGATCGCGCTGACCCACCGCTGATGACCTTTCAGGGTTCCTAACAAATGGCCATTCTCCAGATGCCAAAGTTTAATAGTTTTATCGTAGCTGCAACTGACTAAAGTTTGATTATCAGGACTAATCGCTACCCCGATCGCATAGTGTTCGTGTCCGGTCAGGGTATGCTCACATTTCCAGTTTTGGGACAAATTTTGGGACAATCCCCCGGCGATGGCCACCGGGGGTCTGGGTTTCGGCGCCGCAATCGATCCACCTAAGTCCGCGATCGCCTCTGCGGCGGATTGATAGCGATCGCTCACCCATTCTTGCAACATCTTATCCAAAACTTTTTGCAGGCGATCGGGAATCATTCTCCCCTGTTTTTCTAACGCTTCCTTCCACAACCAACGACCATACATCGGATCGTAAAGATCGTCGGGAAGTTCACCCGTTAGCAAATGAACGCAAGTCACCGCCAAACTATAAATATCGCTTGCGGGATAAGCCTTTCCCCCGCGTAATTGTTCAATCGGCGCATATCCTTCCGTGCCAATTTTTGTCCCCGTTTTAATTAACATACTCCCAGTTAATTGCTTCGCCACCCCAAAATCAATTAACACCAAACTGCCATCCTGCCGCCGCATAATATTTTCTGGCTTAATATCCCGGTGAATAATATTTTTTTGATGAATATCTTGTAAAATAAGCAAAATTTCTCGTAAAACATTCTCAATTTTATTCACCGAAAAAGCCCCATCTTGATGCAACTCTTCTAATAAATTATCCCCCTCAATAAACTCCTGCACCAAATATAAGCGGCCTGCCTCCTCAAAATCAGCAAATAACGTCGGCACTTGCGGATGACCGCCCAGACTTAATAACTGCCTAGCCTCCTGAGTAAACATTTCCTGAGCCTTTTTCAACAACCCCACATTATGCTGAACTTGAGGCAACGGCAAAAATTGTTTAATCACACAAGGCGCATTTAACCGCATCGCATCTTCGGCCAAAAAAGTCCGGCCAAAACCCCCCTCGCCCAACAATTTAATCGCTCGATAACGCTCTTTCAATTGCACCGCAGCACCACAACTGAGGCAAAATTTCACCTCATCAGAATTCTCTGGATTGGGACACTGGGGATTTAGGCAATAAATCATATATTTTGTTCTTTGTTGTTGGTTGTTGGTTGTTGGTTGTTGGTTGTTGGTTGTTTGTTGGTTGTTGTTTGTTGGTTGTTGGTTGTTTGTTGTTTGTTGTTTGTTGGAGAACGGGGAACAGTTATCAGGCAACGGGGAAAGTCGTAGGGGCTTTCTCGCATTCGCCCGTACAAAAGAAGTACCACTATTCACTATTCACTATTCACTATTCACTGTTCCCTATTCCCTGTTCCCTAACAAATAACAACCAACCACCAACCACCAACCACCAACCAACAACCACCAACAATCAACAATCAACAATCAACAAACAACAAACAACCAATAACTAACTTTCTCCAAACTCCGCCTTCATCGCCTCCAACTCTGCCTGAATGGGATCAAAAGCCGGAGATTTTGGGGTTGACTGAGGTGATTTCGCCGTTGGGGACGGACTTGCAGGAGATGCCGGTGGCTTGGGTTGGGTCTGACTCAACTCACTTTTCACCGTCTCTAACAATTTCGAGATTTCATCCGGCTGTGGTGAACCATGTTGTTGTTTTGGCTGGGGATTTTGGGGAGAAGCGATCGCGAAGCCAGGGGGATGCGCGATCGCGAAGCCAGGGGGATGCGCGATCGCGAAGCCAGGGGGATGCGCGATCGCTGTCGCGGGTGGACTAGGTGGCTGTGTCACCGGCAAACTGACCTGAGTCACGGTTTGACTATCACCACCGTCTATCGCTTGCAGCACCTCAGCCGCCGACTGATATCGGTCTTTCACCGCTTCTGCCAGCATCGTATCTAAAATTTGTCTTAACTCATCGCTCACCGAACCCCCTTTTTGTCTGAGAACTTGCCACCAAATCCATTCCCCTGTCTGTGGATTAAATAACTCATGCGGGGGAACTTGGGTCAACAAATGAATACAAGTCACCGCCAAACTATATATGTCACTCGCGGGATAGGCTTGTCCCCGCCAAATTTGTTCCAGAGGGGCATAACCTTGGGTGCCTGTGATGGTGCCACTTTGAGCTAATTCACTCTCAGTCCCTTGCTTGGCTACCCCAAAATCTACCAGCACCAAAGTTTCCCTCAACGGCCCAGCAACGGAAACCCTGGTCGGGGTTTGGGGTCCTAATTGCCGTCTTAAAATATTTTCGGGCTTAATATCGCGATGAATCACCCCATTTTCATGGATAAATTGCAACACGGGCAACAACTCCCGTAATAGCTGCCAAATTTTGGCCTCACTAAAAGCCCCTTGCTGCTGCAATTCCTGCCATAAATTTCCCCCATCAATAAACTCTTGCACCAGATAAAGACGTTTGTCTTGTTCAAAGTAAGCATACATCGTAGGAATTTGTGGATGTTCTCCCAGTTTCAGCAGTTGCACTGCTTCCCGGTTAAACAGTTCCGTGGCTTTGGATAAAGCGGCTGAGTTTTGTGTTTGAGGAAAAAACTGTTTAATCGCACATGGGGTTTTGAGTCGATCTTCATCGACCCCTAAAAATGTACGACCAAAGCCTCCCGCACCAATGAGTTTAATGGCACGATATCGCTCTTTGAGTAATAAGGGCGATCCGCAATTTAAACAAAACTTGGTATCAGGGGGATTTTCGGGACGTTGACATTGAGGATGAAAACAATAAGTCATGGTGGTTACTGTGTTATAAATTTTCCGATCGCCTGAGAATGGTGATTATCTGTCTGACTTGTGCAGCAATCTTGTGCCGAAATATTTAAGGATTCATTCGGTCTACTGACCAGTAGGCTATTTGTTTGATTAAAATAGATTTCACATTAGGAGGTTAAAGGCTAAAACATATCCGCTGACGGGACAGATCGATCGCTGTTGCACTTGATTCATATTCTATTCTATCTCGGATTGTTGCCCAAATTACAGATAATCCTGAATTTTCTCCTCAATTTATTTCCTATTGCTACATGGCGATCGGCTTATATAGATCCCTAAAAACGGAATTATGAAACACTATTTTTTTGATTTGATATATTTCTTATTTTTATAGGGTTTCAACGATAACAGAGAAGAAAGCTTTCATCCCGGATTCGCTCTCCTCCCAACCTCCTTAATAAGGGGTGATTTTTATAATTTTGTCCTCTTGGCTAAGGATGCGATCGCGCCAATCTGATTTATATTCACCTTTACAGATGCACACAAAATGAATTTGTCAAGTCTGTAAAGATTCACAATGTCAACATTTATAGATAATCTTGGGCAATAATTTATTTCTCGATCTATAATTTATTTTAATTAAAATAAAGCCACAACAAAACAATGAATAAAATTAAATTATTTTTAGAAGAATTGGCAGAAATTGTTATCCCTTATTTTACATCGGATAAAAAATGGCAAGCATGGCGAATTTTTAGCCTAATGATGATTTTGATGTTAGGATTTAGAGGCTTATCCGTCGTCAACAGCTATGCCATGAGAGACTTAATGACTGCCGTGGCAGAGAAAAACTCTTTAGAGTTTCCTCACGCCTGTTTAAAGGTTTTCGCGGTTTTTACGACCTTGGCTGTTTTCATGGCATTTTGGCAATATACCCAAGATTTACTGCAAATAAACTGGCGGAGATGGCTGACCAATGATATTTTGAAAAAATATTTTGCTCAACAGAATTATTACAAAATTCAATCCGAGCATACAATTGATAACCCGGATCAACGAATTTCTGAAGATGTTAATAACTTGATTCGCTTAAGCATTGACATTATTGGATTAATCGTTGGAGAACTTTTAGAAATTGGAGCTTTCGTGGCAATTTTGTTGACTTTAGACATATTTTTAGCCAAATTAGCAATCCTCATCGCGATCGCCCGAACAGTGATTACTTTAATAATTGGCAAAAAATTCAGTTTTCTCAAATTTAGAGAGTTGCAATTAGAGGCGGATTTTCGTTATGGTTTGGTGCATACGAGAGATCATAGTGAGTCGATCGCATTCTATCACGGTGAAAAACACGAATATAATACGATTACTCAAAAATTTCTCTATGTAGTCAAAAATTTTTATCAGCTAATCGGAGTCAAAAGAAATTTAAACTTATTTACCAGAACTTCCGGTTTTTTCGTCAGTAATTTACCCATCGTATTTTTGGCTCCCCGATTCTTTGCTGGGGAAATAGAATTTGGTGAAATTACTCAAGCATCTCAGGCGTTTTACTCAATTTATGGCTCTTTGTCACTGATTGTAGACCAATTCGATCGCCTAACTGACTATAAAGCAGAAGTAGATCGTTTAGGCACATTGGTCGAGGTACTCTCGCAGCCACCAAAACTCCAAAAGTCCGAATCTCCGACGATTAAGACAGTAGAAAAAAATTGTATAACCCTGAAAAATGTGACGTTACAAACTCCTGATTACCAAAGAACCTTGGTCACAGATTTATCCGTGGAAGTTCCACCGGGTCAAGGCTTATTAGTAGTGGGACATTCGGGAGTTGGCAAAAGTTCTTTAATGCGAGCGATCGCCGGGTTATGGAATTCTGGAACCGGATATATTATGCGACCACAACCAGAAGAAACTTTGTTTTTACCGCAAAGTCCTTACATGGCGATCGGCGATCTTCGCAGTCAGTTGTTATATCCGAAAACCGATAAAATAGTGAGCGATAGCCAACTGCAAGCAGCCCTCGAACAAGTCAACCTCGCAGATTTACCCGAAAGAGTTGGCGGCTTTAATGCGGAATTAAACTGGCCTGATGTTTTATCCTTGGGAGAACAACAGCGATTAGCATTTGCTCGGTTACTGATTGCTCAACCTACCTATGCAATTTTAGATGAAGCAACCAGTGCTTTGGATGTCGAAAACGAGCAACGTCTTTATCATCTACTCAAACAGAAAAATACCACTTTTATCAGTGTGGGACATCGACCCACTTTAGTTCATTATCATCAATTAGTATTGAAGTTAGTCGGAAATGCTAATTGGCAGGTTATTTCGGCTCAAGAATATCATCCCGAAGAAAGCGATTTTGGCTAAAGCTGAGTACCGGATCTACCCCTGTGGTATCGGTTCAGGGACATAAATAATTGTCACTAATTGCCTGAATTACCATCGGCAGTCAACCAGGACAGATATGAGTCGCCAGCAATCCTGAACTCACCCGATGAGTCAAATTTTTGGCGGACTGATGGTACAGATTCCCAGGCGCGATCGCCAGATAGGGCGAGGGAATTGCCCTGACCGAGGAACCGTCTGAAGATGATCCTCTGTTTCCCAGAGGCAACTTCCTTCGATCGCTCTAAAAAACTGCCGAAAGGTAGTCCTAGAGTCAGGAATTCATCACTCATGGTCACGGCGAAAATTTATCAGTCATTGTTGACCAAGTTAACGAATCTTCATGTTGAGGCCGAAAAAAATTTGGGGAAAGAATCCTTGCCAGAGTGATTTCACCACCGATGGCTTTGCTGATTTCAAATCCAGAGAAACTTAAAAATTGAAGCCAAAGTTAAGAATTGAAGATTCTGTGCTTCATGTGACGATTGATCGGCGCACTTGGTGGTAAAATACCATCAAAGTTACTCCTAAAATTATTGAAAAAGCGTGATTCACCCGTCACGAACTGTTTTTTGGCCAGTTCAATGGCTGCGAACAAGCCGGAAAGAAGCCAGAGCGCCTGCTGAAATTTCAGCGAGTGGATTTTCGGCCAATGCCACCTCGACGGGATTGTCAATGCTGAGGCTAATTATATAGCTCTGGAGCAATTATGAGGATCCGAACAATGGCTGTCGGCGCGAGTACACAAATCAATCGGCATTCCTCGAAGATGAGCATCGGAAGCGAATCAATGGCAGCTTGGCAATTTACCGTTCGGTAAAAATATGCTGAGTGACAATCTTGATTCCGATCCGTAGCAACATGGTGCCAATCAGAGTGGTTGAACTGGCCTGAAAAAACCGTTCCCTAGATGCGCGATTGGGGTTTAATTCTTCTGCTTCATCGGCGGCGGAAGCCATTCGCACAATTCTAGTCAACCGCATAGTGGTAGTTTCGGTAAAGCGTCACGTTTTATTGTATGATTTTCATCCCACTAATGAAGCGTAAAGCTGACTTTGATTCAGATAGCGCTTTGCTTGACCTGAATCGGTAGAGTTATTCATCATTCTCGCGCCCCTATTATATTTTGAACAGGTCAATCGTGGAGTGGAAATATCTCGATTCCGCCAAAGGCGGATCGCTACCGCGAATCGCATCTGTGGGTTCCATTTTTCGGGCATCCCAACAGACATCGCGGTGAGCCACGGGAAATCACTCAAACCAATAAACTCGTAATAAAAAAATTTCGGGGTTTGTCACCGTTCGCGTAACGCGTTGCGGAGCAATAGAGCAATTGAAAAGGCCAATAGCAGTATCATCCATGCAGCAGTTAGAACTAAACTCCCTTACACAAAAAATGCCCCCACCACTTAAAAACACGGTCATGGTGATTGGCGGGGCAGAAGACAAGGTTCATGGCCGAGAAATCTTGCATACATTTTTTATGCGTTCAGGCGGTACAGAGGCAAAGCTGGCGATTATTCCCTGTGCATCCAGAGAACCTGAAGCAATCGGTAGCCGTTACCGGGAAATCTTTCAGGATATGGGGGCGCAACGGATCGAGGTACTCGATATCCGCGAACGCACTCAAGGGGAAGATCCTCGCTGGCAAGAGTACCTGGAAGAATCTACAGGGGTGTTTATGACCGGCGGGGATCAACTGAGGCTTTGTGCTTTGGTGGCGGATACACCGTTAATGGAAAAGTTGCGGATGAAAGTGCGAGAGGGCAGCATTGTCCTCGCGGGAACCAGTGCCGGAGCAGCGGTCATGGGTCATCACATGATCGCAGGCGGTGGTTCGGGAGAATCCCCTAATCGTTCTTTGGTGGATATGGCCACGGGCTTGGGAATTATTCCTGAAGTGATTGTGGATCAACACTTTCAGAACCGAAATCGGATGGCTCGCTTATTGAGCGCGATCGCCTCTCATCCCAACCGCATCGGCGTAGGTATTGACGAAGATACTTGTGCCATGTTTGAAGCCGATGGCGTCGTCGAAATTATGGGCAAAGGCACGGTGACAATCATCGATCCCGGCCAAGTTTTATGCACCAATGAGGGTCATATCGGGCCGACCGATCCCCTCAGCTTGCATAATCTGCGGGTTCATCTCCTTTGCCACGGCGATCGCTTCAATATAGCTACAAGAGAAGTGATTCAACCATCACATTACGGATAAAGCATGACGCAGTAGGGCTGGTTGGGGATATGGGTTTCCCCAAACAGCCCTACTGATTTATTTCCAGATAGGAGATAAATGTTCCTCGTGAACAGTTATGCAACTCCAAAAAACCCCACACTCGATTGAAGAGAAAAGAGATACCTAGAAAAGAGAAAAGGAGAATTGGCTACTTCATTATCTCCGCTTTTCTCTCTCAGAAAGAACCTCTTTTCTAGTAAATGCTTGCATTGTTTGCTGAAAAAAGCGCATCACCCACTGGGACAGCGATGAAAATACTGAAAATCCAAACATTACGTGGTCCGAACTATTGGAGCATTAGACGCCACAAACTTATTCTCATGCGTCTTGATCTAGAGGACTTGGCAGACAAACCAAGTTCAGAAATTCCCGGCTTTTATGACGGACTGACCGAAGCCCTCCCCAGTTTAATCGAACACTACTGCTCTCCCGGCTGTCGCGGTGGATTTCTCAGCCGGGTCAAAGAGGGCACCTATATGGGTCATGCGATCGAACACATTGCCCTGGAGCTCCAAGAACTAGCCGGAATGACTGTTGGCTTTGGTCGCACCCGCGAGACTTCTACCCCTGGGATCTACCAAGTAGTCTTTGAATACATTGACGAACAAGCCGGTCGGTATGCCGCCAGAGCCGCTGTGCGGATGTGTCGGAGTATTGTGGATACCGGCAAATATCCCCAATCAGAACTGCAACAGGATTTACAAGACCTCAGAGAAATCTCCGAGCGAGCTTCCCTCGGTCCAAGTACAGAAGCACTGGTGAAAGAAGCCCACTACCGAGGCATTCCCTGGATCCCTTTAAGTTCGCGGGCAATGATCCAGTTAGGATATGGCGTCCACCAAAAACGGATTCAAGCTACCCTGACGGATTTTAGTAGCATTCTGGGGGTAGAACTGGCCTGTGATAAAGAAGGCACTAAAAGAATTCTGCGGGATGCGGCCATTCCGGTGCCCAGAGGCACGACGATCCATTACCTCGATGAACTGGAAGACGCGATCGATGAAGTTGGGGGCTATCCCATCGTGGTCAAACCCCTAGATGGCAACCACGGACGGGGGATTAGCATTAATGTCAAGTCCTGGGAAGAAGCGGAAGAAGCCTACGATGCCGCCAGCAATGCCTCCAAAACTAAATCGGTAATTATTGAACGCTACTACACGGGTCGAGACCATCGCCTCTTGGTCATCAACGGTAAACTGGTTGCGGTAGCCGAACGGGTGCCCGCCCATGTGGTCGGAGATGGATCCTCAACGATTCAAGAACTGATCGATCGCACCAATCAGGATCCCCGCCGAGGGGTCGGCCATGATAACGTCCTCACCCGGATTACCGTTGACCGCAACAGTGAAATCCTGCTGGAACGCCAAGGCTGTCACCTAGACACGGTGTTAGACAAAGGCGAAATTTGCTATTTACGCGCCACGGCGAACCTGAGCACCGGGGGCATCGCGATCGATCGCACCGATGAAATTCACCCGGAAAATCTCTGGATTGCCGAACGAGTTTCGCGACTCATTGGCCTAGATATTTGTGGCATTGATATGGTCACACCGGATATCAGCAAGCCCATGCGAGAAAACGATGCGGTAATTGTCGAGGTGAATGCCGCCCCAGGATTTCGGATGCACGTTTGCCCCAGCGAAGGTCTGCCGCGAAATGTCGGGGCAGCAGTGATGGATATGCTGTTTCCCCCAGGCAATCCCAGCCGCGTGCCGATTTTAGCGGTGACGGGGACAAACGGCAAAACCACCACCACGCGATTGCTGGCTCATATCGTCAAGCAAACTGGTTCTGTGGTCGGCTACACCACCACCGATGGCACTTATATCGGCGACTATCTCCTGGAAGCAGGGGACAATACCGGCCCCCAAAGTGCCGAACTGATTCTCCGCGACCCCACCGTGGAAGTGGCGGTGTTAGAAACAGCCCGTGGCGGCATTCTCCGCTCTGGATTAGCCTTTGACGCTTGCGAAGTGGGAGTGATTCTCAATGTCTCCGCCGACCATTTGGGATTGGGCGATATCAATACCATCGAAGAAATGGCCAAAGTCAAGGCGGTGCTGGCAGAAACCGTTATTCCTTCCGGCTATGCGATCCTGAATGCGGACGATCCCCTGGTGGCAGCAATGGCTCGCCAGATCAAAGCCCAGGTCGCTTATTTCTCGATGAATCCAGAAAATGAGCTACTGCGGAGCCATACCCGGGCTGGGGGTTTAGGCGCATTGTATGAAAACGGCTATCTGTCAATTCTCAATGGGGATTGGACGATCCGCATTGAAGAGGCGGTGAATGTGCCCCTAACAATGGGTGGTCGGGCGCCGTTTATGATTGCCAATGCTTTGGCGGCTTGTTTGGCAGCCTTTGCTCACGGGGTGGAAATTGAAGCCATTCGCGCTGGGTTAGCTACTTTTGAAGCCTCCAGTAAACAAACCCCCGGTCGGATGAATTTGTTTAATTTGGGCGATTATCATGCGTTGATTGATTATGCCCATAATCCCGCTGGCTATGAGGCAGTGGGCGAGTTTGTCCGCAATTGGCCAGGGGAACGGATTGGGGTCGTGGGTGGTCCTGGCGATCGCCGCGATGAAGACTTGACCCAACTGGGTAAACTTTCAGCGGACATCTTTGACTGGGTGATTGTTAAAGAAGATAACGATAACCGAGGTCGCCCACGGGGAGATACCGCCCGGTGCATTATGGCAGGCATCGAGCAAGTCAGCACCAAAGCTCGGTATGAAACTATTCTGGATGAAACCAAAGCCATTAACACAGCCTTAGATCAAGCGCCCAAAGGCAGTCTCGTGGTGATTTTCCCCGAAAGTGTTAGCCGATCGCTGAGTTTGATTTCCGAACGTCTCCCAGAGGATCCAGAGAAAAAGACCCCCGATGAGCCGGTTCGTTGAATCGCGCTTTTTTCCCTAGGAATCAAGCACAAACCAGCTTTTGCGTCTAAGTGCTTTTAAAATATAACCCCGATGATAGACCGGCTTTCCGCCGGTCTTTTCGATCGTGGCAGTCACCACAGCATATATGATGAGTAGGTGCGGGGATGATTTCCCGTTTTTTCCAGCATGATTTCCAGCATGATTATTTAAGTGGCAAAAACTGTGTCTATTTCTTCTATTTCTTCTATTTCTTCAATTCGGACAGAACAACACCTACTGATCCGCAAATTAGCCGACTGCATTGAAGGAGTCTGGCAGCGTTATTTAGATTTATCTCCCTACGATTTGCCTGCGGAGTTGGGCTATGTGGAAGGGCGATTGGAAGGAGAAAAACTCAGAATTGAAAATCGTTGTTATCAATCCCCGCAGTTTCGTAAGCTGCATTTGGAATTGGCAAAAGTGGGGACGCAATTAGATATTTTGCATTGTGTGATGTTCCCCAATCCTAACTATCCTCTGCCCATGTTTGGCACAGATTTGGTCGGTGGTCGAGGCCAAATTAGTGCCGCGATCGCTGATTTATCTCCCACCAGTCCCACCCAGACTTTGCCATCCTCTTATATTCAGCTATTAAAAGCTTTACCAGAGATTGATTTCTCCCAACCTCGCGAATTACCAGTATGGGGAAATATTTTCTCTGAATTTTGTCTATTTATCCGACCCAATGGCGAGGAGGAAGAAGAATTATTTCTCTCTCGTGTAGAGTCTTACTTAGAAATTCACTGTCAGATAGCCTTAGCTATGCAACCCGTTCCCGCCGAAGAAAGGTTACAAATTATCGCCGGACAAAGAAATTATTGCACCAAGCAGCAGCAAAATGATAAAACTCGGCGGGTGCTTGAAAAAGCTTTTGGGGAAGAATGGGCCGAATCTTATCTAACTAATGTCCTGTTTGATTTTCCAGAAAATTAGTTCTTGATTTTCTGGGATATCTGCCAGAAAATCAATAGGTTTTAGGTTTTTAAGGGTTTAATCTGCCTAATATTTGTTAAATAAAAATTTCCCGTTTATTTTGTTTCTCGATATCAATGGAAAATCTATCACCTCGTCAGCGAAAAATTGCCGCTCATGTTTTAATTTCTGGCAGAGTTCAGGGCGTTTTTTATCGCGCATCCACCCAAGAAGCTGCACAACTTAAATCGGTGCATGGTTGGGTGCGAAATCTCCCTGATGGCCGGGTAGAAGCCCTGTTTGAAGGAACAACAGAAGCCGTTGAAGGGATGATTCAATGGTGTCACCAAGGGCCACCGGGAGCACGAGTGACTAAGGTCGTTGTGGAATATCAGGAACCTGAAGATTTACGCGGATTTGAAATTCAATATTATCCCCGTTAGGGTTCCGAGATGAGTCGATGTAGAAGGCGATCCGACTTGCAGCGATCGCCTACAATAAAACTAAATTCCCGCTCGAAGATTTTATGAGGTTGCATAATGACTGTCCTACCTCAGACCTCAGTTGCTGAGATAAAAATTACCTGGCCGAAACTGCCCGAAGACTTTGTACTCCCTGACGACCCCGTGGAAAATTTAGAACATCCCTTATTAGCCAATGCCCTGCGTCAATCTTTGACGCCAGAGTTATGCCAAGACGCCCTAATTACCGCTAACTTTGCATTGTGTGCGGCTATTAATAACCGCCCTATTTGCAAAGCCCCCGATTGGATGTATGTTCGTCCGGTTGCCCCTTGGTCAAATCCTGAACCTCGTCGCAGCTACACCCCCCACACCGAAGGCCCGATTCCATTAATCGTGATAGAATTCCTATCGGATACTTATGGGGAAGAATACTCCATAGAATTTCAAAAACGCATTGGCAAATGGTACTTTTATGAACAAATTATTCAAGTACCCTTTTATGGGATATTTCACCCCCAAAGCGCCGATCTAGAATTGTACGCTTTAGAATCCAACCGATATCAAATTCAGATCCCTGATGCTAATGGTTTATATTGGATTCCCGGACTAGAGTTATTTTTAGGACTCTGGCAGGGAACCCGTGACAACCGTACAGGCAATTGGTTGCGCTGGTGGGATGCTCATGGCGAACTGCTTCTCTGGCCCGAAGAACGGGCTGAAACCGAGCGCCAACGGGCTGAAAAACTAGCGCAACGGTTGCGTGAGTTGGGAGTAGATCCAGATAGTTGATATTATATGTAGGGACACGGCACTGCCGTGTCCCTACATTTTATTGGCATTTTATTGGCATTTTATTGGCATTTTATTGGCATTTTATTGGCATTTTATTGGCATTTTATTGGCATTTTATTGGCATTTTATTGGCATTTTATTGGCATTTTATTGGCATTTT
>JAABRM010000027.1 GCA_011390955.1 Oscillatoriales cyanobacterium | reverse complement strand
CCGACCACCCTACCCCTGACTCTGTTCCCCGTTCCCCGTTCCCCGTTCCCCAACCAACAACCAACAACCAACAACAACCCCCCCACCCCCCCCGTCAACCGCCATCGGGCAACCAACAACAACCCCCCCAACCCCCCCGTCAACCGCCATCGGGCAACCAACAACAACCAACCAACAACCAACAACCAACAACCAACAACCAACAACCAACAACAACCAACAACAACCAACAACCAGGAACTTTTCCTCCCAACCACTGTCTTGGAGCAACTGGGAAAGGGCGAAAATGCTATCAATCCTTGCTTCAGGTCAAAATCTATGGGCAAGTTTGAAATATTAACCATTCATCCAGACCAAAACAAGATAACCATGTAATATGTACCCACACCCCAGTTTTAAGAACATATCCAGAGGAGTTTAGACGTGCAAGCCAGTGATAGAAAAATTATTATTCGTCCAGGCAATCAGTCTTTAGTGCAGGCAGTACGGGAGTTTTGGGATTATCGTGATTTACTGTATATCTTGGCTGCTAGAGAAGTTAGTGTTAGGTACAAGCAAACGGCGATCGGCATTGCTTGGGTGGTCTTGCAGCCATTGATGACCACACTCATATTTACTTTGATTTTTGGTCGCTTTGCGAAAATTCCCTCCGATGGTATCCCTTATGCTGTGTTTGCTTACTCAGCATTGGTGTTATGGGGGCTATTTTCTCAAGGACTGACTAGGGCAGGAGAGAGCATCATTGCGGATGAAAGGTTAATTACCAAAGTTTACTTTCCTCGTCTGGTAATTCCCTTTGCGGCAGTGGGTTCCGCGTGGATTGACTTTGCGGTATCCCTGTTTATTCTTTTGCCCCTGACCTATCTATATGGACTTAGACCCACTACCAGTCTCTTGCTAATTCCTGTTGTGATGCTTGTGGTGATGATATTGGCGGCGGGAATGGGAACATTATTGGCTAGTCTGAATGTCAGGTATAGAGATTTTCGCTATGTCACCCCATTTCTCATCCAGATTTGGCTATATGCTTCACCCATTGTCTATCCAGTCAGCATTGTTCCCGATTCTTTCCGTATGTGGTACTATCTTAACCCAATGGCAGGGTTAATTGAGACATTTCGCTTTGCTGTGACTGGACAAGGAAGTTTTAGTTGGATCGGATGTGGGATTAGTGCAGTTGCCTCTGCTGTTATGTTTGCGATTGGTTTGACAGTGTTCAGGCAGGTGGAGCGAAGTTTTGCAGATTTTATCTAGGAATGAGCATGAAGCCAATTATCTCTGTTAGAGACTTGGGAAAAATGTATCGTATTCGTTCGGAGGAAAAGAAGCGATATCTAACCCTTCGGGATGAGTTAGCTGAGGGTTTTCGGAAACTTTGGCACGGGAAATTGGGTCAATCTCAGGTAGAAGAATTTTGGGCGCTAAAGGATATTAATTTTGATATTTATCCTGGTGAAGTGGTTGGCATTATTGGGCGAAATGGTGCGGGAAAAAGTACCTTATTAAAAATTTTATCCCGAATTACTCCACCCACCAAAGGAGAGGCTATTCTGGGAGGACGAGTGGGTTCGCTGTTGGAAGTGGGAACTGGGTTTCATCCAGAATTGACTGGTAGGGAGAATATTTACCTCAGTGGTGCAATTCTGGGAATGAGTAGGGCGGAGATTAAGCGAAAATTTGATGAAATTGTGGCATTTGCCGAGGTAGAAAAGTTTATTGATACGCCTGTCAAGCGCTATTCTTCAGGGATGTATGTAAGATTGGCGTTTGGAGTGGCGGCTCATTTGGAACCAGAGATTTTGATTGTGGATGAGGTTCTTGCTGTTGGGGATGCTCAGTTTCAAAAAAAGTGTTTAGGAAAAATGGGGGAAGTGGCAAAAGGAGGACGAACAGTATTATTCGTAAGTCACAGTATGCCGATGATTACATCTCTTTGCCCCAAGTCTATTTTGCTTGATGCTGGGCGCATTTCCCAAATGGGTTCTACTTCTGATGTAGTAATTTATTATTATAATCCAGAATCTTCACCCGCTTCAGTTGATTTTACTAAATTTCCTAAACCAATTGGTGATGAGTATGCTGTTTTGCTGGCTGGTTCTGTTAATAAAATAGATTTTGAAAAATTGGCTACAGAGGTTCAAATTCAAGAACCAATCAAAGTGCAAATGAAATATAGAATTATTCAAAAAACTCATATTAAGTTTGTGCCAAATTTTCATTTTTATCAATCGGATGGCACCTGTGCATTCGTGTCATCAGATCAAGAGGCAAAAATTATGGATCCAGGTGATTATATTGCAGAATGTCGGATTCCCGGAAATTTTTTAAATGAGGGAGTTTATTTTGTAGGTTTGGCTTTAAGCTCATTTGAATCAACGGTTAAAGTCCATTTTTACGAAAAAAATACACTTTCTTTTAATGTAAAAGATCCAATCGAAGGGACTCCTGGTAGAAATGGCTACATTGGCCCAATTCCAGGAGTTGTTAGACCCCAATTGAAATGGAATGTTGCAGAAATGCTATGAAAGCAGTTATTCTAGCAGGAGGATATGGCACTCGCCTGAGTGAAGAAACGCATCTCAAACCAAAGCCAATGGTAGAGATTGGAGAACGCCCTATTCTTTGGCACATTATGAAGTGTTACTCCGCTTATGGAGTGAATGATTTTATTATTTGTTGTGGCTATAAAGGCTATGTAATTAAAGAATATTTTGCTAACTACTTTTTACACATGTCTGATGTCACCTTTGATATGCAATCCAATCAAATGGAAGTACATCATAAACATACTGAACCCTGGCGAGTAACCCTTGTAGATACAGGGGAAAATACTCTGACTGGTGGGCGATTGAAACGAGTTAAAGATTATGTAGGAAATGAAACTTTTTGCTTTACTTATGGCGATGGAGTCAGTGACGTTGATATTAGCAAATTAATTAACTATCATCAGAAAAACGGCTTATGGGCAACAATTACAGCCGTACAACCACCTGGTCGGTATGGGGCATTAAATATTGATCCACAAGGGCGAGTATTGAATTTTCAGGAAAAACCGCAAGGGGACGGGGGATGGATCAATGGTGGCTATTTTGTGTTGGAACCCCAGGTATTCGATCTTATCGAAGGGGATATGACCAGTTGGGAAACAGGTCCTTTGCAAGAAATAGCCAGTAAAAATCAATTAGCCGCTTTTAATCACTATGGATTTTGGCAGGCAATGGATACCCTCAGAGACAGAAATATATTGGAAGAATTGTGGCGTTCTGGACAAGCGCCCTGGAAGGTGTGGTAATGAATCCGACTAGCTTTTGGCAGGGAAAAAGAGTTTTCCTCACAGGGCATACAGGTTTCAAGGGCAGTTGGTTGGCTTTGTGGCTGCAATCCTTGGGGGCTATCGTTGTTGGTTATGCTTTAGAACCTCCTACGCAGCCTAGTTTGTTTGAACTAGCTAGAGTCGCAGAGGGTATGACTTCAGAAATCGGAGATATCCGAGAATTGAATAGATTAAAGCAAGTCATCGCTGATTTTAGACCAGAAATAGTTTTTCATCTTGCAGCGCAGGCATTAGTCCGAGAGTCTTACCAAAATCCCGTATATACCTATGCCACAAATGTTATGGGTACGGTTAATTTGCTGGAAGCAGTGCGCCAAATCAAGGGAGTGCGGGCAGTCGTTAATATTACTTCCGATAAATGTTATGAAAATCGTGAGTCGGTTTGGGGATATCGTGAAAGTGAACCTCTTGGCGGTTATGACCCCTACAGTAGCAGTAAGGCTTGTGCTGAACTGGTGACAGGAGCCTATCGTAATTCGTTCTTTAATTCTGATAATTATTTAGAGCATGGGGTTGCTGTTGCTACAGCTAGAGCAGGTAACGTGATTGGAGGCGGTGATTGGGCTATAGATCGCCTGGTTCCTGATTGCTTAAGGGCTTTTGAAAAGGGACAATTCGTGAAATTAAGATCGCCCCAAGCCGTTCGTCCTTGGCAGCACGTGCTCGAACCAATCTCCGGTTATTTACTCTTGGCAGAAAAACTTCTGAGTGCAGAAGCATCTCGTTATGCTTGTGCGTGGAATTTTGGACCCGATGCCAAGGGGGATGCCACTGTCGGTGAGGTAGCAACCATCATGGCTCATCTTTGGGGAAATCATGTCGGTGTTAAACTAGATGCTTCAGAGAATCATCCCCATGAAGCGGGTTTATTAAGGTTGGATATCACTCGTGTTCGGACTGAGCTAGGATGGCGACCATCCTGGTCTGTAAAACAGGCACTTCAAGCTACTGTTGATTGGCATCAGGCTTGGTTGCGAGGGCAAGATATGCGGGAATATTCTTTATCCCAAATTGCTGCATATCAAGAAACCCAATCGACTTTGGTCAATGCCCTATGAAAATTGTTTCTACGCCAATTCAAGGGGTTTATATTGTTGAAACTACACCCTTTCAGGATGAACGGGGAAGTTTTTATCGAGCATTTTGCGATCGCGAACTTGATTCCCTATTGCAAGGGGAAACAATTCGTCAAGTAAATGTGTCTCGGACTGAAGCCGTTGGTGCAATTCGAGGGATGCACTTTCAATATCCACCTCATGCTGAAATAAAACTGATCCGTTGTCTTAAAGGGCGAGTTTGGGATGTAGCTGTGGATTTACGGCAAGATTCATCTACTTTCTTGAAGTGGTATCAAGTAGAACTATCTGCGGATAATGCCTATATGATGGTGATTCCTCAAGGCTGCGCTCACGGTTTTCAAGTCTTGGAAGCAGGGAGTGAGTTGCTATATTTACACACCGCATATTATGAGCCGAAATCTGAAGGAGGAATTCGCTATAGGGACCCTAAGCTGAATATTTCCTGGCCTTTGAAAGTGACTGATGTTTCCCCCCGTGATGAGTCTCATCCATTATTGTCTGAAGATTTCCGGGGGATTGTGATATGAAATGTCGTCACTGTGGTTCAGAACTGAAATTACCATTGGTGGATTTAGGAACTGCTCCACCTTCCAATGCTTATCTCACTGAGGAAAAACTTCATGCGCCAGAACGCTGGTTTCCTTTGCGGGTGTTAGTTTGTGAATCCTGCTGGCTGGTGCAGACTGAAGATTTTGCTCAAGCGGATGAACTATTTGATGCTGACTATGCCTATTTCAGTGGGTTTTCCAGCAGTTGGTTGGCTCATTGCGATCGCTATGTATCTGAGATGGTTGAGCGTTTTGGGCTTAATCAAGACAGCTATGTAGTTGAGGTGGCAGCGAATGATGGCTATCTGCTGCAATATGTTCAGGGTCGTGGTATTCCCTGTTTAGGGATTGAACCGACTGCTAGTACAGCAGCCGCAGCCCGTGGCAAGGGAATCCCCATTGTGGAAAAGTTTTTTGGGACTGACCTGGCTAAAAATCTGGCCAGTCAAGGAAAGCAGGCTGATTTGACTGTTGCCAATAATGTCTTAGCCCATGTACCGAATATCAATGATTTTGTTGCAGGTTTTGCTATACTGCTTAAGCCCCAAGGAGTAGCAACCTTTGAGTTTCCCCATCTGGTGAGATTGATTGAAGAAATCCAATTTGACACCATCTATCACGAGCATTTTTCCTATCTGTCGCTAACAGCAGTTAAGCACATCTTTTCTGCTAATGGTTTAAGTGTTTTCGATGTGGAAGAACACCCCACTCATGGTGGTAGTTTGAGAGTCTTTGCTCAACGCCAGGATTATGGGAAACAAGTTGTGAGCGATCGCGTCAAGGAGTTACTAGATCGAGAGTCGCAACTTGGGATTTCTAAAGCTGACTATTATGTTAATTTTCAGACTAAGGCTAATCAAGTCAAGAATGATTTTTTAGCTTTTTTGTTGGAAGCAAAGCGGCAAGGCAAGATTGTGGTAGGTTATGGGGCTGCGGCGAAAGGAAATACCCTAATGAATTATGCAGGAATTCGTCCTGATTTAATTCCTTTTGTGGTGGATCGTAATCCAGCGAAGCAGGGGAAGTTTATGCCAGGGAGTCGCATTCCTATCGTGGACGAAAGCTATATCAAAAATACTAAACCGAATTATGTAATTATTTTGCCTTGGAATTTAAAAAAAGAAATTATGGTTCAACTTGAATATATTCGAGATTGGGGAGGGATGTTTGTAACAGCGATTCCTCAAATGGAGGTAGTACATTGAAAGTGGCAATTACCGGAGCTACTGGTTTTATTGGTCGCCATGTCATTAGTATTTTGCTAAATCAAGGATATCAAGTATTTGTGATTGGTCGGTCTGCTCCTGCCTCAGACTCTCGTGTAACTTTTATTGAAGTAGATTTATTAAAAGAAAAAAAACATCAGTGGATATCAGAATATCAACCTTCTCATCTGCTGCACTTGGCTTGGTATGCGGAGCATGGAAAATATTGGACATCACCACTTAACTTAAATTGGTGTGATGCTACAGTTCAACTAATTCATGCTTTTGTAGAACAAGGAGGAGAACGGGTAGTTGTGGCTGGGTCTTGTGCTGAATATGACTGGTCTTTTGGCTATTGCCATGAAGAGAAAACACCAAGTCATCCAACAACGTTATATGGCGTAGCAAAGGATTGTGCGCGTCGTCTGGCTGAACAGATTTGCGCTATGAAGGGTGTGTCTTTGGCTTGGGGTAGAATTTTTATGCCTTTTGGATTAGGAGAAAGCCCTCAAAGGTTAATTCCTTCAATTATCCAGGCTTTTTTGGGGTTACGTCCACCTTTTGCAATAGAAATTTATCAATGGCGTGACATTCTGCCTGTTGAGGTGGTTGCTGATGGGTTGATTTTCCTTATAAATCAACAAGATTCGGGGATTTTTAATATTTGTTCAGGGCGTCCGATTCAACTGTCGGAGGTTATTCAAAAAATTGGTAAAATCCTAGATCAAGATCCGAACTTTCTTTTATCAAGGGGACACTTTTCTAATAAGGCAAATTCTTTTTTGGTTGGTAGTAATGGATCTATTGTAGAAAAGGGCTGGTATCCTGAATATTGTTTGGAAACGAGTTTAGAAAAATATATTAATGTTTTGAGTTATATAAACTAAAAAAGATGACTTATCAACATTTTAAAGAAGATTGTGCAAAAGAAATTGAACAACAATCTCATAATAAAAACATGCAAAGTGTATCACAGCAATGGATACAAGATGCTCAATCCCTCAAGTATTCTTATCACTTTGAATGGTTAGGAAGACCCATTATCCAGTACCCCCAAGATATCATTGCCATGCAAGAGTTAATTTGGTCAATTCAACCTGACCTGATTATCGAGACTGGCATTGCTCACGGGGGATCGCTGATTTTTTCTGCCTCTATGTTAGAACTTAATGCTGCTTGCGGCGGACCTCAAGATGCTGAAGTATTGGGTCTAGATATTGACATTCGTCAGCACAATCGAGAGGCTATAGAGGCTCACCCTATGTTTAAGCGCATCTCAATGATTGAAGGTTCCAGTATTGACCCTGAAATCATTGAGCAAGTAAAAGCGAAAGCTGCTAACAAGAAAAAAATCTTAGTCTGTCTGGACAGCAACCACACTCACGATCATGTTCTGGCTGAATTAGAAGCCTATGCGCCATTGGTTTCAGTTGGCAGCTATTGTGTGGTATTCGACACCATAATTGAAGATTTACCTGATGATATGTTTTCTGACAGACCTTGGGGTAAAGGCAACAACCCCAAAACAGCAGTTTGGGATTATCTCAAAACCCACCCCGAATTTGAAATAGATAAAAGCATTCAGCACAAACTATTGATTACCGTCGCCCCCGATGGCTACTTAAAACGAGTCCAGTAACGTTAAATTCACTATCAAAGCCAACTTGTCTATGGTTAGACTAGACTAGGACTGAAAATTAATCCTGTGGCAGTTTCGTTCATTATTCCCGCTATTTTGTGGTTGACTCCTCGTTATGGATCAATGGGAGCAGCCTGGGCATGGGTTAGTCTTAATGATGGTTATGTTGCGAGCAGTGTACATTTCATGTACCGTCGTATCCTCAAAACTGAGAAATGGTGTTGGTATCGGCAAGATTTGCTCTATCCTCTTATGTCTGCTCTCGTTATGATAGCTATAATCCGTTGGTTATTCCCTAATTCAGTAGGCTTGTTTCCTCAACTCGTAACCTTAGCCTTAGCTTCTCTTTGTAGTTTTTTTAGGGCTATATTGGGTGCGAATAGAGTACGGGAACAGGCAAAGATAATTTTGGTCAGTTCCTTAAATACTTGAATTGCTAAACATCTACGAGGAAAACTATGACTACACCAAAAGTGAGCATCGGTATGCCAGTTTATAACGGCGAACCCTTCATAAGAGAAGCATTAGATTCGCTGTTAGCACAAACTTTTACGGATTTTGATCTAATCATTTCAGATAATGCGTCCACGGATGGCACCGAAGCTATATGTCAAGAATACGCAGCCAAAGATAAGCGTATTCGCTACATTCGTCAAACTGAAAACCGGGGGGCGACAGCTAATTTTCAGTTTGTGTTGGATGAGGCAGTGGGAGAGTATTTTATGTGGGCAGCCGCTGATGATCGTTGGGGTGAGTTGTTCGTTGAGGAAAACTTTAATTTTTTAACTCAAAATTTTAGCTACATTGGTTCGATAAGTCAAAGCTATACCCAGAGTGGTGAAATCGGTGCTGTCGCAGGAAGTACCACGATATCGAATCCAGATAAATGGGATCGAGTTGAAAAGTTTCTAGTAAATCCAGCATCGAATGCGCGTTACTACTCTCTTTGGAGAAGATCCCATCTGGCGAACTTAAAGTTAAGTCGCTATGACTATGTCGCGGGCGACTGGGCGATAATTTCAGAACTATTGAAAAGCGGAATGATTAACTGTATTGGTAAGGAAATTCAATTTTTTAAGGGTGCCGGGATAAGCGCAAATCCGGTTAGATATTTCGATTCAGTGAGAAAAAATTTTCTTGAATTTCTGTTTCCATTTTTTTTCTTTTCCCAATATCTTTTGAGCAGCGGATTTTTTGTAAGAAAACCATATTTCACAATCAAAATGATTTTTTTATGGAATTATGGTGGCTTTGTACCTTACTGGCGACAGCGTTTAGGGACGATACTGTGGAGAGTTGTGAAGTTGAGTGATGTGGCAGCTTATGTAGACCATAACGTCAGTGACCTTGCAAAGAGCAAACAAGCGTTAAAAATTTACCTAAATAAATGGAAAAACAGATTCAAAATTGCTAATCGTAATGCGCTGCGGTGAGTTGTGTCCTATTTTTTATTCAAAAATATTCGTGAGTTGTTTTCTTTTGGCCTGCTTTCATTGGGGGCATCGTCCAGTGAGCCTGTAGATGTGATAATCCCTGCTTTAGGCAAAGACGCAAAAATACTACCTCTCACATTGGCTTCCATCAGAATGTTCATAAAACATCGAGTTGATAAGATTTTCATATCAGCATCGCAAATTCAGCACAGATTTTCCTCGTATTATTGCCATGTGGCATGAATGTTGGGAGAAATACGGGTTATGGCCTTCTTTCCAGAGAATCAGCGATTTTCATTTAATGACTTTAGGATCATCTAATGGAATTTGGAGTGCTGAACAGAGACGAAGTAAAGCTAAGGAACTTTTAGCTACTCAGGATTTTCTCTGGTTGAACTGTTTCCACAAATCAATAGATCAATTGCTTATTTCCCTACAGTTTTACAGAAGGCTAACCCCATTTCTTCAACAATAGCTAAATTGGTCAGTTATCAGATTCGATTAATAGAAAAAGTTGGAATATTTGAAAATAAGGTAGTAGCAGATTGGTTGGGAGTTGCTGTTAAATGAAATATCTAGCAGTTGCTATACTCCACATAGATTATTAAAACCCTCTACAAATCTATGAAGAAGAAAATATTAGTTGTCACATATGGAGCATCGCGGGATGGCGGTATTGAAGAAGTCTCTCGTCAAGTTAGCTACATTTTTAATGAAACCAAGAACTTTTCTTGTAAGCTTTTAATTTATAAAGGGGGAAGGTTGGGAATAATACTCTCTACTTTGAGAGTTTTGTTTTGGGTGATTGTTGGTTATCAGCCGATGATTATGCATCCTTTTATATTTGAAAAAGTCAACTTCATAACTTTGATTAGTCAAAAAACAATTGTTTGGGCTTATGGAATTGACGTTTGGGGAAGATATGGCTTAAATAAAGCACCTGCAATCATTAAAGCTCATAAAATTATTGCAATTAGTTCTTATACAAAGGAACGAATACAAGAAAACCATCTATCGGCAAAAAATATTTATGTTATACCCTTAGCTGTAGATCCTCACAGAGTAAATTGTTCTCAAATTGCTCCTAAAAGTGACAATAATATAATTACAGTATCTCGGTTAGCTGCTAATGAAAGGTATAAAGGTCATGATGTTGTTCTTCATGCTCTGTCTTTACTTAAAACAAAAGGAATTTCTCCAATTTATAATATAGTAGGCAAAGGAGATGACATTGAGCGTTTAAAGAAATTAGTTGAAGCGTTACATCTCTCAAATCAAGTTCGATTTCATGGTTATGTCCCTGACTCAGAAATTGGCGATATTTATCAGCGGTCTAATATTTTTGTAATGCCAAGTTTTGTCAAAAAAAGTGAAAATGAAATTTGGGGAGGAGAAGGTTTTGGTTTGGTCTATCTGGAAGCTGGGTTGCATAGGCTTCCAGTTATAGCCTGTGACGAAGGTGGACAAACTGATTGCATTATTGATGGGAAAACAGGTTTTTTAGTCAAGCCGGAACCAGAACAAGTCGCGGAAAAGATAGAAATATTGTTAAAAAACTCACAGTTAGCTCAGGAAATGGGCGAAGCCGGATACGATAATGTGATGAATAATTTCACATTTGAGCGATTCAAAAGAGATGTTCTTCAATTAATTGATTAAGGTTAAAAAATAAATGTGTGGTATTGCTGGTACAGTTGGGCTGGCCGATCGCGATATAGTCAAGTTGATGATAGAGGCGATCGCCCATCGCGGTCCAGATGACCAAGGCATTTATCTAGATTCAGCTAACCAAGTTGCCTTGGGACATAGACGCTTATCAATTATTGACTTATCAGCGGCAGGTCATCAACCTATGTCTTATGGAGATGGTCGCTACTGGATTACCTTTAACGGAGAAATCTATAATTATCAAGAAATTCGCTTAATCCTCGAACAACATAATCATAGATTCAAATCAACTACAGATACAGAGGTAATCTTAGCCGCTTACGCCGAGTGGGGATCAGCTTGTGTCGAACACCTACGGGGAATGTTTGCCTTTGCTATTTATGACTCTGGTTCTCATCCTGACGATGCTCATTTATTTTTAGCCAGGGACAGATTTGGCATCAAGCCTCTGTATTATGCTCAAATAAACGGAGTTTTTCTTTTTGCTTCCGAACTCAAAGCTTTACGTGCCAGTGGCCTTATTTCTGCCCAAGTAGATCACCAAGCAATCTGGGACTATTTATCTCTAGGTTCAGTGCCACAACCCAGAACGATTTTTGCAGATGTTAAAGCCTTACTTCCAGGTCATGTCATGCTTTTGAAGCATGGCAACGAGATTAAAACTTATCGTTATTGGGATATTGCCACTAATTCTGAACAAAATTTTCCCAAAGCAAATATAACTGATAGAGTTACAGCAGCCCAGCAACTTCGTCATCTTCTCGAAGAATCAACTCGATTGCATTTAATTGCTGATGTCCCTGTAGGAGCGTTTCTTAGTGGTGGCATTGACTCTACAGCAGTAGTAGGTTTAATGAGTCAGTATGTTTCCCATCCCATCAAAACTTATTCGATTGGTTTTGAAAGTCAACACTCACATTTAAGTGAGTTGAAATGGGCAAAACTGGCATCAGAACGTTTTCAGACCGATCACACAGAAGTTATTGTGACGGCTGATGAAGTGGCAAGAGAATACGATAATTTGATTTGTGCGATCGATCAACCTAGCATAGATGGCACCAATTCTTATTTTGTATCCAAAGCTACTCGTACAGGGGTGACAGTTGCTCTTTCTGGATTAGGTGGGGATGAGTTATTTGCTGGATATCCCCACTTTCGGAGATTAAAACTAGCCAACCAGTTAAATCAGTTGTTTCAACTTGTGGGAAATCCAGGTAAAAAATTAGCTCTTAATCTCCTTCCCAGCAAGTATTTTACTTTCAGGCAATTAAAAAAATTTATTGGTGAATCGCCTCTGGCATGGCATACAACTATTAGATCTCTAGCTGACGAGGAATATAAGCAAAAAATTACATCTCACACCTTGCAAGAGCGGTGTGAGATGATTCCTTTAAGTGATTTTTATAAAAGAATATTGAAAACAAACCTGGATGTGGTCGCACAGATGAGCTATGTAGAATTAAATGGTTATATGGTGAATACTTTGCTAAGAGATGTAGATGCGATGAGTATGGCTGCTGCTCTGGAAGTTAGACCATTACTACTAGATCATGTGTTAGCTGAGTTTGCTTTTGCTCAGTGTTCTGAATTCAAACTAACAGGAACTACTGGAAAATCACTATTAATTGATGCTTTGCGTGATTTAATCCCAGAACCAATCATCAAACGTCCCAAGATGGGTTTTCAAATGCCATTATGGGATTGGCTTACTGGATCTTTATTAGACCGAGCAAAAGCAGCTTTCAAATCTCATTCTGCTCGGAAACTTTTTAAAGAAGATTTTATAACTACAGCGATCGCAGATTTAGAAACTTCCGGCATACCCAAAGCAAATTTGTGGGGGTATGTACTGATGCTGGAGTGGTTAGACTTACACAAATGTGAAATTTAGCACAGTCAATTAGGTTCATCTTTTGGGTTTATTAAAATTCTTATTTTTGTTGTTATCAACAAACAATCAAAACATCAAAACATAGATAAAATTTTATGAAAATTTTACATCTCAGCACCAAAGATATTGGTGGTGGTGCCTATCGAGGAAGCTATTGGCTGCATCAAGGACTCCTGGAAGCAGGAGTAGATTCTACAATGTTAGTAGGAGAAAAACTCAGTGATGACTTTTCGGTTATAGGTCCAAGCACCACAATCAGTCGGACATTCAATCGATTTAAACCTTATTTAGATGTTCTGCCTTTGTTTGTGCGTGGCAGCAAGATTCCTCTGTTTTCATCCTCATGGGTGCCGAGTAATGTTCACACAACAGTGAAGGAACTAAATCCAGACATTATTAATCTACATTGGGTATGTAATGGTTTTATAAGCCCAGAAAGCTTAACTAAATTCCCTAATGTACCTATTGTCTGGACAATTAGGGATATGTGGCCTTTTACAGGAGGCTGTCACTACTCTGGTGATTGTTTAAAATATACAAATAGCTGTGGAAGTTGTCCCCTACTAGGAAGTAACGCGGACAGAGATTTATCAAGACATATTTGGAATCGTAAGTATAAATCCTGGCGTCACTTAAATTTAACAGTTGTTGCCATCAGTAATTGGATTGCTGATTGTGCCAGAGAAAGCAGTCTATTTAGGCATAAAAGAATTGAAGTAATTCCCAATGCTCTTGATGAATCCATATACAGAACCATTCCCAAGAAAATTGCCAGGGAAATCCTACGCCTTCCCCCAGAACCAACAAAAATTATCCTGTTTAGTGCCTTAAATGCTACTAGCGATCCAAGAAAGGGTTTCCAATATGTAATACCAGCGTTGGAAAAAATATCTGCTAATCATAACTTTCAGCAGATGCCAGAGTTGGTAGTTATTGGTTCATCTTCTCCCAAATCGCCTATTAATACAGCAATGAAAGCGCATTATATGGGAAGACTTCACGATGACACCACCCTCGCATTGAGCTATAGTGCGGCTGATGTTACGGTTGTTCCATCAACTCAAGAAGCATTTGGAAAAGTTGCGATCGAGTCTCTCGCTTGCGGAACTCCTGTTGTTTCTTTTGATTCAACAGGTCTAAAGGATATAGTAGAACATCAAAAAAACGGCTATCGAGCCAAGTGTTTCAGTTCTGATGATTTAGCTGAGGGAATTGCTTGGGTTATAGAAGATGAGCAACGCTGGCAAAATTTATCCCAGCGTTCAAGAGAAAAAGTAGAACAAGAATTTACTCTAAAAATTCAGTCATCTAAATATCTTAATCTTTATAATGACCTTTTAAGTAATTCATAATACTTAAGCAATTGCTAACTTTAATAATAGAGGAACAATGATAAATATAAATATTAAAGAATCAATTAGAAAAATACTACATAAAGTAGATCTGGATGTCATAAATTATAGTGTTTCCACTTATGCTAGAATTAAGCAAATTCTGGACTATCATAAAATTAATTTAGTTTTGGATGTAGGAGCCAACAAAGGTCAATACCACAATTCTCTTAGAAGGTTAGGCTACTCTGGAAAAATAATTTCCTTTGAACCTCTCAGTGATGCTTACGCTGAATTATTAAAAAGTAGTACAAAAGATCCATTATGGAAAATAGCACCCCGGATAGCTATAGGTAATGAGGAAGGAGAAATTTCTATTAACATTGCAGGCAATAGCGCAAGTAGCTCATTGCTTCCGATGTTAGATAGACATCGGAATGCTGCCCCAGAATCAGCTTATATAGGCTCTGAAACGGTAAAAATAACTCGATTAGATTCTATATGCCCATCTTATATAAGCCAGGATAGCCAAATATTTCTAAAAATAGATGTACAAGGTTATGAGCAAAAAGTCTTAGAAGGATCTCAAGGAATTTTGCCACAAGTCAAAGCCATTCAGTTAGAAGTTTCTTTTGTGCCTTTGTATCAAGGAGACCTAATTTTTGGAGACATGTTAGATTATATGAATCATTTGGGATATGCTTTGGCCTATCTTAATCCATGTTTTTTTGATGTAAATAAAGTTCAGTTGCTTCAAGCTGATGCAATTTTTTGTAGAACATGATTGTTTAAGATAATTATAAGTGCTATCGTGGCAAACTAAACTGAAAAAGCTATTAAAATCTTCCTGAGTTGCCACTTCAATCTCTGGATGAAGATGATGTCAGTTTAGCTTTAGCTTACTCAACAGCTAATGTTACAGTTGTTCTATCTATTCAGGAAGCATTTGGTCAGACAGCATTGGAATCCCCTGCTTGTGGGACGCCAATTGTAGCTTTTAATGCTACTGGTTTACGTGATATTGTCGATCGCCAGCAAAATGGCTATCTAGCTACTCCCTACGAGGTTGACAATCTAACTCGTGGAATTTTATGGGTCTTAGAAAATCAAAATCGCTACGCACTGCTTTCTCAGGCGGGTAGAAACAAAGCGGAAAGATAATTTACCCAAGAATTACAAGCTCAACGTTATCTTTCCCTTTATCCAGAAATAATTACATAAAAGCATCAATATGATAATAGATCGCTAATAACAGCATCAACTAATATCCCAAATATATTGTTAATCTTAATAATCGCTAATGATCAATAAAAACATCCTCAAAATAAATCCTTTAAACTTGATGATCTTGTGTTTATTTACATCAACTTGTTTGCTTAGTCCTAATCTCATATCAGAAATATTTTTAGGCATCTTAGGTAAACTATTTTTTTATGGGTTTTCTGGAGTGATTTTATTAGTTTTATTACTAAAAAAAAAATTAGATACCGGCACACAAATAGATGTATTAACTAAAATATTTTATGGAGGAATGTTCATTTATATAACAGGAATTATCCTAGCTTCATTGGTAAGTTCAGGAGTAGATATTAATTTTATAAGAATATTAGCTAGATTTTTTTATCTTTTTCATTTTTCTATAATTGTTCTGTATGCAGATGAAAAAATAACTAGCAAATGTATGAATATATATTCTAATTTTTTATTGCTTTTAGCAATACTAGCAATTATTTTATTTATTAAAGTTAATTTCACGACCAACGCTTACCCATTTAATGAGTTTATTCACTCAAATGGGAGGTCATATAATAACTACTTAATAGGTTTAACGCTCAAAATCGGAGGATATGCAGGTTTTTTTAAAAGAGCAATGTCTTTTTATGATGAACCCGGAACTTTCGCAATGATGTTGCTACCGGGAATTTTCTGGTTTGCAGTTGGAAATCGTTCTTATTGGAAATTAGGCATTTTGTGTGTAGCTTTATTTATGAGTTTTTCATTTGGCGGATGGTTCACCTTAATTTTAGTTTTACCCTTTCTATACCAATTATCTAGATCCACAAAAAAAATTAAAAAAACACTCAAAAATATTATAGTTTTTTCAATTGCTTCTGTCACTATCTTTTCTGTTTATTTACTCAGTTATCTTGAAAGCCAAGGGATCAACACCTTTGCTTTATACTTTCTAGGTAAAATGTATTCTGAACAATCAGACCAAAACACTTCAGGAGGCGTGAGAGTTCAAGAACTAATAACTATATTGGGAGACTTTTTATTCAAAAATCCTTTAGGTCTAGGTGCCAGTTCCAATTTATTTCAAAAGGTTGATACTACTATTAGCGTTGAAGCATTTTACAATATCATTGAATCAGGGGTATTGGGACTAATAGGATACCTTATTTTATTTGGTTCACTAGGTTGTATGATGTGGACTATCTATAAAAAGAAAAAGCCAAAAAATCAAACTTTACTGGCTTTATCAGCGTCAGTTTTATCTCTGATGATTATGAGTTTGCAAAGAGCTGATATGTTTAGTTTTCCCACAGGAATTTTTATCTGTGCTTTTTTTGTGCGAACTTACCTAGAATATATTTCTCCTCACAATTATAAAATTTTGCTGACACCTTATACTAACAAACATATTAAACCATTAGAATAAATATAATATGCAAATCAAAAATATTGATGCTTATTTATTTTTTATCAATAACTTATCTAGTAATTTAAAATTTGACCAAATTTTAAAAATATTTGAACCTTCTAGGCAAACCAATAGAACAGGTTGGATTCCAGTCAAATCGCTAATGGCAACCAGCGAAAATAGTCAAACATATAATATTGATATTCGTTACGCTTGGAGTCCGATTATTTTCAGTCAAAATTTAGTTGATTTTTGTTGGGATATCGAGAGCATCCTCGATAAAAAAAAAATAAAAAATCAAGAAAAGCGGCTAATTATATACTTATGTGAAGAATCAACTGGTTTGAAGCAAAACCAAAAGGCCGATCAAGTTGAAAATCGCTTTTTATTCGGAGATTACTGGTCGTCAATAGAGCATCTATACTTCCTCTTACCAATCGAGCATCCGTTTTGTATTAACTATAAATCCTATCAAGACGATAGTGTTGATGATTATTCAAAAATTTTATTGAATCCAATAATTGATTGTGAAATATGTGATTGTCAAACTGATGAGCAATCTAAGTGGTTTTTGCCGAATTTGCCAGAACGAAAAGGGGAGGGGGGGTTGAGAACCCAAGGAATTTTCAAGTCCTATTCGGGGGAACTACCCTTTATTTCTATCGTCACGGTAGTATTAAATGGAGAAAAGTATTTGGAACAAAGTATTCAATCTGTTACCAGCCAAAACTATAAAAACTTGGAATATATTTTAATTGATGGAGGTTCTCAAGATGGCACTCTATCTATTATTAAGCGATATGAAAATTTTATAGATTATTGGGTTAGCGAACCAGATAGAGGCATTTACCACGCAATGAATAAAGGATGGTCGATCAGTCGAGGAGATTACATTTATTACCTGGGGTCTGATGATATTTTAGTAAATTTACCCCAAACAGCACTCCAGAAAGCTAAACAACAAGATATTAAGTTAGTGTATGGTTCTGTTATTATGGGAAACTCCCAGTTATTTAACAGCCATTATGGAATAATGCTGATACTGAGGAACACACTTCATCATCAAGGGGTATTTTTAAAAAATGATTTACAAAATCCACCATTTAACGAAAGGTATAAATTTTATGCTGATTTTGATCTAAATCAAAACCTTTATAAACAAAAAGTTAAAGCCATTAAGTCAAGGGATATAATAGCTCTTTTTAGAGAAGACGGTTCCAGTAGCAAACGGGGCGATCAAAAACGCACAAAATTTTTAAAAAAAGAAGCCAAACAAATCATTTTTAGGAATTTTGGTTTATTAGGCTTGATTTTATCTTATGTGATAGGTAAGCCAGTTGCATTATTTCTTAAACTTAGTAAAAATCTACCATCTTTTAAACGATGATTCCTTCATTAGATATTATTATTGTAAATTGGAATGCTGGGAAGCAGCTTTATGAATGTATAAATTCCATCATAGCTGCTGATCGTGAAGGCTTTAAACTGCAAAGAGTTGTCATAGTAGATAATGCTTCATCTGATGGTTCAATCGATTGTTTAAAAAATTTAGATTTACCTTTGGAGATTATTCAAAATTTGACAAACCGTGGCTTTGCAGCAGCTTGCAATCAAGGGTCTGAACATAGTCAAGCTGATTATTTGTTATTCCTGAATCCCGATACTCGTTTATTTAAGAATTCACTAATAAAACCTATCCAATTTATGGAAAATCCCACCAATACCCACATTGGCATTTGTGGGATCCAATTATTAGATGAAAACGGTGTAGTCAATCGTCATTGCTGTTATTTTCCTAACCCCAGAAAACTTTTCAATAAAATCCTAGGCTTAAATTACATTTCTTTGAAACACTTTTCATCATATACGATGGTTGAATGGGAACATTCTACAAACCGAAAGGTGGATCATGTCATCGGAGCTTTTTATTTAGTTAGAAGAAAGCTATTTGAATCCCTAAATAAGTTTGACGAACGCTTTTTTGTTTACTGGGAAGATATGGACTTTTCTTACCGTGCTTATCAAGCTGGTTGGTATTGCTACTATTTAGCAGATGCAACAGCTTTTCATAAAGGTAATGGGACTTCAGAACAAATTAAAGCAAAACGATTATTCTATTCCTGGCGAAGTCGTATTCTGTATTCCTACAAGCATTTTAGCTGGGGGACAGCTACAGGCTTATCGATGGCGACTCTCATATTGGAGCCTTTAGCACGCCTTGGGTTAGCAGCAATTACTTTTTCTTGGAGACAAATCCAAGAGACCTTAGAAGCTTCTTTTAGGTTGTGGATATATATTTTACAAAAATTTTTTCAAAATGAGGCAATCTAAGATGGTTCATATTAATCCTTCTCAATCTTCTCTGAAACAAGAGTTTTTACAAAGGCATCTGCGATGTCCTGAATGTCACGGTGTTACCCTTGTATCCGAGGGCAATAAAATACATTGCAAAAACTGTAAGCAACAGTTTCCAGTTGTGCAAGAAAAACCCGTATTAATTAGAAACGATAATGAAGTTTTTTCTGTATCTTCCTATCTATCTAAAAATGTTGAGGTCAATCAACGTCCGCTCTGGTTTAATGTAATTCCTAGTCCCTCTGTGAATATTAATTATCGTAATAACCTAACAAAGTTTTCCGATCTTCTTAACAAGGAAATTGTAAATTATGTTCTTGTATTGGGTAGCGGAAAACAAAAACAATGGTTAGCGGAATTTTTCTCAGAGGATCGTCATCTTAATCTAATCTACTGTGATATTGACATTAATGCAAATGTAGATTTGTTTTGCGATGCTCACGACATTCCTTTTGTCGAGGAGACGTTTCATGGAGTAATTACAACTGCCGTCTTAGAACACGTCCTTTACCCAGAACGAGTAGTAAACGAGATACATCGCGTTTTGATGGATGGGGGGATTATTTATTCAGAAATACCTTTCATGCAACAAGTACACGAAGGGGCTTATGATTTTACAAGATACAGTCTTTCTGGCCATAGGCGACTATTCAATCATTTTTCTGAACTTTCGAGTGGATTAGTTGCAGGACCAGGAACAGTCTTGGTTTGGTCAATTGAACATTTTGCTCTTTGTTTTGCATGGAGTCAAGGTTCGAGGGGATTACTCAAAGCATTAGTCAGGTTAATTTTCTTTTGGCTTAAATACTTTGATTATATTTTCCAAAATAATCCCCAAGCCCTGGATGGCGCATCGGCTACTTATTTTGTAGGAAGTAAAAAAATTAATGAACAAACCTCCGATAAAGTAATTGTTGAGCGATATGTAGGTGCCGATCAGGTGCGCCATGTCTAACGTCAAACATCAAAAATGAAAGTTTTACTTCTAAGTAGATATACTTCTTTGGCAGCAAGTAGCCGCTACCGTTCTTATCAATATTTGCCCTATTTAAAGCAGCAGGGATTTGAGATTACGATTAGCCCCTTACTAGATGATAGGTATATAAAATCTCTTTATACAGGTGAACCGCGCTCTCTGAGTTACATTATAAAAAGCTATAGTAAGCGATTATTTAACTTACTTCAATCTAAAAAATACAATTTAATTTGGATAGAAAAAGAAGCTCTTCCTTGGGTGCCTGCTAGTCTTGAGTTATTGCTAATTGCATCAAAAGTGCCCTATGTAGTTGATTATGATGATGCAACGTTTCATCGTTATGATTTACACAAATCTATTTTAGTAAGATCTATACTAGGTAAAAAAATCGATAAATTAATGGCAGGAGCAAAGTTAGTTATTGTTGGTAATGACTATCTGGCGGCAAGAGCTGTTAATGTAGGAGCAAAATGGATAGAAGTCATACCAACTGTTATTAACCTCGATCTTTATCCAATTAACCCACCGTTAGAAAACGAAATTTTTACCATAGGGTGGATTGGTTCGCCAATCAGATCGGCAGGATACTTTCAAGAAATATATCCTGCTCTCCAGCAAATCTGCGCGGGTGGTAAAGCCAGAGTAGTTGCTATAGGTGCAGCACAGCTAGAATTAGAAGGTGTTTCATTAGAAATCAAGAATTGGTGTGGCAATACCGAAGTGGCAGAAATGCAAAAATTTGACGTAGGTATTATGCCTTTAACTGACACCCCATTTGAACGAGGTAAATGTGGCTTCAAACTAATTCAATATATGGGATGCAGCGTTCCAGTAATAGGTTCTCCAGTAGGAGTTAACCAAAAAATGATTCGTCAAGGAGTCAACGGATTTTTAGCAAGTAATACCCAAGAGTGGGTAAATGCCTTTGAGGAGCTTAGTAGCGATTCAGAAAAGAGAAAGCGCATGGGAAATATGGGAAGAAAGATAGTAGAAAAAGAATATAGTCTCCAAGTTACTGCTCCAAAGTTAGCCAGCTTATTATCAAAAATTGCCATAGATAGTACATCAGAGATTCAATAAATAAATTCAAAATCAAACCACATGAAATATTAGCTAATACATATATGTTAAGTAATAAGATAGAAAAAACAAAAAAATATATTCAAAATTACCACAAGAAAATTGTACGCTTTTTTATTGTAGTTTTGATTGGTATTTTGACAGTTGTTTTTTACCAAAATCAAACTTTGAGTCAAATTAAAAATGTAAAAATAATTGAGTGGGGATGGGGAACTCCATTTCCCACTTATGTCAAGGAAAACATTCGAGAAATGGAGAAAATACCTTTTGATGGAATAGTTCTTGATTTGAAGATTAATGGCCAAGATAGACCAGCAACAAGCAACGATACTGGAAATCGGTTTAGCTGGAATGTATGGGGAGTGAATGCTATAGATGCAGAAAAATATTCACAGTCAATTAATGCATTAAACGAGACTGATTTTGAAAGATTTACAGACAACTTTTTACGATTTAATGTAACTCCAGGTGACGTGGACTGGTATGATGAAAGTTTTCAATCCGTCATTGATAACGCTCGTTTAGCCGCACGGATAACTCGGGAATCAGGCTTAAAAGGAATTTTATTAGATACCGAAGAATATTACGGCAAACCTTTTCGTTATCTCGTGCAGGCACGTCGGTCAGAATATAGTTTTCCAGAATACCAGAAAAAAGTTAAGCAACGAGGAAGAGAATTTATGCAAGCTATGAATCAAATCTATCCTAATATCAAAATTATCTTAACTTTTGGGTATAATTTAGCTTACAAAAAGTCTTTAAAAGATTCTGACTATGGTTTATTGCCTTCTTTTTTAGATGGATTGCTAGAAGCAGCTAATCCTGAAAACTTGGTTTTTGATGGCTGGGAACAGTCTTATGCTTATCAAACAGAAGAAGAGTTTCAACAAGCTTATGATTACATATACAACAGGGGTTTAGAAACAACTAGCGTCAAGGATCAGTTTAGAGAACATTATCGAGCCAGTTTTGGATTATGGATAGATCAAGGAGATGTTTGGGACAGGAGTAATTTTAACAACAATTATTTTACACCTGAAAGTTTTGAGAAATCTTTAGGCTTTGCGTTGAAGTACACAGATCGCTATGTTTGGATATATTCTCATCACGCTAGATGGTGGGCTGGGCAAGTCCCAGAACCTTATATAGAAGCTTTAAACAAAGCAAGAAATTAATGATTGTATTAATTAATGATTCTGCTATGGTAACAATGATTGTAATTTGATAAATATTGAAATAAACGAGGTTGTTTTAGCTGATAAAATATAAATAGAAACTGACGATGAAAATACTTTTTGTAATAACCAGATCGGATACCGTGGGCGGAGCCCAAGTTCATGTGAGAGATTTAGCGAAATCTTTAATTCAAGAAGGACACGATATCTTAGTGATTACAGGTGGCCAAGGTTACTACAACAGATATCTTGAAAAGTCTGGAATTGCTTCAATATCTTGTGCGACTTTATCCAATAAAATAAAACCAGTAGATGAAGCAAAAACTTTATTTTTTATAAAGAAAATCATCCACCAGTTTCAACCGGATTTAGTTAGCACTCACTCCAGCAAAGCTGGAATTTTGGGACGGTTAGCTGCTAATCTAGCCAATAAACCCTGCCTTTTTACCGCTCATGGATGGGCATTTACACAAGGAGTTCCAGAGCCAAGCCGCTCAATTTATCAAATACTCGAGCGGCTGACTGAGCCATTAGCAGATAAAATTATTTGTGTGTCTGAGTATGATCGACAAATTGCTATTAGCTCTGGTATGAGTCCAGAGAGACTTTTAACCGTTCGCAATGGTATGCCAGATATTCCGAATGAGTTAAGAGCAAATACAGTTGATTCTAATCTTATCCGTATTGTGATGATAGCTCGCTTTGACAAGCAGAAAGATCATCTGACGTTGATTAATGCTTTACAAAATCTTTCGGAGGTTCATTTAGATTTAGTAGGTGATGGACCAAAATTAGCCGATATTAAGACTTATGTAAGCCAGAAAAATATGTCGGATAGGGTAAAATTCTTAGGATATTGCGATAGGCCGGAAGAAATTTTAGCAAAGGCACAGATTTTTACATTAATATCACATTGGGAAGGGTTTCCTCGCACGATTCTTGAGGCTATGCGAGCAGGTTTGCCTGTAGTAGCTTCTAATGTTGGCGGAGTATCTGAAGCTATAATCGATGGAGTAAATGGATATTGCGTTCCCAGAGGTGATGTTAATATACTCCAAGAAAGACTTGAGCAAGTCGTTACTAATACCCAACTTAGAATCGAGATGAGTAAAAATTCCCGCCAAATATACGAATCTAACTTTAAATTCAGCCGTATGCTTGAAGAAACACTTGATGTTTATGAAACAGTTTTGAAAAAATATAATATGGGTAGGTAATTGAATGGACTTGATAGTCACAGGAGCAACGGGTTTAGTAGGTAGTTTGCTGTTACAGTATTTAGATAAAATTAATACTAATATTGAAATTGGTTGTTTATTAAGGCCAACCAGCGATATTAGTCAACTCACTCAACTAAATTTAAAGATTAAATACTTAAGAGGGGATAGTTTTACAGTAAAAACTTGGCAGGAAATATTAAGCCAGTTTTGCCCAAAAACTATTGTTCATATTGCCTCGATTAGACATATTCCAGTTATTATGGACTGTCTAAGAGAAGCTGGACAAAATCCACGATTAGTTGTTATTGGCACAACGGGTGTTTATTCTAAATACAATCAATACTCTAGAGAGTATAGAGTTATAGAAAATAAAATCACAGAATATCCAGGTAGTTATAGCCTATTGCGCCCTACGATGATATATGGTTCCCACCGAGATAAGAACCTGCATAAACTGATAAAATTCTGCGATCGCTACGGCTTCTTTCCCGTCTTTGGCGCTGGTGACAACCTCATACAACCAGTTCATGCTGAGGACTTAGCCCAAGCCATCTTAACCGCACTTCAAAGACCCCATATCCAAGGGGCTTATGACCTCTCTGGTGGGACGGTTGTCACCTTCCGAGAACTGCTAACTTTAGTCGGAAAACTACTCGGCAAACCAGTACGCCAGATATCTTTACCCCTCAATGCAGGAGTCTGGTCAGCCACAATTCTAGAAAATATCTTAAAAGAGCGATCGCCTGTACGCCGCGAGCAAATCCTGCGCCTCCAAGAAGACAAAGCCTATCCCCATGATGCCGCCCAACGAGATTTAGACTTTTTCCCCCGAACCCTAGAAGAAGGGCTGCGTCAAGAGGTAGAGTTAATGCGTAGCCTAGGCATGATTTCCAGTTAGCCATGTATCTTGCGATCGCGATCGCCACCTTGGTCGAAAATCAAAGGGGATGGAGCGTGAATCCAGAAATATCTAGAAAGGTGCAGGGGGGCAGGGGAGCCGAGGGGCAGGGGCGCCGGGGTGCAGGGGCGATCGCATTCGCGCAGGTAATTTTCGCAAGCAATCAGCAATCTGTTACACAGAATAGGGCGAAGCATTGGCCAAGATAAATTTGGGTGGGGATCTAAACATGGTCGTGGCCAATGCGAAAACCCCTACAGAGGATAATCATACAGGGGATAATAATTTTGTAGGGGCGACAGCATTCGCGCCGTGAATTTTCGCAACCAACGAGCAACCTATTACGCGAATGCTTCGCCCTTTGCGGTGGGGTCGGTGTAGGGGCGATCGCATTTGCGCCGTGAATTTTCGCAAACAATCAGCAATCTGTTACGCGGTATAGGGCGAAGCATTGGCCAATGTAAATTTGGGTGGGGATACAAACATTGTCGTGGCCAATGCTTCGCCCCTACAGGGGACAATCATACAGGGGACAATAATTTCGTAGGGGCGACAGCATTCGCGCCGTGAATTTTCGCTACCAACGCGCAACCTATTACGCGAATGCTTCGCCCTTGCCCTTTGTCGTCGGGTGTAGGGTGTGGGGTCAGAAACCGGGTTTCTAGACAATTTGGGGTTTTTGGCGACAATTCTGGTCAGAAACCCGGTTTATCAAGATTAAGCGCTATTCAGTAGAGGTTGTTGATCTAATGACAGTTGTGCGATTTCCTTGGGATGAATTTCCATCAGTATGGATTCACGCCCCAGAATTAGCGGTGAAACAGCATTTTGCTTACCGTGCCGCCAAATCAGGACACCCTAATGCTGCATATCAGTTGGTCAATGAGATGCTTTCAGAAAAAGTAGTAGAACAGTTAGCATCTACATTTGCAGGCATCCCGATGATATTAGTTTCCGCTCACGCGATTGAGAATATTGGTGTGAACGCGATTCCTGAAGCATTAGCCAATTGCCTAGCTGAGAAATTAAATTGGCGGGCGGACAGCGGCATCGTTCAAACCAATATTGTCGCCCATACAGGAGCCGATGGGTTGGGGAGCAGGGGAGCAGGGGAGCAGGGGTGCAGGGGTGCAGGGGTGCAGGGGAGCAGGGGAGCGGGGGTGCAGGGGTGCAGGGGAAAAGTGAAAAGTTAAAAGTTAAAAGTGAACAGTTAAAAGTTAAAAAAATATCACTATTCACTATTCACTATTCACTATTCACTCTCCCCTCCGCACCTCTGCACCTCCGCTCCTCTGCTCCTCTGCTCCTCTGCCCCTCCGCACCTCTGCCCCTCCGCACCTCTGCCCCTCTTCCCCTACACCCTACACCCTACACCCTACACCCTCTCTTAACGGGCAAACCCTATTCAGCCAATCTTGCTTTAACAAAATCCACTCTTGATGCACTGAGGTTAAAACATGGATGCGAACTTGAACAATGGTGGCAAAACAGATTCGGCTTCAACTTTGACTGCCTTACAGAGTCTGAAGCACGTTACTTGCTCAAAACCCCGATCGCTGACCGAATCCGAGATAGAATTACTCAGGCAGAGCAAAGTTGAAATCGCCATGCGGGTGAATGAGCTTCTGGAGTTAGATAAAGCAAAAAAAGATTAGTATCGGGTCAGAAACCGGGTTTCTCCTCTGCTCCTACTGCCTCGTGTGGGGTGCAGGGGAGCAGGGGGGCAGGGGAGCAGGGGGGCAGGGGAGCAGGGGGGCAGGGGGCAGGGGAGCCCGCCATCAGCAGGGGAGCAGGGGAGCAGAAACCCGGTTTCTTAAACAGCAAATTCGTCAATTTTCAGCATTCAGGACAAATCCCAATCTGACTCAGGGGTAGCAGATGCGATTAAATCGTCAAGCAAGCGAAACCCGCTAGTTTTGCCGAAGGCTGGCGGCGGCGTGGAGTGGCAACGGACTCCTCGGATATCGCACAGAGAACGATCGCTTCATAAGTACAATTCGCCTCCGGCACGCTAACGCGATCGCGCTTCAGTGAAGGAGGTAGGTCAATAACCAGTTGACCATTCACAGGTTTGGCAAAGATTCGCAACGCTTCCATAGCCACCTTCGGACTCAGGATTTTATATTGTAGGGTGGGCAAAAGTCCACCATCATATTATATGGTAAGGTGGGTAACAAAATTTTTTGCCCACCCTACGAATGCGGTCATGCGATATTGCATCCGCAACGCTATCGCGATATTGCATCCGCAACGCCGAAGCGATCGCCTCCTAGGTGCCCTCGTCGTGGATAGCAGCAAAATCCGCAATACCCTAGGCTACATTAAAATTATGGCGATATAATCATTGTCACCGTCATCCAAAACTTGCCCTTCTGCACCTTCCATAAATGAGCCTATAAATGAATATTTCCGAACTTCAAACTCTAGTTAAATATATTTCCAATGCTCAAGGGGAAAAAACTGAAGTAATTATTCCCATCGCAGTTTGGAACAGTTTGTTGCAAAAAATCACTTCCATCGAACTCTATTCAACCCTCAGTGGACTCAACCCCGTTGATGAAAATGAGCCAAAAACTCAGATTCTAGCTGACTTACAAGAGTCTATTCGCGCCGCCAAAGCCGGAGAAACTTACCCGATTTCCCAATTATGAGTGAATGTTAACCAGCGCAGGGCGAATTTTTAACTGGCCATATTTTAAGTAGGTGAACATAATTAATTGCACTTTTCGTTCCCCGCCGATAGGCTTTGGATTCCCGTCGGAGTTTACCCCCGCGAATGCGTGGGGCGGGAATGACAGTTTTTCTTGTGATATGGTCTCTGGTGCATTTATTTCTGCCCACCTACTTAACAATGATTAAAGATTTTAAGAATAAAAGATTAGGCGCATTTTTTAGAGAGGGCAATAACAAAGGAATACCCAAAGAATTTGAGAAAAGAATTAGAGTTAGGCTGGAAGCGCTCGACTCAGCATCATGCCTAGACGACTTGAAAATTCCTGGATACAATCTACATGAACTAAAAGGCGACAGAAAAGAAACTTGGTCTATTGCTTTATCGGGAAATTGGCGCATCACTTTTAAGTTTGAACAGGGCAAGGGCGAAGCATTCGGACAGAATACTTTTCTTTTTGTGTCATAAATTGTCGCCCGAATGCTTCGCCCCTACAACCAACAACATGCATAATCCCTACCCAACAAACAACAAACAACAAACAACCAACAACAAACAACAAACAACAAACAACAACCAACAACCAACAATCTTGCCCTGAGCGAAGCCGAAGGGCAACAAACAACAAACAACAACCAACTAATATATCATGCAAAACCTAGAAAATATCGTCAATAACAGACTTAAAAGACCCGCTCATCCAGGGGAAGTTCTGGCAGACATTTTAGATGATTTACAAATCGCTGAAGCTGAATTTGCCAAAGCTTTAAATGTATCCGCAGAGACAGTTAATGAAATAATACATGGCAAAAAAGCCATTACCATAGACCTGGCAATTCGTCTGGGGAAAGCCTTGGGTAAGTAGATGAACATAATTAATTGCACTTTTGGTTCCCCCCCCGATAGACTGTGGATTCCCGCCTTCGCGGGAATGACAGTTTTTCTTCTAATTGGGGCTGTGGTGCATTTATTTCTGCCCACCTACTTAATGGCCCGCAACTTTGGTTAAATCTTCAGCAAAAAATTGATATTTGGGATGCCATGACCGTCGATCGAGAACAGTATGAGAAAGTTCATGCAATTGTTTAGGGCAGGGATTTCTTATATTAAAGCAGACTCGCAAATGCTTCGCCCTTGCCCTTTCCCGTGGGGTGTAGGGTGTGGGGTCAGAAACCGGGTTTCTAGAAAATTTGGGGTGGGTGGCGACAATTTTGGTCAGAAACCCGGTTTCTCAAGTTGACCCAGAGCAATGGCCATTTCACCGCTGCGGTCAGACTCAGCCCAGTTAGCTGGGCTAATTCCTTAGTCATGGCATGAACATCAGGGTCTTTAATATTCATCCCCATCGTCAATACCTCGGTATAAAACTTATACCATTATACCCTGATACAATAAAATCAGAACCTTGTCCCGAACAGATTTCAAAATAACTTGTGGGATAAAAATGAAACCAACATTACCCTTATACGACAAAGACTATCAACTTTGGTTAGAACAAACGATAGCCCAGTTGCAAACCCAGGATTTCAGCCATATCGACCTAGAGAATTTAATTGAGGAGATAAAAAGTTTGGGAAAGAGAGACAAACGGGCGATTTGTAGCTACCTCATGCGACTGTGCGAACACTTGCTCAAAGTCAAATATTGGGAACAAGAACGAGAAACTTGTATCCGAATTAGAAACCGGGTTTCTTGCTTAAATCTTTGTGAAGAAACAGAAATGCTGCTAGAAACCCGGTTTCTTAATATTAGAAATTTTCGCTTGCAGATTCAACTCATCCTCAAAGATAGTCCCAGTCTCAAAAACTATCTCCAGGAAAACTTTATTCAGGAATACCAGAATGGGCGAAAACTATTTCTCGATGCCACAGGGATGAAATCAGATATGATTCCCGCAGAGCCTGGTTTTAACCTAGAGCAAGTTCTGGATGAAAACTGGCTACCCTAGGGCGTTGGTTCAAGGGACAAGAAACCGGGTTTCCCCCGCCTTCGCGGGGGCAGGCTTTAGACTATCTCTGTCACCCCACCAAAACTATAATAGAAACCCGGTTTCTACCCCGTTTCTAAATCAGCAACCTATTACGCGAATGCTTTGCCCTTTGCCGTGGGGTGTAGGGTCGTGGGGGTCAGAAACCGGGTTTCTCATGGAAAATTTGGGGTGGGTCGCGAGAATTCTGGCCAGAAACCCGGTTTCTTAAATAATCCCTCCGGGACAGACTAACTTACTGAAAAGGAATTAATTTTTGCAAAGTAGCGATCGCGCTATTCGTAACTGTAGAAGGAAGTTCGCAAATAAACTCTATCTTTCTGGCTTGCCAATCAAAGGATTTAACTTGGTCTGATAAGACAACTCCCGATACCTCTAACCCTTCTGGAATCGGGATTTCTCCAGGATATCCCTTAACTTGACGAGTAATCGGGCAGACCAGCACCAGACCAACTCGGCGATTGTATCGGCCCGGAGAAATCACCAAAGCTGGTCGCCGCCCCGCTTGTTCTCGTCCAAGCTGTGGATTAAAGTCGATCCAAACCGCATCCCCTTGTTTAGGAACATAAAATTCAGAACTAGGGGACATAACTAACGGCTATCTCCTTTAAGCCAATTTCGCCATGAATATTCTCAGGATTTACTTTTTCTAGGAATTCGTCGAGTTCGCGTACTTGCTGGCGTACCTGGGGCAACTGGTGCAAAATGCAATTGACGGCTAGAGACTCAAGAGATTGATCCGTTGCCTTGGCGAGAAACTCCAAATCTTGCCAGAGGGATTCAGAAATTGCCAAATTTAGCTGTTTGGTTTTCATGCTACCATTCACGTCAAATAGTCTTGTGGCTGGGAAAGCGATCGTCCTGACTGCTGCTAACATTGTAAACTTCCCGAATCTGTTATGTCAAACCGCGATCGCCGTCGGGGGTGCGGGGGTGCCCGCGATCGCCGTCGTGGGGTGCGGGGGAGCGGAGGGGCAGGGGAGCGGAGGGGCAGGGGAGCAGGGGGGCCCGCCATCGGCAGGGGCGACAGCATTCGCGCCTGGAGTCCACGATCGTATTAAGTAGGTGAACATAATTAATTGCACTTTTCGTTCCCCGCCGATAGGCTGTGGATTCCCGTCGGAGTTTACCCCCGCGAAGGCGTGGGGCGGGAATGACAGTTTTTCTTCTAATGGGGTCTGTGGTGCATTTATTTCTGCCCACCTACTTATATGGTAAGGTGGGTAACAAAATTTTTTGCCCACCCTACGAATGCGGTCATGCGATATTGTATCCGCAACGCTACGCGATATTGCATCCGCAACGCTACGCGATATTGCATCCGCAACGCGAAAGCGATCGCCTCCTAGGTTCCCTCGTCGCGGATAGCAGCAGAATCCGCTTTTGCTGCATACAGTATAGGATTTATGTTACTTTGATGATAGCTAATGGTTTAACTAAATCAACATGAAAGCAATTACCAGCAACCAAGCCAAGCAAGAATTAGATCAAATCATCGAGCAAGTTATCCTTGATGTGGAACCAACCATTTTATGTAGCGATCGCGGTCAACAAGCTGTTTTAATGTCTTTAGATGAATTTAACTCTTGGCAAGAAACCATCTATTTACTATCAAATCCAGCCAATGCAGAACATCTATTAGAATCAATCAAACAGGCCAAATCCGGGAAAAAATCTGTTAGAGAATTTCTTGAGGAATGAAAATTAGTTTTACGGAAGCCTCTTGGTCAGACTATCTCTGGCTACAAGCAAACGAGCAAAAACTCTTAAAAAGGGTGAATTTACTAATTAAAGATATAATTAGAACTCCATTTGAAGGGATTGGCAAGCCTGAACCTCTCAAGGGTAATTTATCGGGATATTGGTCAAGGCGGATTAATACTGAACATCGTTTAGTCTATGGCATTTCTGAGGAAGAAATAACCATTATTTCTTGTAGATTTCACTATGAGAAATAAATGAAACCGATATGTAGGGGCGATCGCATTCGCGCCTGTTTTGCAACCAATCAGCAACCTGTTACGCTAGGGCGAAGCATTGGCCAATATAAATTTGGGTGGGGATCCAAACATTGTCGTGGCCAATGCTGTCGCCCCTACAGGGGATAATCATACAGGGGATAATCATACAGGGGACAATCATACAGGGGACAATAATTTTGTAGGGGCGACAGCATTCGCGCCGTGAATTTTCGCTACCAACGAGCAACCTGTTACGCGAATGCTTCGCCCTTTGTCCTGGGGTGTAGGGGTGTAGGGGCAAAGCATTCGCGCCTGCCGTTATCGCAACCAATCAGCAACCTGTTACGCGAGGGCGAAGCATTGGCCAATATAAATTTGGATGGGGATACAAACATTGTCGTGGGCAATGCGATCGCCCCTACAACGTTTGTATGTTAGGGGTCGATGGGGGAATCGCTTCCCCCACCTCCCATTCAGAACGGAGCGTGCCACTTTCACGGCACTCCGCTCCTGGCTGTGCTTGCTTTAACTTGCTCCTACTAAGGCGTATTACTACATCCATTTCGGCATCGGACTAAAATTTTGACCCCTTGGACAAATGCCGCCTTGATGGTTAATTGGTCGTTAGACGTTTTGCAATCGCCTTTCGCGGAGGCAATTTTCCGCTCAACCTTTGGCTCACTGTACGCACACTGCCTATCACATCCTCCCCTTTCGGGTGGCTTTGTATATTTTGAGGGTTAGTTATTCGCCCTACTTCACAGCCGCCCCACGTCAGCATATACCAGGCATTACCCTGGTCATTAGCTTCTTAGGGCATCCCTTCCCCATATAGGCTTGCGCTTACACTTATCGCTACTCATTGCTGAGAGCCAGTATGGGGTTACTTCGTTCCGTGGACTTGGGATTATTAGTTTTAGGATGCTGTCCTATCCCCCTGGGTACTTTCGGGATTTCGTTAATACATGAGGTAAGGAACTCTGTATCTTTTATGACTGAAGATAACATTTCGTCATTTTTTTTTCCCCGTGACCTTTTGGTCGTAGCGTATCAACCAGATTTCGCTGCTTCATATTTAAGAGGGTTCAAGTCGGACATTTGCCTCACGGCTGACCTTGACTAATTGGCTCGAAGGGATTCCCTTACTGGTTAAGGGTTACCTCCTTTTCGGCCCGCTTCACGCCAGTGAAAAGTGAGTCTCCGGGTGGGGCTGATGCCTAATTACCCCTGGCAATTGCTTGCCAGAAAATCCGGGTATTTGTCTTCCATTTAGGACAACAAATCCACAGTTATAATGGTTCATGACTACGAATCCAGACGGATGTCTGTGTACACGGCGTCTACCAGAACCATTACCACGCGCACACTTCGGGTTTTCCCTCCGCTTTTCGCGTGAACGAATCGCACCCTTACCAGTATGATGACCGTAGGAACATCGTCTTCCCCTGTCCTCTCATCTAGAGGGATTGTCAAACCAGCCCAAGTCCATAATGCAACTCCTAATTCTATCTCTCCTCACCCTCCTCCTCAGCCTCCTCAGCACCGGCTGGCTGATACAACGCTTCAGCCAAAACCTCCTCGACATCCCCAACGATCGCAGTTCCCACAGCCAACCCACCCCACGGGGCGGCGGCTTAGGCTTCATCATCGCCTTTGCCTCCATTAGCATACTTACCCCTATTTTGTCAAGTTATTTTCCTAAAATTTTTCCAGCTAGTATATTACAGATAACAGCTTCATCACAAATATTAAACATTTGGCTCATTCTCACGCCCCTAGCCATCATCGGCTTCCTGGACGACAAGCACAACATCCCCGCCAGTATCCGCTACCTAGTCCAACTCACCGCAGCAGCGATCGCCCTCTTCTGTTTTGGCCCATTTCCGCAACCGTGGCTAACCAGTTTCGGACTTCCCGGACAAATCATCGCCTACACCCTTACCGCGATCGGCATCACCGCCCTGATAAACTTCTACAACTTCATGGACGGCTTAGACGGTCTAGTAGCCGGAGTCACCACCGTGCAACTCGGATTTTTCGCCCTCTACCTCAACCAACCCCTCTGGTGGCTGCTGGTGGCTGCCCTCCTGGGCTTTCTGTGGTGGAACTGGTCCCCGGCCAAAATCTTCATGGGCGATGTAGGCAGTACCGTCTTAGGGGCAGCGGTGGTTATCCCGATGCTAAATACTGACAACCCAACCCAAGCCTGGACAGCGATCGCCATCACCCTCCCCCTCACCGCAGACGCCATTTATACCCTAGTTCGGCGCCTGATGCGGAGAGAAAACATCTTCCAAGCCCATCGGAGTCATTTATATCAAAGATTGCAGCAATCTGGGTGGAGTCATAGACAAGTTGCCAGTACCTATATTAGCTTTACTCTGCTGATTGCCGTGAGTATTCTGGTTTGGGGGGCAATGGGGGCTGGGATAGGTTTAGCCCTGGTGGTAGTGGGAATTGTCGGGGGAGAGGTTTATTTAGGCAGGGGAGCAGGGGAGCAGGGGAGCAGGGGAGCAGGGGTGTAGGGGAGCAGGGGGGCGGGGGAGCGGGGGAGCGGGGGAGCGGGGGAGCAGAGGGGCAGGGGAGGGGGGTTCTCATGGAAAATTTGGGGTTGTTGGCGACAATTCTGGTCAGAAACCCGGTTTCTTAAACAGCAGATTCGTAGGTTGGGTTGAGGAACGAAACCCAACAACCTACCCGCGATCGGGTCAGAAACCGGGTTTCTAGAAAATTTGGGGTTTTTGGCGACAATTCTGGTCAGAAACCCGGTTTCTCAAGTGGACTCCTCACCAAAGAGCGATCGCATATTATTCATCGCCAAGGAAAGGTGATTGGGGCAACCCGGTTTGGTTTTGCTAGGAGAAAACTCAACGTCACAACATTCACGATAACTCCCAGTCTGACTCAGGAATGGCAGGTGCGGTTAAATCGTCAAGTAAGTACATAGTACCCGCTAGTTTTTCAGCAGGCTGGCGGCGTCGTGATTTGGCAACGGGTTCCTCGGATATAACTGGGCGGATGATGACTTCATAAGTGCGATCGCTAGTCAATGAAGGTGGCAGGTCAATCACCAGTTGACCATTCATAGGTTTGGTAATGATTCGCAGCGCTTCCATAGCCACCTCCAGACTCAGCATAGTGAGTTGATTCTAGCACTGGAAAACCGGGTTTCTAGAAAATCTGGGGTTTTTGGCGACAATTCTGGTCAGAAAGTTTCTCACTGAACCCGCGATCGGGTCAGAAACCAGGTTTCTCACTGCGCTGTAACCTTGGGGCGATCGCCTCCCTCCTTTCGCTACGCGATCGCTCACAACGGGTCAGACACCACAGATAAAGGACACAGCCATATAAAGGACACAGCAATGCTGTGTCCCTACGGGTGTTCGTCGGGACGATATAATGGCATTGCCCATCGAAATCGTTACCATATGACAGTTAACACCCAAACCGACATAAACGCTCAAAGAGGAGAAACCGGGTTTCTGCGACAATTTTGGGTTTTTCACCGAGATTTGGTTAAGAAACCCGGTTTCTGGGGGTGATGAAGCGAGTTCAGCTGGGGACGGGTAGCGGTCTGGATTTTCTCAACAAACGCACCTGGACTTATCCCGTGACCAACATTAAAGCGATTATTATTCAAACGCCCTTTGCGATCGTGGGTGGCATTGCCACCAGGCTGTATATGCCCGAACGCATGACTTTGGATTTAGATATTTTAGTGCTAACCCAAGATGCCCAGTCCCTGTATGCTGAACTGGAAAAAACCGGGATTAACCAAGAAACCGGGATTAACCAAGAAACCAGGTTTCTGTTACCAGATGGAACTTCCCTGGATGTTCTAGAATCCAATGCAGACTGGGTAAGTGCAGCCCTGGCAAATCCCAACATCGCTCCCAATGGCTTGCCAATTATCCCCTTGCCCTACTTAGTGCTGATGAAATTGCGATCGGCGCGAACCCAGGATTTAAGCGATGTCAGTCGGATGATGGGAGGAGTAAACCCCGATGAAATTACTCAAGTGAAACAGGCAATATGCCAATATTTGCCCGGAGCGTTAGAAGACTTAGAAAGTCTGATTATCTTAGGTCAGTTAGAAAGAAGAACGCCCAATTAATATCCCATGAATATATCCCATGAATGCTGAAATAAAATCACAATACGAACAAGATTTTTATGGCTGGACACAGTGGCAAATCGAGGTGCTGGCAAAAAGAGAAGTATCAGAATTAGATTGGCAAAACTTACAGGAGGAGTTAGAAGCATTGGGGAGACAGGAATACCGAGAATTAGTCAGTCGTCTTACTGTCTTGTTAGGACATCTCCTCAAGTGGGAATATCAGCCAGAAAACCGTTCTCGTAGTTGGTTTTTGACGATTAGAGAACAACGGCGGGCTATTAATCGCCATTTGTATCGCAATCCTAGCTTAAAATCTCGCGTTGTTGACGCTCTAGAAGATGGCTTTGAAGCTGGAGTTGATTTGGCTTTACGAGAAACAAACTTGCCCTTGAAAACTTTTCCTAAAACATGTCCATACCAGTTTGAGGAGGCGATCGCAGATAGTTTCATCTGTGATACTAGCCAAGACTGGGAACACTGAAGAGTTAAATCGCCAATTTTAACTTTAGAGATTTCCATAAATCAGATATAAAGCCTCGATGGCGCATCCGCGCCGCTTCGCGAACGGGCTGGAATGCAGAAACCGGGTTTCTTTTCACCACAGAAACCCGGTTTCTTCTCCGATGTCTTTTTCACTTTTCACTGCAACGCCCATGTCCTTCGGGAAAAAAATCCTCATCTACCAACTCTTCCCAAGTATAAGGGCAAGCTTCAGGGAAAACCTTCTCGTCTAGAAAAGTCTCTTTACTCGCTCCTTTGCGTCCATACTTATAACCCTTACTAACGGCTTCTTGGATGCGAGTTTGCAAGCCCGGATTATCCTCAAGGATACGTTCTATTTGAATTCTTTGCTTGTCAATAGAATGTCGCCAACTTGGGGAGCGAAGTTCTTTCTGATACTGCCATTTCAACAAATGTAAAGTTAGCTGTTCGATCGCAGATACAAACGCTCGATATTCACTGCGTCCCAAGTCAGAAATCTCCTCAATAATATTGCTCCAATCCACTCGATCAAATTTTTTTTCCCGCAGGAATTGAGCCTGTTGACAAGACCAAGTATAAAAATCATTCTCGTAAAGATTATCTTCAATCATATTTTCTGTTTTTTAGAAAAAAAATCTGTGCGTATTTTAATTAAGAATTAAAATGTCACCATTGCCAAAATGGTATATTCTTGTTGATTTTGCTTACATCGCAACCGGATCAGCCGTTTCAATCAAATTAGACGTAGGAGTGAACGGTCGTTCACCCCTACCACTAAATAAACAATTTTGGCAAAATACCGATCTCGATCCCCCCAACCGAATGCGCGTTGCTTTGCGGATGCAATATGCCAGATCCACCGCCGTCGGCAGGGGAGCGGAGGGGCTTTCGGAGCTTGCGGAGGGGCAGAGGTGACAAACTCGGTTTCTCTGGCCTGTCAGCAATACCTCGTATGCCGACAAATATTTCCATTATATTTTTATAAGATTATTTTGGCATAAGTCGAGAAAATTGTCAAGGTCAAGAGAGATATTTGAACCACCTCAGACACAATAACGCGCTAAAATATAATCGAACCTTTACAGCCCTAAGATTATGGAAGAATTGCTAACCCTCAAAGAACGACTTTTGTGTGGAGACATTTCGGGAGCATTAGTAATCGTAGAAGAATTAGAAGAAATGAGCCGTGACGACAAAATCAATAACATTAGAAGTTATGCGGTTATCCTGCTATTACACTTAATTAAACAAAAAGCAGAAAATCGCACCACTCGCTCGTGGGATGTCTCAATTCGGAATTGTGCATTAGAAATTAACTACAAAAATAAACGCCGTCAAGCCGAAGGTTATTACCTAAAACCCGAAGAATTGCGAGAAACCCTAGCCGAAGCATACCCCCAAGCAATCGATCGCGCATCATTAGAAGTTGCCGAAGGAATTTACGATACAGCCACTTTAGAAACCCTGGTCAACCGGGAAGAAATTATCGATCGCGCATTCGGTTTAATTGCCCCCACCAACGATAATAACCAGGCATAAAATTATCAACGAATCTTCATAAAAAAAGTTTAAACTATGACCATTGCCTCCAGCAAAACTCTCAGCTTAGAACAATTTCTGCAACTGCCAGAAACCCAACCAGCTAATGAATTCATTGCCGGAAAAATCATCCAAAAAGCCATGCCAAAAGGAAGACACAGCCGCTTACAAGGAAAACTTTGTAGTGAAATTAATCTCGTAACGGAAGACGAAAAAATTGCTTATGCTTTTCCCGAATTGCGGTGCAGCTTTGGGAATCGTTCAATTGTTCCCGATCTTGCCGTCTTCCTGTGGCCAAATATTCCCTTTCTTCCCGATGGAGAAGTACCGGATAATTTTAGCATACCTCCAGATTGGATCGTTGAAATTCTCTCCCCGGAACAGAAAGCAAACCAAGTAATTGGCAAGATATTGCATTGTATGGAAAATGGCAGTAAATTAGGATGGTTTATCGACCCAGACGACCAAAGTATTTTAGTTTTTCCGGGCGAACGATCGCCGATTTTAATGGAAACTAACGCTATGCTGCCAGTATTAGAAGAAATCCCCTTAAACCTCACCGTGGATCGGATATTTAGCTGGTTAAAAATGGGAAATCCAAATCCTCATCGTACTGATTAGTTATGATTGTTTTAAGTTTGGCGTTTTACGGCATTAAAAGCCGACAGCAGGTCGTTTGCATTGCCTTTAATGCCGGGTAGCAATGCCAAACATTGGCTAAAAAAATAACAGTTGATTTAATAAAAAACAACAGGCAGCACTACCCACAGGAACAGTCAGATTATCAATCCCAATTTTAGAACAAGCTTCTAAGATTGTGGACACTAAGGCAACCGCGATCGCACTGAGCCAAATTTGCCAACTATTGCCTTGAACTGAGAATAAAATTAAAACTGTAACGGCATAACTAATTACTGCCATTGTCAGTGAACCTTCAACACTCTTTTTTTCCCCCCATAATTGATAGGGATGTTTGCCAAATTTTCGACCAATTAACGCGGCTAACCCATCCCCAAACGCCATAATTAAAATTCCGATCGCCGCATAATAGGGTTTTCCTAAAGGCCAAAACCAGGCAATTAATAGACCAATACTTACCGCATAGAAAAAAGTGCCCCAACTGTGGCGACCGACACTATTAATCCCCGGAAATAAGGGTAAAATATAAGATAATAATGCGATCGCTGCGGCAAAAACCGAGGCAGCAATCCCCACCCAAGCGGGAACGTGCAGCCACCAGGCGAAAAGAATCACATTACCAGTGCCAATGTGAACGATTTTGCGGACAATTTCCGGCTCCGCATCAGTGACTTGATACAGGGCTTCGGCCAAAACCAACACAAAACCCAACCAAATACCGACCACGGTAATTTGTACCCATAAACCGGGAACTGATGGTAATTCCAAGAGTGAAGTGAACAAGGTAAGAATTAAACTAATAAACAACCACAAACATTATCACTCTATTAGATTATGGGGCTGAGGCCATGAAAAAAATAATGATTACCTTGATTCACGGTTATCGATCGCTGATTTCGCCGCTATTTCCACCCAGTTGCCGATTCCACCCCACTTGCTCTCAATATGCGATTGTGGCGATCGAGCGTTTTGGCGCCATGCGCGGCAGTTGGTTAGCCACGAAGCGGATTTTGCGGTGTAATCCGTTCCACCCAGGAGGCTATGACCCAGTGCCAGAAAAGTTGGATTGATATTTGAAGAGAGGGTGTAGGGTGCAGGGTGTAGGGTGTAGGGAAGCAGGGGAGCGGGGGTGCAGAGGGGCGGAGGGGCAGGGGAGCGGGGGAGCGGGGGAGCAGAGGAGCAGAGGAGCAGAGGAGCAGAGGAGCGGGGGAGCAGAGGAGCGAGGGAAAACAATTATCAATTATCAATTATCAATTATCAATTATCAATTATCAATTATCAATTATCAATTATCAATTATCAATTATCAATTATCAATTTCGTTATGATGATACGGTCAAAAAAATTTGAACTAAGTGGTTTTTTCATTATTTATGGTAAACTCGATCCCAGATTATGTGGCGATATTCATGGTAAAAAAGTAAAAAGATTATCGGTGATTTTGTTATTTATATATTTAATTATAGCTGGGAGTAGTGCCAAACCCTCAAATGCTCAAATTGCCACCTGGGAAACACTTAGAGAACCTCCTTTAGATTTGAGATTTTTAGAACTGGGTATTCCGACGGAATCAGAAGATGTTATCACTGCTAATAATATTGCCGAAAGTGGTTTAACAATTCCTAGTTTATGGTGGGTGAAAGAACAATTTGCTGGCAAACTTTTGGATAATTGGTTGGCTTATCCTAATGATAATCAAATTGGAGGCCGGGTGGATTTAGTGGTAAACCGACAAGTTTGGAGTTTGTTGGATTATTTACAGCGCTATGAATTCGTGAACCATTTTGGCACTGCGGCTAAAGAACAGCAGTATAATACGAGAGTTTTTAACCGACAGGGCGGACTTTTGGCGGCTTATACTTGTGAATTTAATGTAGAACCTTTGGGTTGTAAAATTTGGTTGGATTCTTCGGGTTTCCAAGGAACTCGTCAACCATTCAGTCCATAAATGAAGTATTCTAGGACTTACGCAACGACTCTATATATGAGGTATTGGTGCGTTACCACTCGGAACAACACCCTACGAATAGCGTTTATGCGTAAGTCCTGTATTCTAGGAAATTGGCATTTTGATGGCTGGGAAAAATTTCAGAGAAAACTTCAGATAAAGAAGCAAATTATAATGATTAAATCTTGGATGGCGATCGCGGCAATAACTGTTTTAGTAGCGATCGCGGTAAATCGACTAAATGTGGATGATGTTCGCTGGTTTAATCGGCTGCAACGACCAAAATGGCTGACTTTTGAACGCTTAATTCCCCTAATTTGGACAATTATTTTTATTTGCGGGGCTTGGTCAGCGGTGATTGTGTGGGAAAGCGACCCTGGGACCCTAAGAACTTGGGTATTTATGGCCTTTTATTTAGGGTTAGAAATGGTGACAATTGCCTATACTCCAGTGATGTGTAAACTCCAAAGTTTAAAAGCCGGAACAATTATTGGGGGAACCGGGGCAATTTTAAGTGTAATGTTAGCGGTGAGCGTTTTTCCGGTGTCTTCTTGGGCATCTATTTTACTGCTGCCTTATGTGGTTTGGAGTCCCATTGGTACTTATACAACTTGGGCAATGATTGGGTTAAATCCTGATAGTGAATAAGCATCAATTAATGTTATTGGTTATTCGTTATTGGTTATTCGGATCGACAAATAACAAACAACAAACAACCAATAACGAATAACCAATAACTATTAGATAAAAGTTATGTTAATTTCTATCTTCTTCTTCTTGCTGTTCGTGTTCGACGACAAAAACATTAGAATAAAGGTTGGCGATAATTTGTTGGCCGTGCTGAGTTAAGGAAAGATAATTTAAAGCATCTTTCACATAGGGATAAACCCCATTCCAATAAAACTTCGCATAATTTTTGCGTAAGTCACCGGGATGTCGATATCCTAAAGCTTTGTTGGTTCCAGTCTCTTCAAATTCATAAAATAATGCGCCAATTTTCTTTAAATAACGGGGGTCGCTGAGTTGACCAATTAAATCAGCCGCCCGGACTAATCCAGGAGAATTGACGGTATCTTGATGATCTTCGGCTTTGGGAACGGGAAAACGAGTCAGTTCTATACTTTGTTTAATTAATTCCGCATCGATTAATTTATGACCGCCAAATCTTTCATCAATAAATAGTTTCGCCCGGTCTACATGGTAAGGAGTTAAACTGGCATCGGATGCCCCCGGTTGAAGATACACCATGTCGCCATTTTTTCCGGTGGCATAATACCCGTTTTTATCTTGACGACAAACTCCTTTGACATAGCCGATGTCATGGCAGACTAAGGAAATAATATAGTGTAACCAATCTTCGCAGGAAATGCCCCCTTCCCGAATATGTTTTCCTCGGAGAATTTCCTGACCCACTAGGGTGACTAAAATGGTGTGTTCGACATTATGGTATAAGGCGTCACTATTGGCAATATTTTCTAAGGCCATAGAGCCAGCCCAGGCAATAATTTCCGCATAATCTGGCTTGTAGCCCCCGTAGGTTCGACGGTAGCCATCTTGGATTTTTTGCACAAAGGAGTCAATCAGTAGTTCAGTCGCATTAAAAAACATATTTTTTTGACAACGAGAAATTATGACGATAGACGATCGCAGAGGCGAGACTTTTCCCTTTTTTTGGGTGGTTTATTCGGGAAATTATGCCATCTCTGGATCTAATTTAACAGAGAAACTGTGATGCCGGTTTGGTGGGATTGGGGGTTGGGGTCTTTACCCCTCAATTGCCCGATCGCCCATAGCCTCCCGTGGGGAATCGCTTCTTGCTTCTGGGATGGCTTTATTGGTTGTTTAACCAGCCACTTGGGTTGAAAGCGGACGAAGAATCCCTACCCGATTTGCTGGGCGATCGCATCTAAGTTTTTCTGCTTACGGCAATCGAGGCCGGACTGAAGATGAACAATCTAAAATTTTGGCAACTTTTCTTTACATTACGTTAATATTAGTTACATGATCGTCAAGGGAAAGAATCATGGGCTATGAATCTTTATCAAATCTAGAAGCAGCAGTTAAAGAGGATCCTGAGCTTCAGGAAACTCCCGATTCCGCGATAGCAGACGCTTTTGCGAATCGCACTGAGGATCTAGCCGCAACATCCGAGATTGATGGGGATGAAATAGGCGATTCCCTACCGGGATCCGCTTTGCGCGATCGCGCCGCCGACGCGGGGGAAGATGAAACCGTCGATGAAGCGGAGGATGAAGACGAAGCGGAGGATGAAGTCGAGGAAAAATCGGGTTTTCTGTTAAGATCGCTGCCGACAATGGCGGTGGGCATCGTCATTGGGGTGGCGATCGCCCTTGGTGGCATGGGTTTTGCCGACACGGGTAAGGGTAATGCCCCCGCAAGTAATTCCGCTGAATCGGGGGAAGCTGGGGGGGCAGCACAAATAAACCTTCCAGGAGCAAGCCAAACCGTCACCGTGGCAGGGGTGAAAAGCGATCGCATTGCCCGAACCCTGGAAGCCACTGGAACGGTTCAAGCCTTAGATTTGCTGCCGATTTTGCCCCAATCTCCCGGCTTACAAATTCAACAAGTTTTAGTCGATGAAGGAGATTTTATCAGCGCCGGTCAAGTCATGGCCATTTTGGACGACTCCGTAGTGCGATCGCAAATATTAGATGCCCAAGCCCAGGTAGAATCCCTGCGTTCTAGCCAAATCCAAACCGAAGCCGGAGTATGGCAGGCGAAATCCGCTTTAACCCAAGCAGAAGCCGGTGAAACCGAGGCACAAGCAGCGATTTCCCAAGCACAGGCGGCGAAATCAGAAGCGGAAGCCGGACTAAGAAGCGCGATCGCTGCCATGTCGGAAGTTGAAGCAGCCCTAGCTGGAACACAAGCGGCGAAAGTGGAAGCCGAAGCCGGACGAGCCCAAGCGGTGGCCAATCTTGCCAGAGCCAAAGCCGAACTAGGTCAAGCGGAAAGAGAATTAGAACGCTACCAATCATTAGCCAATGCGGGCGCCATTTCTCAACAGGAACTCGATAACCGCCTGACTACAGTGGAAAATGCCCTGGAATCGGTGCGGGTGGCGGAGGCCAATATTAAAAGTGCCGATGCCCGAATTCAAAGCGCCGTGGCTAATATCAGCAGTACCGAAGCGCGGATCAAGAGTGCCGAATCCAATGTCAGCAGTGCCGCAGCCAGAGTAGAAAGTGCCGTGGCTAACATTCGTAACGCGGAAGCCCGACTAGAAAGAGCCGCAGCCAACGTCACCAGCGCTCAGTCCCAGGTAGAAAGCGCCCGCGCTACGGTCAACAGTGCCGCAGCCAATGTTAGAAGCAGTCAAGCCAGGGCAGAACAAGTCCAAACTCAGGGCGAGCAAACTCTGGTTCGGGCTCCCGCCAGTGGCATTGTGGCCGAACGAATTGCCCGCGTGGGGGATGTCACCAGTGGTTCGGGCAAACTTTTTTCGATTATTGCTAATGGTGAATTAGAACTCCATGTCAAAGTCCCGGAAACGCAGTTACCTCTGGTCAAAATTGGCGCTAGTGTCAAAGTGACATCGGATGCGGATTCACGAATTGACCTACAGGGAACCGTGCGAGAAATTTCCCCTTTGATTGACGCTAATAGCCGTCAAGCCACGGTCAAGGTTAGTTTGCCCAGTAGCGATTTGCTGCGATCGGGGATGTTTTTACGGGCGGCTTTAACCACCAGTACAGAGGAAGGATTAGTCGTCCCGGCAAAAGCTGTTTTACCTCAAGCCGATGGCAGTTCGATTGTTTATCTCCTGACTGAGAATGACATTGTACAACCACAACCTGTTCAGGTTGGTCAAGTCATTGACGCTGCGAGTAATGACCTATCTAAGGCCACTATAGAAATTCGGTCGGGTTTAGAGGTAGGCGATGCCATTGTAGTGGATGGGGCGGCTTTTTTGAAAAATGGCGATCGCGTCAAAGTAGTTGATCGTTGATCGTTATTTGTTGTTAGTTGATTGTTGGTGGTTGATTGTTGATTGTTGTTAGTTGTTTGTTATTCGGACTTAGCCTAACAACAGCCAACTAATGCAGGCTGGAAGCCTGCTCCACCAACCACCAACAAACAACCACCAACCAACAACAACCAACAATCAACCACCAACAAACAACCACCAACAAACAACCACCAACAATCAACAAATAATAAATGTCATTTAATATTTCTGCTTGGTCGATTAAAAAACCCGTCCCGGTCTTGGTCATGTTTATGATCTTGACCGTTGTTGGCTTAATGTCTTTTGGTCAATTGGGGATTGATTCCAATCCCAATATTGATATCCCGGTAGTCAGTGTCACCGTTACCCAACCAGGGGCAGGCCCGGTAGAATTAGAATCCCAAGTCACGAAAAAAGTTGAAGACGCGGTGGCGGGTCTGGGCAATATTGACGAACTGAGTTCGACTGTCACCGATGGGGTTTCCACCACGGTGATTAATTTTGTCTTGGGGACGGATACCGATCGCGCTACCAACGATGTTCGCAATGCGGTTTCCCAAATTCGCCAAGAATTGCCCCAAGATGTGAATGACCCGATCGTGCAACGGTTGGAATTTGCCGGTGGGTCAATTATGACTTATGCGGTGGTGTCGGAACGGCGATCGGTGGAAGAACTGAGCGATTTAACCGATCGCACCATCGCCCGCGCCCTATTACAAGTATCCGGTGTAGCACAAGTCAATCGCTTAGGTGGAGTTGACCGAGAAATTCGGGTGAATTTAAACCCCAAACGGTTGCAAGCCTTGGGCATCACTGCCACCGATGTGAATAATCAAATTCGGACATTTAACATTAACTTACCTGGTGGGCGATCGGACAGTGCCGGAGTCGAACGCAATATTCGCACCCTGGGTTCTGCCCCCACCGTAGACACCCTGAAAAGCTACGGCATTGTCTTACCTAGTGGCGAGTCAGTGCCCCTGGGGAGTTTAGCGGAAGTGGAAGATGGGGTAGCGGAAATTCGCCAATCCGCTCGCTACAATGGTCAGCCCGTAGTCACCTTCTCCGTACTGCGGAGTAGTGGCAGCACCTTAGTCAGCGTGGAAGAAGGGGTGCGAAAAGCTGTAGCGGAATTAGAAAAAACCCTGCCGGAAGACATTAATTTAGAGTTAATCTTTACCCGTGCCAACTCCATTCGCGAATCCTATCAAGCCTCAATTGATTCTTTGATTCTCGGATGTGTATTAACCACTTTAACCGTGGGTATATTTTTACGGGATTGGCGAGCCACTTTAATTACCGGCGCTGCTTTGCCCTTGTCGATTATCCCCACCTTTGCGGTGATGCAAGCCCTCAACTATACCCTCAACGGCATGACCTTACTGGCGCTATCTTTAGCCGTGGGTAACTTGGTGGATGATGCTATCTGTATGATCGAAAATATCGACACTCACCTGAATATGGGCAAACGTCCGTTTCAGGCAGCTTTCGATGCCGCATTGGAAATTGGGTTAGCGGTGGTGGCGACCACGGCGACCATTGTGGCGGTATTTTTGCCCGTAGCATTTATGGGTGGCGTTCCCGGTCAGTTTTTCCAGCCCTTTGGGGTAACCGTGGCGGTTTCTACGATGTTTTCCACCTTGGTCGCTACCACCATGACCCCTATGCTGAGTGCCTATTTGCTGAAAAGTAAACCCCTCGGAGGGGCAGAGGAGCGGAGGGGCGGAGGGGCAGAGGAGCGGAGGAGCAGGGGAGCAGGGGAGCAGGGGAGCAGGGGAGCAGAGGAGCCGCCAACGAGCCGCCATCGAGCCGCCATCGAAGCCGCCATCGAAGGAAATTCCCCCTCTTCGATGGCGGCTTCCCTACACCCTACACCCTACACCCTACACCCTACACCCTATAAAATTCAGCCTTATCGATCGCTCCTCAGTTGGGCTTTGAAACATCGGATTACTACCTTATTAATTGCCATAGCCTTTTTTATCGGCAGTTTGCAGTTAGTCCCGTATATTCCTAAAGGTCTGTTTGACAACGGCGATATTGCTTTTAGTGTCGTTAATATTGAACTGCCCCCAGGGGCGACGTTGCAGGATACGGAAACGGCGGCGCAACGGACTAAGGCATTGTTGCAGCAACATCCAGCGGTCAATACTATTTTGGAAACCGTCGGCGGTGGTGGCAGCTCGAGCAGCGTTAATCAGGGGATTCTCTATGTGAATTTGGTTCCTAAGAGCGATCGGCCCATGTCTCAAAAAGAATTTGAGCAGGAAATGCGATCGCAATTCACGCAAATTCCCGGCGCCCGAATTAGTTTTGCCTCCACTGGTGGGGCCGGTGGCCAAAGCAAGGACATATCCATTGTCCTCAAAAGTAATAATCCCCAAGAACTGAAGATGGCGGCGGATGCTTTGGAAAGTCAAATGCGGCAAATCCCCGGATTAGTAGAGGTTTCCTCTTCCGCTTCTTTGGTCAAACCAGAGATTTTGATTAAGCCCGACCCCAAACGAGCCGCTGATTTGGGCGTTTCCGTACAGGCGATCGCCCGGACTGCCTCCCTCGCTACCATTGGCGATATTGAATCCAACCTAGCTAAATTTGATTTGAGCGATCGGCAAATTCCCATCCGGGTGCAGTTAGCCCCAGAATACCGGGATAACCTCCAACTGCTGAAAAATCTGGAAATTCCCAGTCAAAGAGGAACTTTAGTTCCCTTATCTGCGGTAGCCGATATTACCCTCGGCAGTGGTCCGGCGCAAATTGAGCGCTTTGACCGATCTCGCCAAGTCACTCTGGCTGCGAACTTACAAGGGTTATCTTTAGGACAAGCCCTCGAAGCAGTCCGCGCATTGCCTGCGATGAATCCCTTGCCCTCCAGCGTAGAGGAACAACCTTCGGGAAATGCCGAAATTATGCAAGATATTTTCGGTCGTTTCTTAGGCGCACTTTCCCTCGCGGTACTTTGTATCTATGCCATTTTAGTCTTGCTTTACAACAATTTCTTCCATCCTTTTACTATTTTGGTGGCCTTGCCGCTATCAATTGGTGGAGCGTTATTAGCATTATTAATTACCCAAAAAGAATTAGGGTTATTTGCCTTAATTGGGATTGTTTTGTTGATGGGATTAGTGACAAAAAATGCTATCTTATTAGTAGATTGTAGTTTGGCTAACCAACAACAAGGATTAAAACAGTTTAAAGCGGTGTTAGAAGCGGGGGTTTCTCGCTTACGACCGATTTTTATGACCACTATTTCTACTGTAGCGGGAATGATGCCCATTGCCTTAGAAATTGGCGCGGGGGGTGAGGTGCGTTCCCCAATGGCGATCGCTGTCATTGGTGGCTTTTCCACTTCCACCATGCTGACTTTGGTGATAGTCCCGGTTTTATTCACTTATATTGATGGGCTCCAGCGGTGGTTTTTTGGTCTATTTACTGGTAAAAATCGCCGTCGTCGCTTAAAATCTGTATCTAGGAAAAAACAAGCCAAACAGAATGCTTGAGTATGGGGCGGGTTCATGCCCGCCTTTACCCAGTTGTAGTTGTAGTTGTAGGTTGGGTAGAGCGAAGCGAAACCCAACCTCCGCCCCTCTGTGTCCTTCGTGTCTTTGTGGTGAATCATTCATTATTGAAGCAATAATTTATATTTTAATTTATATTTTAAAATGCTCTTATGGTCATTGTTTCCATACTACTAAAATTACCCCATTGACAATCAAACTCAAGCCGAGAATCCGAGTGAGGGGAATGGTTTCTTTGAAGATAAAATAACCCAGTACCACGGCAAAAACATAACTGAGGGCAGTACATGGGCCAACAATACTCAGTTTTACACGGGTGAGCACTAAAATATAGGCGATCGCGCCCAAACCGTAGCAAGTTAATCCCACCATTAACTCTGGAATTGTCACGATATTTAATACATGAGTAAATAAATTACTCAGATTAACTTTTCCCAGTTTTAAAGCCCCAGACTTTAAAAAAAACTGTCCGGCTACGTTAGCGATAATAGACATTAATAATAGACAAACTTCGGCAAAATTCATGGAAATAAATATCTCTTTTGTTCGTGTGTTTTTGTGGTTACGTTAAGCATTCGTAGGGTGGGCAAAAATCCCCACCATACCATATATATCATGGTGGACTTTTGCCCACCCTACAATATAAATAATTATTATAAATTTTTGTAAATAGTATGATTAGCTGATTAGATCATTAATGCTTTGGTAAAGCATAAGCCAGATAAACCATCCGTTTAAATTCCCTCCGACCGCGAGCGACTGAATCTAAAATTAATCCACAAGTTAAGCTTAAAAAAGCTAACAACATAATCGAAGCGGCTAAAATTGCCGTGGGAAATCTGGGTACTAATCCGGTTTCCAGAAAGGTGGCAATCACCGGAAAAGCCAGTATTAAAGAAATGAGAACTAAAGCGATCGCAATTATGCCAAAAAACAAGAAAGGCTGAATTTCTTTAAACAGCAATAAAGCCGTTCCTAAAACCCGAAATCCATCGGTAAATGTTCTGAGTTTGCTACTTGAATCGGGATGTCTTTCTGTGTAAATCGTGGGTTCTTCCCCAAAGGGAATTCTTAATTCTAAAGCATGAATGGTTAACTCTGTTTCCGTTTCAAATCCACTGGATAAAGCGGGAAAAGATTTCACGAATCGATGGGAAAATACTCGATAACCGGACAGCATATCTTGTAGTTTAGCACCAAACAAAAATTGCACGCAGCCGGTTAAAAATAAGTTGCCAGCCCGATGACCGGGACGAAAGGAAATAAAGTCCCCATTGAGCGATCGCCTGATGCCTACTACCATATCTAATCTTTCATTTAATAGACGTTGGATTAGTCGAGAAACTGCGGCGACTTCATAAGTATTATCCCCATCTGCCATGATGTAAATATCCGCTTCAATATCCGCAAACATTCGCCGAATTACATTCCCTTTTCCCTTTTGGGGTTCAAAGCGGACGATCGCCCCCGCTGCTGCTGCTTGGGTGGCTGTATCATCCGTGGAACGGTTATCGTAAACATAGATTTTGGCTTCGGGAAGTACCGCCCGAAAATCATTGACCACTTGGGCAATGGTCAAAGCTTCGTTATGGCAAGGGAGCAAAACCGCAATCTTATATTGACTCATTAAAGGTAAACCAGGGGCATCTCGATTCGCCATCATGTCTTCATCCACATCGATATAGCAGTTCTTTAATCTATGAGGTACATCGTTAAACTTGTCATTCCCGCGAATGAGGGAATCCATAAGATTGATTAATTTTATGAGGTACATCGTTAAACTTGTCATTCCCGCGAATGCGGGAATCCATAAGATTGATTAATTTTATGAGGTACATCGTTAAACTTGTCATTCCCGCGAATGCGGGAATCCATAAGATTGATTAATTTTATGAGGTACATCGTTAAACTTGTCATTCCCGCGAATGCGGGAATCCATAAGATTGATTAATTTTCTGTAACATTACTTAAGAAAAGTTATTACAATATAGTAGGGGGAAACCATTCGCGTAACCATCTTGGCGATTCTCCCATAAAATTTCAGCGCGAATGGGTTCATCCCTTACGGTGGGCGATTCCGCTTCGATCGAATCCAGAGACGGGAATCGCCGTTCGCCGAAGAATCACAACTATTAGGGGGATGCTTTGAAGGTTTTTAGTCAGTTGGAGCCGCGCTTGCGCCGCAGCTTGTTAACCTTATTTGTCGCGGGCTTATTATTTTGGTCAAGTATTGCTGCTTTACTGCCCACGTTGCCTTTGTATATTCAATCCGTGGGGGGCAACAGCCAGCAAATCGGCGTGGTTATGGGTTCCTTTGCCATTGGACTGCTGCTATTTCGACCCATGTTGGGGCGTATGGCTGACGATCGCAGTCGCAAGTTGGTCCTATTAATTGGCGTTGCGGTGGTCGCGATCGCCCCTTTGGGCTATGTATTTATTACATCTATTCCCCTGTTAATGGTCTTGCGGGCATTTCATGGCATTAGTGTCGCCGCTTTTACTACTGGGTTTAGCGCCTTAGTTGCCGACCTCTCACCCCCAAACCAACGGGGTGAATTAATTGGCTATATGAGTTTAGTCAATCCCCTCGGAGTGGCGATCGGGCCTGCCCTGGGCGGATTTATCCAAGCGGGTTATGGCTACTCGCCATTATTTCTCACCTCATTTGCCCTAGGAATGGTGGGGTTGTTTTGTGCCACCCAAATCACCGAAGCCAAAGGGGAACCAGAGAAGCAGGGGAGCAGGGGTGCAGGGGAGCAGGGGAGCAGGGGAGCTTTTGGAGAAAAGAGAAAAGAGGAAAGAGGAAAGAGGAAAGATCCTCTCTCTTCTCTTTTCTCTCTTCTCTTTTCTCTCTTCGCAGGGGGGCAGTCGCAGCCATCGTTTTGGGGTCTGTTGCTGACCGACCGACTCCGCATTCCGTTTGTGGTCATGTTAATGATTGGCTTAGTTTTCGGAATTATCAGCACTTTTATTCCTTTGTTCATCCAAGAGAGCAAAATTGACTTAAATCCGGGATTATTTTATAGCGCCGCTGCGGTTTCCAGTTTTAGCCTGCGGTTGGTTACGGGTCGCGCTTCCGATCGCTACGGTCGAGGACTCTTTATTACCGCCAGCTTAGTCTGCTACACGATCGCGATGATTGTACTCGGTTTCGCCCATTCACCGAATAGCGTGTTGGCAGCAGCCGCCATTGAAGGGGCTGGGGCTGGGACTTTAATTCCGATGATGGTAGCACTGATGGCCGATCGCTCTTTGGCCAAAGAACGGGGTCAAGTGTTTTCTCTTTGTATTGGTGGATTTGATATTGGCATTGCCTTGGCTGGGCCAATTTTAGGCTCTTTTGCGGATCTGCTGGGGTATCGGACTTTATTTGCGATCGCTGCTGGTTTAGCGATCGCAGCGTTCATCGTTTTCCTCACCCTATCCAGCAAAGACTTGCGGCATTCGGTGAAATTTGCTTTGGGTCGAGAAAGGGATCTCTATGCTCTGAGCGAATAAGCCTCGCAATTAACCTCATACCAAATCCGGTTCTCATATACTGACTACGATCGTTACCTAAAACGCTTGTGGATTCCCGCCCGAAGCGGGAATGACATCAGACCAAATCCGGTTCTCATATACTGACTATGATCGTTACCTAAAACGCTTGTGGATTCCCGCCCGAAGCGGGAATGACATCATACCAAATCCGGTTCTCATATACTGACTACGATCGTTACCTAAAACGCTTGTGGATTCCCGCCCGAAGCGGGAATGACATCAGACCTGATAAACGGGTTTTAACAACCGAATTTGGTATCACAACAAAAAAGCCAAAACATTGTATAATGCTTTGGCTTTTACAATCATTAGATTAACTGGACGGGCTAGGAGGGATTCGAACCCCCGACACCGTGGTCCGTAGCCACGTGCTCTAGTCCACTGAGCTACAAGCCCTTAACCGAAATTTATATTAACATAAATCAGAGAAATGTCAAACAATTCCGAAAACTTTTTTTTTAACGACCGGGCTGAAAACGCTGTAACCGCTGCTGGGACAAGGAATCGGGCTGATTCCCTGATGCTGAATATTCCCCCCAACCCAGGCCAGAATACTGCCCAACTGACCCATCTCGATGCCAGTGGCGCCGCCTTTATGGTTGATGTGTCCGGGAAAACTCCGACGGAACGAGAGGCGATCGCCGCTGGACAAGTGCGGATGTTGCCATCGACCTTTGCGGCTATTGAAGCGGGAAACGCCCCGAAAGGGGATGTTTTGGGTACGGCAAAGTTGGCCGGAATTATGGCGGCGAAACAGACCGCTAATTTAATCCCTCTTTGTCATCCCTTACCCTTAAAAAAAATAGAGGTGCAGATTAATCCTGACCCCGACCTTCCCGGCTATCAAATTCGAGCTACAGTGAAAACCAAAGCGGAAACCGGCGTAGAAATGGAAGCCCTCACGAGTGTTACGGTGGCGGCGCTGACCCTATACGATATGGCCAAAGCCTTGGATAAATCAATGCAAATTGAAGCAATTCGCCTCCTGAGTAAAAGCGGAGGCAAATCAGGGGACTATCAGCGGATGCCAGAATGAACTTGGATCGAGCATTAGTATTAACGGGTTTGGGGGGCTGAATATTGAGTGAGAACCGCTTGGGCATTGCGGACTAATTTTTCAGTCCCCTCGATCATTAATAAGTAATGACCTTTTCGCAGATGATGACGATAGACGCCTGCTGCGCTACCTTCACCAAAGAAGGCTAACAAAGCGCCCAGGACAGCGCCTAAGAACCCAGCGACGATCGTGGTGGCTGGAATTATTAGGATTAAGGTGGCATTCAACGGCCAGCCTAAAGATAAATAACAGACCAGGAAGAGGACGAAACCGATCGCTGTCCCGACCACCGAGGCGATCGCGACGAACCGACGGGCACAGCGCAGGGCAATTTGCATCGGTTCGACCAGTCCCACACTGTCAGCACTGCTATAACCTTGGCCGACGATCGCCAAATGTTCTGGGGAAATGCCATGATATTGGAGAAGTCGATAAGCTCCGAAGGCGGAAGCTTCGTCAGGAAGCGCAACGATCGCTAAACAGGAGTTGCGTTGCGGAGTGGCTTTTCTTAAAAATCGCAGGGCGGTCATATTCAATATGGTTTGGGGAAAAGTTTTTAGGGCATTGGGGAATTTTAAGAGTCTTTTTGCATTCTAACGCTCTTGTCTCGATTATTTGCCAGTTTTTATCTTCGTTTAACCAAAGCGATCGCCAAAGCGATCGGCGATCTATCGTGACTGGGTTTGGGGCGATCGGCTCCGGTTTGGATTAAATGCGTGTGAAAAACACAAATTACCGAAACATCAGACCGGGAAGAAAGGGGTACAATAAGTCTGAAAGAATTTTGATGAAGGTAAACTATGCCACCGCGTTGGCCTCGCAAACCAGACCGAAACAACGATCCCGAATACCGTCGCATAGATGACCGGATGAACTTTGCCGTCCATGTGGGAATATTTGCTGCCAGTAATTCTGGTTTATGGTTTTTCCTCAACTTACAACGCTTACAGTTTTCTTGGACTGTTTGGTTCACCGGCTTATGGCTATTGATTATCTTAGCCCATGCCCTTTATATTTTTGCGATCGCTGATTATTCCGAGAATGAATTCACCCAAAGATAGATTCTCAGCCGCCCAATACTAAAAGCTAGGAGTCAGCTTATGGCTAATATCAGTCACACCCAAGAAATCGAAGAACTAGCCGCAGAAATTGGTCAGAACATCTATATGGACATTGCTAAATGGCATTTGCGTTTAGACGATGCCCATTTACACAAAACCCTGGCGGAACAGTTTTATCCCCTGCTGACGGAAAATACTCTCACCGAAGCCCGAATGCGAGACATTCTGGCCGGTATTTCTATTAAGTTAGGTGGGGGAAAGCGGGAACTGCCGTTAATTGATTTATTGCCCCGGCAATGTGAAACGGATTTGATGAATATTCTCGAAGAATTTCAGCGGCAAATGTAATTATTAGTTCTTGGTTATTGGTTATTGGTTGTTTGGTGAATTCACTAGCAATCAATAATCAATAATCGATCTGCTAAGGCTTTAGCTAATAGCAATTGAAAATTACGAATTTGGAACTATTGAATAAATTAAAATTGGTGCTTATGAGCGAAAAAAAATCTATTCCCAATGAAGAAACCAGAAAAAGATTAGTCAGTGATTTAAGGAAAAATCGTTGAGAACTACAAGAATTCGGATTTCAATTGGAAGAATTACTAGCTCAAATGGAAAAAGAAGTTAGAGAACAGAAATTAAAAAGATTAGAGACAACTAAACAAAACTTAATATTGTAAATATAGACAATTGATGCTCCTGAAGATTTATCGGTATTATTTGCTATGATAGATTGACGGAATATCCGCAACTAATTTAACTAATTTTTTAGCCATCTCGATGAAATTCCATGAAAATTAACAAACTAGAGTATTACGATGAAAAGTCTGATTGGAAACTTGAAGCAGTAGAGTTTTCCCCAAATCTTAATCTGCTTGTCGGCGTGTCCGGTGCGGGTAAAACTAGAATATTGCAAGCGATCGGTAGTTTAAAAGCGATCGCCAATGGTAAGTCTCTAAACGGAGTCAAATGGAGTATTGATTTTTCCACCAAAAATAACATTAATTATTATTGGAGTGGACAATTTGAAACTAAAGACAGTTCAAGTATAATTAACAGTGAATCAAGTCAAGAAGACTCGGTTAAAATTATCAATGAAACTTTAAAATGCAATCAAAATATTGTTGTTCAAAGAACTGAAAATGAAATTATTTTTAATGGATTAAAAACTCCCAAGCTATCTCCTTTTGAGAGTGCGATCGAACTTCTAAAACAAGAAGATATTATTTCCTCAGTCAAAGCAGAATTAGATAGAATTATCCTCACGGATTCAAGACAGAGTTTCGATCAAATATGGCGATTGCCAATTTCTTTTTTAAAAAAGCATGAAAAATATTCATTGCTGATGCTCAAAGAAAGTGATTTGCCGATTCAGGTTAAATTAGAGATTATTTATAGATTTTTCCCTGATGAATTTGAAAAAATAAAACAAGCTTTTATCAGTATATTTAATCATGTTTCAGACGTTAAGATAGAAACTTTAAAAGACGAAGAGGTTCCTCTGGCATTATCGGATTTGTTAAAAGAAGCTACCATTGTGAGGATTAAAGAAAAAGGGGTAGACAACTGGATTCAAAATATTTCATCAGGAATGTTTAAAACTTTAATGTACATCAGTGAATTGTATTTGTCTCCTGATGATTGTGTGATTTTAATTGATGAATTTGAAAATAGTTTAGGCGTCAATTGTATTGACAGTGTGACTGAGTTAATTGTCAATCATAAAAAATCCCAGTTTATCATTACCAGTCATCACCCTTATATCATTAATAATATTAGTCCGGCATATTGGAAAATCGTGACTCGGCAAGGCGGTTTAGTCACCGTTAAAACGGCTAAAGATTTTCACATTTCCGAATCTCGGCAAAAAGCTTTTATTGATTTAATTAATGTCCTTCAAGATGATGAGGAAGAAGATTCGGAGGATTAATGAATATTTACTTTTTAGTCGAGGGCAATAGTACCGAACGGAAGATTTCCAAAATGGCTGGGATATCTGCTGCCTGAATTAATTAATCCGAGTTCAATATTCTCACCAAGTGAAACATAATAACTATTATCTGATTAGTGGAGAAGGCTATCCGGCGATTTTGTATGATGGTCTAGACAATGCCATTGACAAAATTCAAGAAACTAATAATTATGATTATTTAGTCCTTTGTGTTGATGCAGATGAAGAAACGGTAGATGAAAGAGTGAGTTATATTCAAAACATCATCCAGGAAAAAAATATAAATTTAGGCAATATTAAAATTGAAATTATTATCCAAAATCGCTGCATCGAGACTTGGTTATTAGGGAATCGGAGAATTTTTGATTCAAGACAACCTCTAGAACCACCATTATCAGATTATGTCAATTATTATGATGTTTCTCAAGATGATCCGGAAGCAATGGGTAAGTATGATATGAGAAATCATGCGGATTTTCACTGTGAATATTTAAAAGAAATTTTTCGATCTAAAAATATCGCTTATACTAAAAAATCGCCTGGTGATGCCAGAGAAAGATATTATTTAGAGCAATTACAAAAAAGAACAGAAGATTATGCTACCCATTTAAAAAGTTTGCAAACTTTTTTAAGTTTTTGTGCAATGATTAAACAGAAAATTGCTCAAGAATTTTAAGGTAATGTCAGGATAAAAATACCTCAAATGGCAGCACCGGCAACGAAACTGGCAGTAGTTAAAAAGGCGATCGCCTCTGGATCCAATCAAAGTGGCATCGCGCTTTTCATGTGTAGGGGAGTTTTGGTGCGATCGCCTAGCAACATCATCAAGGTTTCTGGTTTCCCTTTGGTTGGGTTTTTCAGTAATTTTTAAAATTGGGCAGTTTGCTGGGTATTTAGAGGTCGGAGGAAATGCCAAATTTTGCCATTTTTTCGGTGTGTTGTCGGGATTATTGTAACATTATGTTAAAATTTTTACCATAAAATCTTGTTTATGCTATTATATTGTAATATATACAAAAAAAATATTATATTAGATAATAATAAAATTATTATTTATTGAATGAATAATCAAAACAATGATGTCATAAATCAGCGGATTAAAATTTTCAAGTCTGCCCTAGGAGATCGGAGTCAAACAGATCATTTTATTGTGCAAAAGTACATTACGCATGGTACACCTTATATTTTTAAAGATAATGAAGATTTATATTTTGATTTAAAATATGCAATTGCCAATAAATTTGGTTTAAAAAGTCCAGAAATGGTTCGGATGGTAGGGTCAGCAAAACTAGGGTTTAGCATTAGTCCTAAAAAGGTATGGAAGCATTTTTCAGAAGATGATTCAGATATTGATATGGTGATTATTTCTCGTTCTATATTTGAAAGTTTTTGGACAGAACTATATGATTTTAATATTGACTTAACTTCTCGGACTGAGCGGGAACAAAAAAACTATAATGCCTGCAAAAATTATTTTTTTAAAGGATGGTTACGCCCAGATTTATTTCCTTTTAATTTTGGCAAAAGGAATGAATGGTTTGATTTTTTTAAATCTATTTCATATGGGAAATATGGTAAACCAAAAATTGCCGGAGCTATTTACTATGACTTTAGCTTTTTTGAGAAGTATCATATAAAAAATATACACAATTTAAGAGAGGAGACTATTAAAGATGTCTAACATAGGAATAGCCAGCAATAAAAAGTTAATTGATCTATACAATAAGATTAAAGATGGAACACTGATTTTAGCTCCAGATTTTCAGCGAAAATTGGTATGGAATAATTCTCATAAGGAAAAATTTATAGAAACTATTCTTTCAGGTTTACCTTTTCCTGAAATATACTTAGCAGATGGTGAAATTGATTTGGAAAGTCAAACATCTAAAACACTTGTTGTAGATGGTCAACAGAGATTGAGTACAATTTATCAATATATCACTGGACATAAAGAATTCACTATCAAAAATATTGAGCCATTTGCCAACTTATCAGCGGCAGAAAAAACAAGTTTTTTTGACTATGTAATAGTTGTCCGAGATTTAGGACGGATCGAAAAGAAGAAAATTCTTGATATTTTTAATAGAATTAATTCCATTCAATATGCGTTGAATTCGGTAGAAATACAAAATTCATTATATCAAGGAGAATTCATCACAACAGCTAAGGAAATTTTAGCCAATCATCAGATTTTTGAGCGAATTGATTTATTTAATGAAACTCAATCATCTCGGATGTTAGATTTAGAGTATATTTTATTGATCATGTCAACCATAGAAGAAGGAGGGTATTTTAGTAGAGATAAAGAGGTTGAAGAATATGTAACAAGATATGATAATGAATATCCGAATAAAAATAAAATGTTAGATATTTTGACCAAAGTATTCGACTTAATTGTTCAATGTAACATAGCTTCTGATAGTCTATGGAATAAGAAATCAAGCTTTTTTAATTTAATTATTGAACTGGTAAACTTATATGTAAAATATAATAATTTGCCAAATAGTAATGAGTTAAAGAATATGTTATTGAACCTAGAAGAAAAACTTCAAAATAGTAAAAATGAAAACAGATACCAAGATAAATTTGCTGAATATTATTACTATATTTATCAAGGAAGTACAGGAAAAAAAGCGCGTGATGTTAGAGGTCAATTATTAAAAGAGTATTTGGAAAAACTTATTAGCTGTTCAGTACCTAATGTGCTAAATCGCTAAAAAATAACTACAAAGCTATTTAATATTTTTATCGGGTTCAAAATATGGATATGATGTCTTTATTTTGAACCGATCGCACTTTTCATGTGTGGGGTAGTTTTGGGTGCGATCGCCTCACCACCTCCCAATATCTCCTCAGCAATATTATCGGTCTGTTAACGGTCAACCAACAACGGTCAACCGTAAACAAACAACAATCAACAATCTATCAGCAAACTGGCAGCAGTTAAAGAGGCGATCGCCTCTGGATTCAATCAAAGCGGAATCGCGCCCCAATAAACTCATCAAGTCACTATCTGAGAAGTTCCCTATATCTGAGAAATTATCAGACAGGGTTTGACTAACTCTTTTCCCCAAGGTGCAACAAAAGGGGCAAGAAAATCAGATCGAGATGATGTGTTTGATAAGTGCCAAAATCTTGAATTAACTGGTCTATATTCCGGTCGTAAGCAATTACCTGGCCTTGGCGATCGATTAAATTGATGGTATAGTCAAGATTGGTAAAAAATTCTAGAAATTCTGGCGGTTCAATTTTGCCGAAAAATTTTAAGTTAGACGGGGCAAATTCAGCCAAAATAATCGGTCGATTCTTTTTTAATAGGTTAAGCATTCCCTGGAGGGCAAAGGGTTCATAGCCTTCAATATCAATTTTGACCATATCTATTTGAATATCCGGTAAAAAATCATCTAGACGAACTGCGGGTATTTCCTCATAATAAGGGTTGTCTCCATGAACATAAGCCCGTAACTCTTGGGCGGTATTGCCGGTGAATCTGGCTCCATAATTTGCCTGATTTCCTAGGTTGGAAATGACGATGGTTTTATTTTCATTGCTGACCGCTAACCGATAAGATTGAATCTGATTTTGAAATTGATTATAAATAATGCTGGTGGTGAATAAATTAAAGTTTTTTCGATCGGGTTCAAAACTGTATATTTTAGCTTGAGGACACTGACTGGCTACCAACAAACTATAATAGCCTAAATTAGCCCCGATGTCTAAAAAATGCAGGTCGGGTTTTAATTGGTTTAAATATTTTAGCAAAACTTGAGTGACATTTTGTTCATATTGGCCTTTAACGAGAATTGGCCGACTGATAGCATTGTCTTCTAAGTTTAATACCATCGAGAAGTTATATTTTTTTAAATGAGCGATCGCGTCATTAGAGTGAGCGAAAAATCTAAAAATAAATCCGGGAAATTTTTGATAGACTAAATCTTTGAAAAAGTTTACTAATTTCATAAATATTTACACTCGCTTATGAGATGATTAAGACCAAGGTGGTTTGGGCTGGATTCCCAGGGTATAATTTGCCGGAGATTGGGATAAAATTACACATATATCTCCAACAATATCCTGAGATTATAGTCTATCCCAAATTCATCACCGATCGCCAGTTACGCGATGCCTCTTGACTCGGATCCAGAAGCGATCGCGCCTCACCACTTCCCGATATTTTCTCAGCAATATATTATGCTTAAACTAGACAGTCTGTTAACGGTCAATCCTGAACATCAGTTAGTTGAGTGAGTTATGAACAAGATGCAAAATTTCTGATGGTTTCAAAGGATTTACTTTTGGGATTCCCTGAAAATGAGTAATATTGTAAGTAGCCAAATAATCAATTTTGTACTCTAACATCAAAGCCGCTATCCGAATATCGAATATTTTAGCTGAAGTGACGTTATGATTCACGGCTAAATCTAAGACTTTTTTTACCGTCTCTTCAGTAGGATAAAGAATTTTAAAATTACGGTTCAAATAAGTAGCTTGAATTAACTGATTGGTTTGTATAGGAGTCAACGGCGATCCTTTCATGGCTACTGGATTCGTTAAAATGCGATATAATTCGATAATATTTTGTTCCGCTAAAAATCCTTGGATTTTATCTTCTATACCTAACTTTAACAAGTCTGCTGAATCAGCATGATAAGTGGCTAATTCATCATGAGCATATACTAAAACATTCGTATCGAACAATACTCTAATCTTCTTCATAGATTTTTTCCCGATTCAGATATTCGTCTTTAACTCCTAACTGAAATGTAGGAAAAGGATATGTTTTCTCTGGCTTGATGGCAATTGAAACATCTACTTCATCACCTTCTCGGAGATTTTCCGGCAAGGGTTCTATAAGAATAATGGTTTGTCCTTGTATGTAGCCTTTCATGGGGTTGAGGATATGATAAGGTTTAACTTCTATGATTATAGAACAGAATTTACCAGCGATCGCGCCTATACGATGGAAGGGCGAAGCATAAGGGGAATTATTTTTACTGTGAAACCGCGATTAACTGCCGGTAAGGGCAAAGCATTCGGGTAAAAAATTACCTGTAAAAACCGAGAGTTAACTGCCCGTAGGCGAAGCCTTCTCGAAGAGTATGCTTTGCCCCTACTATTCTACCTCAGCCATATCGTCCATCAACCAACAACAATCAACCAACAACAATCAACAATTAACTATCTCCCTAACTTTTGCCGCACCCGATCGACAAAAATATCCACTTCTTCTAACTTTAATTGGGTGGCAATTAAGGCAAACACCGCTAAACCTCCTAAACCAGCGATCGCTAATTCTAAAATCACAATTAGGAAACCCTGAGTGCCTAAAATTTGCTCAATGCCCCACAAGATGCCCCAACTGGCAGCCCCGGCAACGAAACTGGCAGCAGTTAAAGAGGCGATCGCGCCACTCCAACTTAATATCGGCAACCCATTTAATTTCCGATCTAGCAACCACAACAATGCCACCATTGAAGTAATATTCACCCCCACCGTTGCCAACACCAAACCCGGTGCCCCAAAGCTTTGGACTAATAAATAATCCAGAATTGCATTGAGGAAAATATTCGCCATACTGACGCGAAATGGCGTTTCCCCATCCCCCAGGGCATAAAATACGCGCACCACCACATCACGACCGAGATAAAAAAACATCCCCACCCCATAAGCCATCAACATAGGGGCGACAAACGCCGAAGCTTCTGGATTAAAAGCCCCCCGTTCATACACCACCCGGACAATGGGCACCGCCAAAACAATCATTAAAATGCCCATTGGTAGCATGGTAATTCCCGTCAACACTAACCCTTGGCGAATGCGGTCTTTTAATTCCGGCCAATTTTGCGGGTCAGCTAACCGGGAAAACACCGGCATTAAGGGCACCAACAACATATTAGAAATAATTCCTAACGGGGTTTGCACTAATAAACCGGCATAACCCAACGCGGCAGCCGCTTGAGGAATAAACGAGGCAAACCATAAATCCGTATAAACGTTAATATGCAGCATCCCGGAGGAAAGGGTCGCCGGACCCATTACCTGCATCACTTCTTTGACTCCCGGACGGTTAAATTCAAACCGCAGCCGCAATGTACCCAAACCGCTACGCCATTGGGCAATTAACTGGACTAACCATTGCAAAATTGCCCCAGCGAGGGTGCCCCAAGCCAAGACTCTACCACCGAGTAAGGCATATTCTGGGGCAGTAATTTGGCTACCGAGATCCAAGGCTAAAATCCCGATCGCGCCAATTAAGGCCACACTAGAAAATAGGGGACTAATGGACGGCAACCAATATTGATCCGCAGCGTTTAATGTGCCAAACCCAATGCCAATTAAACCCGCTAACATGGCCAACGGTGCCATAATTCTAAATTGTTCAATGGCAATATCTTTGGTCAAAAGTAGGGTTTGAAAATTTTCCGGGGTCATGCCCTGGGCTAATGCTTGGGCTTCGGTAATATTCAATCCGGGCGCTACCAAAGTCATCAGGGGTTCGGCAAATATGACTAAGGCGATCGTCACCAGCAGCAATAAGCTAGTGACTAAGGTATTGATGGTTTCTACCAATGGCCCGGCTTCTTCTTTATCCCGCTTCGCCAATACACTGATGATGGCACTGTGAAATGGGCCATTAATTCCACCGAGGAGGATTAACAAAAATCCGGGAATTACATAGGCGTAATTATAGGCATCGAAGGCGGCGCCTACCCCAAAAGCAGCGGCGATCGCTACCTGACGGACTAAGCCAAAAACTTTACTAATCAATGTGGCTATGGCCACAATTCCGGCAATTCCCGCTAAAGAACGAGCGGCTTTTTTCTGTTCAGACACTTATCGTTACGAGTTCCTATAGTGGTTTCCCTTATTTAAGCGTTAATTGGCAGTATTCTGATGGGTGAAGGGAGAAATGTTTATGATTAGTAATGTGATATGAATTACTCTTGGGGTTTTATTATATAAGTAGGTGGGCAGAAATAAATGCACCACAGACCATATCAGAAGAAAAACTGTCATTCCCGCGAAGGCGGGAATCCAAGGATTTACGGTGGGGAACGAAAAGTGCAATTAATTATGTTCACCTACTTAGATATAGGGCGTTGTCCGACTTTACGATTTATGATATCTTCTCTGTGGAGCCAATGCCTAAGTTGGGGGATGCTGTGGTTTAGTATAATAGTAGGATGGGTCTTAATTTTAGGACTTATTTTAGCAAAAAAATAAAAATATAGGTAAATAATGATGAATAACTATAAAGTTACAGCAACAAAACAACGACTAGATTTATTAATGGAAATTGAGCAGACTCCCGAAGAATTTATCCCAGAATTATTAAATTTTGTGCGTTTATTTCGTGAAAGTTTAATTACAAAACAGACATCTGTTAATGCTTGGAATAATGCTATTCATCAAATTAATAATAGTGACCAAAATCCAGAAAAGTTTAAAAATTTATTTGATTCTTGGGCTGAATTAGATGATGAGAATGAACAAAAAGAAACTTTAAAAATTATTGAATCTCTTGAGGGGGTTTCAATTGAATGAGTAAAGTTATTTTATTGGATTCTGCACCAGTGGGATTAATTACTAATCCTAAAGCGACTCCTTTAGCATTGCAATGTCAAGAATGGTTTTTAACTCTTTCTCAACGAGGTTATCAAGTAATTTTACCCGAAATTATAGATTATGAAATCAGACGGGAGTTATTAAGAGCGAATAAACTTTCAGGTATCAGAAAATTAGAGCAACTAAAATCAGCAATTATCTATCTTCCTCTGACTACAGAAGTAATGTTAAAAGCAGCAGAATTATGGGCTGAAGCTAGAAAAAAAGGTAAGCCAACCGCCGACAATAAAGCCTTAGATGGTGATGTTATTTTAGCATCTCAAGCGATTTTAGTGGCTCATCATGGACATGAGGTAATTGTGGCAACAAGTAATAAAAAGCATTTATCTTTATTTGTTGAAGCTAAAGAATGGCCAGAAATTTAACAGCTATTTTTACCACAATTTTTCACATATTCTCTAAAAACAGAATCTAATTTAAACATAATTTTATCTCCTTTATTTTTTTTGACTAGATATCTTTTTTGTAAAGATTCTAAACTATTAATTAAATCTGTTGAAGACAAATCTAAACTTTTTTAATTATGCTCTGGATATTGGTCATAATCAAAAATTATTAAGCACTTTGTTTTGGCAAAAATATCTTCTACTAATTGAAGCTGTTCGCGATTTGGACTTATCCTCCGACAATCAATAGACTATTCATAAATTAAACAATATCATGGGATAATCTGACTTTAGGTTAACTGATTTTTACTATTTTGTGCGATTTTAATAATTGACGATCGCACTGTGAAATGGGCCATTAATTCCACCGAGGAGGATTAACAAAAATCCGGGAATTACATAGGCGTAATTATAGGCATCGAAGGCGGCGCCTACCCCAAAAGCAGCGGCGATAAGCCTGACGGCATAGCTTCGCTTACCGCTACCTGACGGACTAAGCCAAAAACTTTACTAATCAATGTGGCTATGGCCACAATTCCGGCAATTCCCGCTAAAGAACGAGCGGCTTTTTTCTGTTCAGACACGAATGGTTACGAGTCAAGATAGTGGTTTCCCTTATTTAAGCGTTAATTGGCAGTATTCTGATGGCTGAAGGGAGAAATATTTATGATTAGTAATGTGATATTGATGGCTTGATTCTCTAATTCTCTGTGTCCTTCGTGTCTCTGTGGTTCAATGCTGAAAAAATTATCTTGGCGATCGGTTTAAGGGTGATTTATACCGTTATCTCAATTTTGATGAGATCGCGGGTTTTGAGGATTTTGGGCGGGTGATTCCTGTCGATCATCTGCCTAAGCTTGAGAAGGTTTTCGTGTAGTATAATAATTGGGGTGGGTCTTAATTGGCTCACCTAACTCAATTACAAAATTACAACGAGGAAAATGCCAGCAAAAGATATTTACCATGATGCAGTAAAAAATGCTTTAATTAAGGATGGTTGGACAATTACAGCCGATCCTTATAAAATCAAATACAAAGATGCTGAATTATTTGCTGATTTAGCAGTAGAGAAACCAATTGTTGCTGAACAAAATGGGCGGAAAATTGTTGTCGAAATAAAAAGTTTTTTAAGTTCCTCACCCATGAGAGATTTTGAATTGGCATTAGGACAATATATTTTATATCGAAACTTAATCAATCTTACCGATCCAGAATATCAAATTTATCTAGCAATTAAGGACAGCATTTATGAAAATTTTTTCAGGCGAGACTCAATTCAAGATATTACTAAGATAAATCAATTACTTTTGATTGTTGTTGATATGGAAAAGGAGGAAATTTTACAATGGCTCAATTAGAAAAATATCGTAATTCTATTAAAAAGGTATTAACAGAATATCACCAATGGGTTTCAAATTCAGCAAATTTAGACCAAGAAAGTTGTCTTGTTTTTGATGAAATACACGATCAATATTTTTGGTTGTTTATGGGTTGGGAAGGTAAGAAAAAAATCAGAAATATTCAGGTTCATATTCGGATTAAAAACGAGAAAATTTATATTGAGGAAGATTGGACAGAGGAGGGGATTGCTACAGAATTATTAATAGAAGGTGTCCCCAAGGAGGATATTGTTTTAGCGTTTTACGATCCAGAAAGTCGTAAGTTCACTGATTTTGCTGTGGCTTAATTTTTTACCTTTCTGGGGAAGATTGGGGTTCAGAAACCGGGTTTCTTATTTTAAATCTCGGTATTGTGGCAAAAACAACGGAGAACCCGGTTTCTTGGTTTGTGGGCAAAGGGGCGATCGCTATTTTATTTTCAGATAAGTTTTGTAGTGTAACGGCGATCCGATCGCCACAATTCCGGCAATTCCCGCTAAAGAACGAGCGGCTTTTTTCGGTTCAGACACTTATCGTTACAAGTCAAGATAGTAGTTTCCCTTATTTAAGCGTTAATTGGCAGTATTCTGATGGGTGAAGGGAGCAATGTTTATGATTAGTAATGTGATATTGATGGGCGATCGGATCGGGATTGGCTTTTAATTGGATAAAGAATTACCTGACTTTTTTCCTCGTGGGGGTGTAGCTCTACGGGCAGGATCTGGTATCATTCACTTATAGTTAAACTGGAGGCTATTAGTCGATCTAGGTGGCGATTCCCACACTCGTTTCCTTCTCGGTATTTCCTTCCCCACTGGTTCAGATTTGGTCGCTTTTGCCGCCGCTTTGGGCGTAATGCCTTTAGATATGGTAGAATTGGCATTACTGAAGTTTACTCAGCAATTATAGCCCGATGTCACCAGGCTCGATCGATCAATTTTGATGAGATTTCTCGTTTTGATGATTTAGTCCGAGTAATTTCTATGGAGTATATGTCTAAGCTTGACACAGTAGAGGCTTTGGTTTGGTACAATTTTCAAATTACTCTTAATGAGGTTGACATTGATTACTACTGATCTTGTCAATCTGTAAATCTAGGGATAGATAATGAAATGCTAAAATTAGTCATTAATTCTCCGAAAGGTGGCGTTGGTAAAACAACTATAGCAACCAATGCAGCATTATTACTTGCTGCTGAAGGCAAAAAAGTGTTAGTTCTTAAACTTTCAAGTTCGTCTAGAATCCTACAACATATAGAAAATAAGCAAAAAGAAAATCCGGATTTATATGGATCGATCGAAATTGCAGATGAGAATAAATTTGATCCTGAAGAGTTCCAAGGTCTTCCAACCAGCTTTCCAGGCATGGGTAAATTTGACGTAGCAGTAGCAGATACAGATGATAAATGGGAAATTTTGGAGAAGTTAGTAGATAAAAAGGGTAAAGGCTGGAGAGTCATCGCACCTATCGTGCCAGGGGATTCAGAAGCAATGGAAGCAATTCCCGATGAACTAAAAATAATTGTCACCCAAAGTCAAATAAAAGGATTTCCCCTGAAACTTACTATTGTGCCTAATCGCTGTGGAGAAAAAAAAGATGTTGAAGAAGATATAGAAATGGTTAAAAATAAATTACAACAGACAGGATTGTTGGGAAAATTAAGTTCTTATTATTTACCTTATGTAGAAAATATGAGTTTACCAGATTTCCTGGAAAATGATGATTTTTATACAAATTTAAAGTTGATTCTATCTAAAGAATGTGAAATAAAAATTTAATTTTAGAAACCTGGGTAGGTAGGAGGTAATAATTATGCCAAGTAAACAATTAATTTCTAATCTAGCCAAAGATTTAACTAATAGCCCTGGCTTAAAGAAAAAACAAAAGCTTACCTTTAATGAGAAGAAATTAGATAATGAGATTTTGAATCAGTTAAAGCTAGTTTTAACAACAAAAAGTACGAAGGAAGTAGTGAAAACAATTTTTACATATTTAGCCTCAGATGAACTCAATAAAAAACAATCTATTTATAAGTTCCCATCATCTGATTATCTTGAGAAAATTGAATATATTTCTAAGGTAAATAAAGAAGATGGTGCAGTGAATATTTATATTCCTAAATGGATGTTAATAGCTACTTCAGAATTGATTAAAGATAGATATAAAAAATTTGAGTTCACATCAATTGATGAAGTAATTGATATTTTAATTCAATCTTATTTTGATAAAATTCAATATTTATGGAATCCACAGTTGTAAAAAAATATAAGTGACACAATATGGTCAATAAAAACTTAATTAATGCTTTAATTAAACAATTACTCAATTCGAGTAATCAAGAAAAGTTAGCTTATGAAGCTAGAATTATTCAGTTAATCGGTGGAGACACTGAAACAATAGTTACAAATCTGCCAGCTAGGAGGGGAAAATCAGATGGCGGCATTGATGGACGTATTAAAGTTATAGCACCTGAAATAAAAAAAGTGCAGAGTGCAGAGGGATTATACTTCCAAAAAGGTAAAGAAATTATTCAACATGCAGGAATTAGCATTAAAATTCAAATTCAAAAGTTTACTCGCGAACAATTTGGAGGTTTTAAAGATGATCTGGAAAGAGAAAATATGTATGTGGGATTAATTATTTCTGCGACTGGACTTTCACCAGATGCAAAAAAACGGCTTGATGATGTCAATGCAGACGGAATATATCAAATTTTTCATATTCCATTAGCAGATATATTAACAGGTAATATAAATATTGATCCTGTTAAATTAGCATCTGGTAATATATCCGATAAAATTATTGAAGAATTAAGTAAAATCAGCTAGAGAGAGGCGATCGCTCTTCTGTGGCAAAGGGGCGATCGCTTATAGCTTCAGAAACCGGGTTTCTTATTTTAAATCTCGGTATTGGGGCAAAAGCAACGGAGAACCCGGTTCTCTCCTTGTGGGCCAAGGGGCGATCGCCCCTTGGCTGAATTCTCTGTGTCGTTCGTGTCTCTGTGGTTCAATTGTTAAAAAATTATCTTGGCGATCGCTATTTTATTTTTGGATAAGCGATCGCTCTTCTGTGGCAAAGGGGCGATCGCCTGGGGTTCAGAAACCGGGTTTCTTATTTTAAATCTCGGTATTGGGGCAAAAACAACGGAAAACCCGGTTTCTTGGTTTGTGGGCAAAGGGGCGATCGCTATTTTATTTTCAGATAAGTTTTGTAGTGTGACGGCGATCTAATCGCCACAATTCCGGCAATTCCCGCTAAAGAACGAGCGGCTTTTTTCTGTTCAGACACGAATGGTTACGAGTCAAGATAGTAGTTTCCCTTATTTAAGCGTTAATTGGCAGTATTCTGATGGATGAAGGGAGAAATGTTTATGATTAGTAATGTGATATTGATGGGCGATCGGGATTCTTGTTCCACCTCACCCAATAGGGGATATTGACAGAACGTTTTCATAAAAAATGCAGGCGCTTGGGATGAATTCCATTTTCTAATTTTTCTAAAAAAGAAAAGATCGGTTTGTCCACAAAAGCGCTGCCGCGATCGCCAAACCCATATTTTATTTTAAATCTCTAAATGGATTAATAATTTGTAAAGTATTTTCGATTATTAAACCATCTTGCATATCTTCTGAATAGAGAATATTGGCATTACCTAAAATTGCACTAGCAACAATCAAAATATCCCAAAATGAAAGCAAATATTTATCCCTTAATTTTCATATTCAAGGGTTTCAAAGGAAACAGGCATGATTTCACAACCTTGATGAAATTCTTGAATTAAAATTTGAATTTGTGAATTGTTAAATTTAGCTTTGCGAATTAAATTTGCACAAACTTCATTAATTATCTGTGTACTAATAACCAGATTATCTTCAGTTGTAATAGCGATAGCTATTTGTTGCTTAATTTGAGCATTAGCATCGTTAGGATTGATAATGAAACGATACAACCAAATATTAGAATCTATACAAACATATTGATTATTCCCAACGTTCATTTGCTTCCTCTCTAGTCAAAGGTTGAAAATCGGAAATCACGAGAGGATTTGCTGTTAGTTGAGCAATAATCCCGGTTTCAGGAAAACTTTTTTTTGGTAAAGTATTGTCGAATTGAACAATTATTTTTACAGCTTGCCCTTCCCTAAACTTAAGATTAATTAAAGGACGAAAAACTCCATTTTCAAATATAGCGTCAAAACTTTCTTTTTTCATAGTTAATTAAGCAATTTTTTAAGCCAAAACAATTAATTTTATCGAATATATCATATTTTGAATTGTTTGTCAATAAATTAGGTAGCTTGAAGCATAAATAATATTAATTTTTTATTTTGATTAATCAACGTTCTAGATTCACTAACCGGGTTTCTTTTTGTAATTCTCGGTCGGGAGGCAAAAACAACGGAGAACCCGGTTCTCTCCTTGTGGGCAAAAAAGCGATCGCTTATTGGCTAAATTCTCTGTGTCCTTCGTCTCTCTGTGGTTCTATTCTGAAAAAAATTATCTGGGCGATCGGGCTTTGGTTTACTATAATATTTAAAAAAGATTTAAAGTCGGTCATAGCTTACCTTATCAGGAGGACAATGGGAGCAAAAGACATTTACCATCAAGCCGTCAAAAATGCTTTAATTAAAGATGGTTGGACGATTACAGCCGACCCTTATCCTCTGGAATATGAAGATGTTGAACTTTATCCTGATTTAGCTATAGAAAAAATTAGTGAAAAAGAGCAAACCCAAAGGAAGATTATTGTAGAAATAAAATCTTTTATTAGTCCGTCTCTAATCAAAGATTTTGAAATGGCTTTAGGACAATACATTTTATACCGCAATCTCATTCAATTAGCTCAAGATGAATATCAAGAAATTTATCTAGCCATAACCGATGAGATATATGAGACATTTTTTCAGAGAAAATCAATTAAGGCTGTAGTGAAATTGAACCAACTGGCTTTACTGGTGATTAATACAGAGAAGGAGGAAGTAGTGCAATGGATAAATTAATCAGGTATCGGCAAACTATCAAAAATATATTGACAGCTTATGATGAGCGGGCTAATCGTTCATCTAAGAAAAAATATGAGACTTGTTTGATTTTTGATGAAACCCACGATCATTATTTATGGATGTCTGTAGATTGGGTAAAGCAAAAAAGAATTAATAATACTCATGTTCATATTCGGATTAAAAATGAGAAAATTTATATTGAGGAAGATTGGACAGAGGAGGGGATTGCTACAGAGTTATTAAGAGAAGGTGTCCCCAAGGAGGATATTGTTTTAGCGTTTTACGATCCAGAAACTCGTAAGTTCACTGAGTTTGCCGTGGCTTAATTTTTTACCTTTCTGGAGAAACTTATAACGTCAGAAACCGGGTTTCTTATTTTAAATCTCGGTATTGTGGCAAAAGTGGATTCCCGCATATAGGGCTAAGGAGTGCATAGGAAGAAGGAAACGGTTGAGGAAAGATGGCTTGATAAGCGGGTGTGCGAGAACCGGATTGGGTATCAATACGACAGAAGGGTTCAGATTACTCTGAACCCTTCTGTATAACTTTGAAACATAAAAGTTGCCATTTATTTAATAGCGAGAATCAAAGGAGCTAATCAACTACAAGCATGGATAAAACTTGAGACAAGTTAATGTTAACGCTGGTCGAAGCTTTCGGTGGACTCAAGTTGAGAACTAATTGAAGTAAGCCAGTAATAATCGCCGCTTGAATAAATTTTTGTAACATAATTGGGTGTCTCCCACATCAGAGCAGTATCAGCCAGAAACTCTATATAAATAGAATGTAAAAAACATTTATAAGTTTCAGACCCCGTTATGTGCCACTGTTTCAAGTGACTAACGGTAATGACACTCCCTCAAACCGGGCTACCGGGAAAGATATTTTTGTTATTGCCCGTTCAGACCATCTCTCCAAAGCGATCGCCGTTCCCGCGAAAAAGGAGGCAAGTCATCAGAGTAATCTTATTGTAAGCCATTGCAAGTCATTAGAACTGATGCCTTAATGACAAAAACGATCGGAATTGGGGAGGACGAGGGTGGACGAGGGTGGACGAGGGTGCAGAAAACAAACATCGGATTAAAAGTGGACAATCTCTCGACTGGCACTGACAGAGGATGACGCAATGGTTCCCTTAGTCAATTCAATCGAGGGAAAATTTTCCTAGGAGGGAGTATCAATTATACATACTATAACATAGTAGGTGAGGGGTGTCACCTCTCATCCGGGAAATTACAGATTTTGTGAGAAATTTTTGCGGGAAGTTTTATTTTGTCCTTCCGTTGGTCAGCGCGGATGAGCGCGAATTATTTGATCCTCGATTGGAGTTGCAGTTGGAGCGATCGCTCTGGGTCAATTTGGATACCGGGGCAATTCTGAGAGAAACCCGGTTTGTTTGCTTTTGCCTCTAAGTTTGGCCAGAATATCCAACGACTGCCCGAAGGTAAATTCTGAAGATTTTCTGGATTTTGAGTGAGCCAAATTAAGGGGATACTGGGTAATTCTGCGGAGATTGGTTCTTGGGCATTGGTGGCAGCTAAAGTTTCCAAAACGCGGCGGTTGCCGTGAACTAAACCTGTGGTGGCAGTCCAAAGTCGGACATTTATTTGATTTCTACTGGCGTAAAAATATAGAGAGGCTGCGGCAATTACCGCTTGTTCAAAGTCGTCAAAATTCCACGGACTGCCACTATCAAGGGCGATCGCTACTTCTTGACCGCTGGTAGAAATTTCTAATTCTCGGACGCGCAATTCTCCGTAGCGGGCACTACTGCGCCAGTGAACCATGCGGATAGGGTCGCCATAACGGTAGGGTCGCAGGTTTCGAGTGATTCCTTGGTTGGCATTATGGAATACCCGATCGCTTTCCGCTTGGTTAGTCTCCCGATCGCCGATATTGTCAATCAGGGGGCAGGTGGTGAGGGGTAAAACTTTGGGATAGACGATCGCCTTGGCAGGAACTTGGCGCGATCGACGACACCAAAATAGGCCCAAAGGAGTGCCGGTTCTCAGTTGGATCTCCTGCCAATGGTAAATTCCCCGCCGTTCCGTTGGTTGATAATAGACCCAGCGATAAACTTGGTTGGCGGGAATTTCTTCGATCGCCACGATCGCGGGTTCACCCAAGACCAAAGGCAAAATATCTTGAAGTTGCAAAAGGGTTTTCGGTTTGGCGGTGGTATTAATAATTTCAATTTCAATTTTTAGGTCATCCCCCGCGCTAATGGGTGCAATAGAAAGACGTTGCAATTGCAAAGAACGCAGCGATCGCACTGGCAAAATTGCGGCAATGGCCAACAAAGCGATCGTCACCCCACTAATCACATACAACCAACCGGACATAGTATTAGTAGCCGCCCCAAAAAAGAAAATCGCCAAAGCCAAGAGTAACCAACCGGCATAAGCGGGTGTCGCCCACCGAGTTTCCAACCAATTGGCAATTTTATGGCGGATTTTCTCACGGGTTTTTTTGGTAGAGATGCGGTTACTGTTGTTCATATCAAGGTTATAGGGCTGTTGTCGAGGAAAAACGAGGAGAAACCGGGTTTCTGGGATAATTTTTGCTGCCCAAGAAAGAAACCGGGTTTCTGGGATAATTTTTGCATCAAAACCGATATTTAGTAAAGAAACCCGGTTTCTGGGTTGATGGGTTGATGGCGATCGCCTTGGCGATCGGGTTTATTTCAAAGGTAAATTAACTTTAAATATGGTTCCTACCCCTGGTTCACTAGAAACCATTACACTGCCGCCATAGATTTCCACAGATTTTTGCACAATTGCCATTCCCAGACCGTTGCCGGGAATATTGCCCACATTTTTGCCCCGATGAAACAACTCAAATAAATTCGTCTGATCCTCTAAAGTAATGCCAATACCTTGGTCTTCGACTTCCAAACAGAGCGCATCGTTTTCTGGGTATAATCTCAAATAAACTGGGGTTTGATTTGGGGAATATTTCAGGGCATTTGACAGTAAATTATTCAAAATATGCGCCAATAATTTTTCATCCATTGGCCAAAGAGTATCTTCACACTGATTCACGAGAGAAATTCTGCGGATTGGGCTGCTTAACTCTAGGGTTTCTAATAAATCCTCGCAAAACTCAGACAAATTAATTGGTTTTCTTTGCACGACTAATTTATTAGAATCGGCTTTCCCTAAAATCAGTAAATTATCTAAAAGTTCCAATAAATTTTCTACGGATTTATGAATTTGATCGAGATACTTTGAAGTTTTAGGATCGGCAACGTTTTGCCGATTAACCTGCAACAATTCCGCCGCTGAGAGAATCACCGTCAGCGGGTTTCTAAACTCATGGGAAGTCATGGACAGAAAGTTAGATTTCAGTTCGTTGAGTTCTCGTTCTTTCTGTAACGCGATTTCCATCTCTTTTTCCACTCGTTTTCGTTCAGTGATATCTCTGCCTATATAGACAAACTTATCTTCATCGTCGATTTTAATCAATGAACAATTAAATAAAATGGTTAAATTTACCCCCGATTGCTTTACATAATTAACCTCTAAATTCTTGATAGTTTGCACCGTTAATACTTGGGGGAATTCTTTCTGAATTGGCAATAGTTTAACATTGTTAAATATTTGATGAATGGGGCGATCGACGATCCGATCTTCACTTATTTCTAATAAGTTTTGGGCGGCATGATTACACTCTTCAATAGTCCCTAAAGCATTGGTGACAAACAAGGCATCTGCCATGTACTTAATAATATATTGAAGGTAGTTCTTATAAACCAACAAATTCCGGTTAACTAAAGTCAGATCGTTGGTGATTTGAACGTATTTTCTTTCTAATATATTTTGTTGAGTGACATCTTGAAAAAAGATCGCCAAACGACTACCCTTCGGTGAATTATCTGTTTTCGGAATCGCATAAAGATTGAAATACAACGGTTCTTCGGTGGGAGTTTCTCGGTAAATTGCCGTCAATTCAAGTTGTGCTTCATTGCCACCTAATACAGCCCGCAAAACATCCTCAAGCCCGATTAACTCTGGAAAGTAAATTCGGCTATCTTGTCCGACTTGCACCTCACCGGGATGCTCGGCAAATCGGTGGATTCTCGGAGAATAGTCTAAAATATGGAAATTGCCATCAACTTCGACAAATTCTAAACTTTGTACCCCTAAGATTTTTTCTAACAAATGGTTCATCCTGGTGTCTCCATAATTTTTGCAGTCAAAGTCTGAAAAATTTCATCAACATTTTTCCCGGTTTTGGCTGAAGTATTATAGATAGCGCTGATTTTTTCCGAGTCCAGTTCGTAACTGGCCATCATTTTGGCAATTTTGGCGTCATCTAATAAATCAGACTTATTCAAAGCCACGATAATTTGCCCTTTCGGGTTCATGGATAAAAATAACTTAATATGATCTTGAATATGCTCGATCGTTTCCGAACGAGTCAGATCCGCCACAATAATCACGCCTTTGGATCCCTGCAAATAAGTCGGGGCGATCGCTTTAAACTTGGTACTACCTTCTAAATCCCAGATCAACAACTGTACCTCGACATTTGTTTTCCCGGCTACTTCCTTTAATTCTACATTTTTGCGAGAAATTTTCACCCCGACCGTAGAAAGATATTGATCGCTGAATTGGCGATCGACAAACCGACGAATTAAACTGGTTTTACCTACATTAAAGTCACCAACCAGACAAATTTTTTTAGAAATCATAAGTAGAACAATGAGTTTGACAAATCTGATGCTTTAACAGCAAGGGAATTTTGGAGATTTAGCGATCGCATTGCCTCTGGTATATTCTCTGGTATATCCTCTGGTATATCCTCTGGTATATATAGTCCCTTCCCTGGTCTTGAGTTATTGCGAAATCGCCACCTAAATCGCCACCTAAATCGCCATTGAAATCGCCATCTAAATCGCTGATGCAAATTATATGGCCCCGTTCGCCCTGGACACAAATCTTTCGCTTAGGAAAATGATTGTTCAAAAAGCTTTTCTGTCCAATGGGTCAGTATAGCGCGAAGTTGTTCCAAACGTACAGGTTTACTAATATAATCATCCATCCCCGCATCTAGACATAGCTGTTCGTCGTGACTCATGGCATTCGCAGTCATGGCAATTACCACAGGACGACGAATGATTTGAGTGGCTTCTAGGCGATCGGCAGTCCAGCGACGGCGGATTTCTTGAGTGGCCTGGTATCCATCCAGCACAGGCATTTGGCAATCCATTAATACCACATCATAAGACATCTGTTCCAAACGCTGAATCGCTTCGGCGCCATTTGTCACCACATCCGCAGTATATCCCAGATTTTCCAGCAGTTTCAGCGCCACTTTCTGATTTACCACATTATCTTCAGCAAGTAAAATTTTTAATCGCCGATCTTCAACTTTCTCGGTTTGTAGACCAGTAGATATTAATACCTCTGGGGAATCGATTTCTTTAGGTACGGGAGTTTTTACAGCGGCGATCGCCAAATCAAACAATCGAGCAGCTTTCACCGGCTTAACTAAATCTGCGAAAAATCCTAGATCCAGGCATTGTCTTGCGAGTTCTTGTTGCTGACTCGATCGCATCAAAATTAGTGGAATTGAAGCCAAACGAGGATTTTCCTTAATGGTCTTACCGAATGTGACACCATCCACCCCAGAAATTTCCGCATCAATCAAGATCAAATCATAAACTTTGTCCCCAGGTTGATGGGAAGATTTTTGCAAAAAGTTCCAAGCTTCTTCGGCGGTATTCGCTTCAGTAACTTTCACTTCCCAATCGCTGAGGTAATTGCGAATCATATAACAATGATTGATATTGTCATCGATCGTTAAGACATGGTAATCTTTTAAAGGCGAAGCAATTTTTACCGGGACTTGAGAATAGGACTGTTTCGCAAAAGGAAGGGTCAACCAAAAGTCCGATCCTTCTCCAACTTGACTATTGACGCCAATTTTTCCTCCCATCATGGTGACTAATTGCTTGCAAATCGCGAGTCCTAAACCAGTACCACCATATTGGCGAGTTGTACTGCCATCTAACTGAGAAAAAGGTTTAAAAATTTTGCCCATATCCGTCGAATTGATGCCAATCCCTGTGTCGCTGACGATAAAATAAAGCACTAGATTATCTTCAGTTTCTTCTAGGAGTTCTACCTGAATATATACTTCTCCCTTTTGAGTAAACTTAATCCCATTAGAAACTAAATTAGTCAATATATGTTCTAGCTTTTTGCAGTCACCTTGAATATTATTGGGAACATTATTAGGAATCAAAAAGGTAATTTCAATATTTTTTTTATGGGCGGTAGCACTTAAAGTATCTACAACTTTTTCTAAAAAAATCGATAAATTAAAGTTGGCTTTTTCTAATTTCATTTGACCGGCTTCAAGTTTGGCCAAATCCAAAATCTCATTAATTAGCCCTAGCAGGGATTCACTACTTTGGTTAATGGTGGTGGCAAAATCTATCTGTTCTGGGGTTAAGGGAGTCATTAATAATAGTTCGGTCATGCCTAAAATTGCATTCATCGGAGTGCGAATTTCATGGCTCATATTGGCTAAAAAATTACTTTTAATTTTGGCGGCAAACTCCGCTTCTCTTTTGGCATACTCCAAAGCTTGTTCCGCCTGTTTTCGCGCGGTAATGTCTCGACCAATATAAACAAATTCGGGTAAGTCATGGGTAGTTTTTTTAATCCATGAACAAGAAAAAGATATAATAATTTCTTTGCCTTCTTTGGTCTGTCCCATAAATTCTCGATCTTCAAAAATTTTTCGATCGTTCTGCTCTTGCCTGGGAACTTTGGGGATAATTGCATCATTGGGAATAATTAAAAGAATTGATTGATTAATTAATTCTGCACTTGTATACTTAAATAAATAATTAGTGGCTGGATTAATCGTTTTAATTTTTCCGTCTTTGTTCGTGACTAACAAGGCATCTGTCATCGAACCAATAATCCGATCTATATAATTTTTGGCAATTTTTAATTCATTGTATAATAAAGTAGTTTCATTATTCTGCTGAACTAATTTCTGAGCCATGATCATGCGATCTGTCGTGTCTTCAACTAAAATAATTAATCGGTTAACAGGTAAATCATCATCGGGATAAGAGATTGCATATAAATCAACATATAAAGGTTGCTGCGGATCGTCACAACGGGCAATCCCTTTTAACTCAAGATTGTCCTGTTTTTCTTCCAGCACGTCTTGGATAATTTCTTCCATGCCAAAAAATTCTGGAAAGCCCAAGCGGATATCATTTCCGGGTTTGACTTCAGCGGGATCGTCCGCCAAGTCTTTGACGCCACTGGACATATCGATAATTTGCAACGATTCATTAACTTCTAGATATTCTAAATGACGGGGTTGAAGCAGTTTTTTAAGTAAACGTTTCATAAGAATAGGTTTCAGGGAAAAAGGATCGAAAAAAGGAAAAGCTGAGAACATTAGTAAGGGAAAACCAACAGAAAAGAACTCTGAAAGATGGGTAGAAAGCGGTAATTTTATCTGTAAGTCCGGCGATTCGCGCTGCCAAAGCGATCGCTTTGCTTGACGCATTTCCAAGATTACTTTAGGGCAAAATTAGCGCGATCGCTCGGACAAACTCAAGGAAGATCATTCATTAGAATGCGGGATCGCTGGGTAAAAAATCACAGATCGATGCTGCCATTGCGGTTGGCTTCGATCCACATCAATGGGGGGTTCTGGATTGGCGGAAATATTCAGCCGTTCCGGAGCGATCCCCATAGAGATCAGTGCTTTTTGGACAGTTTCAGCCCGCTGGAGTGCTAAAACCTGGTTGCGGGAGCGCTGACCCGTGCGATCGCTGTAACCGACAATATTTAAATGCACTTGGGGATATTGAGTTAAAAACCTTTGAATTTCAACCAGTTTTGTTTTCACATCTTCTGGCTTAATTGTACTAGAATTTTGCTCAAAGTAAATCCGCGTGTCAATCCTTAAAGGTTGCAGTTGGATCGCACTAACTACTCCGGTCACTCCAGGAATATTGCCAAAAGCTTGGGCAATATTCTGACTATCTCGTTCCTGAATCACCGTACCTTCTACATTGACCTTGCCCTCAACATATTTCACCGTAATAGAAATCCCCGCCATTTTATTCAGTGTTTCCGCCACGCGATTGACTTCATCCTCAACGGACTTGTGCAGTGAGGATTTCTCAGGGGCAATAATTTGATTATTTAACTTCAAAGTTGGGACGGCATTTTTGACCAGGTTTTCCGCTTGAGAACGCAGCATTGGATTGGGTACTTTACCCCGGACGGTGACAGTATCTTCGTTTACTTGAATCTTCCAAGGATAAATCCTTAACTCTGGGTCAGCATCCAAGGCATTTAATACTTGAGTTTCCTGGCGACGCTCTAGGGAATTTTGATAAAATTGCCAGCCGAAAGGGGCAAAAATTACCCCAACTGCAACTATCAGTAATAATTGCAGTAAAGGGGGATAACCTTTAGGCTTTTTCGCTTCACTAACAGTGATTAACTCACCCAGCATTTGATGAATTTCTTGGGGAATAGTGTCAGGATCGCCGTCAAATTCTTGAACGGCGCTACTGTGATATAAAACAATTTTGCTGAGAGTTTTTCTGATTTGAGCCACCAATTGTTTGGGCGGATGATCCCCTTTGATTAATACCGCTAGATAGCAATAGCCTGCTACTTCTAATTTAATCGTGGACAAACCATATTCAATATCATCTAACTCGGCAAGTTCTCCGGTCTGGACAATGCAGTCATTGACAAAGCTGCGAATTGCCGTCAGCATTCCCCCCACCATTTCTGACTCTAGTTGATTTTCTTCAGAGGGTTGGGCTTCGGAAATAATTAACCCCGACTGTTTGTGAATTAAAAATACTCCTTGTACTCGAGAAGCGATCGCCTCTTTAAAAATTAGTTCTCCTTCAGAAACTCCCTGAAGTCTGGCTTGGATTTTCCGGCGAATTGTTTGGCCGCTGAGGGCTCTAGCAATCTTTTCATTAATATCCTTAATGGCTTCAGCAATGTATCTAGCAACGGTAGAACCAATCACCGGATAGAGGGCATCTACCATTGCTTCTTGTTCTAGTTTTATTTGCTCTTTAATGGCGTCGCCCATTTGGGGAGCCAGGACGTTAGCGATCGCCGCTCGATCTAGCTTAATTTGTTCCCGAATTGCCGGAGCAATTTCCGGGGCGAGTGCCTTAGCAATATCTTCTGGGGCTTGTTTAATTTGGTAAGAAATAGCTTCGGGAATCAAAGTAGCTAAAACCGCACTCATGGCGCTTTTATCTTGCAGCGATCGCTCTTGAATTGCTTGGTCAATAATTGGCGCGATCGCCCGCGAAATATCCTCTTTAGATTCTTCTACTTTCAGACTTAAAAGTTCGGCAATCACCGGCATCAGCAAATTAATCAAATTTTGGGGATTATGAATTTGGCGATCGATGTGTGAAAGTTTTTCACCCAGTTCTTGATTCAACTTTCGCAGGGGATCGACTTCTGGATTTACCAAAAGACTTTGCAGCATCTCAAAATCAGATTTACTGCCAGTTTCTAGTGACTCTTCCTTTAAAGGTGCTAAGACTTCGACGGCGACAAACTCGAAATTTTGACCAGAATTAATCGGTTCATTAATTTCCTGTGCCAGATTAATCTGTTCATTAATTTCCTGTGCCGGATTAATCGGTTCATTATTTATCTGTGCCAGATTAATCGGTTCATTATTTACCGATTCCCGGTCAGTTGCTTCGGCTGAAAAATTACCCTGATTGGCGATATCCTCGGAAATATTTGACAGGCGATCCTCTGAATAATTTTCTAATTTTTGGGCTGATGAAACCTCATCCTCTAACGGTGAATTTGGCCATGAATTTGTGGTGGCGATCGAGACATTTTCAGCATTAACCGCTTTTCCTTGGTTAGTCTGGGGTGACTGACTAGAAAACATCAGTTGACGCAAAACTTCCAAAGAACGAGCCACTTCTTCTGTATCCGGTTCGGGGAGTGGTTCTGCTTCCACTTGAGGCGATTCCTGTAAGGGATCCCCTGGGCGGCATTGCTCTGGTTCTGGTTCCGCTTCTGACTCTAATCTAATGTCTGACTGTAACTCTGGTTCTGACCTGGTACTGACTTTTTCTAACTCATCAATCGGGGGTTGATTCACCCCGGAAAATTCGGCTTCTCCCAATGGATCTGTATCGGTGATTTCGAAAACCGCCCCTGGGTTTTTTTCCGGTTTAGACCCGGAAAAACTTTGGAAAAATTCGGAAATTGTCCGAAAGTCATCCTCTGAATAATCGTGATAATTCTCTGGGCTTAAATCCCTGAAAACTTGTGCATCAGACGAAATTTCATTCAAGGAATTGCCGCTCGAATTCGGGACAGCTTCTGGGGAGTAAAAGTCGCCATTTTCAGAAGATTTCACCAAATTAAAAAGCAGATCCAGCAAGCGATCGATCTCATCGGCACGCCGCGATTCATCTGCCGTGCGATCGCTGCAACTGTCTAATTCTTGCAAGAGTAACTTGGTGAGATGATGAATCTCCTGAGTTGAATTAAGCGGGGTTTTAGTCTCCGGTTCGCTTGAATTGTCTACTTCAGATAATAGATCGATTAACTGCTGAATTTGCTCGGAAGATGATTCAGAGGCAGCACTATCTAAAACATCCTCTGAGGTTTCGAGTCGATCGATCGCCCTGTTGATTTGTTCTAATAAATTCATCATCTAAATTCTCATGGAGTATTCGGTTGGATTGGTAGATAATTTTTCAGGATTCAAGTCATAATTTTGTCAGAGTAACTTGACTAACCAGAAAAATCCACAAACATTCGCGAAATCATTAACCATTTTTACCTCCGGTACATCCGGTAAATCTCCGAAATCTACCGGAGAGAATAGACACGAGTGCAAAATTCTCCCTCATCCGATTGGCGCTTTTAAGGAGGGGTTGAGGGGATCAACCCGCTATAAAAGCAAGAGGTGTAATGGAAGTTTAAGCAAGGCTTCAGTTCACCGCCAAATCATTGGGTTTTTGGCGCTGGGAAGCCCTGCGAATCAATGTATATCTAATTTTAGTTGAAAAAAGTCCGCCCGAGCAATCCCTGGAAATGTCGATGCAGACGGCTGACAGCAGAAAATCCAGACTGTTGGTATAGTCGTGGGATCTGCCCGGTTTTCTTCCCAATTTTACCCTAAATTGGGCAAAGATCGAAAACCCGGTGATTCAAACCTGTCACCTTCTAGGCGATCGCCTGACCATCTGTGGCAAATAAATAGACTTTTTTAGCATCCACTGCCAAGGTTAATGGAGAGTGAGTTTGAATTTCCGGGGATGCAGGGACTCTGGCAATTAAAATTGCGGCGTTTTTCTCGGTATTTTTTGAGGGCATTGGTGTCATCTGCCGACCTACCCCGTCCCGGTTATCTTCTACCTCAATTTTAGCCACCGTTGCCTGAAAATAAACAATCATTTCGTGACCGAGGGCTTCCACCGTGACTACCTCCACCTGAATTTGAGCCGAGTTGGGGACTTTTGTCGGAGGATAAAAAAATGCTTCTGGTCGGAAACCCGCTAAAATAGGCTGATTCAGATAATTGTCTAATGTTGGATAGCGATGTACCGTTTCTGGGTTTAAAATTAACGGTTTTCCGGCAAAATCAATCAGAAACATTCCCCTTTCATTTTTACTTAGTTGGGTCTGGAAAATATTCATCGCCGGAGACCCAATAAAACTGCCCACAAAAATATTGGCAGGCTGGTCATAAAGTGCTTGCGGTGAAGCAATTTGTTGCAGTTCACCCCCGCGCATCACTGCCACGCGATCGCCCATAGTCATCGCTTCCACTTGGTCATGGGTGACATAAACCGTGGTCGTGGCCATAAGCCGCTGCAATTGAGCAATTTCTGTTCTAATTTGTACGCGCATTTTTGCATCTAAATTAGACAACGGTTCATCCATCAAAAATACCGCCGGATTTCTGACGATCGCCCGACCCATTGCTACTCGTTGCCGCTGTCCTCCAGACATTTGCTTGGGTTTACGATCCAGCAATTCCGTTAAGCCCAATTTTGCCGCTGCTGCCATCACCCGCTTTTGCCGTTCTGACTGCGACATTTTCATCATTTTTAAGGGAAATTCCATATTTTGCCGCACGGTCATGTGAGGATAAAGAGCGTAATTTTGAAATACCATCGCAATATTCCGTTGCTGTGGAGTTTGATGGTTAACCACTTGTCCCCCAATGATTAATTTACCGGCGCTAATTTCTTCTAAACCCGCTAATATTCGCAAAGCGGTAGACTTGCCACAACCGGATGGGCCGACAAATACCAAAAATTCACCATCTTTAATCTCTAAGGAGAGATTTTTTAGGGCTGTATAGCCATTGGGATAAACTTTGAAAATGTTTTGGAATTCTACAGAAGCCATGATTTTTTTTGTTGGGTAGGGATTATTTGGTTATTGTTGGTTATTGTTGGTTATTGTTGGTTATTTTTTTGAGACTTTCGGAGGAACTCATCAGGAATTAATTACCAACTTATCCTTTAATTCCCGAAGCGGCAACGCCTTTGACAAACCATTTTTGAAATAGTAAAAAGATGCCTAAGATCGGGGCAACCATCATCACCCCAAAGGCCATAATATCTCCCCATTGTAAGGGCGGTAAGGTCTGAAATTCCGCGATCGCCAAGGGTAAAGGGCGGACATTTTCTCCCACTGTCACCATCACTGGCCATAAAAATGATCCCCATTGGGTTAAAAAGGTGAGAATGGCAACGGTGGCGAAAACTGGCTGAGAAATCGGCACAATAATTTCCCAAAATATTCGCAATGTGCTTGCCCCATCAACCCGCGCCGCTTCTTCTAATTCCTTGGGTAAATCGATAAAAAAGGTATAAAAAAGATAGATGGAAAACGCATTGGCAATAAAAGGAATAATTTGGCCAATATAAGTGTTGCGCCATCCCATTAAGGTAATTTGGAAAAATAAAGGAACGGCGATCGCTTCAAAGGGAATAATCATTAAGGCTAACACCACGGCAAAGAATAAATCCCGACCGCGCCATTGCATTCGGGCAAAAGCATAAGCCGCCATTGAATTCACCAGTAATCCGCTGAGGACAATTAAGCTATTAATTAACACCGAGTTGAGGAAAAACCGGGTAAAATTAACTCGATCAAAGACATCTCGATAATTTTGCCAAGAGATGCGATCGGGAATAAAAGCTTTTATTGTTCCTGACTCAGCTAAGACTAATTCATCGGGTTTTAAACTGCCCACAATCGTAAATAAAATTGGGGTCATAAATAAACAAGCTAAAATCGTTAGCAGCAAATAGCTGGCAATTTTAGGCAAGATGACTTTAAGTTTGGGATGGGAAAAAAACTGATTCCCTATAATCCATATCGGCGCGATCGCCCGATCGTTTTTTTGGTTTTCCTGATTTCCATTAACTTGTTTCATCGGCTTATTTATTCAAACTTAATCGCAAAATAAATTACAAAAATATCAGCTTTCTAATCAATGGCTTTTTCTTGTGTCAGCAAAATTCGCTGCAATCCGGTAATCCCCAACACGACCAAGAAAAATACCACAGTCATCGCGGAACCTTTAGCCATTTTCTGTTGCTCAAATGCCGCTTTTACCGCTTCATACATCACCGTAGTTGTCGCCTCATTTGGCCCCCCTTGGGTCATAATTTTCACTTGATCGAACAGCCGAAACGCCAAAATTGAGGTGACTAACATCACAAAAATTAGGGCATTGCGTAACTGCGGTAAAGTGATATAAATAAATTGATTCAGTTTATTGCTGCCATCAATAGCTGCCGCTTCATATAAATTTCCGGGAATTGACTGTAAACCCGCCAAAAGAATCACCATTTGAAAGCCCACTCCCTGCCAGATTGATAACAGCATAATTGACGGTAACGCCAACCAAGTATTGCGGAGAAAGTCCGTAGTTTCCCAGAGTCCGAAAGTGATAAATTCTAGAAAAGAGTTCATCATTCCGTCAGGATTAGGGGCATAGATTAACAGCCAAACCACAGAAACTAGGGACATGGGAAACACCACGGGCATAAAGAAAAATGTTCTAAATATCGGCATTCCTTTTAATGGTTGATTTAACAATATGGCTAGTCCCAAAGCGATCGCAGTTTGCACCGGCACAACGACTAAAGCAAAAATCCCATTATTTAACAAGGCTCGCAAAAATGCCGGATCTTTAAAAATCCGATAATATTGTTCTAAGCCTAAAAATTCTAACGGCAGTGGCGAACCCAGGCGTAAATTTGTCAGAGATAAAATCACCGCCAAAGCAAACGGTAAACCCACAAACATAAATAAGCCAATTAAGGCTGGGGCTACAAATAGCCATGCCGTGCGTCGCTCATCTTTGCTGGAGGCAGATTGGTAGTCAGTCATGGTTCGTTTATCCGAGTTATTGTGAACAAATTTATGGGGTCGATAGTTGGTGGTTGGTGGTTGATGGTTGGTGGTTGGTGGTTGATGGTTGGTGGTTGATAGTTGATGGTTGGTGGTTGATAATTATGTTGAACTGTTAATTGTCAATTATAAATTATCAATTAAATACATCCTATCTAGTCACGGTGGGATAGCCTTGATTATCTTCAATATCAATATCAATAGTCGTCGCGGCTTTATTCAAAGCTTGTGACACATCCATGCCATTACGAATATTATTAAATGCTTGTTGAAAGGCGGCAGTGACGATCGCATATCCGGGAGTCTGCGGTCGGGGAACCGTTTTGCCGTTGAGAAGCTGGGCGGAAAATAAGCGCAATGGGCCGCCTTCTGCATAGAGTGGGGATTGGGCGATCGCACTTTTTGTCCCTGGGACTGCCCCATTCGCATTGGTCATCGCCAAAACTTCCTCTGGTTGCAGGAGAAACTCCAAAAACTGCATTGCCGCTTTCGGGTGAGGGCAATCACGAGTAATCCCCCAATTCCAAGACCCTTGGGCAGTTTTTGACCCGACGCCAAAATTCGGTAACGGCAACAAGACCAAATCATCGCCCAATGCTTTGGCGTAACTTGGGTAAGCCCAGTGACCCACCCAAGAAAGGGCGACTCGACCACTGGTAAAAGCCGCATCATCAAGATTCACATCCACATAACTTTGATGGCGATCGGCACCCCGGATCCAAGATTGCAATTGTTGCATCGCAGCGATCGCGAATGGGCTATTAATCGCACCATTTGCTTGAAGTAAATCCCCACTCAGCTTAAGTAAAGACCCTCCCCCTGAATGAATAATCGGGGCAAAACCATAAGTAAACCATTCGCCACTATAATTCAACTTTAAATCCAGCACTTGCCCATCCGAGTCTTTTGCGGCCAAAGCCGCCAACACTTGATTAAATTCCTCCACAGTCCAAGCATCAGCATTGCCTTGAGGAAGGCGAACTCCGGCAGCTTCTAGTTGTTTGCGGTTGCCGTACAGTCCCAGACCAGAGTCAAAAGTCCCCACGGAATAGAGGCGATCGCCATAAGTTCCTTGTTCAATAATCGAAGGCAATAAATCCTGACGCACTTGTGGAGAAATTATGTCATCAATCGCCATTAGATTTTGCTGCCAAACATAGTTGTAAATAAACGGGCCATCAAACTCCAAAATATCCGGTAAATCCCTGGAAAGGGCGGCTGCTTGCACTTGGGAATTATAAGAACCTTCGGGAATAAAGGTCAGTTCTACGGGAATTTCTGGGTCAGACTGGTTGAACCGTTGCACTTGTGCGGTGATGATTTGCCGTTCCGCTTCTTGCCCCGCATGAACCCAAACCTGGAGGGGGCGATCGCTATTTCCCCCTCTGGCGCAAGCAATCAGGGCAATCAAAAATAAGCTGAATAATAGCGGAATCCGCCAAGATTTAAACATGATTCTCAATTAAACTTTAATGTTTGTCTGGGACTAGCTTGATTCAATTTTTATCGGGGTTATCCTGGTTTTTTTGGCAGTTTTTCTAAATAAATTTTCCTAAATAAATTATTAAAATCATCCCGCCGATTGAGTATTTTAAGTTAATAGAAAATTTTGCTTAAAAATGCCAATCCTAATGAATATTTACCAATGAATATTTACCTGGGATTTCAGCACCGACTCTGGTTTAAGGGATAGGAGAAAACCGCAAAAGTTATTTATTTGGTTAAACTGGTTACAAAATTCAGCCCAGATTCATCGGAGTCACTATGATAACCCATGATGGTTGGTCTGACAAATATCCATCACCTCAGCCCCATCTCTCACTTGGATCGGGATGCTGGGATCGCTGATGTGGAAATTAAGTAAGCGATCGCAAGATTTCCGGTGATTTTACTTCCATGACATCGCCTCAAGGGGCGCTATCACCCAGAGAGCGATCGGCATATAATAGAATAGAAACACCAGGATTCTAATTTTACTCCCACTTCACAAATTATGTCACCTAAAAAGCGTTTATCAGACAGAGTTCTCACCATTCGTCTGCCGGAACTAGAACTGGAAAAACTCGAAGCCTATTGTCATGCCACCAAACGGACAAAAACCGATGTGGTCAGGGAAATGATTCGTAAAATAAAAATAAAATCCACCTCAGATAGTGAATCATCTGAGTAACCGCTTAATTTTGATTTTTAAGAGACTATTTTCCTCAGAGATTCACTCAGAGATTCACTCAGAGATTTACTTATAAATTTATTCAGAGATATTGCCACAATTATAAATTGCTGGGCAAATAAATTAATTTACGTTAAATTTCGATTTTATCTGATATTTTACCTCTGAATAAGCATCAGTCTAAGGGCGTCAACAAATATTAGGTAAAATCCAACAATTACACAGAAAATAGGCAAGCGATCGCTCCCAAGAAATTACCCTTGTCAGCGCATTAGCGGCGATCGCCAAACCTTAACGAACGATCCCCGATTTGTCACCATCGATCCCCGTTATGTGCAGGCGGCGATCGCATTTAAGGGTTATTTTTCCCTTTCCCCGACTCCTGCTTTTTTTGGCGTTGTCGCTTTAGCTTACATTTAAGTTTATAGCGCACCGCTTCATGGACAACTTTATAAGAAGCATCCACCCCAAATTCACGTTTTAACCAAGTTTTTACTTCCCCGTAGCTACTAAATGTTTCCGCTCGATCGAGTTGTTGCTTTAATTTTTGCATCACCTCTGTGGGAATTGCGGGTTTTCGTCCTTGGCCTTTTTTCACCTCAAGGATTCCCTCAAGGCCATCTTCTTTATACCGTTGGAACCATCGATAAAGGGTAGCGGTATCTCGACCCAACAAAACCGCCAGTTCTTTGAGTGTTCTGACCTGGCCAATTTTCAACAGATACAGTGCTTGGACTCGTTCCCGACCCCGGGCAGTTGTCTGTTTGGAGAGCAGGGTTTTAAGCTGTTCGCCACTTTCTGTGATTTTGAGTTTGAGGACTCCGGGCATACGATCAATCTCAACGCTAAGACTACTATACTATATTTTTGCAAATTTAAAGTGAATCGCTTTTCTCGCAGCAGCGATTCAGCGTCGCCAAGATCGCCGGATCCCGAAATTGGCAGCGCGATCGATCGCCAACCCATAAAAATTGTGGGATAGGTAAAAAACCCATCCCACAATTGATTATTTGATCTCAGGAGATTCCCGAATCGGTGAATCCGAAAAAATTCCCGATTATTTTAATGCTTGACTGCGGCCTTGACCTTGGCCTTGACCTTGACCTTGACTGCGACCTTGACCTTGACCTTGACCTTGGCTGCGACCTTGACCGCGACTGCGACCACCGCCATCTTCATCGTCGTCCCAACGTTCCTGCATATTCTCAGCCAGTTCCCGTCGTTGTGCTTCGGTTAAAACGCCGCGAATTTTTAACATTTGTTCAAATCGCAAATTCGCCATTTGCTGATTTAATTCTTGCAGTTGTCGATGTTGATTTCGCAGTTGACTATCAGAAGCATTAGAACTCATTAATTGACGCATTTGCTCGTGGGCTTGACGAGTTTGTTCTCGTAATCGATCCAATTCACCCTGAGATGATTGACGAATTTGTTCAATTTGTTGCTGTTGGTCGGCGCTCAAATTCAACTTAGAAATCCAGCGATCGCCGCCTCTACCTGAAGCGTTACCCGGACCGCGATCGCGACCCCCTGGACCTTGGGCGATTGTTTGATCGAACCGATCGTAAGACACAGCTTCAGGAGCCGCGATCGCTGCTGTCCCACTCAACGCCACCATCAGAATAGCCAAACTAGCAAAACGACTGAAGAACATCATAGTATCCTCTAAGTAAATCAGTAAACTGGCGAATTTATCCTGCGGGATAATTTCTGAACCTTTAGACCAGGTAAATTCAAAAAAGGTTCAAATTAATTTTTTTCCCTAATCTGGGATAATTTCTCAACTCCTGAACCTTTAGACCAGGTAAATTCAAAAAAGGTTCAAATTAATTTTTTCCCTAATCTGGGATAATTTCTAAACTTCTGAACCTTTAGACCAGGGGTCGTTCCCAAAGGTTCAAGGGAAATTGAAATTTTTGCTTAAAAGCCCAAATCCCAACCTTGAGGATATTCATCAAAAACCCCATCCCAAGTATTTTCAATAAAAACTTCTAAACTCGCGAGTTCAGTGGCCGTTGGAGGTGGCGGAGTTAACAGGCGATTGGTTCCCCAAGCCATCAACAAACCCGCCGCGATCGCTGGTGGCATCAGCCATAAACTCCGCCGCCGGAAAGGAATCACCGAAGAATTCTGCCTCGATTCTGACCGGGGATTTGCCGCCACCGCTGCCATAAGCTGTGCTTCCAAATCCAGATTTTCTGGTGGCAAATCTGGACGATTTTGGCGGATAAAATCCACCAGCTTTTGGTCATTATTTGGCAACTTATTCATAATTGAACCCCCTGTTTTTCTAAAAATTTCCGCATCGCCGCCCGCGCATGAAATAAGCGAGACTTCACCGTTCCCACCGGCACCGCTAAAATTTCCGCAATCTGCTTTTGTGGCAAATCTTCTAAGTCATGCAACACCAAAATCGTGCGGTGGTCAAAACTCAATTCAGCCAATCCTCTTTTGACTAAATCTTGATAATGTAAGTGCATCAAATCAGAAGGGTCTGAGGTGGTGAATTCAGCCTGATTATTCAGGGTTTCCTGCTCAGAACGTTGTTTGGCAAATTGCTGTCGCCGATCCGTAGCCACATTCCAAGTAATTCTATACAGCCAGGTGGAAAAATGCTGCGGATTTTTCAACTTAGGCAGTCCTTTCCAGGCTCGCAAAAACACATCTTGCACCAAATCATCCAACACCGATCCACCACACAACTGGTAAAGCGTGGATCTGACTTTATGCTGATAGCGCTGGTACAAGACTCGAAAAGTTTGGCGATCGCCCTTTAGACAACGCTGTACCAGATCCGCATCTGACCCCTCATTTTGGTTAACATCCGCTGAAACCATCAACACCTCTGGTTTCTCCCTCACTGTGGTCTGATTACTGTGGGTTTAGACCAGAGGGGCGAAAAAAAGGTTCAATCTTTCCAGGACTTTTGATTCATCATGCCCAATTTACGGAACGAATGGATATCTTTGCGATCGCTCTTTTTTCTTTTTCTGATTTTTCTAATTTTTCTAATTTTTCTAATTTTTCTGCGGTCAAAAGCCAAATTAGGGTGGGCAAAAATACCCAACCTACCATATATTATCATTTACAAAAATTCATCTAACATCCCCTAACATTCGTAGGGTGGGCAAAAATACTCAACCTACCATATATATATATGATGGTGGACTTTTGCCCACCCTACAATATAAATACTGATTTTTCTAATTTTTCTGCGGTCAAAAGCAAAATTAGCGCAACTCAGATAAATAGGCGATCGCCTTTGCCTCTGCCGATAGCTGCGATCTTCTTTGTCCCTCAGTTCGCGCTTGCCAACAGATCAAATCAATGGGAGTTTTGAGCAAATCCACCAGAGTTTTTTCCCCGAAAAGGGTTTTCCCGGTGGCAATGGGCAATTCTTTTAATAACCAACGACTCAAGCGATACATTGATTCCCGGAAGGTGAGTTCGCGCATCAACTCAACCCCGTGCAGTTCGTGCAAATAACGATTAGATTCTCCATAGCGGCGCCACTGACTTTTCAGTTGCCGTAAAGTTGAACGGTGACGATGTTCAACCAAAGCTAAGGGAGCAAATTTTATCTGCCAATTAGTCTCTCTTAAAATTCGCCAACAAATATCCGCATCTCCCCCGGTGGTAAGGTAAGGACGAAATAAGCCTATTTCTGTAAAAATAGAACTGCGAATGGCTAAATTTGCGGTTTGGCCATAAGGACAAAAGGAATTAGCCAGGGTATGTTTTTGGGATAAAGTTTCTTGCAAATCGGCGTATTTTTCCCAAACAGTTGTACCGGATAGGGCGACAATTTCTCCGGCGACGATTCCCACGGTTTCGGCGGTAAATGGTTGAATTAAATTAGTCAGCCAGTCCGGTTTTGGCCGACAGTCAGCATCGGTAAAGGCAATGATTTCCCCTTTGGCGGCTTGAATCCCCGTATTCCGGGCAGCATAGGAACTTTGGATTTGATTTTGATTTAAGGGGTAAAGCTTAATGGCAGATGATTGATTTTTGGAACTGGATGCGGCGGCTGCTTCCAGAATTTCGCGGGTGCGATCGCTGCTATTATTATCAACGAGTAAGTATTCTACTTCCGTATGGGGATAACTTTGCTGCCGCAGACACGCTAATAAATCCGGTAAATCGTTTTCCCCATTATAAATAGGGATAACTACGGAAACTAAAGGAAGAAAACTAAAAGTTTCGGTGTTTTGCATTAATTTTTTATCCCAAAAACGATTATTTTGCTGATATTTTGTTTAATATATTTATTCTATTTTTTTATTTAGATAAAACCGGATATCGACCCTAAAATTAATCTGGGAACTGGCCAAAAATTAATGATTCAGAATAGCGCGATCGCTTGAATTGATATAGTTATTTCAATTCAAGATTAGTACAATTTGTAGGGGCGCAATGCTTGCGCCCCTGATGTTTTGTCGAAATCACAATTGAAATGACTAGATCGCTGGCGATCGCGTTCTGAATAAATTTAGGAACAAATGTCAATTAACGAATCACCAAACTGAGAAAAACGAGCAGGGCATTAATCAAATAAAACACTCCGACTACTTGAATTTCTGACCAACCACTGAGTTCTAAATGATGGTGAATCGGGGCCATTTTCAAGAGACGTTTCCCCACTCCATCAGGGTCTTTTGTGGCTTTATAATAGCCAACTTGGGCGATTACCGAGAGGGCTTCCACAAAGAAAATGCCGCTAATTAAAAATAAAGACCAAAGACTATTACTGAGTAATGCCACCCCTGCCAAGGCGCCGCCGAGAGCAAGAGAACCTGTATCCCCCATAAAGACTTGGGCTGGGTTGCGATTGTATAGCAAGAAACCCAGGCAACTGCCACTCATGGCAGCACAAAAAACCATTAAATCAGGAAAATTGGGTGCGACCACTACCCCTAAACCAAAAAAGGCGATCGCCCCAGTTCCACCCATCAATCCGTCCAAACCATCGGTCAAGTTAGTAGAATTACTTTCCGCTGCTAGGACAAATGCGGCCAAAGGCCAAAATAACAAACCTAAAGGTAGAACTTGACCAAAAGGCAGGGCGATATTAGTCAGACTTGCCGGTTGAGTTAGGGCTAACCACAAACAAAATATTATCGCTGTAATAACTTGTAATCCCAGTTTCATCCGGGGGGAAATGCCTTTGTTGGATTTTTTCAGCAGAATTTGCCAATCATCCAACCAGCCGATCGCCCCATAAGCCAAGGTCAAGGCAGCCACGGCAACTACTACGGCGGAAAAACCAGACAAAACCACGGCAACCAGAACCCCGACGGGAATAAAAAACACGCCTCCCATAGTTGGCGTGCCACCTTTTTTTAAATGTGCTTGTGGGCCATCTTCGCGAATAACTTGCCCCGCTTTGAGTTGACGCAGTAATGGCACCACCCAATAGCCGACAACAGCGGTGAAAATGGCACTAACCACGAGGGGTAAGGTGAGAGAGAATTGCAGATTCTCAGTAAATCTACCCTTACTTCCATCTAATATCAGAGCAGAGGTAGTCAAACAGAGGGTTAGGATCCGGAACAAATAGGTTCCAGAGAGTCCCAATGATTTAAAGGATAATAATTTAGCGTCCACAGATTTTCACTTCACTCCTCACAATTTCATCGATACAGGGCGATCGCTTGGACGGTCAAGAGAAGGATCGACCCAGGGGCGATCGGCGATCGGCGCGACTCGGTTTCTCGCGCCTGTTAATTTTTAATTAACTTTTAACTGACCGCCGATCGCGGATAACTGGCCGCTGATAGCTGATAGCTGTTAGCTGATAATGGCTTAGTCATCATCGACCAGGATGTCATCGTCATCATCATCATCGTACTTACCGTCATTTTCAATCAGTTCCGCAATTTCTTCCTCGGATTCGAGCAGATTTTCGTCAGTTTCATTCGTTCTATCGAGCATTCGACCACTTCTTTCCAGCCAATCTAAAATAGAAGTCTCATGCTGCAAGGGAATGACATCCGCGATTTCATAGCGCGGTTTTTGACTCAGAGAAGGGTTACGGATTTCAGATAGCTCAGACATCTTAACGCCTAATAACTAAAGGGGTGAATTGGAGACAACCATCAGCCTTGGGGAGGCAGTGGGAGAAGTCTCATGCTAAATCCCGATTAGGGATTAAAACTATCATGGATTATCATAGCGGAGATTGCCAAAACAATCCGAGCTTCACCCATTCAGTTATTCCCATGAAAACAAATGGTACAGGTTAATTTAGAGATGCTGATGAGTCGCAAAGCAGCCTTGTTAGAGGCGATCGCGGATAAAAATCGGGGTTTACAAGCGACGAACGCCCAAAAAGAAACCATCCAAACGGCGATTTCCCAGTTGGAGTTGAGTAACCCCAACCCCCGACCCGTGGAACGTCTGGATCTGCTTGATGGGGATTGGCGACTGCTTTATACCACCAGCCGTGAACTGTTAAATATTGACCGTTTGCCTTTAGCCAAATTGGGCAATATTTATCAATGTGTTCGCAGCCAAGAGGCCAAAATTTACAATATTGCCGAACTCGATGGCTTGCCCTACCTAGGGGCGATCGTCTGTGTCAGCGCTCGATTTGAGCCAGAATCTTCCACGCGGGTTCGGGTGAAATTTGAACGCAACATTACTGGGTTTCAGCGTCTCATTGGTTATCAATCACCAGCGCAATTAATTGACGCGATAGCTTCGCTTCACGCCGCTGGTCAAACCTATAAATATAAAGCCATTGATTTTCAGATTAATTCCACCCGTCAAGGTTGGGTGGAAATCACCTATTTAGATCGAGACCTGCGGATTGGACGGGGCAACGAGGGAAATCTGTTTGTTTTAAGCAAAGTTTAATTGATTAATTTTTGCTGGTCGTTAACAGCCTTGAAGGTGACGGCAGTAATGCCGCACCTACTTAGGCAAATTTTAGCTATTAAACCTAGCCATCAAACCTAGCCATCAAACCTAGCCATCAAACCTAGCCATAAGCGACATGGGGCAGGGGCAGCGATCGCCCCACCCAGATATTAGAGACAGGTTTTGGGGTTGGTTAGCAGCCCCCCTAAATCCTTGTAAAAAATTATAAAGTTGTATAAAATCGTTAGTCATCTGTTAAATTGGAAACAATCATAATGCACAATCTGATGGCAAACAAGACAACCGTATTTAG
>JAABRM010000026.1 GCA_011390955.1 Oscillatoriales cyanobacterium | reverse complement strand
TCCCGCCCGAAGCGGGAATGACATCGATCGCTCCCTAAAATGCTGATGGATTCCCGCCCGAAGCGGGAATGACATCGATCGCGGGAATGACATCGATCGCTCCCTAAAATGCTGATGGATTCCCGCCCGAAGCGGGAATGACATCGATCGCTCCCTAAAATGCTGATGGATTCCCGCCCGAAGCGGGAATGACATCGATCGCGGGAATGACATCGATCGCCCCCTAAAATGCTGATGGATTCCCGCCCGAAGCGGGAATGACATCGATCGCTCCCTAAAATGCTGATGGATTCCCGCCCGAAGCGGGAATGACATCGATCGCTCCCTAAAATGCTGATGGATTCCCGCCCGAAGCGGGAATGACATCGATCGCGGGAATGACATCGATCGCCCCCTAAAATGCTGATGGATTCCCGCCCGAAGCGGGAATGACATCGATCGCTCCCTAAAATGCTGATGGATTCCCGCCCGAAGCGGGAATGACATCGATCGCTCCCTAAAATGCTGATGGATTCCCGCCCGAAGCGGGAATGACATCGATCGCGGGAATGACATCGATCGCCCCCTAAAATGCTGATGGATTCCCGCCCGAAGCGGGAATGACATCGATCGCTCCCTAAAATGCTGATGGATTCCCGCCCGAAGCGGGAATGACATCGATCGCTCCCTAAAATGCTGATGGATTCCCGCCCGAAGCGGGAATGACATCGATCGCGGGAATGACATCGATCGCTCCCTAAAATGCTGATGGATTCCCGCCTGAAGCGGGAATGACATCGATCGCGGGAATGACATCGATCGCGGGAATGACATCGATGGATTGCCCCCTTCGCGGGAATGACATCTTCAGGATTTCTCCTGAGAATTCCCTCGTGTCAAGAATAATGAATCACTTCTAGAGAATGGGTGCTATTTTTTTGGCAGATTTTCCAGGGATAGAACAGCCATAAATGAAAAATCTTCAAGTTTGACGACAAAATGCACTGCCGCTGCCTAACTGAGGCATAATAATAACAAAATGTATGTAACGGAGAATTCTCCCAAAACAGTTTTGGGTTCTAATCAGCAAGTACAGAATCAGTTAAAGTTAGCTTTACAGCTAGGTTTGCGCCGCCAAATCTTCGTGGCGGTGTGCGATGACTTGCGCTTAATGTACCACATTGCGGAACGCATAGAGTTAGAAATTGCCGGAGAAACACCATTTCCCGTAGGGGCGCAATACTTGCGCCCGCAAGCATTACCCCCGGAACAGTTTGACGCCAAACCATCGCCGGGTTTGGTGACATTGCAGTTAAACTTGAAAGATCCCAGTCCGATTAATCAAATTAGGACATGGCTGAGAAAGCATCCCATCCCCAAAATGTCTCGGACGATTGATGCGTTACCCGTATTGCCTAATTTTCAATTTTTAGGGGTGGATCTTTTAACCCGCAAATCCTCCTCTTCTCAGTGGTATTTCTTAAATGAGTTGCAAGAATTAGCCCAAAGTTTACCCAGTTTAGAGTTTAGCTTGGTATTTTGGTTAACTCGTCCGTGGTGTCGCACGATCGCCCAGTCTGCCCCAGAATTTTGGAGTTGCCGAACGGGGGTGTTTGAGTTTGCCGGAGAACCCACACCGACGGCGGAAATTAATGATTTACCCCTGACAAGTATTGAACCTAGTCTGAAACATAATTCAGAGTTACATAAACCCGCAAAAGTGGGGAATGCAACCCCAAAAAGATCGGGCAAGCCAAAGTCTCCCCGGCCAAAAAATAGCCCAGTTTCTGGTCAAGTTGTTCAGCAGAATTCACCGAAGTTAGATCCGCAGTTAGACCCGCAGTTAGAAAAAACAGAAAAGTCCAAGCCCACAGCAGATATACCGGCAATTTCTAGGATGGCAAATTTAGCCAATCCAACATCTAATTTGCCGAAGTTGGAGATAATGGGAGTGAGCGATCGCGCATCAAAGGCGATCGCGAATTCTAGTAATCCTCCCCAAATTAATGGGTTAAATTATAGCGGCATTGATGCTACATTGCAGCAGTTAATTACCTCGACTTTTGCCACTTTAGAAAAAGCGGCAAATTCCAGTCAGCATAAGCATTTATCCGTTGCCTCTGTCCGGCAAATTGTCGCCGATATTGAACAATTAAGTCAGCATCAGCCATTACCTGCTTTAGAATTGGGCAATGCTTATTTAGCTTTGGGCAATCTTTACCGAGTAGCGATCGCACGAGGGGACAGCAATGCGACTTATTTAAAGATTGTCATTGCCGCTTATGAACAAACGATAAAATTCCGCAATTATCAAGAAAATGAAGGGAATAATTTAGGTTATGAATTAATTAATGATATTGGCAATTTTTACTGGATGCTTTCTCGGTTTGACGCCAATCTTCCCGAACAAATTTCCCACATAGAACAGGCGATCGCGGCTTATGAGAAATCCCTGACCAAAATCAATCGCGATCGGCAGCGGGAAGCCTGGGCAATAGTGCAAAATAACCTAGGCAGTATGTACAATGAACTAGCCCGTCAGCGAGAACCGCTGAAATTTTTGCAATCCAGTATTAAAGCTTATGAAGAAGTGTTACAATATCGGCCTAATTTACAGGAAATCCAGCAAAGTAATGGCACAGAAGCAGAAAAAAATGCCCAAATTCAAGCTTTTGCTGCTACTCAAAATAACCTAGCGACGGCTTATTGGAATTTAGCCCAACATCAAGACCCTTTAAAGAACATAAAACAAGCAATTTATGCCTATATTCAAGCCCTAATTGCCCTAGAATCCCAAATTAATACCAATGAATCGCCCCAATGGTTCTTAAACTATGGGATGATCCAAAATAATTTGGGCACCGCTTATTGGAATTTGGCGCAACATGAAAATGCTGAAGATAATTTACAATTAGCGATCGGTGCTTATCAAATTGCCCTGATGTATCGCACCCCAAACGCGGCGCCGGTTGCTTGTGCGGCTACTCAGAACAATTTGGGGACAGCTTACAATAATTTAGCGAAACATTCGCCCCATCATTCTCAAGATAAGCACAATTATTTAAAACAGGCGATCGCGGCTTATTCTACTGCCTTAGAAATTGCAGAAAGTCGGCAAAAAATCGATGGCAATAAAACTAAAAATGTTGGCATAGCTGTGAAACAATCACTGGTTACTTTTGATGTATTAACCACCCATAATAATCTGGGAGATGCCTATTATCAATTAGCCATTGAAACCGATTCAGAATCGGAATCTTCATCGGCAAAAACCAATCTTAGCCATGCCTTAGAACATCATCTCACAGCCTGGAAAGGATGGCAAGAAAAAGGCCAAACCGATTTAGCTAAAAATGCCCTAACTCATATTGTACAAACTATTAAGGCTTTCTACAATTTATTTGGGGTGGAAGGGCAAAATATTGCTTTATCCCAAATTCCAGGGGAGATATTGCCAGAAGTCATGCCCCGGTTATCGGCATTTAAGCATTAGTTAAAAGCATTCAGCTAACGGCTTAGATTGACCCTAATGTCGTACAATGACAAAAGACTTCCTAGAATCAATATCAACCATGACTGATAGTATATTTGCTAAAATTATCCGGCGAGAACTGCCCGCTGACATTGTTTATGAGGATAATCTCGCTTTAGCGTTTAGAGATAAAAATCCTCAAGCCCCGGTTCATATTCTGGTCATCCCCAAACAGGCGATCGCCAAACTATCTGATGCGGAATCCAAAGACCATGCCCTGATGGGACATTTGCTGCTAACGGCGAAACGGGTTGCCGAACAAGAAGGATTGAGCGAAGATGGCTATCGGGTCGTCATTAATAATGGCCCCAATGGTGGACAAACTGTTTATCATCTCCATTTACACATTCTGGGCGGTCGTCAAATGAAATGGCCTCCGGGCTAAATGCTCAATGCGGGGGGAGCAGGGGAGCCCGCCATCAGCAGAGGAGCAGAGGGAATAATTGATAATTGATAATTGATAATTGATAATTGATAATTGATAATTGATAATTGATAATCGATAATTAAGTATAATTGTCAATTATCAATTGTTAATTGTTAATTGTTTTCCCCCGCTCCCCCGCTCCCCCGCGATCGCTAACCATCAACGAAAATTATGGAATGTATCAAAAAGCTTGTAGATTAGAATACTTTACAAAACTCAACAATGTGTGTAATCTAGTAATCAAGGTAGAGAAAACACTACCGAGTACCTCGAAAAATACATAGCACTCATAAGACACATGACTACTACTCTGCAACAGCGCGAAAGCGCTTCTTTGTGGCAGCGCTTCTGCTCTTGGGTCACGAGCACCGACAACCGCATTTATGTGGGCTGGTTCGGCGTCCTGATGATCCCCACCCTTTTGACCGCAACCATCTGCTACATCATTGCTTTCGTCGCTGCTCCTCCAGTGGACATCGACGGGATCCGCGAACCTGTGGCTGGTTCCTTACTGTTAGGCAACAACATCATCTCTGGTGCCGTTGTTCCTTCTTCTAACGCCATTGGCTTACACTTCTACCCCATTTGGGAAGCGGCTTCTCTCGATGAGTGGCTTTACAATGGTGGCCCTTACCAGTTAGTGATTTTCCACTTCCTGATCGGCATCTTCTGCTATATGGGTCGTGAGTGGGAATTGTCCTACCGCTTGGGTATGCGTCCTTGGATCTGCGTCGCTTACAGCGCTCCCGTAGCTGCTGCTTCCGCAGTTTTCCTGATCTACCCCATCGGTCAAGGTTCTTTCTCTGATGGTATGCCTCTGGGTATCTCTGGAACCTTCAACTTTATGTTGGTATTCCAAGCTGAGCACAATATCCTGATGCACCCCTTCCACATGTTGGGTGTAGCCGGTGTGTTCGGTGGCGCTTTGTTCTCCGCCATGCACGGTTCTTTGGTAACCTCTTCTTTGGTGCGTGAAACCACCGAAGTGGAAAGCCAAAACTACGGTTACAAGTTTGGTCAAGAGGAAGAAACCTACAACATCGTTGCCGCTCACGGTTACTTTGGTCGTTTGATCTTCCAATATGCTTCCTTCAACAACAGCCGCTCCTTGCACTTCTTCTTGGGTGCATGGCCTGTTATCGGTATCTGGTTCACCGCTCTGGGTGTGTCCACGATGGCCTTCAACCTGAACGGTTTCAACTTCAACCAATCCATTGTTGACTCTCAAGGTCGCACCATCAACACCTGGGCTGACGTGATCAACCGCGCTAACTTGGGTATGGAAGTAATGCACGAGCGCAACGCTCACAACTTCCCCTTGGATTTGGCTGCTGGTGAAGCTGCTCCTGTGGCTTTGAGTGCGCCTCAAATCAACGGCTAATTCTTAGCTAACTAAATAAATAAAAAAACGCTCTCCTGAAAAGGGGGGCGTTTTTGTTTTTGGGGATATGGCTTTGGTCATTGCCCCAGCTAAGTAGGTGGGCAGAAATAAATGCAGACCATATCAGAAGAAAAACTGTCATTCCCGCGAATGCGGGAATCCACAGCCTATCGGCGGAGAACGAAAAGTGCAATTAATTATGTTCACCTACTTAGAACAGGAAATTAAAATATAATGGTGAAAACAAGCTTTGTGCGCTTATGCCAAAAAAAATTCGAGAATTGAAAAGCCTGTTGCTAAAAGCAGGATTTATTTGCCAACCGGCCAAAGGTAGCCACAGCAAATGGAAGCATCCTAAATTGTCACAGGCGATCGTTATAGCCGGTCAAGATGGCAGTGATGCTAAAATTTATTTGGAAAAACAAGTGAATGAAGCTTTAGCAGAATTGAAAAAACTTGAAGATGAGGAGGCAGGAGAATGAACTATACAGTGATTATTCAATGGTCACAAGAAGATGAATGTTTTGTGGTGTTTCTCCCTGAATTTGAAGATGTGATGCAACCTGTCACTCATGGAGAGTCTTATGAAGCGGCGATTAAAAATGCTCAAGAAGTCATAGACTTATTGATTTCTAGTTATCGTGAAGAGGGGAAAGCTTTACCCGCGATGAAGAATTTAGATCGGTTAATTAAGGCGGCATAAATAAAAAGAGAAAACAGCATGAAACGAGTTCAGGAATTTACTGCGATTATTGAGCGTGAAGGGGACGGTTATGTATCATTATGTCCAGAATTGGATATTGCCAGTCAAGGTAATTCTGCTGCCGAAGCCAAAAATAATTTGATTTCAGCATTGGAATTGTTTTTTGAAGTGGCCGCTCCTTCAGAAATTGAGAATCGCTTACAGATAGATGCTCAAAAATTTAGCGGCGATCGCTCTCCTTTAGAGTTCGATGATTTGAGTTGAGGATGTACTGTTTAAAGATAGGATTTCCAACAAACTGCGATCGCCCCCTCTCTGATATTTTTTCGACTAACCCCCGTCTGCCTAAAGATTGCATGGCTTCCGTGATTTCTGATTTGGAAAATTCCCGTAATCCAGATGGTTGAGAAATATCTACCGCTTCATTCTGGCTGGCTAACCAGGATATCACCTGTTGCTCTAACTTTGATAATCGCTCTAAGTGGTATGCTAAAATTGGTTTTAAGTCGCCGATAAATATCTCCTCTTGGTCGGCTAAAAATAAGGAAACGCTACCATCAAATAGTTCGACGATGGTTGAGGCGATGATATTTAACCAGGTGGGATGACCTTGGTATAGGTTGATTAATTCTGGCCATTTTCCCTCATCGGTTAATCCTTTTTCCCGCAAAATTTCTTCAGCATTGGATTCTAATCCTTTGAGATTTAAGGTGCGGGTGGAATATTTTTCCGCGTCTAAGGTAGCGATTTCTCTGGGTTTTTCCCAACTGAGGAGAATCACGCAACTTTGATGATGGTTTTTGGCGATTTGTTGCCAGAATTGGCCATATTCTTTATGTTCGGTTAAGTATTGACCGGCTAATTCACCGCTTTGAAACAGATTTTGCAGGTCATCGAGGATGACTAAACAGCGCGAGTTACGAAAGTAATCAATTATTGTGGGTAATGGGGGATTTTGTGACTGGGCAAAAAATTGTTGCAGTTGGTTTTTTAGGGAGGAAATGGTGGGAGTTTCTGTGAGACTTTTCCAAATAATATAGTCAAATTCAGGCTTGATTTGTTCGATGAGTTGCCTGGTTAATACGCTTTTGCCAATGCCACTGAGTCCATAGATGGTAATTAAGCGGATCCGGTCTTTTAAGATCCACTGTTTGAGGGTATTTAGTTCGGTGTTGCGGTTGTAAAAATCGGTGAGTTCTGGTGCGTCGAGTAAGTCAATAATGGGTGAAGAATTTTGGGGTGCGGGATAATGAGAAGAAGAGGGCGATCGGGTAGTTGCTGGACAAATATTAAGATGATTAACTGTAACGCTTTTTTTAAGTGTTATTGTTTCACCAACGAATGAAATATTATTTGTATTTTTAGAAATTTTAACACCGTTTAATATCGATCTAAAACTGTTTTTAGTAATATCTTGCTTTAAAGCTTCTGACAGAATTTTCCAAAGTTCGGATCCGGTATTCCTCACATGACTTTTACTTAAATGTAGTTCTTTGGCAATTTCCGAGTAAGTTTTAGATTGTAAAGTTCCCTTAAGAATCTCCTCCTGCAAGTAATCCAGGTGCATTCCTGTCTGACCAAAAACTAGGTCATCAGTCAGTTTTAATACTTCATCAATATCCATAGGTCAGAAAAAATTTTATGTGACAGATGATACTATATCGTATTTTTCGTACATTTCGTACTTCTTGTCGGTTGGGCGATCGTACAAAATTCCGTACTTTTCAGCCTTGACATCACCGAAAAATCCACAATAGGCTTTTAATAGTCATACAAGTAAACAAAGATGTAGCCTTGCGTAAACCCGATGAACTGACAGTTTTATTTTTTGGCAAGACTGGTGTTGGTAAGAGCAGCAATCTCAATTCTCTGTTTGGACTGAGTTGGGCTACTGACAATGCTGTTGCTTGCACCAAAAAACCTGAGATTGCCGATTTAGAACACGCTTACTATGCAGGGTATCCTAAATATTTACCTAGCTAGTTTGCTGCTTTTATAATGAACATATTTTATCGATTAAATAAAATTAGGGTGTGGAGCATAAAAATGTCTGAAAAAGATACTCAATCAACTAATATGCCTTGGAAAGTATATGCAATTTTAAAAATTGCAGGAGCTCTAATAGCTGTTGTGGGAAGTCTAGGAGTCGCAGCTTTCGCTAACTGGGATAAATTGAATCCCAGCAAAACTGAGCAATCCCCAACAAATAAGCCATCTGAAACTGCATCAAGTCAAAATCCTCAGAATATGCCTACTCCAGAAACAACATACTATGTTATTGCCGCTTCATCTAAAGATAGAGCCGGCCTAGAGGATATGCCTGAAAACCTTGCTGGTGAACAATACTATTACTCTTTCCCAAATATTAAAATTTGTACTTCTAAGACAAAGGCAGACACACACTATCTTGTCCTGGGTTCTGAATTGTCGGAATCAGACGCAAAAGCTCTTAAACAGCAAGCCAAAAGTAATAACTTTGACCCGGATACATATATATTAGCATTAAATCAGATTCCATTTACAAGAACATCTTGTCAACCTATACAACCTACAAATTAAAAACATAGCAGTTAAGAATTAATAATACCGTAGTTCCCGGTTAGATTGGGTACAGTAGAGCGGGCGGACTCACCCGCTATATATGGTTGCGGGCGAGCGAAACGCCCGCAATTTTTGATTTACCTAGATATTGATGTTGATTGTCCTAACTAAACTGGCTAATGCTATATGTCTAGTTATACCGTTTCCAATTAAAAATGCAACACTTTTGGGCGCGAGGGCGAAGCATTCCGGTATATAGGTTAATGTTTTGAGCGGATGGGATCTGCCGGAATGCTTCGCCCCTACTGTTGGATGAATTTTTGTAAATGGTATTACTCCGATTCAGCATCGGGGTCAATACCCATTGCGCGGAGTTTTTCGGCTAGAAGTGCAGCTTTTAGCTCCGCTTGTTCGGCACGAGTCCGTCGCTGATGCTTGGCAACAGTTAGTTAATATAGTAATTTCAATTGTGATTGACATAAAACATCAGGGGCGCAAGCATTGCGCCCCTACAGCAAATGAACATATATTGTAGGGGCGCAAGCATTGCGCCCCTACATAGTTATATCAATCTTAATTGAAATTACTATAATATACAAGCACAGGAAAATTTAGTTATCAGTGGATGTAATCCGAATTGTTCTGCTAGATCAATATGTAAGATGTGTCCCGCAGTAGCTCTCCGTGATGAAGAAGGAAACTATAGAGTTAATCCAGCTTATTGTGAGCGACAAATTGCCCTGGCAAAGGTTCTTGCTATTAGTTCTTAGTCCTGCTATTGGGAATAGGTACTTTCCCGATCGCGATCGCCTTCTTATTTAATTTAGGACTTACGCAAGTAGTCTATATATGGTGTATTGGTGCGTTACTGCTCGGAACAACACCCTACGGATAGCGTTTATGCGTAAGTCCTATAATTCTCAAGTTGGGGCGATCGCCCAAGCCGAGCAGACAAGAAACCGGGTTTCTTTGTTTCTGGACAATTTTGAGGCAGAAGGGAAAGTGCGATCGCCCCTTCGGGATCCAGTTTGCGCGATTCGCGGGAGCGATCGGCTCTTATTGTTAAAGGTTATCGGGATCTAGCCCGATCGCCCGCAACCGTTCAGCAAGACGTTCTGCCCGCTGGCGTTCTGCCTCAGCTTTTTGGCGTTCTGCCTCAGCAAGCTGTTGAGCTTGTTCGGCTTTTTGGCGTTCTGCCTCAGCAAGCTGTTGAGCTTGTTCCGCTTTTTGGCGTTCTGCCTCAGCAAGCTGTTGAGCTTGTTCCGCTTTTTGGCGTTCTGCCTCGGCAAGCTGTTGAACTTGTTCCGCGAATTGTTGAGCTTGTTCAGCATGAAGGCGTTCTGCCTCTTCCGGTAACAACACCAAATTGCCTTCGGTATCGTAAAACCGTAACCAAACTGCCGTCTCTCGGTCGATGGTTCCTTCCCAGGTTCCCAGCCAAAAGCCCAAGGTCTCACACCACAGCCATCCGCGATCGTTCGGCTGTAAAAGCTGATAACGTCCTGAACCATCCAAATGCCATCCTTGAAAGGCGTTGGCTTCAAACGGGTCAAATACAAAGTAATCTGGCGTCCGAAACGTCCGCTGATACAGATCCTTTTTCTTTCCTTTATCTATGCGAGCGGTACTCGGCGACATTAGCTCCACAATGACATCAGGGTAGCGTCCCGCTTCCAGCCACACTACCCAACCCTGTCGCTCTTTGGTGCCATCTACATCCAATACCGCAAAGAAATCCGGTCCTCGGAAATCTTTGTTCATGGCTTGGTCGCTACTGTAATAAACGAACATATTGCCCCCAGTAAAGAAGTCATTGCGATCGCGCCAAACTTGTTGCAATGACCGGATGAGGACATTCATCGCGATGCGGTGGCGGTTACTCTCCAAGGGTTCTCCATCATCAAAAATCAAGTCCGTCGGCGGCATGGGGGGTTCCCAGTCCGGCTCCACGGGGGTGTCCGGGCAAGTCTGGGCAGTGAGTTCTACTGACATTTTCGGCTCCCCACTTTCTGGTAATTCTTGTTGATGATTATATGCCAACCCTCTTAGATTTGGCCGCCATTGATGCGGCTCCTCCGGCTTGGACGGCTTCTCAAATCAATGGCTAATTAAGAGCGAAAAATCGCGATTTTCCTCTCAAGCTAGGCGATCGCTTACTTCATATTCAGGAGTTTTCTTGCCTTGATTAACCTTCATCTCATAATATTCGGTCAATATTTATTTGACGATCGGGCGGGAATTTTCTAAATTCTCTACCTTTATTCATCCCCAAACTCTGTCTCTAGAATTCGCTGCACCACTTCCAGCAATGGGGTTATTTTAGTTTCCACAATATCCCAGAGGGTTTCGTCTTCTAAGCTAAAGTAAGCGTGAGCTAAAATATCGCGCAATCCAGCAATTTTGCGCCACTCAACTTCTGGATATCTCGATCGCATTTCTTGAGGAATATTTTTAACCGCTTCTCCGATAATCTGCAAATTCCGTACAACGGCATCATAAGTACGATCGTCAATTTGGAAATCTTCAAAAGTCATTCCTTGAGTGTATCGTTTGACTTTGGCTCCAGAAGTGAGAATATCTTCTAAATACAAACGAATACTACGAGACATAAATTGCCTCCTGTTCTACTGTAGATCGAATTAGGGGTTTCAGCATTAGTCCACTCACCAAATCTACCCGCGTCCCTAGACGATCTTCTAGATAAAATTTCACATCCATATAAAGGTCAAATGTCACCGGCACGTCAAATTCTACTAAAATATCCACATCACTATCTGGTCTGGCTTCATCCCTAGCGACAGAGCCAAATATCGCCAGGGACTTGACGCCAAAATCTTTTAATACCTGTTGGTGTTGTCCCAAAATTCGCAATACTTCTTCCCGCTGCATAATTGACGACTCTTTCCAGAATATTTGACAATGATTTTAGTCTAATTATCTTCATTATCGCTGTTATATAGTAGCGCCTTAATTTCTCCGATAACCGCGATCGCACCTATATAGGACTTACGCAACGACTCTATATATGAGGTATTGGTGCGTTACCACTCGGAACAACACCCTACGAATAGCGTTTATGCGTAAGTCCTGCTATAATCTCCTATAGAAACAGGGTTTTTTTAAAAAAAACCCTGTTTCTTTTTTTTGGGCAATTGATGGGCGGTTTGGGAAAGCGATCGCCCCTATCTCTAACCAAAAAATAAACCGGGTTTCTGCGACAATTTTGGCAAATTAACCGTCATATTTGGATCGGAAACCCGGTTTCTAATTCCCTTAAAGGTTATCGGGATCTAGCCCGATCGCCCGCAACCGTTCCGCGAGACGTTCTGCCCGTTGGCGTTCCTCCTCAGCTAGTTGTTGAGCTTGTTCCGCCTTTTGGCGTTCCTCCTCAGCTAGTTGTTGAGCTTGTTCCGCCTTTTGGCGTTCCTCCTCAGCTAGTTGTTGAGCTTGTTCCGCCTTTTGGCGTTCCTCCTCAGCCTTTTGGCGTTCCTCCTCAGCGTTTTGGCGTTCTGCCTCAGCGTTTTGGCGTTCTGCCTCAGCGTTTTGGCGTTCTGCCTCAGCGTTTTGGCGTTCTGCCTCAGCATGAAGGTGTTCTGCCTCTTCCGGTAGCAACACCAAATTGCCCTCGGTATCGTAAAACCGTAACCAAACGGCTTGCTCTCGGTCGATAGTTCCCGACCAAGTTCCCAGCCAAAAGCCTAAACTCTCACACCAGAGCCAACCTCGGTCATTTGGCACCAAGGTCTGATAACCCTGGGAACCTTGCAAATGCCATCCCTGTAAGGAATTTGGCTCAAACGGGTCAAAGACAAAATAATCAGGGGTGCGGAAAACCTGCTGATAAATATCCTTTTTGATTCCTCGATCTACTCTCGCGGTACTGGGGGACATGAACTCGACAATTACATCTGGGTAGCGACCCCCTTCAAACCAGATCACCCAACCCTGTCGTTCCTTTGTGCCATCTACATCTAAGACCGCAAAGAAATCAGGGCCGCGAAAATCTTTGTTTCTAACTTGTTCGCTGCTGTAGTAAATAAACATATTGCCGCCCGTATAGAAATCATTGCGATCGCTCCAAGCTTGTTGCAATGACCGGATCAGGACGTTCATGGCAATGCGGTGGCGGTTAGTCTCCAAGGGTTCTCCATCATCAAAAATCAAGTCCGTCGGGGGCATGGGGGGTTCCCAGTCCGGCTCCACGACGGTTTCGGGGCAAGTCTGGGCAGTGAGTTCTACTGACATTTTCGGTTCCCCACTTTCTGGTAATTCTTGTTGATGATTATATCCCAACCCAAAAATAGCTGGCAGCGTCATCCAGAGAGGCATTCAAGGGATTTTGCTCCGTAGAACCTTGGATTAGACAATGCTCACCAGCATTCGTTTACAGCTATGTAATAATTGAGAGATTAGCCTCAATTTTTGCTTATTTGCTCACCGATTTAATTACCGATTTCACTTTCAGCTTATACTTATTTCAATTAAGATTAATAAAACTATCTAGGGGCGCAAGCATTGCTAGGGGCGCAAGCCGAAGCGCCCCTACAGTAAATCAAAATATATTGTAGGGGCGCTACAGATGCCAAATCAGCAGATAGATATTGTAGGGGCGCTTCGGCTTGCGCCCCAAATGAGTGCATCTTTAATTAGAAATGACTATAGTTCATTTATCATCGCGGAATAAACCCATCAAAGGGCCTAAGATAGCCCCAAAAATAAAGCCACCGGCATGAGCCCAGTAAGCCACACCTCCTGGGACGCTAATGCTGGTTTGAGGCAAGCTGGCAATGCTATAAAAAGCTTGTTGAATAAACCAAATACCCAGGAATAAAAAAGCAGGAATTCTGACGGTTGTAAAGATAAAATATAACGGAATTAGGGTGACAATTTTGGCTTTAGGATATCTGATAATATAAGCACCCATCACGCCAGCGATCGCCCCCGAAGCACCCAAAGAAGGAATCGCAGAATCCATCGAAAAAAACCAGTGGGCTAATGCGGCCAAAGCACCACAAGCTAAATAAAATAGCAAATATTTAATATGACCCAAACAATCTTCGACATTATTGCCAAAAATCCACAAAAACAGCATATTTCCGCCGAGGTGCAGCCAGCCCCCGTGGAGAAATTGAGAAGAAAATAAAGTAATCCACTCCGCATCAGGTTTGGCGGTCAACTCTTGCGGCACCATTGCCCAGGTTTGGAAAAATTCTTCTAACTGACCCTGCTGTTGTAAGCTCAGTTCTAAAATAAACACCAATATATTGATGATAATTATTGCGTAGGTTATATACGGCGTAATAGTTGTTGGATTTTCATCTCTTAGGGGAACCACGGCGGTTTTTCCTCTTTACTGAAAGCTTTTTGCCTACAATAACCTATTTGATTCTCGGATGTCTTGCTGGCGCTAATGTGAATTCCTTTCCTGTGACCGGAGGAAGATCGGCGATTTGCGGTCATAAAAACACCTCTAGACTCGGTGAAGAGTCTAGAGGTGTTCTCCAGATTTATTCATTGAGGCAGTAGCCGCTCAAAGAATTTGAGTGATGGCGACGCCGAGTTTTTTTAAGTTTACCAGCCTTTATCAGCTTGTGCGAGGACGTAGGCGGCGACGTTTTCGAGATCGGTATCGCTCAAACGACCAGCAAATGCAGGCATGGCGCCTTTACCTTTTGTCACCTGGGTAATGATGGCTTCTTTGGAGTACATTCCGTACTTTTCCAAGGCATCTTTTTTCAGGGTTTTGGGGGCCATGACCACGTTGTTCCCACCCATGTGGCAAGCGGTGCAGTTGGCGGTAAAGACTTTCGCGCCAGCGGCAGTGTCAGCAGCTTGGGCAGCAGGAACGAACGCTACAGTCAGGACGGCGATCGCAACCAAGAAAATTGATAATAGTTTCTTCAAAGTGGCTCTCCTCTTCATAAATACAGACAAATCTGTCAAATCGTATTGTATATCGTCAGGGTGACAACAACTTAGACCCGTGATTAAAATCTTCTGAGTATCTCCAGCAAGTTTTTGGCGTAACTCTTTGGGATCCCCGGGAAGGCTGAATCATCCGTTGCCCAGGACACGATTTTGAGGATCGGACTGCTGGCAAGTAGGCGATTTCGCGAATCACAAATTCTTTTCGACTCCTGACGGGCAATAGGCTACCACAAAAACAACTCACACAACAACTACAGAATCGGCGGCAGTAACCAATGGGGGAAAATCATGGCGCAATGGGAGAGTCTGGGCGATCGCGCATCGGATCCCGTAAAGAGTCCCATAGCGTTCCGCAGGGAATCGCTGAGGGCATTCTTTACACAGTCATTGGGCTGAGTAGCTGTTATAAATATAGATAAAGCTGAAAATTTCTAGAAAACCGATCGTTTTTCGATCGATCAAAGGGATAATCGATCGTCTTGTGTTTATTTTTTACGTTTAATGTCTGGATTTAATCGTGACTATCAATATGCTACCGAATCAAGATTCAGGGCAAATCTGCAAAATTCTCATTATTGATGACGAGTTAACGACTCGACTTATTTTAAAAAAAAAATTGGAGGATGAACAATACCAAGTCCAAGTCGCCAACAATGGACAAGAAGGCATAGTCATTGCCCAAAAATTCGATCCTGATTTGATTATTTGTGATTGGATGATGCCTTTATTAAATGGGTTAGAGGTTTGCCAAAAAATTAAGGCAGACCCTCAGTTAGACGGAACATTTTTTATTTTGTTAACGGGACGGGAGGAAGTGAGCGATCGCGTCACCGGACTCGATAGCGGGGCTGATGAGTTTCTCTGTAAACCCATCGATATCAATGAACTTAAAGCCCGGGTGCGTGCTGGATTAAGAATCTCTCGGTTAAATCGGCAATTAAAGGCAACGAATGAGAAATTAAACCTGGTTAACAAACAGCTAAACGTTAGGAATGAACTGTTACAATCTTTATCCATGACTGATGCCATGACTGGGTTACTCAACCGTCGCGCCTTGGATCAAAGTTTACCTCATTTGTTAGCACAAGTGGGAAAAAGAGATGGTTATCAAATTCACTATCGATATATTTGTATTTTTATGATGGACGTGGATTATTTTAAGCGAGTAAATGACAATTATGGCCACAAAATAGGCGACTATGTGTTAAAATTTTTAGCCCAAAGATTACAGGCAAATGTCCGTCCTAATAGTTCTGTATATCGTTACGGAGGCGAAGAAATTGTTTGTGTGACCCAGGGAATTCACCCCAAAAATGTTCTAGATTATGGGGAATCTTTACGCAAGGCGATCGCGGATTATCCGTTTAAAGTTTCGGCGGATTTACAGCTTGCGATTACGATTAGTCTGGGAGGGGCGATCGCCAGTGATGCTCATGCTTTTACCCCCCACGATCTATTGCATCAAGCGGACTTAGCCCTTTATCAAGCCAAACATGATGGACGCAACTGTGTGCGCTTTTCCAGCCAAGCGGAATTATTAATCAAAACCCATGCCGGATCATCCTAATTGACGGATAGCAAAGGCAGAAAAAAATTCAGCAATAAAAAATTCACCAATTAAGCATTTTGGTGAATTAACTTAAAATAAGTCTGAATCAGATTTAGATCGGATTTCCCAGAATCGGAAATTTAGAGGCCAAAAGTGTCAGAACCCCATCCGGGAGCTTTTTCGGCGGAACGGAGCAGAAAAGCCGATAAATTTTCCAATTTTTCTGTAGACAGCCAAGTGTCTGGTACTTCCCGACACCAGAAGTTTTCCCCAATGCCATCGTAAGTAGTCGGATGGCGTAAATAGGCGACTAAAGCATTGATATTATCCCGTGGAGGGGTTGCCCCTTTGAGGTTTTCCATTGATAATGTCACCGAGGGAACAGGTAAATTAGAACCCCCCACATGGCAATTCATACAATTTTCTAAAAACAGACTTTTGCCTTCGGAAAGTTGGTTAGGAGAAAATAATCGAGTTTCTCCTTGTTCATTGACTTTCAGGGGTATAGGTTCAGTAACTTGTAAATATCGCCGCAGATAAGGTTCAATCGAGTCAGCCTGGGCGGGTTGAATCCAAATCATTACCCCTAAAATCGCTACCAAAAGAATCAAAAAATTACGCATGAAGAAAGACTGATATAGACGCCACATTTTTTATTACTTGCAAATCTGTAATGAGTTTTTCAGGACTTACGCAGCTAATCTATATGTAGGGTGGGCATTGCCCACCATGCAATATATATAGTAATTAAATCCTAGATTTGCGTAAGTCCTATTTTTATCGGTGAATTGGGTAGAATTGGGTAATTATTAATCACCATAAAGAATCAACCATTTTCCCCAGAGGTAAAAATTTTTAATCCCTCATCGGCCATTAACAATTACCCATAACCAGTTGCGGAATCTCCGCATAACCGGGTTAATTAACGCACGGTTTTACCACCGCCCCACTTGACGTTGACTTTGGGTTCTACAAGCATGAAACTGGCGATCGCATAGAGGTCATCTTCAGTCAGATTTCTCATTTCCGCGAAAATATCCGAACTTTTCATGCTGGGGTGGATTTCAGAAATATCATACTCCCCATCATAGCTGGTGGGATTTTTCATATAATCGATCAACGATTCAATATTATTGCGCGGGGGGGTCGCTAGGGCCAAAGATTCAAGATCGAGACCCACGTTGAAGTCGGTCTTGGTAATTCCTTCACCATGGCATTGAGAGCAGACATTATTAAATAGACGTTTGCCTTTCTCAACTTCTTTTTCGGTGACAACAACCGTATCCCCGGTCGCATTCAGAGGCAAAGTCCGCACTTCGGTAGACAGTTCAATCGCAGCAGCGCTATTGACAAACACTTGAAAAGCGAAAAATACCGTGGCAACAGCCAGCATGATACATCTTTTTACCATAGTTTTCCTCAAGATCAACGTTTTTGGCAGGATTAACAAAGTGAGCCGGAAATTGTGATGTGACGTTTGCTCAAGCAAACAAATGACTTGCTTCACAGGAAGATAGTCTGTCTGCAATCGATAAGGAAGCAAAACCCATCACAATCGGTTTCCGCAATTGGTGATTGCTCTCATCCAATATCAATATCATGCCACTGCACGGGATTTTTCCCAAAATATCTTTGAGAGAATATATGTCACTTGGGCAGTTGCCAATCCCTGAGAATGTCTGATTTCTGAGAACTGACGCAATTTTGGCCATCGAACGGGCGATCGAACGGGCGATCGCTCCATAGTTGGTCGGGGCAATCGATCGACTGCCCCGACCCTCGATAGCAGCCACTTTGCTAGGGTTTCGCTTCAGTAGCGATCGCCGCAGAAGTGAGAACTGAGTCAGACAGCGTATGACTTAACTCCAGTTGAGGTAATGAGAGTCGGTGAGATAAGGGAGTCTGAGGCTGATGTAAGCAAATGAGTTGCGCTAAAGTTTTCTTAAGCTGGGTGCGCGGGACAATCAAGTCCACAAAGCCATGAGACTGCAAATCTTCCGCTGTTTGAAATTCTTCGGGTAATTTTTCTCGTAAGGTTTGTTCGATCACTCGCCGTCCGGCAAAGCCAATGGTGGCTTTGGGTTCGGAGATAATTAAATCCCCTAACATGGCGAAACTGGCGGTGACTCCCCCAGTGGTGGGATGAGTTAATACGGGAATATATAGTAATCTAGCTTCGCGATGGCGTTCCAGGGCGGCAGAAATTTTCGCCATTTGCATCAGACTGAGCATTCCTTCTTGCATCCGGGCGCCCCCAGAGGCACAGATAATTACTAAGGGCAAGCGTTCGCGGGTGGCTTTTTCCGCTAAACGAGTGAGTTTTTCCCCGACTACGGAACCCATGCTGCCCCCCATGAACTGAAAGTCCATGACTCCTAATGCGACGGGCAGACCATCCATTTTACCCAGTCCAGTTTGCACGGCGTCGGCAAACCCGGTTTTTTCTTGGTATTCGCGCAGGCGATCGCTGTATGGTTTGCGATCGCGAAACTTCAGAGCATCCACGGGTGCCAGGTGTTCATCCATTGGCATCCAAGTTTTGGCATCAATCAGTTGACGGATCCGTTCATCGCTATCTACCCGCAGATGATGTCCGCATTCTAAACAGACCAGTTGATTTCCCAGAAGGTCTTTGGTGTAGGTTAAGGCGCCACACTCAGGACATTTTGTCCAGAGTCCTTCGGCAATATCCCGTTCTTGCCGTTCTTGGGCCATTGACCCTGTTTTTCTTCGATTCGCAAACCAGTCAAATAAAGACATAAAAACAATGAATCCTTTTTTCTTTTAGCATTTTAGTTTTGGGCGATGCTTCTGGAATACCACCATTCAATGATTGATCGGGCGATCGCGTCCGTCAGGCGATTCGCCCCTGAATGGATCGATTTTCCGTAATGAGTGTTCTATATAATTAAATTTCCACAACGCAATATCTGCCCAATTCAGTTACAGGAAGTTACTGCTCTATAAAACTTAAACAAAACCGGACATAGCCGGATCTTGATGTTTATTTCTTGCTTCGTCCGGGACTGTCGGCAGCACCCCGTCCACAAGTGTAATCGTCTGAACCAGGCGATTTTTCTAAATTTATACTGGCATTCAAATCTCTATCAATCTTCAGGCCACAGTTTGGACATTCAAAAGTCCGACGGACTAGGGGCATTTTTTGACGATGGCCACAGTTAGAACACAGTTGACTGGATGGATAAAATCTATCGGCAATAATCAACTTTGAACCATAACGTTCTGCCTTGTAACCTAGTTGCCGACGGAACTCATAAAATGAAGCATCAGCGATAGAACCCGCCAAACAATGATTTTTCAGCATACCTGACACATTCAAATCTTCAATGACTACTTGGCTGTGGTTTTTAGCCAAAAAAGTAGTGATTTTATGAATGGTGTCACGGCGAATGTTTGCTACTCTTTGATGTAGCTTTTGAACTTTTAAGAGACATTTGGCCCAATTTTTCGAGCCTTTGGCTTTGCGACTTAAATGACGTTGTAATCGAGCTAGTTTTTTGGCGGCTGATTTATATGCTTTGGGATTAGAAAAATTTGTCCCATCGGAGCAAGTCGCCAAATTGTTAATTCCCAGATCGACCCCGATTTTCTCTCGATATTTCGGTGTAATTTCTGGCGTGATTTCTACGAAAAAGCTAATATACCAGTCACCTGCTTGGCGCGTTATAGTGACTTTCTTAACCCAACTTTCGGGTAGACCCTCAAATGTAGAAACCCAGCCCACAAAAGGCAGCTTATGGCGAGTTCCTGACAACTTGAATGGCTTTCCGGAATTGTCAAGCGTAAAACTATCATGGTGGCCTTTCTTCTTAAATTTAGGATAACTGCTTATTCCCTTGAAGAAGCGCTTAAAGGCATCCCCTAGATTAATGAAGGCATATTGATAAACTTTAGAAGACAATTCGGACATCCAAGGATATTGAGGTTTCACATAATTCGTAAAAACCTTTTTAATGGAGTTGATATTAGGCTTGAGTCCCTCTTCATAAGCTGACCTCCATAAGTGTAATCCCCAATTAAACACGACCCGAGCATAACCCGCGTGTTTGGCCATCAAGGTAGCTTGACGGTCATTGAGTTTTAGTTTGGTTCGGAAAGCTTTGTAAGGCATGATTTGATTTTACCATGAATCCGACTTTCTTACTATGTCGTCAGAAAAATTGGGCATGGTCTGGGGTTTGACCGTATATTCATTATTGAGTTGCGAATCTTTTGGGGTATTGTACCTTATTATCCTAAGATGTTAAGCAAATCTTGGATTAAATTCTTACTCCGATCATTCACTTAACTCGTCCTCTAAGGGACTGAGTAAAAGTAATGCAGTCCAACGATCCACTGACCGCACTTGTAAGGCGGCTGGAGAACCACTCCCCAAACAGGGTGCAATTCCCAAATCCAGAATTCGACTAGGGATTTGATGCGCCGCCAGTAATTGCTGCATCAACTCCGCTTCCCAGCGATGGTTTGTTTGCTTAATTGTGATCCAAGACACAAAATAATCTTACAAGTAAATTATCACATACAGAGTTGTTATTTGTTATTTGTTGTTTGTTGTTGGTTCTTTGTTGTTGGTTGGTGGTTGGGGTGTAATTGATAATTGATAATTGACAGTTGATAGTTGATAGTTGATAGTTGATAATTGATAATTCTGTTTAATTGTCAATTATCAATTGATAATTGTTAATTATTCCCTACACCCTACACCCTACACCCTACACCGATGGCGGCCCCTGCACCAGAAGCTCCTCTGCTCCTCTGCCCCCCTGCTTTCTCACCCAACAACAAAGAACCAACAACAAACAACAAACAACAAAGAACAAATAACAAACAACAAATAACAAACAACAAATAAGAAATATTTGATTCAGGCGATCGCATCTAGGTTTACAATAGATTAACAAATAACCTTTGCCCCGGTTAGTCATAACTCCAAGAGCCAATAAAATGCCAAGAACTCAACGAAACGATAACTTCATCGATAAAAGCTTCACGGTCATGGCGGATATCATTTTAAAGATTCTGCCGACCAGTAAACAGTCGAAAGAAGCTTTCGCCTATTATCGCGATGGAATGTCCGCTCAAGCGGATGGCGAATACGCGGAAGCCTTAGAAAATTACTATGAAGCCCTGAAGCTGGAGCCGGATGATAACGATCGCAGTTACATTCTCTACAATATCGCCTTGATTCACGCCAGCAATGGGGAACACGATCTAGCTTTGGAAAACTATCAAAAAGCGATCGACTTAAATCCCCGGATGCCCCAAGCTTTAAATAACATTGCGGTGATTTATCACTACAAAGGAGAAAAAGCGAAAGCTGCCGGAAACGAAGAAGAATCAGAATCGATGTATGATAAGGCGGCGGAATACTGGAAACAAGCGATTCGTCAGGCGCCAAATAACTACATCGAAGCGCAAAACTGGCTGAAGATTACCGGACGTTCTAAGATGGATATCTTTTTTTAAGCTGGGTGAAATTACCGCAAGTCTAGGCTTTTCTATTTTGCTAACAGCGAATGCGGATAATTGACCGTTAACAATTGACGATTAACTTAAAACCACAATTAACTTGAAACGATGATTTCTCGCGAACAAGTTCATAAAGTAGCTCATTTGGCTCGTTTAGAACTCACAGAACAGGAAGAAGCCGAGTTTACTACTCAGCTTGGCAGTATTTTAGATTATTTTGAACAGTTGAGTGAACTGGATACCAGTAAAGTCAAACCAACCACCAGGGCGATCGAGGTGACAAATATCACCCGTCTGGATGAATTGCAACCCTTTAGCGATCGAGAGTCAATTCTGGCGATCGCCCCAGAAGTAGATGGGGACTTTTTCAAAGTGCCCAAGATTCTCAGTGAGGATTAATTAAGAAATAATTAATGAATGGGGCTATTCATTATAAATATCCCCATTCATTTCTGCCCCAAAATTGAGAATTTTACTCAGGGAAACACAATTGCGTCCAGCCTTCTTGCAATCATACAGGGCTCGATCCGCAGCGGCGATTAAAATATCCGCAAAATTACTGGCATCCGGAATAGTCGTGGCTACCCCTAAACTGACGGTTACTTGAGTTCGCGGGATATTTTCTGCTGGGGTAGTTTGCCAAATCATTATCTTTAAATTTTCAATATTTTTTCTCACAATATGGGCAATTTTTAACGCTGTTTTGGCATCAGTATCCGGTAAAATTATGACAAACTCATCTCCACCATAACGAGCGACTAAATTATCTTTTGTAGCAATACTTTTGCCTAAAATATTAGCAATTTGCTTTAAACAATTGTCTCCCAATTGATGTCCTGACAAATCATTATATAATTTGAAATTATCTAAATCACAGAAAATAATCGACAATGGCTTTTCCGTGGCGGCTAGTTTTTGCCATTGGTGGTCTAAGTATTCTTGAAAATATCGCCTATTTGCTACTTGGGTTAGGGGGTCGATATGGGAGAGTTGTTCCAACTCTTGTTTGGCTTTTTCTAATTTCAAGAGGCGATCGCGCAAAATTTGATTTTGTGTAGAAATATCCACCAAATTGCTATCATTTAAGAATCTACCCAAATAGATTCTGTATAAATCACAGCGAACTCTTAGTTCTCCTTGCACAAATTTGATCGAGCCTAAACTTTCTAATTTATAAATCAGAATCGGATTAACATTTTCTGAGTAATTAGCTGAGTGATTGCCTGAGTAATTTCCGTTGATAATTTGCTGAAAAACCGTGGCAAGTTGCTCATCCGCTTGTAAAGTTGCTAAATGCCGCCGCAAATGATCGCGATAAATTCCGGTATCCGTTGCCGCTGTTGCTAAGAATTGCTCTAAACTAAATTCTGAATTATGACATAAATGATACAATGCCAACCGAATTAACAGCGGATGTCCCCCCACCATTGCCATTAATTTCTCGCTTTTTCTCTCGTCCCAAGGGAGGTCATGTAATCGGGCTAAATGCTGCACTTGTCCACGGTTAAATTCTGGTAAAGTCAGGGGTAAGCCAATATTAAAAGGAGATTGATTAATTTTCAGTGGCACATAAACTTCTGTCGAGTAAACCACCACTAAGCGCAGTTTACTCCAAGCCTGCACCTGTTTCGCCTCCTCAAACCACGATCGCAACAAAGGCAAAAACTCTTGGGCTAATTGGGGATATTCAAAAATCAGCGATAACTCATTAATACATAAAACCAAGGGACGCTGAATCGCGTCCAGCAAATACCACTGAAAATAAAGGGTGCAGTTGACTTTACTCCCCAGGTCTTCATCCCAATAATCATCTAAGTTGGGTTTAAGATTTAAGGCATAGCTAATTTGCGTGCAAAACACTCGCAGAAATCGATCTATATTCTGGAAATCAGCGGTATCAATTTTTTGCAAGTCTACCGTAGCGGTGTAGTAGCCTAAGCTTTTGGCATGGTGGTTAATCCGCAACATTAAGGAAGATTTCCCCATTTCTTTTGGGGCTTTAATTCTAATTAAGCAGCCCGGTTTAGTAATTTCTTGATAGGCTTCCTCTTCCACGGGGGGACGAGGAACATAAAATGGCGACTCGATCGCAACGGGACCAGTAGGATATTCCAAGGAAGTGATCATAATTTACTGATTGACGTGATGTTTACTTGTTTACCTAGTTGCTTGAGCCATCTAAATTTAACTTAGATTGGGTAGTATTCCATTAGATCGATCGCTCCATCATGTCCCTGGTATAGCGAAAAAGCCAACAATGGCGGCAGAAAGCATTCTCCATTAAGTATAAACTAGCTCAGGGATGAGACAAAAAAAGTCACCACATAACAATCACCGCGATCGCGATCGCCATCTATACCGTGGCGATCGCGATCGCGGTGTAATTTTCACCCTTGATAACTGGACAGCGATCGCTGATTGGTTATTGATCAATCTCGTTCCCAGGCAGAGCCTGGGAACGAGAAAAACTGGCATTCCCAGGCTCTGACTTGAAAATACCCGCCAAAAACTAGCCAAAACAGTTAAGTAACTGCACCTGAAACCAGAGACAGCCTGAACAAATATTGAAGAAAAATAGAGAGTATTAGATTTAATCAGCAGGTGATACTCTCTTCCAAAGAGACTTGATAGCCCAGTTTTTCTAAGCGTTTAACTAAACGTTTTTTGGTAGCTTCAGGACGCTGTTGGTCAAAATAATTAGCGCCAAGATCCCGGTAAGGTTCTTGGCGTTGAATCAAATGGTAAGCAATTACAAGAATGGAATGGGCTACGGCGATAGCAGCTCGCTTTTTACCTCGTCGCGCCGAGAGCCGACTAAATTGAGCCGCGAGATAGGTTTTAGTTCGAGCCAGAGCATGAGCGGCTTGTACCAAAATCGTTCGGAGTACCCGGTTGCCTTTGCGGCTAGTGGTAGAAAGTTGTTTACCGGCACTTTCACAATTACCAGGAGCCAGTCCAGCCCAAGCTGCTAGATGAGCCGCACTAGGAAAACGGCTCATGTCGGTGCCGATTTCCGCAACAATAATCTCGGCAGTTTGGCGTGCAATACCGGGAATAGTGTCCAGAAGTGCTACAGCCGCTTCAAAAGGGCGGCAAAACTCAGAAATCTGGTGGTTAAAACGTTCCAGAGTAGCATCGATGCTGTCAATCTGACAAAGGAGTTCAGCTAGAATAAAGCGCTGATGCGGTCTCACTCGTCCTTCGAGAGCAAGTATAAGCTGTTCATGCTTGTCACGCATTCTTCCTCTGGCGAAGGAAGCCATGACTTCAGGACTGGCCTTTCCCTGCACAATCGCATCGAGCATAGCGCGTCCAGAAACCCCCATAACATCAGAAGCAACTGAAGCCAGTTTGATGTTAGCCGCTTCGAGAACTTTTTGAATGCGATTGACGAGGTTGACTCGTTCGCGAATAAAGTTGCTGCGATGACGAGTCAAGTCCCTTAAATCCCTTTGTGCTATAGGAGGGATGAAACTAGCTCGGAGTAAACCGTGCTGTAGTAGTTCGGCAATCCATTGGGCATCTTTGATGTCAGTTTTGCGACCCGGGACGGCTTTAATGTGACGAGCGTTGACTAAGATCACTTCAAAGTTAGCTTCTAGGATATTAAAGACGGGTCGCCAATATTCGCCGGTACTCTCCATTGCTACATGAGAGCAATTTAAACTAAGTAACCAATCAGATAAGCTCAACAACTGAGCGGTCATGGTGCTGAAAGTGCGAATTTCTTTATGCCAACCCCCAGAGCCATTGGGAGTAATGACACAGGCCACTACTGTTTTTTTATGAACGTCGAGTCCGGCGCAGTGGGTATATACGACCTGCATACGCACCTCACAATCATTATTAGTTACAAGAGTTACAAGGTAGATATATATAGAGACTGACGCGGATACCTTATGTATGAGATTCTGACTTGCGTGCTGACCATTGTCATAAAACAATGGTCGCGACAGTAGGCGATGCCTTAAAGTATCCAGGTTAGACTGCCTGTCGGGCTAGAACTGCGCCATTGAGCCACAACCTTTGTGTCAGCCATAAGTGGAATGTACCACATTTTCATGGTTGGCGGTGTACGCAGTTCATCGCGACTGCCTGGGAACGAGAAAATAACGATTATCTTTGCGTGGGATAAATCCGTAAGGCTTCCGTGACGGCGCCGACAGAGACTCGCGTACCCACGGGCAATAAGGAATTGTGCTTCAATCTCGTTCCCAGGCTCTGCCTGGGAATGCTAATATCGAGGCTCTGCCTCGTGGCTTAATCGTGGTAACTGCGATCGCGAGGCAGAGCCTCTCAACTGGCATTCCCAGGCAGAGCCTGGGAACGAGAAAATTGCTGATTGGCTGGGGTTATCTTTGCGTAGGATAAATCCGTAAGGCTTCCGTGACGGCGCCGACAGAGACTCGCGTCCCGATGGGCAATAAGGAATTGACCCCTGTCCGGGCATGAATTTCTTGACCGGAAGGGGTGATTAAACAGTAGCGGTGTTCTCTGCCTAAAAATTGCCGATCGCAAATCACCACTGGCGCTTTTTCATTCGGGTGCAGCATAATATCTTCTTCCCGAATCATCAACTCAGCCATATCCCCATCACTGAGTAATTGTGAATCGATCGCCGAGTCTAAACCTGAGTCTAAAATCTCAAAACAACCCACTTCAGTTTCCCACTTTTGACCAATCCGTCGGGCGGTTAAAAAATTGGCTTCGGTGACAAATCCAGCCACAAACCGAGAAGTCGGTGCTTGATAAATTTCTTCTGGGGTGCCGATTTGTTCGATCGCCCCAGACCGCAGCACCGCCACTCGGTCAGAAATAACCAAAGCTTCCTCGCGATCGTGGGTGACAAAAATCGCCGTCGTCCCAGTATTTTTCAGAATCTTACGCACTTCTTCGCGCAAGTATAAACGCACTTGCAAATCCAAATTACTTAACGGTTCATCCAACAAGACAATTTCGGGACTGGGGGCTAATGCCCTCGCTAAAGCCACCCGTTGCCGTTGTCCTCCCGATAATTCGTGGGGATAACGGCGATCGAGTCCTTGTAATCCGACTAATTCCAGTAATTCTTTGACGCGATTCCGAATAGGTTTGGCATCGGTGACAGATTTTTGCCAAACTTTAAGAGAGAATTTTTCCCCCCGACGCTTTTGCAATCCAAAGGCAATATTATCCGCCACAGTTAAATGGGGAAATAAAGCATATTCTTGGAACACCATGCCTAAATGACGATTTTCTGGGTTGACCCAGACCCCTTCACTGGCGACGGTTTGCCCCGCAATGGCGATCGCCCCGGCATCGGGACGTTCAAACCCGGCAATCAGTCGTAATAGAGTAGTTTTGCCACAACCGGACGGGCCGAGTAAAGAGATAATTTCTCCCCGTTTTACCTCCAGGGAAATATCGGCAACTGCTGCCGTATTTGAGTTAGGAAATTGTTTTTTAATTCCGTTTAGGCAAAGAATCGTAGATTCAGTCATTTTTTTAATAGTTAATAGTTGTTTGTTGTTTGTTGTTTGTTGTTTGTTGTTTGTTGTTTGTTGTTTGTTGTTGGTTGTTGGTTGGTGGTTGGTGGTTGGTGGTTGATGGTTGATGGTTGATGGTTGATGGTTGTTGGTTGATGGTTGATGGTTGTTGGTTGATGGTTGTTTGTTGTTGGTTGATGGTTGATGGTTCATAGTTATTTTATCCAGCCAAACAACCAACAAAGAACAACCAACAAAGAACAAAGAACAAAGAACAACCAACAAAGAACAAAGAACAAAGAACAACCAACAACCAACAAACTTATTTTTTCTGTTTTAAAAGTACCAAAGTAGAAACAGTGGAAACCATTAGCAAACTTAAGGATGCGGCGGCGGCATCCGCAAAGGCGACATCCTCGGTGGCATTCCAAATTTCCGTGGCTAAGGTGCGAAAACCAATCGGCGCTAATAACATAGTGGCGGGCAGTTCTTTAATGGCGGTGAGAAACACTAATAACCCACCCCCGACAACTCCCGGACTGACCAAGGGAATGGTAATTTCTTGAATGGTCTGCCAAGGACTGCGCCCCAAAATCCGGGCCGACTCTTCTAGTCCAGGGTTAATTTGTAATAAGCTACTGCGAATCGTCCCTACGGATTGCGGTAAAAATAAAATTAAATAAGCAAAGATTAACATAGGCAAAGTTTGATATAAACCCGGTAGATATTTGGCACCGAGAAAGACTAGGGATAAGGCGACGACGATGCCCGGTAAGCCAAAGCCAATATAGGTACAACGTTCAATTAAAATCGCCAAAGCCCCTGGAAACCTTACCGATAAAATGGCTACGGGTAAGGCAAATAAGGTGGCAGCGATCGCCGCCAAGCTTGCCGCCAGCAAAGAGTTTCCCGCCGCAGGGAAAAAATTGGGAGGCATATTCCCGGCATTGAGTCCGCGCCACAGCCAGAGCCCGGATATGGCAATAGGTAGCACTAACCCCAGGAAGGTAATTAGGCTACAAAAGGCGATCGCTGGCCATTTCCACAGACCCAAAGACACTTGCTGGAGTTGACCCTGGGGACGCCCCACCCCTGAGTGGCTACTGTAATAAGCCGCCCCAGTTCTGGCCCGATATTCCAACCATAAAATTAACCACACCAAAGCCACTAGGACTAAAGCCAAGACAGCGGCAGAGTTGCGGTTAAAACTGCTTTTATATTGAATGAAAATGACGCGGGTGAACGAGTCAAACTGCATCAAGCTTGGGGTGCCAAAATCTCGCAAAGAATATAAAGCCACTAACAAGCCCCCAGCCACCAGGGAAGGGCGCAGTTGGGGAAATGTAACCCGCCAAAACGTTGACCAGCTATTCTGTCCCAGATTTCGCGAGGCTTCTTCTAAGGAAGGGTCAATGCCTTGTAACCCAGACCGAATGCTAATTAGTAAATAAGGATATGTAAATAAGGTTAGGGACAAAATCGCCCCGGGCCAACCGTATATTGACGGCAACTCTTGCACCCCAAATGGTTCTAGCAGCAGTTGCAACCAACTGCCTTTAGTGCCAAAAGAGGCAATGATGGCAAAACTGCCCACATAACTGGGAACCGCTAGGGGTAAAGTGGTGGCGATCGCCCAAAATTTTCGGCCTGGTAAATCGGTTCTTTCCGTTAAAAAGGCTAAAGGCAGGGAAATCAATGCAGAAAATATCGTCACCACCCCTGCCAACCCGGCACTGTCTCGTAAGACTGCCAAAGTTCGCGGACGGGAAAGCATCAGCCACACTTGATCCAATCCGGCGCCCCCAGCCCGAACAAATAGATAAATCAGGGGGCAGGAAATGGCGATCGCGGTAATTCCGGCAGCCACCACCAGGAACCACGGTGGACGGGCTCCACTGACAAAGGAAAGACTACCGGCAAACTGGCTAAGAACTGTCTTGGGGATTTTCATCGATATTGTGATTGGTTATTCGTTATTGGTTGTTAGTTATGCGTTATAGCGATTGTCATAGTTGTGAAGTACAAAAAAATCTGTCATTCCCGCGCAGGCGGGAATCCAGAAAACCTCTGTAATTCGGACAATAACCGCTATATTGGTCACAAGACCGAACAACAAATATAGCAATTCTCAGATTTATGAAGTACAAAAAAATTTGTCATTCCCGCGAAGGCGGGAATCCAGAAAACCTCTGTAATTCCCGAACGACAATAACCGCTATATTGGTCACAAGACCGAACAACAAATATAGCAATTCTCAGATTTATGAAGTACAAAAAAATTTGTCATTCCCGCCTTCGCGGGAATCCAGAAAACCTCTGTACTTCCCGAACGACAATAACCGCTATATTGGTCACAAGACCGAACAACAAATATAGCAATTCTCAGATTTATGAAGTACAGAAAAATTTGTCATTCCCGCGAAGGCGGGAATCCAGAAAACCTCTGTACTTCCCGAACGACAATAACCGCTATATTGGTCACAAGACCGAACAACAAATATAGCAATTCTCAGATTTATGAAGTACAAAAAAATTTGTCATTCCCGCGAAGGCGGGAATCCAGAAAACCTCTGTACTTCCCGAACGACAATAACCGCTATATTGGTAAGAAGACCGAACAACAAATAACTAATAACCAATAACCATCAACTTACAATAATCCCGCTTGTTGCAAAAGTTCCAAAGTCCCTTCTAAATCCGATAAATTGCTTAAATCAATGTTGGGCGGGTTAATCTGCGCGATCGAGATTTGTTCTTTCGGTGCGGCAATTCCCGACACTAACGGATATTCGTTAGTTTCTTGGGCAAAGTAATTTTGTGACTCATTCTTCAGCAAATATTCAATAAATTTTTGGGCATCAGCTTTTTGGTCGGTGGTATTCACAATAGCGACCCCCGCAACGTTAACCATTGAGCCTACATCTCCCGGCATATAGTGATGCTTGACGGGGAAATTAGGATTATCCCCATTAAACTGATAGAGATAGTAATTATTGGTTAAGCCTAAATGAATTTCACCCCGGCCTAAAGCTTCGAGAATTGCCGTATTTTTGGCATAAACTTTAGTGCCATTGGCTTTCATTGCCTTGAGCCATTCTAAGGTTTTTTCATTCCCCGCAGTCAGACGCATGGCGGTGACAAATGATTGAAAGGAACCGTTAGTAGGAGCCCAGCCAACTTTTCCCTGCCATTTCGGTTCCGTGAGTTGCCAAACCGAACTGGGTAATTCATTGCTGGAAACTTCATTAGTGTTGTAATTAATGACACGAGCACGTCCAGAAATTCCCACCCATTGTCCGTTTCGATCGCGAAATTTTCCATCTACTTTTTGTAATAAGTTGCCGGGAATTGCTTCGGTTCTGCCCGCTTGGGATAACGATCCTAATGCCCCCGCATCTTGACCAAAATAAACATCCGCAGGGCTATTGTTTCCTTCTTCTAAAATCGCGATCGCCAATTCGGCAGTATCCCCATAGCGAACTTGGATATCCATCCCTAAATCTTGTTTAGCTTTTTCTACTAAAGACCCGATTAATCGTTCATTTCGCCCGGAATAAATGGTCAGGGTTTTTGGTTGGGCAGATTGCCTTGATTGGGCAAATACCAGTCCTGCCACGCCGATACTGGCGGCTACAGCCAAAACACCGAGGGCGATATATGTGCGATTAATTTTCATAGTTTACTCCTTGATTGGTTGCTCCTTTATTAGTTCTTGATAGAATGCCAAGTTTGTTTCTGCGGTGGCTCATTTCCGTGATGGGAAATGAAACAGAAGAAGCAGGATTTTCGCAGAAGCGATCGCGCTTTGAGTTGGTTGTTAGGGGTTATTTCCCTGGTGGGCGATCGCTGCCTATGCTTCTTGATAAATATTTGCAATAAACATTTACAGCCTTATGACTATAGAGGTTTTCTTCCTTATTGTCAATCATTCTCATTAAAAATTTTTACTGACACAGCCAAAGGAATGATTTTTGCGGCAAAGTTGGTGTGATACAAGGGTTTCCCGGAGGTGGGCAAAAATTTGCCCACCCTACGATTTAAGGGTTTCCCGGAGGTGGGCAAAAATTTGCCCACCCTACTATTTAAGGGTTTCCCGTAGGTGGGCAAAAATTTGCCCACCCTACGATTTAAGTCATCGCGGTGACGGGAAAATGTTTTTCAATTAATTCGGGAATTTCTGCAACATCAAGACCGCTGTAGCGAGTTTTATCCGGCATCACCACCACATTGGGCGCTTGTTTGCAGCGACTCATACAGCCGGTTTTTTTAATTTGGACTCGATCGCCCAGTCCCAGTTCTTGCAATTGTTCCTCAAGAGCGATCGCAATTTCTTCGCCCCCACGTTTGCGGCAATCGGACTTACTACACACTAAAATACTGCATTTTTTCTGTTGACCACAACTCGCATTAGGAGTGGGACTACAAGGCATAGTCGGGGGTGCGCTGGGCTGACTGGTGGGAGAAATGGGAGAAAAATGATTTGTGGGCAATTGCACGCGATCGGCCACCAACTTAATGGTGCCATCTTTCACCGATCGGATACTTTCCCCAGTGACTTGGATGCGATCGCCTGGTTTTAACTGATTATAAAGTTCAGCCCGCACCAGATCCCCGCGTAATTCTTTCGGAACTTTAATCCAATATTCCCCACTGTTGGTATTCAGTCGCAGCATTTTCGGTTGATAGCCATCTTTGAGGATAAAACCAAAGAACTGACCGGCTAGATTAAATTCGGAGACGATTTTGTGTGATTTGCTCATGGGGATTAGATTAATTTATGGCAATTTTTCAGTAACTTTTATCAGCAAGCTGGTAGATGTGAAGCGAATATTGTCTTAAAGAAATTGCGAAAACAATGATTATTCCGTATGCCAGCAATAACTCAGCCATTGCACCAAGTCTTGACGAGATGCTGGTGACAGATGCAAGACACGATGAATTTGCCATGTAATCTGCAATGCTTCCGTTGGACTATTTAGGATCTGGCTGACTTCTGCTTCTAGGTCTGATGGATTCATCCTGCTCCCGTATTGCAAGAAATTCTTAATGGTGGTTATGGAAAATATCAGCTTTCCGGCGGAATAACCGGAACTTGCCCTTTTTTTTGAGCATACCCTAAGTGCGAACAATTCTCAAGATTATTGCCAAAAATTTTTTTTAGTATTGGCGCGACTGGGTTTTAGGGCAAATTTAGGCAAATTCTGGGTTAATCGGCTAAAAATCCAGTTTTTAACGATTATTTCTCGCGGATGCCCTAAGAATCTAATCTAAGGTTGCCCAGATAACATTGGTCATCTTTCGCCCCAGAAGCGATCGGCGATCGCCTCTGGGGTGGTTTGTCTTTTCCCGGCAAATCCTCAGCCATTATTGAGAAATAATCTAAATTCCTCTAGCCGCTTTACCAAAATTGTTGCTCTTAACCCCAGAGAATAGAAACCCGGTTTCTTGAAGAAACCGGGTTTCTGATGTAGCGAAACCCGGTTTCTGGTTAAATATCCTAGTAATCTATTGACAAATCTTATCAATAAGATTAGATTAAGTGGAGACATTTTTGCCGCACGGGTTATTGGTTATGGGTTATTTGAACATGGCATCGCTTTTATTGAACAACAAATAACAGATAACTAATAACAAGTAACAAAACTAATTATTTAGTGACATGACAGCAAATGGCATTTTATACAAGCGACTCACTCAAAGCTGAACTCAAACAGCAGGGATTTAGACTGACGCCACAGCGACAGACAATTTTGAACATATTTCAAACGCTTCCCCAGGGTAAACATCTCAGTGCGGAAGAACTGCAAAAATTACTGGAACTGAAAGAAGAGAAAATCAGCCTCGCCACAATTTACCGCACCCTCAAGTTAATGGCTCGGATGGGGATTTTGCGAGAACTGGAACTGGCCGAAGGACATAAACACTATGAAATCAACCCCCCGGCCCCGCAACATCATCACCATCTGGTCTGCGTTCAATGCTATAAAACCGTTGAGTTTACCAATGAAGCGGTATTAAAAATTTGTCGCAAGCAAGCACAAGGTTCTAAATACGAGATGCTGGATTGTCAGATGACCCTGCACGTTATTTGTCCCGAAGCATTAGCCCAAGGTTGGCCTTCTACTTTACCAAGTGATTGGGTTTGTCCCCGGTCTGGGTGGCGGGAAAATGATTGATGGTTGTTGGTTGATGGTTGTTGGTTGTTGGTTGTTGGTTGTTGTTTGTTGGTTGTTGTTTGTTGGTTGTTGTTTGTTGGTTGTTGTTGGGTAGGGATTATGCATGTTGTTGGGTAGGGATTATGCATGTTATTTGTTCATCAAGCAACAACAAGCAACCACCAACCACCAACCATCAACAAATAACCAACAACCACCAACAAACAACCAACAACCAATAACTAACAACTTATAATTTAAATTCCTGGCGAAATTCCACTAAGAAGTCATTTAGCTTGTCCATCTCAATTAAAAAAGCATCATGGCCGTGGGGAGAGTTTAACCAGAAAAGTTTTGCCTGGGGAATTAAGTTCGCCAGTTCTTCTTGTTCGGCAGGAGGATAGAGGACATCGGTAGTAATTCCTACTACCAAGGTGGGATGAGGAATACTGCGGAGTACCGATTCATAGTCGCGATCGCGACGGCTGAGATCGTGGCTGTCCATTGCATGAGTGAGGACAACGTAGGTGTTGGCATCAAACCGTTCGATCAGTTTTTCCCCTTGGTATTGCAAATAGCTGGAGATGGCAAACTGTTCTTTGGCTTTGTTCTGTTGGAGTTGACGACCAAAGCGCTGCTCAAAGTTTTCCCAAGAACGGTAGGTGCTCATGGCAATCATGCGGGCGATCGCGAGTCCTTGGATCGGGGGTTGGTCGTCAGAATAATGCCCCCCATTCCAGTTAGGATCCGCATAAATCGCTTGCCGTTGGGCTTCACTCCAGGCAATACACCAGGCAGAATGTCTGCCGGAGATGGCAATGGGGGCGATCGCTCGCACCCGTTCTGGGTAGAGTACCGCCCATTCCAGCACTTGCATCCCTCCCAGAGAACCGCCAATCACCAACTTGAGCGATGGTGCATCCGCACCGCTTCGCGAACGCACTCCCAACTCCTCCAAAAACCGTGCTTGTAAATGCACCATATCCCGCACCGTAATTTGGGGAAAATTGGCGCCATACATTTCACCAGTTTTGGGATTAATAGAAGTCGGCCCGGTGGTGCCATAACAACTACCGAGGATATTGCTACAAATAATAAAATCACGGTCAGGGTCTAGGGCTTTTCCCGATCCAAATAAGGGCGCCCACCAGTAATCTGCATCGGCAGAACCTGTAAACGCATGACAGATCAGAACCGCGTTATCCCGGGCAGCATTTAAACTTCCCCAAGTGCGATAAGCCACCTGCACCCCAAACAATTGCTCCCCAGATTCTAAGGGGAAGGGGGTGGACAGGGTATGAAACGCGGTATCTGGTGAGACGAAGTGCTGGTAATTCATAGTAGATGTGACCGGAAAAAATTAAGTCTTGACCTGAGCAAAAGCTTGCTCAAAGTCTGCTTTAATGTCGTCGATATGTTCCAAACCGACGGACACGCGAATGGATGAAGGGGTGACACCAGCGGATAGTTGTTCCTCGTCAGTCAATTGTTGGTGAGTGGTGGAAGCCGGATGAATCACCAAAGTTTTCGCATCTCCCACATTGGCTAAGTGAGAAGCTAACTTGACACGATCGATAAAGGAACGTCCTGCTTCGCGTCCGCCTTTAATCCCAAAGGTCAAAACACAGCCAAAGCCATGTTTGAGGTATTTCTTGGCCCGCTTGTGGGAAGGATGACTCGATAATCCGGGATAACTGACCCACTCGACTTGCTCATGGGACTCTAACCATTTTGCCAATGCCAACGCATTACTGGTATGGCGATCGACCCGTAAAGATAAAGTTTCCAGTCCTTGCAGCAGTAAAAATGCATTAAAAGGACTCAGACAAGGACCTAAGTCCCGCAAGCCTTCCACGCGAGCCCGAATAATAAACGCAATATTACCAAACGGACCATCGGGGCCAAAGACTTCTTGGAACTTCAAGCCATGATAACCGGGGGCTGGGTCGGTAAACACGGGAAATTTACCATTCCCCCAGTTAAATTTACCGGAATCCACAATCACGCCACCAATGGAAGTGCCGTGACCGCCAATCCATTTGGTAGCAGATTCCACCACAATATCAGCACCGTGTTCGATGGGACGGCATAAATAGCCACCACAACCAAAGGTATTATCGACAATCAGGGGAATGCCATTTTTATGGGCCACGTCCGCTAAGGCGGCAAAGTCAGGAATGTTAAACCCAGGATTGCCAATGGTTTCTACATATAAAGCTTTGGTGCGATCGTCAATGGCTTTGCCAAAATCCTTGGGATTATCTCCGTCTACGAATTTAACGTTAACGCCCATGCGAGGTAGGCTGACCTTGAATTGGTTGTAGGTGCCACCATAGAGAAAACTGCTAGAGACAATGTTGTCTCCGGCTTCCGCAATATTATTGATCGCGATAAATTGGGCGGCTTGTCCGCTGGAAGTCGCCAAAGCCGCCACCCCACCTTCTAAAGCGGCAATTCGCTTTTCAAAGACATCGGTGGTGGGATTCATCAGTCTGGTGTAGATGTTGCCAAATTCTTGCAGGGCAAACAATCGCGCCCCGTGATCCGCGTCATTGAAGATATATGAAGTGGTTTGGTAGATCGGCACTGCCCGGGCATTGGTTCCCGGGGCGGGTTCTTGACCGGCATGAATTTGAAGCGTTTCAAAACGATACTCTTCAGGCATGACAATTCCTCATTGCTGGATGGATTTTAGTAATGGACATCTTACTGAGAATGAAGCTACACGATCTTACTAACAAAAACTCCTGAAAATCCAATGATTAACAAATCATTAAATTTACCTGAAGGTGAGGGATTTCGGTTTAACTCACCACAGTATCCAGAATTCTACAATAGTTCGAGGGGCTTTTGGCGATCGCTACCCAGAATTTCTTGGGGATTTTTTGGGGATTTTTTGGCTATCCAGACGGGCGATCGCCGTGACTGCGATTGTTTTCCGGGAAAATCTTGCCATTGAGGACTTGACATCCCACGGGAGGTCTCTGATTTTAGCGCACCTGACCGGGCTTAAATGTTTAGATGACAAAAAAAGCTTTCCCAAGCCCGATCGATCGCACCCCCCAAACCTCCTGGATCGGGGTTATTTTCAGCCGATAAAAGCACTCTTTTCTAATTAGTTAAAGTTGCATGATTATGGATTAATTTGGTAGAGATTCCGATTTTTCTTAGGAGCTTTAATTCTCCCCAAAAAACTCTAATAACCATGAAATATTTATTTTTTATTTGATTAATTTGTCGGCGGTCACCTCAAGATTTGTTAGATTAATAAACCTCTAATTTTAATTGGTTTTATTTGGCTGGTATGCGCTGATTAAATATATTTTATTTAGGCGCGGTTTTCCCAGTTTAATTGTCGGTGTTTAAGTTCCCTGGTATTTGCCATTGCTTATCAGTTATATGGCTGGCATATTCAGCCGGTGAGACAAAATTAATTGCCACGATTAGGCATCAGAAGCTTGTAAAGGAATCTGAATCAGAAATTCTGTTCCTTCACCAACTTCTGAGATACATTTTAACTGACCGCGATGCTTTTCCACAATGGAGTAAGAAATCGATAAACCCAGACCCGTACCTTTACCCACAGGTTTGGTAGTAAAAAATGGGTCAAATAATCGTTGCTGAATTTCTAGGGGAATTCCCGATCCATTATCGGCAATGCTAATCACCAAAAAATTATCTGGGGAAATTTTGGTGCTGATGCGAATGACTGGAGAGTTGCAGGTTTCAGGATTTTGGTTTAGATGCGACTCTAAGGCATCGATCGCATTGCTGAGAATGTTCATAAACACTTGATTCATTAATCCCGCATAGCATTCGATTTTGGGCAATGTTCCATAGTCTTTTTCTACGGTGATGGCCCGGCGATCGCTCTGGGTCTTGAGTCGATGTTGAAGAATCAGCAGAGTATTGTCAATGCCTTCGTGAATATCTACGGGTTTTTTTTCGCCTTCATCTAAGCGGGAAAAATTGCGGAGAGATTTGACGATTTCGCGAATCCGTTCCGCCCCCATTTTCATGCTGGAAAGTAATTTAGGCAGGTCTTCGATGAGAAAATCCAGATCGATATTTTTGAGATGTTCTTGAATGGGCAAAGCAGGGGGACTGTGATGTTGCTGATACAGCATTACCAACTCTAGCAAATCTTCAATGTATTCAATGGCAGGGGCAACATTCCCATAGATAAAGCTAATGGGATTGTTAATTTCATGGGCAATTCCGGCCACCATACTCCCCAGGGCGGACATTTTTTCCGCTTGAATCAATTGAGTTTGAGTTTGTTTTAACTGCTGTAAAGTCTGTTCCACTTGTCTAGTGCGATCGCGTTCCCGGACTTGAGACAAACGCAAGTCTGCTTCCATCTGTTTGCGGATGGTAATATCCCGGATAATGGCAATCACCTCAGTGCTGCCAAAGGGAACATATCGCGCTTCATAATGTTTCCAGGTATTCTGTTCTCGCAGATTATATTCGCCAACTTGGGGTTCTCCCGTGGCCAAAGTTTTCTCTAAATAGCAGCGAGTCCAGAGGGCTAAATCTTCGGAGAGGACTTCATCAAGATTTTTGCCGATAAATTGTTCTGGTTCTGGGGCATTTTGGTCATCTTTAGCGGGAAAATAATCCAGAAAAATTCCTGACTGATTTAGTCTAAACATTAAGTCAGGAATTGCATTGAGCAAACTACGATTTTTAATTTCACTCTCCCAGAGTGCCGCCTCAATTTGAGCGCGATTAACGCGATCGCCGATGTTCCTTTGCGGGTTCACAATATCCTGTTCTACGTCTTTTCTGCTTGTTTCATTCATTATTTGAATATCGGAATTTTGCCGCAATTCTGCATTTTGCTCAAAATATTTTGGCGACCAGCGTCCGGTAGACTTTTGTTGGCAAAATCCTTCGTTAAGAACAAATACCCTTGCATCATTCATTAAAGTTGAATGTTGCGTCGGAGAACCATTGAGTTCTGATGCCAAATTTCTATCTTGATTCTCCAGAATCTTCATAGGTTCCCTATCTTTAATGGGAGGGTTAAAATTTACGAGGTTTCCTTTCCCTTCTAAAAAGGTTTTAATTTTGGCTGCTAAAGGCAGGGCTGAATTGCTTACAGCCATTATTTTAGCAGGTACTTGACCCTTGACTAAGGTTTGGTGATGATTCCCCATTTCTTGAGGGCGATTTTTATGGCGATTTTTTAAAGTGCGATCGCTTTTTTTGCGGATATCTTTAATTAAATCACGGTACTTCACCGAACCGCCAGCAGTATATTTACTTAGCATAAGTATCTCTCATGTATATAATTTAAGTTCTTCTTTTCAACCTTATCAATAGATGATTCAAGTTGCCATCAGTATAATTAGGTATTTTGAGATCCGTAAAATTGCTGAATCGCTGGACTCAGAGACTCCGCCAAGGTTCTCTCTTCCCCACCGGGCATAATTATCCAAATTCTCCCAACTGACTGCCCAATCTTCATGTCCGTAAAGCTTGACATTTAGGGAAAAAGTCATCGGAACAGGATATTTTGAATCAAATTTAAGAAATATTTAGAACCGTTAACTTTTATTGAGCAAGTACAAAAGCTTAACTAGGTTAATTTGTTAATTAGATCGCCAATTAAATCAAACAGATCCGGTAGCATCATCAACAGAGAGTTAAATGTATCACCAAACAATATCACCAAACACGACTCATCAGGTTACAGGCGATCGATTCATCAGACCCGATCCAACCCGACAATACCGTTAAATGGCCAATAATTTCTGTCTCTCACGAACATAATTCAAGACTTGTGGTGGATTATGGGTGAAAGATCGCAAAAAAACCCCCGCAGAAACGGAGGCAGATAAACTGACCAAAAAACTCGCATTGTTTAGTTGGAAAATTCGCCCGATAGCGAAAAGATAAAAATATCCCGAAATCAGCAGTCAAAAATATGAGAGAAAATCCTGACTCAAGCTCAAAAAACAGCATCAATCAGTTTTGATCTGAAATCCAGGAGCGACTGAACCCAATGAAAATTGGGATAGTCACAAATTTAGCGGAACATACTACTTACCGAACTATCTTCATGGACACGCCAGATAGTTTCACCCAGCAAATTGGCCACTGATAGAATGCGTAGCTGATCGAAGCGGAGTTCTTCAGCTACCGGGATCGTATTCGTCACAATTACCTCTTCAAACAGTCCGGACGACAAGCGCTCCACCGCTGGGGGTGAAAAGACTGCATGGGTGGCACAAGCATAGACTTGTCTGGCACCTTCACGGCGCAGTAACCGAGCGCCTTCAGTAATTGTGCCAGCGGTGTCAATCATGTCATCGACTAATACCGCTGTTTTCCCTTTAACGTCACCAATTAGATTCATCACTTCCGCCACGTTATGAGCTTGGCGACGTTTATCAATAATTGCTAACGGCGCGTCATTTAACTTTTTCGCAAAAGCTCTAGCTCTTGCTACCCCGCCGACATCTGGGGAAACTACCACCAGATCCGGGAGATTTTTGTGAGTTAGATAATCGAGCAATACCGGCGAAGAATAAACATGATCCAACGGGATATCAAAATAGCCCTGGATTTGCCCTGAATGCAAATCCATCGCTACCATGCGAGTTGCTCCCGCTCCGGCGATCAAATTGGCAACTAACTTGGCGGTAATCGACTCACGTCCCGCCGTTTTCCGATCGGCCCTAGCATAACCATAGTAAGGAATGACTGCGGTAATTTGTCTGGCTGATGCTCGACGGCAAGCATCAATCATAATCAGCAATTCCATCAGGTTGTTGTTAACTGGGTAGCAGGTGGGCTGAATCAGATAAACATCACAGCCTCGGATGGATTCCTGAATTTGAACATACAGTTCTCCATCGGCAAACCGCTTGCGTACCATTGGCCCTAAGTCGATTCCCAGGTAGTGAGCCACTTCCTGAGCTAGAGGGAGATTTGAAGAACCAGAAAACAGCCGTAGACGGCGGTGATCGGAAATATTACCCAAAGAAGTTGGGAGAGTTAAAGCAGCAGAACGGATCACAGCATAGCCTCGAAGCACGTTCAGTTACCCGTGATTCTACCATTTAAATCTCGGAACATTTTGGAAATTTTTTTTAAAATTTCCCCAGAGGTGCTGTGCCGTCTGCTGCGGGAAAATCAGGATATTCTGCTTTGTCGGGCCGATCGCATTTCCCCTAGCCCCTTTGCCAACCCTGACTTTTCGACTTAGAATCGGCGAAAGATGAAGATAATCAATGAGATTGCATGATTACAATCATGTTAAGCTCCGATCTTTGATTCACGGTTTCTCATTCCGCATTTGACTATGACTTCTTTTAAGGTTTCTTCTGGGCAGCGCATTACGGCATTGAAGGATGCAGCGATCGCTTTTTTTGTCAGCGATACGTTTTTCTATGTGGTGAAGCGCCTCTTACAAGCGGTGTTGACCTTGTGGTTGGCATCGATGCTTAGTTTTGCGATTATTCAGTTAGCCCCAGGGGATTACCTGGATGCTTTACGGCAAAATCCGGCCATTTCTCAAGACACCCTGGACCAATATAATCAACAGTTTGGCTTGGATCGGCATCCCGTTGAACAGTATGGTCGCTGGTTATGGCAGATTGTCGCCCAAAGAGATTTTGGCCAAAGTTTTGTGTACAATCGGGCGGTGGCCGATTTGTTGTGGGAACGGATCCCCAATACTTTGTTGTTGTCGATCGCTTCTTTGGTGATTACTTGGGCGATCGCCATTCCCTTGGGGATTGTGGGCGCCCTGAAGCAAAATGGCACAGCGGATCGGGTGTTACAAGTCCTTAGCTACACCGGGCAAGGATTTCCCAGTCTGATTACGGCCTTATTACTATTATTTGTCGCCCAAATTGTCTCTCCTGTATTCCCGGTGGGGGGCATGACCAGTATCTATCACGATCGACTCACCCCTTTTGGCAAAATGATCGATATTGGTTGGCACATGATTTTACCCACTTTAGCCCTGAGTATCACCAGTTTTGCCGGGTTACAACGGATTACTCGCGGTCAATTATTGGATGTGTTGCGGCAAGATTATATCCAAACTGCTCGCGCTAAAGGGTTGCCGGAAAATCGAGTGATTTATGTTCATGCTTTGCGGAATGCGATCAATCCTTTAATCACGATTTTAGGGTTTGAGTTTTCCAGTTTATTGGGCGGGGCATTTATTGCGGAAACTTTCTTTAATTGGCCTGGGTTGGGGCGGCTGATTTTGCAAGCTGTTCAATCTCAGGATTTGTATTTGGTGATGGGCAGTTTGATGATGGGGGCGGTGATGTTGATCGTCGGCAATTTGTTAGCGGATTTACTCTTAAAAGCAGTCGATCCTCGGATTAAATTAGGGGCTGAAGATTAAAAAAAATGACTCAAATTTATTATTTAATTCGTTCTAAAATTGATGGCAGTTATCTAGCGGCGCATCCAAAAGTTAGCGCTCCAGATGGGAAGTCTCAGGCCGGATATTTGCTGATGTTTAAAGAAAATTTTGATGCCCTGAGTTATCTAAATAAGTATGCCGGGGATATGCGCGATCGCTTTGCCGTGGAGTCAGTTACTCAGTCGGGGCTGAAAAGTCTGTTAGATCGTTGGGGATTTAATGGGGTGGGAATTGTTCAAGATCCTTTATTACCGAAAATTGAGTTTTTCACCACGGAAAAACCAGATTTTTTCTAAAGAAACCGGGTTTCTTTGCGGGTAAATCCGACAATTTTGGCAAGAAAAAGCAGAAACCCGGTTTCTGAATTCAACAGTAGAAACAAGAAACCGGGTTTCTTTTCTGGCAAATCCTAAAATTTTAGCAAGAAAAAGCAGAAACCCGGTTTCTGGAGCAAACAGCAGAAACCCGGTTTCTTTGCGGGTATAGTCATTTCAAATAAGAATGATATATTATTCTGTAGCTGTAGGTTGGGCCCTTGGAACGAAACCCAACATGATAATCTTTACAGGTAAGAAACCGGGTTTTTTCACATATAGCGATCTCAAAGTAGGGGGGATTCGCGAATCCCCCCTACAGCGTTACTCTTAAGTAGGTGAACATAATTAATTGCACTTTTCGTTCCTCGCCGTAAATCCTTGGATTCCCGCCTATAGCCTTTGGCATGGGCTTCGCAAGGACGCGGGAATGATAGTTTTTCTCCCGATCTGGTCTGCATTTATTTCTGCCCACCTACTTATTTGAAATGACTATATTTTTACTTTAGCTTATCCGATTAAATCCCGCGATCTTTTTGGCGCTTGTTTTTGGGGCGATCGCCCCAATTCGCTATCACTATTCTGAAAAAATTTATCTCCAAAGAATCAGCAAATAAAAACACCTCCCATGAGAGAGGCGTTTTTCCCATTCGCGCACAGACGAGCGCTCTGTTATAGCGGAAAAGCAATCCAGTGATGTAAAATTTCCGGTGCGATTCGCGTTCAGGATCCGCTTTGCGGAATCGCGTTTTTATGTCTAGAAATGCTAGATGATTGTCTTTAAATCTGAGCAATCATGGCCAGAAATCTTAACTAAAATTAACTAAAAGCAACATGACTCCGGTCATAGCTGATCCGAAAAGTCGGATGAATTTTGCCTTGGATACGATTCCAGTAATCTGCAACATTACTGCCTAATCCTACTTCTCCCGCTAAACGACTAAGCATCGCTTGTTGACGCTTTTTAATTCCTCGCGACTGCTTCACCATGAGCGATCGCGCTTTTTCTGTGGTACGCAAACCTGGGAGGGTGATGGGTTCTGATGCGGCAACCGCTGCCGGTTTTGCGGCGACCACTTGGCTGCCAGTTTTATAGGGTACTCCCCGATATTGCAACTCAAAGCTCGGTTGCTCCATAGGCATGGTGGCAAGATTGCGCGATTCCGCAAAGCGGATCGCTTTCGCGAATCGCACATCTAGACCGCGATATTTTCCCACCACTTCCCCCAATGTGATTTTTAAAGTGGGGGAAGTATATTCATAACTAACGCCGCGATAACACAGTTTCATAATTTTCGCCTCTTAAAATTTGTTCGTTTTGAATGAGGCGCGTTCCTTCGGGATCATCCCTACTTCCGTCTCTACCTGATGACTCCGGGGAAATCCTCCAGGAGGTCTTTAGTCGAGATGAACGTTGTTTTCACGTCTGTATTTATTGTTACAATTCGCTGACGAAATGTCAATCAGGGTCAGGGTAAATTTAATTAAAACTTAATAAGTCTGGTCAAAAAAAAAGGACACCGGCGATCGATGTCCCAAAAAAATCAGCGACAGACGACTTAGTGGGCTGAACCGTTCCCGTGATAATTGTCACTATCGTAAAATCCGTTCTTCGTGGCAAAAAACAGGCAAGAAATGGTGAAAAGCACAGTCAACACAGAGATTACTAACTTGATATCCATAATATCCCTTGGTTTTTGATGAATCTATTTTCCGCCCATATTGTATATTCTCTGTAACCGCCCCGTCTATTTCTCTTCTATGCACCTCTCTTCGCAGGGGAGCAGGGGTGCAGGGGAGCGGGGGAGAACAATTATCAATTATCAATTATCAATTATCAATTATCAATTATCAATTATCAATTATCAATTATCAATTATCAATTATCAATTATCAATTCTGCTAAAACATTTAAAACCGAATCTTATATTCAACCTCAAATTGTTGATAATTATAATCATAAGATATACCTAAAACTGACTGTTCATTAAGTTGATAAATCCCTTCGATAGTCGGATAAACTCTTAAATCTTCTAGGCCAATTTTTTGGCCAGTTTTTGTCACCATATCTTCTACGGTAAATTGCAACTCTTGGACATAAGGTTTGACAATAAAATTGTTAATCGCTAATTCTAACCATTCCCTGCTAGAGCGATTTGACAAGTCTCCCGGAAGTCGTTGAATTTCTTCTAGGGTAGTTAAAAATTTATTACCTAACAGGGAAATGATTTCACTCTTATTCCGCGTGGGGATGCTCGTTATTTCCACCAAATCCAGCAGTTGAGAGTTACTATCCATTGCGGCTAAAAGTTCACTCGATCGCCCTTTAATGGTTAATCGGACATTAATTTGATCCGGTCGGGCAGAAAACACTAATGGATCGGCAATTTCCGCGTCCGAGTCCGGGAGACGTTGTTCGCTAGATTTTTCTAAGACCACCGTCCCCAACTGAATATTCAAGTTTGGATCTAAGCCCCACTCTGGGGAAAATTCGACGATTTGCTCATAATTCCGAGTCACAAAAAACTGACTACTAAATAAATTAATCTGTCCCCGGACTAATTGAATAATGCCATCGGGCTTTAAGTCATATAAAGACCCATTGACGATTAAATCTCCGGTAATCCTAAAATCAAATAACGGCCAGTTTTCTAGTTCAAATTTGTTGCCTAAAGTAATTCTAAAGTTATCTAAAATGGGGACAATTGGCGGTTCTGCTGCTTCGACGGACAAAGCCGCTGACTGAGTTTCGTCTCGTTTGGGAACAGACGCTTTGCCATCGTGTAACCGAATTTCACCCCCAATGATGGGTCGAAAAGCCGCCCCAGCGATCGTGACTTTACCCCCTACTTTTCCTTTATAAAGATTGTTTAAATTAATTTTGCCCTCATTTAGAGAAATAGTCATCGGATAGTCCAAGTCTGGATCGTCAGAACTCAGAGGTTCTAAGATGGGTAGAACTCCTTGGACAGTTAAAATACTTTCGGCAAATGTCCCCGCAAATTGATTAATCCGAATGCGTTCTTGGTCAAAGGCAATTTGACCGTTAATGGTTAATTCTTCATCTAAGGTGGCGGTTTTTAAGACCGCATCTTTAAAGGTCATTGCCCCAGTTGCTTCTAACTGTTTTAGGGTTTTATTTTCTAAGTCAAGTTTACCTTTGGCTGAGAGTTTAATCTCTCCTTCTCCAGATACCCATTCTAGTTGTCTTTGGGTCAATAACCCTAACAGCGCGATCGCCTCTGTACCGATATTTAAATTCACGGAAATTCGATCGTTTTCTCCCGGAACCGGGGGCACGGGAACACTGCCAAATACTTGCAGGGATGATGGCTGGGTGGTGGCAAACAGTAGCCGCTGGTTAGATAGGGAAAAAGTGCCAAACACTTCATCAACTTTTTGGTCGTTAATCTCACCTTCGGTTAAAGAAATATCTCCCCGAATTTGGGGATTATTTATTGTTCCAGCTAACACCGCATTGGCGTTAATCTCCCCATCGACTTTAACTCCAGGAATTTCGACAAAATTTCGCAAAGTTTCCACAGAAAGTTTTTCCATTTGAAATTTTCCTGTGGTACTTTCTCGCCCTAATTTACCGACAAAAGAAATCAGCGTATCCCCCAACTCCACCCGCATGGGTTGGACGGTCAGAACCCCATTTTCAAAATTTCCCTGAACAATTACACGGTCGATGGGAATAATTTTATTATCTTGAATTTCTACTCCAGTTTCACTCACTTTAACTACTGGAGGTTTAGTGCGCCATGCTAAATTTTCCGCCGCTAATTTTAAATCCGCTTGGGGATTTTCTATGGTTCCAGCGATGAGAATATCCGCTTGATAACTACCGCGAATGTCGATTAAATTTGGCGGGGCAGCTAACTGGGCTGCTGCCGCATTTTTTTGCAAAATAGCATTAATTTCGGCAAAGCGACGTAACTGGTTCATTAGTGATTCATTGGGCAGTCCTCGCGATGCAGTTTCTAAATTGGTTGAGTCAGTATTGGGGGATTGGATATTTCTAATTAGGTCTTCAACGCGATACCAGCTAAAGGTGTTGAGGATGTCTTCTACTTGGGCACCATTGGTGGTAATTTTACCGTTAATTGCCCTGGTATTTAGATTGACTCCCCCTTGAAATTCATATTGACTTTGCCCTAATTTAAGATGTCCTTGGGGAATTTGGCCAATGCCATCAATATAGGCAAAGTTGGTGGCGAATTCTTCGGCTTGAATATAGCCTACGGAGGGTTTAGTAATTCTCAGATTTCCCGAACTGGCTAAGGTAAATAAGTTAATCCCTAAATTGGCGCTGATATTCCCCCCAACGGTTCCGGCAATTCCATATTCAATGGCGGGGGCTATATTTAACACCCCTAGGGCAAATTCTTCTAGGTTTAGATTAAAGCGATCGCCTTCCCGGTTGCCGTTAATAATCAGGGGATTTTCGGCGTCTAATCCTAGTTTGACCGCTAAGGCAACCGGCAAATATGGCAGCAAGCATTCAGGCCGATTACAAGCGGCTAATTGGGCAGATAAAATATCCCGTTTCCCTTTTAAGGCGATCGCCAATTCTTTGCCCGTCTGAATATTTAACTCTCCGGCTAATATCGGTTCTAATTTAAATTCATTTACGGCCACATTCCCCAAGCGTAAATCTCCGATTAATTGCAGATTTCCCGGTGATAATGGGTCAGAAATTAAATTTCTGCCTTCTAAGCGACCATCAAAGGAAATCTGCCCTTGGGCGATCGCTTGGGGCGGCAAATTTACCGGCAATGTATTTAAATTAGACCGAACTCCTAAATCTAATTGTAATTGGGATATATCAGGATTGGTGATTAAATTAGCCAAGACTATTGAACCCTTAGCATCTAAGGATTGATCGCCTAATTGTGCCGATACATTTTGCAATTCAATGGCTACAGGTTTGGCGCCGAAAGCCAGTAAAGAGGCGATTTCTCCCCCTAAGTTTGCTTGACTATTTAACCGGAATTTATCCGGGTTTAATTCTATTAATGGGTTGCTTAAGACGGTTGGGGGCAAAATTGCCGCTAATTCTAATAGCTGAATATTGACCATATTAATGGCGGTTTGCCATTTATTTTCCCTGGCTGTAGCGATCGCATTCACCCGACCTTGGGCGATCGCCATATCCACATTGCCATTTACCTGGATATCTCGCAAGGTTTCAGGAGTTAAGGCATCAATGCCCGCGATCGCTATTTTTTGGGCGGCGGAAATTAGCGGGTTTACTCCAGCAGATAGGGTGACTCCACTGGCAAATATCGTGATAGGAATGGGCAGTTTTGGGGATAATTTAGGGAGATAAATTTGGTCATAACTTTTGGCGGAGGCAAATAAAGAACCGGCATTTAATCGCCCTTGGGCATTGATGCGACCATCCCCCACGATTAAATCCAGATTTGCATTGGCATCAAGCCCACGAAAATCTTGAGTTTGTGGTAATAATAATAGGGATTTTAAAGAGGTGGCTAGGTTAAATTGTAAGCTATTTACCCCTACTGGTAATGGTAAATTGGGGATAAATGCTGCGAGATTAATTTTTTCTCCATTGCCGCTAACTGTTACACCGTCAGCATTTAACTGGGCTGTAGTGTTAAGTAACCCCTCAGCCACCGCTAACCTAATATCCGTATTAAGGTTAATTCCGGTTAAGCTATCGGCGGGGGGCAATTCTTGACGGGCGATCGCATTTCTGGATTGATTTGCCGCATTAATTAAAGCAGCTAAAGATGAGGATAAATTAGCCTGTAATCCCAGTAATTTTACGTCAGATAATAAACTTAATAAACCGGGTTTTTGCAGCGGATTAAGTAAGGAAGCTACATTGATTTCTGTGGTATTTAAAGCCGCGTTCACTTTGCCAGAATTAATCTGGGCTTGGGCATTAACTAAACCCTCAGCCACCGCTAAACGAATATCCGTATTAAGGTCAATGCCAGTTAAACTATCTGCGGAGGGTAATTCTTGACGGGCGATCGCGTTTCTGGATTGATTAGCGGCATTAATTAAAGCAGCTAAAGTGGTGGAAATATTAGCCTGTAATCCCAGTAATTTTACGTCAGATAATAAACTTAATAAACCGGGTTTTTGCAGCGGATTAAGTAAGGAAGCTACATTGATTTCTGTGGTATTTAAAGCCGCGTTCACTTTGCCAGAATTAATCTGGGCTTGGGCATTAACTAAACCCTCAGCCACCGCTAAACGAATATCCGTATTAAGGTCAATGCCAGTTAAACTATCTGCGGAGGGTAATTCTTGACGGGCGATCGCTTCTCTGGATTGATTCGCCGCATTAATTAAAGCAGCTAAAGATGAAGATAAATTTGCCTGAATTCCTAGTAATTTTACGTCAGCTAATAACTCAGGCAACAAACCGGGTTTCTTAAGCTGACTAAGTAAGGAAGCTACATCGATTTCTGTGGTATTTAAAGCCGCGTTCACTTTGCCAGAATTTAACTGGGCTTGGGCATTTACTAAACTATCAGCAATGGCTAGACGAATATCGGTATTCATGTCAATGCCAGTTAAATTTAACCCAGTGGGTAAACCTTCAGTTGTCGATTTAGCAGATATCGCACGGATTAAAGATGCGATCGATGCCGAAAGATTAAATTGGCTACTAAGTAAAGTAACCGGCATCGGTAACTGTGGGGCAATTCTGGTTAAATTAATCCCTGAAGTTGTCACCCCAACTTTCACCAAACCAGAATTAATTTCCCCTTGAATATTGACTAAACCATCGGCAACTTTTAGCCCTAAATTACCGGCAGCTTGAATCGCCCCAGGGTCTAAAGCGTCTAAGCTACCAGATAATTTTATGTCACTCGCAAGTAAGGTTAACGGAAGTGGGGCATTAAGTTGATTGCTAAATTGGTTTAATTCAAGGTTTAATTCTATTTGGCTAGTGGTCGCGGATCCGGAAATATTGCCGCGATCGAGGCGACCTTCTCCCTGAATTGTCCCCCCTTGTATATTTAAGCCCAATTCACCGGAAGCAGAAATTTCCCTGGGGTCGAGGTTGTCTAAAGAACCGGAGGCGGTAGTGTTAGCATTGGCGATCGCTAATTCGATCGGTACAGGCAAAAATGGATCGAGAGTAAATGAAGCAGCGGCAATAGAAACTTCCCATTTTTTTGTTTCTAAATTGCCATTTCCCGCCAGGTTGATGCTACCATCACCGAGTTTGAGGAAGGTATTTCTGACGCGGACAATTTTATCGCTGAAAAGGATTTCACCCACCCCAGAAAGGGCGATCGCTAATGGATTATTTCCGTTGGGGACGGTAATTTCCGCTGCCGGTAATCGCCAATTTAAAGATGCTTCTGGGTTATCCGCAGTCCCGCGAATTTTTGCCGAAGCGGAAAAATTGCCGATCGCCAATTCTGGGGGCAAATTATATGGAGAAGCGATCGCATTTATCGGCAAATCAGCCCCAAAATCAAACGCTAATTGAATATCTTGGGGAGAATTGGACGGGAATTTCACCTCACCCTCTCCAGTAATTTTTCCCCCAGCGACAGGTAAAACCCGCAATTCCGTCAAAGTAAATTGTTGTAAATCAGCCAAAAAGTTGAGAGAAATTTCCTCAAAATCTATGCGATCGATTCGCGTATTTCTAATCGCTTCGACTTTACCGGCAACTTGTGGATTTTTTAACGATCCAGTGACTTGCAAATTAACCGCCATATCCCCATCTAATAATATCGGCGATTCCACTTGGGCAAGTTCTAGGATACTATTTAAAGAAAAAGGATTGACCTCTACGGCTACATTAAACCCTTGGTTTAAATCCACTTGACCGGAAACTTCAGCCGCGATCGCCCCCAAGCTACCTTTAACATCTTCCAGATTCACCGTTTGACCTTGGAAACGTAACAAACCATTGGCCAAAATGTTCTCCGGTAAAATATCCCCAGCCACCTCAATTTCTCTAAAAGCCAGAGTGCCCAAAACCGTGGGTAAATCCTGAAACGACGGCAAATTCACAGCCAAATTTGCCGCCACAAAACCATTCGTTAAATTAATCGGCAAATCAGGAATAATCGGGTTTAAATCTGTCAGGGCAAAATTATCGATTCTGGCGTTTACCTTACTTTCGCCGGTTGCCAGAAACGTTTGCCCTGTCACCGTTACCTGGCCGGTGTTAATTCCCACAGCCACATCATATTTTGCTTGTTTAAATGCTTCGGATAACTGGGTTTTTACATCAACATTGACCAATAATGGCGTATCTTTGCCGTTGGCTAACAGCACAATTTGGGCATCAGGAATTTTTACGGTAGTGGGAATTTCTATGGGTAAAGGTTTGCCTTCTGTGGTGATATTTAAATCCAGCCAAGCCCCAGACTCATCTTGTTCTATATATACATTAACTTTTTCTAAAGTAATCGTTAAAGGCAGCGAACGTTTTAACAGCAGTGGCACAATATTAAAGCCTACTTCTACCCCTTCAATTGATAGGCGATCGGGGTCAGTTTCAGTCGGGGGCATTGCAGACCGACCAAACCGGATACTATTCACAGAAAATCGTTCGACGCTGCCTAATTCGACGGGTCGATTCACAATTTTAGTAATCTGTTCCGACACCAGAGGCACCAACTTTTGGGTGATAAATACATAAGTCCAAATCGTTGCCCCCGTCCCCAATGCCACCAAAGAAAATATAATGGCAATGGTCGAGGGTCGTTTCACCCAAAACAGAAAACGAAACCAAAAACTCGAAATTTTGGGCTTTGGGATCTCGTCGGGAGGGATTCTATTGGGGTTAGGATCGTCACTCATCTGTATTACCTGTCACAGACCTGCCATTAGCCGCGTTGATTCCAGCGTGTCTCTTTAATATAGACGATGCTCAAAGGATTTAGGATCCGGGTTGTCAGCCCATACACCATCAGGGGTTCCGATCGCCCCCGGTATCGCCCCCGGTATAAGTGCATGGGTTCGTCGTCTTTGCAAAAGTTAAAATAATATCCCTAGGATTATCTATAGAATTAATACCATGAAAATGTCCCAATAATTCTCAATAATTATGCAAAAATTTCCCACCGGCTGACCAAATTTTAGACTTAATCCCCCCATTGAGAGTTCAACTCTTGGCCGAATTTGGGGTAAAATATTTAGTATATAGCAGTTCTTCAATCTATAAGGTACATCGTTAAACCTGTCATTCCCGCCGATGGCGGCCTTCGCGGGGGTACACAACTCCGACGGGAATCCACTAATATCTTTATATTTTATAAATCTAATAACTGCTATATCCGATCGCCGAATTGTCTCTGGTCATTGTCTCTTGTCACCGAGTGGCTACAAAGGAGGGGAATTATCTAATGGATAGTGAAAAATTGAGCGATCGCCTCTCAAACCATCAAAAAGAGCAAAATAAAACCCCACAAAATCCCGATCCCCCCGACTCAGGGACAACGGCAGAATTTGGGCGCGAGAAGTCAGAAGTTTCTCGCGTTCAAGCCGCCAAAAAAACCGCAATTCCCGGTCAAAAAAGATCGAGAATGTTGCCATTCCTAGAAACCCGCTTATCTTACGATAATGAAGCCGCCGAGGATTTCTTATTGCCCTTAGCGGATTTGCAAAAGCTAATTAGCCGAAAGAAACAGCAAGGAGATATCAAAGACCCCACTTTGAGTATTCTCTATGCCAGCGTGGGAAAAATTTATCAAAATAGAGTGCAACGGGGTGAATATCAGGACTATTTCCGAGAACAAGCCTTAGCGGTTAAGTATTTTGAAAAAGCGATTAGTTTGCAAGAAGAACTAGGTCAAGAAATCGAGTTAGCCGATAGTTTAAATCGCTTAGGGGTCCTCTACTACTACCAAGGACGACATCAAGAAGTAGAACCATTATTTGCCCAATCTCTAGGAATTAGAAAGCGGTTATTAGGAGAAAATCATCTTGATGTAGCCACTTCTTTAAGTAACCTTGGCATGGCCAATAATCACCAAGGAAGGTACGCAGAAGCGGAACCGCTTTTATGGCAAGCTTTAGGAATATTTAAGGGAATTTGGGGCGAAAATCATCACGCTGTGGCCATTGCTTTGAACAACTTAGCCAATCTCTATTACTCCCAAAATCGCTATCAAGAAGCTGAACTTTTACTAATCCACGCTTTAGAAATATTTCAGCGATTACTAGGAGAAAATCATCCGAATGTGGCGCGATCGCTGAACAACTTAGGGATGGTTTACTACTACCAACGGCGGTTTGAAGCAGCAGAACCGCTATATCGGCAAGCCTGGGAAATCTATCAAGGAGTCCTGGGACAACATCATCCAGATACGATAGTTTGTCGGGAAAATTTAACCAGAATTCGGGATAAAATGCAGCAACACTAAAAATAGACAAGAGTGCAAAATTATAAAAAGCCGATGGCGGTTTTAAGGGGGGTTGGGGGGATCGATCCGGTATTTTGCAATAAGTCTAATAATCATATTATTAATAATTACATTTTATATCGACATAATCTTAAACATTTTATCTGGCATATTAATCCTCAGCTAAATGAATGAGACTCAGCGGCATCAAGATAACGACTTTCTAACTGTAGAGATACCTGACTAAAATCTTCTGGCCAATCTCCAAAAGCCCCCTGCCGATCTAAATCGGCACTATGGATTTCTGATACCATCTTCTCGACGGGTAAACCAGTGCAGTTTAACTGTTTCTGGCAATAATTTTCCTTCCGCGACTAGGGATTGTACAGTTAATAATAACAACTCACTATGAGTTTCTAATACTACCCGAACTCCACGATTTGCGGCATCAGCTAACACTTGGGCTAGACCTTCTTGGGCGCGAGGATGTAAGTGAATTTCTGGTTGTTCTAGATACACTAATTGTCCGGGTTTTGCTACTAAAAGTGCCACCAAAACCGGCAATATTTGTGACACCCCAAAACCCACATCAGCAATATTTACCATATCCGTTGATTCACCACTGCGAGGTAAATTAGCAACTTGAATTTCCATTTGTACCCCATTCAGAATTTTCGTGGCAACTTTACCAGTTAGTCCCAGATTTTCTAGGTTTTGGCATAACTGGATTAGCCTTTCATCTTGGGTATCTTGCCAATGTTGAATGATACTAGCCACATAAGTTTCAAAATTACCAGGAAATCCAGACCCGATCGCGGCTATTTTATAAGTTCTTTCTGGATTGCCTCTAACTCCTGGGATATGAATGATTTGGCGTATTTCTTTTTCAAATATCTGATTATGATTTTCATTACTATATAAAATATCCGTAGGAATAGACGAGTCTAAAACAGATAACCCTTTGGAACGATAATAAAGAGTCAAAAAACATCGATTCCTGATTATTTCAGGTTTCAGATTATCAATAATCATCTGTTTTTGAGATTGGATTAAATCTCGACTAATACCAGATTTTTCCCGATATCTTTCAAATTCGTCTAATAAGCTAATAATTTCTGTTTCACTCATATCTCGCTTGATTGTAAATTGTTTTTCATTTAAACTCCAAATAGAATAATTTAAATGCATTGTATTTTCAGATTTTATAAAACAATTTTCCAGCAATAGATTATTATTTACTAACAACCTTAATTTAAAAATATCTTGAATTGTTTCTCCCGATCGCTTAGATAAAAACTGGTCAACGGAAGTAAACTTCACATTCGGGCCATCGAGAAGCAAAGCCCCTGGATCGTAAGGTGCTTCTAAAGTTTGTTTCATCATTAATAAAGGCTGCATTATGCTAGACTTACCAGAACTATTTGCCCCCGCCAGAATTGTTAGAGGGCGTACTTCAATTTTGGCGCGATCGCCCAGGGATTTAAAACCTTCTACTTCAATAGAAGTAATTCCTTGTTCGGCTTTCTCTTGGTAAATTGCTGACAAATTTTTTTCAGGCATAATTTTGGTTGGAAATTTGTTTAAATTTTGTTTAACGATTTGTCACCTAATCATATTAATGGTATCGCGATCGCGCAAATATCGCAACTAACAACTGATAATCAACTTCCTTTGTGTCCTTCGTGTCTTTGTGGTGAATCTTCCCAACAAAAAACCAAAAAATAGCATAAAGGCAATAAAAGTCACATAAAATAAGTTACATTAGACAGTTGGCCTAAACTACATAAATTCGCGATGACATCAACAATTCCTAATCTTCCCTCCCAATATGACCCGACCGCCACTGAAGCGAAGTGGCAAGAATATTGGGAATCACAGCATATTTTTAAAGCAGACCCCAACCATTCCGGCGAACCTTACTGTATCGTGATTCCGCCGCCGAATATTACGGGCCGGTTGCACATGGGTCATGCGTTTAACAATACCCTGATTGATGTGTTGACCCGCTATCACCGCATGAGAGGACGCAATAGCCTTTATTTGCCCGGAACTGACCACGCGAGTATTGCCACTCAGACGATTTTGGAAAAGCAACTGCGAGAGGAGGGCAAAACCCGCGATGACTTGGGTCGCGAGAAGTTTTTAGAACGGGCCTGGCAGTGGAAAGCCGAGTCTGGAGGTGCGATCGTCAATCAATTGCGCCGTTTGGGGGTGTCCGTGGACTGGACGCGAGAACGGTTCACAATGGATGAAGGCTTATCCAAAGCAGTTTTAGAAGCGTTTGTCAGCCTTTATGAACAAGGGCTAATTTATCGCGGTCAGTATTTGGTGAATTGGTGCCCGGCAAGTCAGTCAGCGGTGTCTGATTTGGAAGTTGAACAAAAAGAAGTGAATGGTCATTTGTGGCATTTTCGCTATCCTTTGACCGACGGCAGCGGCTTTTTAGAAGTGGCAACAACTCGACCAGAAACGATGTTGGGCGATACCGGGGTGGCAGTGAATCCTAATGACGATCGCTATCAACATTTAATTGGTAAAACGATTACTTTGCCAATTATGGGACGGGAAATTCCGATTATTGCCGATGAGTTGGTTGACCCGGCATTTGGGACCGGTTGTGTGAAGGTGACTCCAGCCCATGACCCGAATGATTTTGAAATGGGTAAACGCCACCATTTGCCGTTTATTAATATTATGAATAAGAACGGCAGTTTAAATCAGAATGCGGGGCCGTTTGTGGGTCAAGACCGCTTTGAAGCCCGGAAAAATGTGGTGCAGCGATTAAAAGCCGATGGCTATTTGGTGAAAATTGAGGATTATACCCATTCAGTTCCTTATAGCGATCGCGGTAAAGTAGCGGTTGAACCGTTAATTTCTACCCAATGGTTTGTGAAAATTGAGGCGCTTTCTCAACCTACTCTCAAAGCATTAGATGAGGGTAATTTACCCGTGTTTATCCCCGATCGCTGGACAAAAGTTTATCGCGATTGGTTGGTAAAATTAAAAGATTGGTGTATTTCCCGACAACTGTGGTGGGGTCATCAAATTCCCGCTTGGTATGCGGTGAGTGAAACCGGCGGAAATATTACCGACAATACCCCGTTTGTGGTGGCCAAATCTGAGGCAGAAGCTAAGGCAAAGGCGATCGCACAATTTGGGGAAAATGTCCAATTAGCACAAGACCCGGATGTGCTTGATACTTGGTTTTCATCCGGTTTATGGCCATTCTCTACCCTCGGATGGCCAGAAAAAACCCCAGACTTAAATACTTATTTCCCCACTACTACCTTAGTCACCGGGTTTGATATTATCTTCTTCTGGGTTGCCCGCATGACCATGATGTCCCAACATTTTATGGGGCAAATTCCCTTTAAAGATGTCTATATTCATGGCTTGGTTTTGGATGAAAATGGCAAGAAAATGTCCAAGTCTGCGGGGAATGGCATTGACCCCTTATTCTTAATTGACAAATATGGGACTGATGCCCTGCGTTATACTTTAGTTAAAGAAGTGGCAGGGGCAGGTCAAGATATTCGTTTAGAATATAACCGGCAAACTGATGAGTCTATCTCTGTGGAAGCTTCCCGGAATTTCTGCAATAAACTCTGGAATGCTTCCCGGTTTGTGATGATGTATTTGCAAGGACAAACTCCGCAACAGCTAGGAACTCCCGCAAGCGATCGCCTAGAATTATGCGATCGCTGGTTGCTTTCCCGTTACCATCAAACTGTCCAAAAAACTGCTAATTATATTGACCAATATGGATTAGGAGAAGCGGCAAAAGGACTCTATGAATTTATCTGGGGTGACTTTTGCGACTGGTACATTGAATTAGTCAAACCTCGGTTACAAGGGGAGGACGTTGCCTCTAAACAGGTTGCCCAACAAATCCTCGCCCAAGTATTAGAAGGCATTCTCAAGTTAATGCATCCATTTATGCCTCATATTACCGAGGAAATTTGGCAAACTTTGACCCAAGCAGAGGCAGGGAAATCTTTAGCATTGCAGGCTTATCCTGAATTACAGCCTGATTTAATTAATCCCCAACTCGAACAAGAGTTTGAGTTAGTAATTGGGGCAATTCGCACGATTCGCAATTTACGGGCAGAAGCGGATATTAAACCAGGGATTAAGGTGAATATTACCCTACAAAGTGACTCGGAAGCTGAACGCAATATCCTGAATCGTGGCCAAAATTATCTGCAAATTTTGGGCAAAGTTGAAGAGTTAACGATTACTTCCGCGTTGGCAGAAGAACCCCGCCAAAGTATTGCCAGTGTGGTGGGAACGGTACAGGTGATTATGCCCTTAGCTGGGGTAATTGATGTGGCAGCTTTCAAAGCTAAAATGGAGAAAAAATTAGCCAAAATTGAAGGAGAAATTAAGTCTATTAATGGTCGATTAAGTAATCCTAAGTTTGTCGATAAAGCCCCCGCTGATGTGGTTGAAGGGGCAAAAGCTAGTTTGGCAGAAGCCGAAAAGCAAGCGGAAATATTGCGCGATCGCCTGCGGGGATTTCAGCAATAATCTTCTGGATTCCCGCATTCGCGGGAATGACATTTTTGTAGGTTAAAACCCTTTGTGTTCTTCGTGTCTTTGTGGTTAATTTTGATTTCACCACAGAGACACAGAGGACACAGAGAGAGAAACCCGGTTGTCTAAGCCACCGTAAAAGGAATATTTTCTAACACCACATTCGGGATATTTCCTTTCCCTAAAACCTCGGTTGCATCTAAAACTTCTATGCCTACTAATAACTCATTTTCCCCAATATTTAAAGCAATTTCTTCAGTTAACTGTAAAGTACGGCATTGATGCTTACCTTCCACCAGTCTAATATAAAGTGCATCGATTTCCGAGTCATAACTAATTTTCATAAATTTCTCAAATATTAACATTATTAACTTAACCGCAAATCCTTTGTGTTCTTTGTGTCTCTGTGGTTCAATTTTCTGTTTTTTTACCACAGAGACACAGATAAACACGAAGATAGAAACCCGGTTTTTGAGGTTATGACAACCAATTTTCCAAGTTTAACCCAGTCACATTTAATAGATCGGCATCATTAGAAATGAGAGTGAAACTATGGCTTATGGCAGTTGCAGCAATCAGAATATCTGCATCTCCAATTGGTCTACCCCTGGCTTTTAAATCTCTATGAATTTCACAGGCAATTTCCAGAATTTCCATATCTGGAATAACAATTGTCACCTGTTCGCAGAGGATTTCAAAGTCAGCAAGCTGTCTGGTTGCTTTGAGATACAATAGTCCTCGTTTTACCTCATAGTAGGTCATGCCACTGATGAATATTTTTTCGTTCAAACCTTGCAGTATCCGGTATTCCCGACTCACCCGTGGATTATTCTTTAAAATCAGAGAGACGATATTGGTATCCAGAAGATAACTCATATTCTAACCTACATATTTTTGTCGTTTGACGGCATCATCAAATATTGCCATTTCTTCCGGGGTTAAATCATTTAAAGTTCCCGCTACCGATTCTAAAATCATCACATTATAGATAATTTTTTCTAATTCGGCATTTTCAATTGATTCAATAGGTTTCCGTTTTTCTTCCGGGATTTCATCCGTAAACATCTTGATGATAATTTCAATCATTTCAGTTTCGTTGAGTCTTTCCTGAAAGATACTCCGAGTAGGCATCAATTTTTGGACAAAATTCGCGATCCGAATTTTTTGGCTTTCTGCCAGAGGAGAAGTAGAAGTGATCTGCATAGCATACTCCTTATAGAAAGTTTTTTCTATATTATAGCAATTTAGGGATGGTTTCTGGGTTAGGATGCAAAGGTTGACGCAGAAACCCGGTTTCTGGACTCTGGGTTTACCCCATTGGTTTCATTGACGATATTCTCACCAGAATGACGCTGGATAAATTCGGCAAACAAGTCAAAAAATTTATCTAACGCTTTCCTCTCGTCTTCTGAATAAAACAGAATAATATTTGCCCAAGATTGGCTAGTCTGCACATTAAATTTTTTTCTAATCCACTCAGGAAACTCCATAAAATCTCGGTCTTGTGCGGTGATTTCTTGCCCTCCCGTGTATTTAGCTATACTATAGCCGGATAAAAAAGCCTGAAGGCAAATAATTGAATGTTGTCCCAAGTACATTGAAGGCGCTTTTTTGATTTTCTCAATTAACCCATATAAATCCTGCATTTTCCACCTCAATTATGAAAATTATTAACTTAACTGCAAATCCTTTGTGTTCTCTGTGTCTCTGTGGTTTAAATCTCTATTTTTTCACCACAAAGGCACAGAGAAACACAGAGATATGTATAATATTACCAATTCTTGTTGGTTGTTAGTTGGTGGTTGTTAGTTGCCTCTCGTTCCCAGGCTCTGCCTGGGAATGCCCTTCTGGAGGCTCTGCCTCCTGTTACTTATAGAAAGTTTTTTCTATATTATAGCAATATAGAGTGGGCAATGCCCACTAAAAATATGCGGTTTTATCTGTTTTATTTTGCCACATTCTGGGGTTGGTTTTCTCACCCTTGAGGTCGATTAACAGTAATTAGCTGACCCTTCAAGCTTTCTAAATCACCAATAGCTTGATTAATTCTGGTTGCCAGTCTTTCCCAGTTTAAATCTTTTGAACAAACAATGATTCCAGCATGGTCAGAGTTTAAGCGATGTAATCGACGAAAATCGTAACGATTGAGAGTAATAATCGCTCGATCGCAGCTAATGGCATATTTCAAGACTTCTTCATCAGGAATTCCTTGATTTGCTTGTCCAGCTTCTTGGGTGGTCAGAACGTTATGACCAAAATTCCGCAGAAATTTGACCACTGGGATAGGAAATTGCTCGTCTGCATACAAGTTTGCCATAATTGCCATAATTTTTACTCGCTCTCATTTAAAGCGATCGCGGCGGCAATTTCCTCGGAGTGACTCTCGGCATAAACCCACACATTTGCTAAATCTGACTGACTTAAATTAGGATAAGCTTCTAAAAGGTCAGCATCACTGGCACCATCTTGACGATAAGCCACCAACAGCCAAACCGGAATTCGCGTTCCGGCAATTCGGGCATTTCCTCCACAAACCCCCGGAGTTTTTTCAATTCCTGGCCATGCTAAACTTTCCGCTAAAAGCGCGATCGCAGCGGTTTTTTCCGCCCGATCTAAAGCTAAGAGAAATGGCTTTAATTCCTGAAGTTTCATTGATTTACTAAAATCATCTTTTTTTTGGCTTTCTGCCAGAGGAGAACTAGAAGCGATCTGCATAGAATACTCCTTTGTTGGTTGTTAGTTGGTGGTTGTTAGTTGTTGGTTGTTAGTTGGTGGTTGTTAGTTGTCTCTCGTTCCCAGGCTCTGCCTGGGAATGCTCTTCTGGAGGCTCTGCCTCCTGTTAATTATAGAAAGTTTTTTCTATATTATAGCAATATAGAGTGGGCAATGCCCACTAAAAATATTTTATTTTATACCAATTTCAAAAATCATTGCTACGATTTCGAGGTTAATTTGGGCGCAAACATTGCGCCCCTACCGATAAATCACCAGATAAATATTGTAGGGGCGCAATGCTTGCGCCCTTGATGTTTTATCTTTACCACCAGAAATGTTTAATTTTACCACAGAGACACAGAGAACACAGAGATATGTATAATATTACCAATTATTTTTTAGATTACCCAGATCGCTATTTGAGAACCAAATGATATAATATCTAAGCATTATGGTTAGCAACTAACTTTATGAGTACAGGACAAAATTTTAACCTGAGAATTCTCCAAGATACTTTTTTTAAAGTGTCTACCGCTTCCTCTTCAACCCTCAATGACCGGCAAAAAGTCCGCTTGGTCGCGGGACAGACATTTTCCATCAGAAAATACCAGCCTAACACCGGTCATTTTGAAGTAGAACTGGTCAATCCCATTGCCCCAGTAGGTGCCACGGGCTACTTTTTTGAGCCCCACGTGCAAATCACCCCAGCCTCAGCCACTTCTCAGACTGTGGGCAGCATTCACGATGTGGCTGACCCGCCGCCCGGTTTTTCCCTGTTATACATTACCCAAAATACCAAAATCAAAACCTCACCAGAGGACTCCCGCAACTTGCAAGCCCACCAACAAATGGATCTTGCGGCTGGAACATCTTATTTAATTCTCGGTTATGCCTCTGTAGCGGGACATTTTCGCGTCACCCTGAATCAACCCCTGGGAGACTTTGGCCGCGTTGGCTATCTTTACCATCTCCACGCGCAGATTAAAAGAGATGGCAGACTGATTTCCTTTGACCCCAACGCCCTCAACTTAGTCCTACTGCGAAATACCGTCATCAAAAAGCAGCCCATTGACTCGTCCCAACTGAAACCAGAAGAAGTCTATCCTCTGGCTGTGGGCATGGTTTATGGGGTGGCAAGTTATTTGATGGAGGCGGGACATCTGAAAGTTTCCCTCACAGAAAACTTACCGCCGTTTGGCAATACCGGCTATCTTTTCCCTGACTTTGTGGAACTCAGACAGGGCAACACGACAATCAATGCCGCCCCACAATTAAACTACACGGGTCCGAGTGCGGTGGTGGTTAATCGGGCAACAACCCTAACCGGGACTTACGACCCCCGGCAAATGGCCAGAGTAGAATTAATCGCCGAAGACAAGTTTCCTCTCCGAGTAAGCTTGAATGCCTCCGCCCGAACTTGGTCTGTCTCATTGCCCAATGGTTTCACTGCCCCCGGCGCCCGTTGGCTGCGACTGCGGGGGATTAACCGCAGCGGGCAAGTTTTGGACAGTCAAATTGTCAATATTACTGTCTCTCCTAGCGGAACCAGCGCCCAAGCTTTAAGGCTGAGAGTGACCCGCGATACGTTATTCAAAGTGTCTCCCGTTGACTCGACTACTTTGAATAATCAGCAAAAAGTGATGGTGAGAACCGGCCAAACTTTTGCGGTCAGCCAATATGGTTTAGTTGATGGCCATTTAAGAGTAACTATTGACCCTGCGATCGCGCCGATTGGGGATTTTGGCTACTTTTATGAAGGCCACGTGCAGATGACCAAAGGACAGGAAGTCCTGAGATTCGATCTGGCGGATGTGCCGGAAATTCCCGGTACTGCCCAAATGTTAGTAACTAGCACAACTTTTATTAAAGCTAGACCCGAAGATTCAACGAATTTAGCTGCCAATCAAAGAGCAGAATTGAAATTAGGGCGCAGTTTTAATTTGACGGGATATGCTTCAACTTCCGGTCATTTTCGGGTGACTCTGAGCGAACCGATTCCCGGTTTTGGTCAAGTGGGATATGTCTATCATCTCCACGTGCAAATCAGAAAAGATGGGCAAACGGTTCCTTTTGACCCCGATGCTTTAACTATGACCATTCGCCAAGCTACGGACTTAAAAAGACGTGCGGTTCCTGCTTCTAGTTTAAGTGCTAGTGACAAAATCAGTTTGCCGGTGGGACGCATTTATGGGGTTTCCAGCTATAGTATTGAAGCGGGAAATATTAAGGTTTCATTAACAGAAAATTTCCCCAATTTTGGTAATGTTGGCTATGTTTGGCCCGGTCATGTCACCATGCGTCGGGGCAGCCAAGTTTTCGACCCCTTGCCCAAGCAAATTGAACTGAATGTCCCCTATTTTTCCCAACGAGATAATCCTCGGTTTTATTGGTCTACTTGTAATGTCACTTCGATCGCGATGGTAATGTACTATTATGGGGAGCGATCGCGCTGGGGCGGACAATTGGAAGACGAACTATTGCAATGGGTTTTCAACCGTTATGGTCAAGGCAGTCAAACAGACCACAGTGCTCTTTCCGAACTAATTCGGGCTTATGGATATAAACATAGTTTTAGCACCACTCGGCGCTGGTCAGCGGTAGATAATGAACTAATTAATCGTCGTCCGGTTGTGATTGCCGGGGACTTTACCGCTACGGGACATATTGCTACAATCATTGGCTACAATACCCAGGGATATATTCTTAATGACCCCTGGGGAGATGCCCTGACTGGTTATAGTTATACCGAGGGTCGCCGTTTACTTTATCCTTATGGTTATATGGATCGAGTTTGTGGTCCTGATGGTAATGTTTGGGCGCATTTTATTTCCACTTAATTAGTGTTTGTTGATGGTTGTTGGTTGGTTGTTGTTCGTTGGTTGTTGTTCGTTGGTTGTTGTTCGTTGTTCGTTGTTCGTTGTTCGTTGTTCGTTGTTGTTCGTTGTTTGTCAACCACCAACAATCAACAACCAACAAAGAACAAAGAACCAAGAACAATCAACAATCAACAATCAACAATCAACAATCAACAAACAACAAACAACAAACAACAAAAAAAATTCCTCTCGTTCCCAGGCTCTGCCTGGGAATGCTTTCGTAGGGGCGTTAGGCGGAGCCCATGCCGTCAGGCTATATGGCCATTCGCCCCTACTGCCTCCTGTTACTTGTTGGTAATTGAATTGACGCGAGGCAGAGCCTCTAGACTGGGGTTCCCAGGCAGAGCCTAGGAACCAGAAAAGAACAATCAACCAAGAACAATCAACAACCAACAAAGAACAACCAACAAAGAACAACCAACAAAGAACAACCAACAAAAAAAATTTTTACGCGATCGCAATATTAAAGACTTGATTATTCAGCTTGCCGCCATAAGTGTCAGCTACGGTAAAAGTAAAGCTATCCTGCTTTACGCTACCGTTAGTGTTTTGATAAATCAACTGATGGTTATTCACCTGATTCTGGGTAAAGCTTGACCCAATTTTTAACGCGGTGCCATTCAGCAACAATGTGCCACTCGCGGGAACAGAAACCAGAGTATAAGTCAATGGGTCATTGTTCGGATCGATCGCCTGTAAATACCCTTGATTGATCGCTGCTGGTTGTCCGGGTTTCCGCAGAGTAAGCGATCGATTAATCAACATCATCGGACTTTCATTCGTCGGGGCAATAGTAATATTAAAAGTTCCCGGAGTAACGCCTCCTAAAGTATCCACCACATTAAAAGTAAAAACATCATTTGCTGCCCGTTGTTCATTGCCCGTTGCCCCTTGTGTGTTTTGATAAGTGAGGATATTTTGGGCTAAATCAGCGGGAGTAAAACTCATTCCCGGACTGAGAATATTTCCCGCTAATTTTAACGTACCATTGGTGGGAACAGCGGTGAGAATATATTGAAGTTCTGTAGCTTCATTGGTCTGACTAAATAAAGCCCCTGCCCCAATAACTGCGATCGCCCCTGGTTTGATGGTCATGGCATTATTCACCGCCAAACTCGGAGGATTATTCACTGGATTGACCGTAATATTAAACTCCGTAGTAATCGAATTACCTTTAGTATCAAATATCGCCAAATTAAAGCGATCGCTGGTGGTTTCCGTGCCATCATGGACATAATTGATTTCATTATTATTAATTTGGGTTTGAGTCAAAGTATTTCCCAACCCCAAAGGCGTACCATTCACCAACAAAGTGCCGTTTTCCGGCAAAGAAGTTAAAGTATAAACCACCGGATTAATTCCCGGGTTATTGTCTGGTTGACTTCCGGGCAAATTTGCCGTTGTAATCGCCGCAGTTTCCCCAGCCTTCACACCAAAAGCAACGTTAATATTTTCCGTACTATTCACGGGAACTACAGCAATATTAAAACTGCCCGTAATAGCGGCAACTCCCGGCGAAGTTGCCGTAAAAGAAAATAGATCGGTTATGGCTGCACCGCCATCATTTTTGTAGGTAATTGTATTACTATTAATGTCCTCTTGAGTGAAATTATCTCCTAATTTTAACTCAATTCCATTATTACTCAAATTACCAGCTTTCGGTAGTTCTGTTAAAGTATAGAGAATATTTTCTCCACCCAAAATCACCGTTTCCAAATTGGCTTTAGTAATCGCCGCGTCGCTGCCTTCATCCAAAGTTAAGGCTTGGTTAGTTGCCAAAGTTAGGGGAAGATTTGCCCCACCAATATTAAGATTAAATGTTTGCGGAACTAGCTCACCACCGTCACCGTCGCTGACTGTAAAAGAAAAGCGATCGCTGGGACTTGCTAAACCTTTTAGTTGATAATTAAGCGCATTATTATCAATATCATCCTGGGTAAAAGTTGCCCCTAATATTAAATCATTTGTGCCTAACTTTAAACTGCCCAAAGTGGGTAACTCAGTCAGGGTATAAGTCAATTCTGTGGCTGACTGTTCTACGTCCAAAACTTGTAACTGGCTTGGGGTAATCCCTTGAATTATGTTTAACTCTGGCACAAGATTAAGCCCGGAATTAATCGCGATAAAAGGGGCATCATTCACCGGCAAAACTGTCACTTTCACCGCCGCAGTAGTGCTGTAACGGTCGCCATCAAAAACTTGATAGCTAAACTCATCCGTACCATTAAAACTTGGCTTCGGTGTATAAGTAATTTCCCCGGTTTCTCGATTCAATTGCACCCGACCATTACTGGGTTTTTGCACCAATCTTAAAGTATCGGATTTAAGTTTGTCCACATCCCCCAAAGCTACCGCTAAACTAGCAGCATTTCCCAGGTTTTGACCGCTATCGGTCAAATTGCCCGTACCATCATTTAACCAAACTTTATTTGGGGCTAATTTATTGGCCACAAAAACATCTAAAGTGCCATTGTTATCTAAATCTCCAATTGCTACGGATTGAGTTAATGAATTGCCTAAATCTTGCTCGATTTTGGTGTAAGTTCCTGACCCATCATTCAGCAAAACTTCAGAGGTTTGCCCCGCATTACCGACAAACACATCCAGATGTTTATCGCCGTTTAAATCCCCCAAAGCTACTGCAACTGTCACCGCATTTCCCAAAGCTTGTTGGCTATCAATAAAAACGCCCCCACCTTGGTTCAGCCAAACTTGGTTTGGTTGTCCGGCATTGCCAATAAATGCATCAATATTATTGTCACCATTTAAGTCTCCCAGGGCTACGGCTTTGGTAAAAGAATTGCCCAAAGTTTGACCGCTATCGGTAAATATTCCACTGCCATCATTTAACCAAATTCTATTCGGTTGGGCGGCATTTCCTTCAAATACATCTAATGTTCCATTGCCATCCAAATCCGCAAGGGCGATCGCGGTAGTAAAAGAATTGCCCAAACTCTGCCCAGAATCCGTAAAGTTCCCCGTCCCATCATTCAGCCAAACCTTATTTCCTTGACGGTTATTGCCTTCAAAGATATCTAAATGACCGTCCCCATTTAAATCTCCTAATGCCACGGCACTTGTCAAAGAATTGCCCAAACTTTGACCGCTATCAATAAATCCGCCAATGCCATTATTATATGCCGATAGCCAAACTGTATTTCCTTGACCAGAATTGCCCACCACCGCATCCAAATAGCCATCTCCGTTCAAATCCCCTAACGCCACGGCACTACTCAAAGAACCGCCCAAACTGCCCGCATTAGTCAGAATACCTCGACCATTATTTTGCCATAAAAAATTAGTGCCATCATTGCCAATGATAACATCTAAATCACCAAAATCATTATTGAGCAGTTCAATAACTGTGGGAGTATTTTCATTAATAATAATTTCATCATTGGCGGCATCAGGTTCTCGCATTTGCCCAACATTTATTTCTGATAGTTGTTGGTCGATCGCTAATTGTTGATTGTTGATTGTTGAGAAAACAGGAGTAAGGAGGTCAGGAGTTGCTAAAGAAAACAATTCCGGTAGAGAGTTAATTGATAAACTACCGAAAGGCGACTGAGAATTGGTTAAATCCATCATCATAAAAACCTATAGTTGTTGGTTGTTGGTTGTTGGTTGTTGGTTGGTGGTTGGTTGTTGGTTGTTGGTTGGTGGTTGGTTGTTGGTTGTTGTTGGTTGGTTGTTGGTTGTTGGTTGGGTAGGGATTCTTTGATTGTTTACTTATTAGACAAAGAACAAAGAACAATGAACAAAGAACAAAGAACAAAGAACAATGAACAAAGAACAATGAACAAAGAACAAAGAACAAAGAACCAACAACAATCAACAAAGAACCAACAACGCGGTAAAAAATAGACAAAAGTCTAAGAGACATCCCCAATAATTAATATTATCATCTAGAATCCGCCCATCATAAAAGCGCATTGGGGAACGGTAAGAAAATGGCAAATGAAAAGAAACCGGGTTTCTACGTTAATTCTCCTGTTTCAACCGAGGTGCCTGAAAGAAACCCGGTTTCTGGAGACGATTTTCTACAAGGTACAGAAGCCGCAGACGAAATATTGGGACTCCTTGGGGATGATACCATCAACGGCCTATCAGGAGATGACACTATCAATGGTAACGAAGATAAGGACTTAATTGATGGGGGAGAAGGTAATGATTTACTGCGTGGTGGACAGGACAACGATACCCTCCTGGGAAATAACGGCGATGACACGACTTATGGTGACAAAGGGAATGACCTAATTTTCGGCGGTTCGGGCCAAGATGTGCTATTCGGAAATGAGGGAGATGACACCCTAAATGGCAGTACAGAGAATGATTTTCTTAATGGTAATGAAGGGGCAGACGTTCTCTACGGTGGTCAAGGTGACGATACTTTGCGCGGTGGTATCGGTAATGACATACTTTACGGCGATCGCGATCGTGACCTAATTTATGGAGACAAAGGGGCAGATAGTATTTTTGGCGGTCTTGGGGATGATACCTTTGTCATTGGTCAAGGGACGGGCGGCCCAGAAATTACCGACGCCGATTGGTTATTAGACTTTGGTCTAGAAAGAGATTTTATTGGCTTAATTGATGGTCTGAAATTTGCCCAATTAAATATATTCCCAGGGGTCGATGAATACGCAGACAATATTATTATTCAAAATCGGCTAACTGGGGAATTTTTGGCCATCATCAAAGGGGGAGTCAGCAACGGTATCACCCTGAACGCCGCCGATTTTGTGGAGTTGCCAGTAGCAGAGGGGCCGCCAACGACTGAAGAAGCAGAGGGGCCGCCAACGAGTCCAGAGGCAGCGATCGCCCTGGCAATTTCTAACAACAAAATTCCCGAAAATAGTCCTAACGGGACAATTGTTGGCACCTTATCCACCACGGGGGCCGCAGAAACCGGGTTTCTTCCAGATACCTCGGCTGAAATCGGAGAATCAACGCAGAAACCCGGTTTCTTGTTAGTAGATGATGCTGGGGGTCGCTTCGCCATTGTGGGCAATCAAATTGTGGTCGCCAATGGTGGGGAGTTATTAGATTTTGAAACAACTCCCAATATTCCCATCACGGTTCAAGTCACCACCGCAGCGGGTTTAACCTTCTCTCAACCCGTCACCGTTGACTTAATCGACCTAATTAATGAAGAAAACCCCGGTCCTGGTCCGACGGAAATTATTGTCAACGCTTCAGAAACCGGGTTTCTTCCAGATACTTCGGCTGAAACAGGAGAATTAACGCAGAAACCCGGTTTCTTATCCGTTGCCGAAAATAGTCCAGGGGGAACCGTAGTCGGTACTTTGAGCACCCCGGAAGGGACAGAAGGCGCCACTTTCTTCTTAGTAGACGATGCCGGTGGCAAACTTGTCATCTCACCAACCACAGAAACCACCAACCAGCAACAACCAACAACCAACCAACAACAAATCCAAGTTGCCCCGGGTGCAGATATTAATTTTGAAACTAACCCCACAATTCCGATTCGGGTTCGGGTGGCTTATGCCAATGGTCAAACCTTAGACCAAGTTTTGACCGTTAACGTGCTGAATGTACCCGATCAATTATCTATCGGCGCGATCGCCCCTGTCTCCACGCCCCAAAACACCCAAGCTAACGTCCCCATCACCATTGGGGATATTGAAATTGCCAGCCCAAACCTGACAATTACGGCAACTTCGGCCAATCCAGAGTTAGTCCCTAACTCAGAAACCGGGTTTCTTTCAGATATTTCCGCTGAAACGGGAGAGTTAACGCAGAAACCCGGTTTCTTTATAACTGGACAAGGGGCAAACCGTAGCTTAATCATTACCCCAACCCCAGGACAGTCGGGCACTACCGAAATCACCCTTAACTTAAATGATGGTAGTCAGACCGCGACCCAGACCTTTAGCTTCACCGTCTTGCCGCCACCAGCAGCGATCGCCGACTTAGCCCTTTCCAACAGCAGCATCCCGGAAAATAGTCCCAACGGCACCCTAGTCGGTCTTTTGTCCACCATTGGCCCCGCCTCAGAAACCGGGTTTCTCTCATACACCTTATTAGATGATGCCGGTGGTCGGTTCGCCATCTTCGGCAACTTGCTAATTGTCGCCAATGGCGGTTCTGCCTTAGACTTTGAAACCACCCCCAACATTCCCATCACCGTTCAAGTCACCACCAACAACGGCGACGCCTTTGAAAAAATCTTAAATATTCCCCTCACGGACATTGCCAACGAAGAAAACCCCGGCCCTGGTCCGACGGAAATTACCATCAGCGGAGGAGCAGGGGAGCCCGCCATCAGCGGAGGAGCAGGGGAGCCCGCCATCGGGCAAGTAGCGGAAAATAGCCCAGAGGGAACCCTAGTCGGTACTTTGAGCACCCCGGAAGGGACAGAAGGTGTCACTTTTACCTTATTAGACGATGCCGGTGGCAAATTTGTCATCTCACCAACCACCAACCAGCAACCAACAACCAACAACCAACAACCAACAACCAACAACCAACAACCAACAACCAACAACCAACAACAAATCCAAGTTGCCCCCGGTGCAGAAATTGACTTTGAACAAACCCCAGTCATACCGATTATTCTGCGGGCAACCAATGCCAACGGTCAAACCTTAGATCGACGGATAGAAATAACCGTAACTAACGTTCCCGACGAATTAACTATTGCAGCAATTCCCCCAGTTTCCACCCGTCAAGACAGTCCCATCAGTGTGGCAGTCAACATTGGGGACAGTGAAATTCTCTCAGAAACCGGGTTTCTTACAAATATCTCGGTCGGAACAGAAGAGTCAACCCAGAAACCCGGTTTCTTTTTCAGTTCGGCAAATTCTGCCCTTATTCCTAACGACGGTTTCTCGATCGCCGGAGAAGGGGCAAACCGCGTCCTCACCATCACCCCCGCAGCGGGACAAACAGGGACAGCGCAAATTACCCTAACCCTAAATGATTCCCCCCCCTTTGAAGGGGGGGCAGGGGGGGTCCAAACCGCCAGCCAAACTTTCACCGTCAACGTCCTTCCTCCGGTAGGAACCCCGGACAAACCCCTAAAAGCCTTTCTCAGCAAACCCTTAAAAGTTCCGCAAATTCAACTCACCACCAACAACCAACCAGTCATCGAAGTTTCCAACCCCATCAACGGTGAAGTTTCCCTAGAAAATGGGGAAATAACCTTTACCGCTGATGAAGGTTATGTGGGACCAGCATCCTTTGACTTCACCGTAGACAACGGAGAAGCAGAACCCATCATTCTGACTGCCAATATAGAAGTTACTGACACCGCAGATGTTGAAAACCTTACCGAAGGTGATGGGGGCTTTGCCATTCAAGGAGAAACCAAAGGAGACGGAGAAGAAAAATGTGTCAATGTCAGCATATTGCCCGCTGAAGATATTAACGGAGACGGCTTCCCCGACTTAGTGGTTAAAGACACCAACGCGGACAAAAATTTCATCATCTTTGGCAAAGAAGATGGCAACGACGTAGACCTCACCGAAGACCCTGCGGAAAACGATGCCGGTTATCGGATTTTTGCCAAAGACCCGGAAGATATTGGGGATAAACTAAACTATGCTGCCGTGCCCATTGGCGATATCAATGGCGACGAATTAGAAGACGTTATTTTCAACAATAACCTGGAATTTCCCAGCTTAGGTAACTCTGTCCCATCTTATATTGTATTTGGTCAAGACCCCAATGCCACGGCATCGCCATTTTTAAACTCTCTATTAGGGTTATTTGGATTTTCCTTGCCCAAGATTCCTCCGAGTAATATTAACGTCAAAAATTTAGGCAATAAAGGATTTGAAATTATTGGCAATGCCACCTTCGACCAAGGAATTCGCCCCATCACCAAAGCCGGTGATTTCAATGGGGATGAACGCACGGATGTTTTAATCAAGTCTCCGATTGCTGCCCCGAATATTCCTGACTATGGGCCTTATTATACCATATTTGGCAAAGATAATAACCTGCCGGTGGATTTCCCTTATTTAAATAACCCCGCCCCAGAAAATTTTAGTGCATTAGCGGACTTACTCGGCCCGCCAAAAGTGGGTTTTGCGATTAAACCAGCGACGGTTTTAGGCACTCCGATAGTTGATTTTGCTAAACGAGATGTTTTACCCACTGCGGATATTAATGGGGACGAACAAGATGATATCCTAATTGGATTTCCCAAAGAATCAGAGATTGGTTTTGGTTCCAATAGTGCCTTTGTTGTGTTTGGCAAGTCTGACGAACAACCGATAGATTTGGTCAATTTTGCCCCCCTACCTCGCGACCCAATTCTATCTGTACTTGACCCGTTTGAGATACTTTTTCCGCCGAAACACCGGGGGTTTCAAATTATCAGTAATCAAGAAAATTTAGTCGGTCGGAAAATTCAAGCGGGGGGAGATGCCAATGGAGATGATTTGCCAGATTTATTAGTTGAAGCTGACCCCGACCCCAATAGTGGTTCTAATAAATCTTATGTTGTTTTTGGCAAAAATGACAGCAAAACTGTTAATTTAGATACCCTAGGTTCCGCCGGTTTCTTTCTGGGCAGCGACCCGGTAATTGACCCCGCTACGGGACAGGAAAAAATCGATCCAGCGACGGGTAAAGTGGAAAAGCCGGTGCAACCTTTACGAGATTTTTCTATGCTGCCCGCTGGGGATATGAATGGAGATGAAAAGCAAGATTTTTTGCTAGTTCCCCAGAATCCTCCCACGGAAATTGCGTCAAAAGTTTATGTGATTTTTGGCAAAGAAGATGAGCGATCGATTAATTTAAATGACTTAAGTCCGCCGCCGCTGACAGAGATTCAAAAAGCCATTAAGTCGGTTCTTGAGTTTTTTGGTTTGCCTTATCCCGACCCAAACCCTTTGGGATTTGCGATTAAGAATACTCCGGGGTTTGACCCGAATACCGGGTTAGTTAATTTGGCAGAAGATTTATCTAATCGACAGATTACTCCGGCAGGAGATGTGAATGGTGATGGCTTGGATGATTTGATTATTGGCCCGCCAAAATCAGAAACACCAGGGGTACGTTTGCCGGGAGATGCTTATGTTATTTTTGGCAAAAATGAGCCGCAAAGTATTGATGTTGATTTGCAAAATTTAGGTAGTGCGGGATTTAAAATTAATCATTCTAGTTTGGGGGATATGACTAATTTTAGTATTGCCCCAGGAGGTGATTTTAATGGGGATGGTTTGAAGGATTTAATTGTATCGCCCCCGAAGGACGATCCGTTGCGGGCTTCTGGACCTTCTTATGTGATTTTTGGCAAGAGTAATGCGGGCCCGCGTAGCCCGATTCTGGCATTTCTCGATCCGTTGGGTTTAATCGTTCCTTTGCCACCACCGATCGCTTTGCCAGCGGTAGATTTGGCGAATGTGGGAAGTCGCGGATTTGGGATTGCCCCCAGCGGCGATCGCGTGACAATTTCCGTGCGCGGAGGACAAGATATTAATAAAGATGGATTTGATGATTTAACTATTGACACTCAAATCCAACATTCTAATGAGAAAGTATGCCCTGGCCCGTCATATTTTGTCTTTGGTACTCCCGCTTATCAAGGGGGCCAAACGATTAAAGGCACCGACGGGAATGATAATCTTGTGGGGACAGCGGATGCCGAGGTATTCAATGGCGGACGGGGCAATGATGTTATGATTACTGGCGGTGGTTTTGATACGGTTTCTGCGGGTTTAGGGGATGATATTATTATTATTAATAATGTCGGATTTAATCGGATTGTTGGTGGCCCAGGTAATGATGTCTTCCGGGTTGATATTACGGAAGATATTAAGTTAGATTTCAGTCCATTTCCCAATCCTCCTATCCAAGGAATTGAACAAATTGATCTGACCAGTGCGGGCAATCATACCCTAAAAGTTAGCGGGGCAAATCTGAAGACAATTCCTGATAAAGACCAGCCTTTAGTCGTGTTAGCAAATCCCCCGATTGTGAATGAAATTGGGGAGGTGAAGAGTGCGGGAGATGTGGTGGAGTTGCCAGACTTTTTATCTGCGGGAACCGAGGGAGGTTTAAATAAGTTTATTTTTGGCGACGAGACAAAAGTAGTATTAGTCACCCCAGGAGTGACGGTGAATTTTGGCGGTCTGAATATTGAGGGAACCGATGAGAATGATGTGCTGACGGGGACAGCGAAGGGCGATCGCCTCTTAGGGAAAGCCGGGAATGACGTGCTAATTGGTGGTGGGGGTCAAGACGACTTGCAAGGGGGTCCGGGGGATGATGTCTTAGTGGTCAGCGATATTCTGTTCAAAAACATTGACGGTGGCATTGGCAACGACACCCTGAGAATAGAGGGGACGGACGTTAATCTCGACCTGCGGGCATTTCCAACGCCTCCGATCGCGCAAATCTCTCAAATTGACCTAGGTTTGGGCAACAATAGCCTAACTCTGGACGCAGAAGACGTGACCCAAATCACCGCAGACGGTATCCTCACGGTGGTGGGCAGCGCGGGAGATACGGTGACGGCGATCGGATTTGTGCCCCTAGGAACGGAAAACGGCTTCAATAAATTTGGTCAGCTTGGACTAGAGAACATTGCCACTTTACTGGTAGATCCAGCGTTAGTTGTTGATGGTTGATGGTTGGAAAGTTGATGGTTGTTTGTTGGAAAGTTGATGGTTGGTGGTTGATAATTGATAATTGATAATTGATAATTGATAATTGTCAATTAATGCCAAACAACCACCAACAAACAACAACCAACAAACAACAAAGAACAACCAACAAACAACAAAGAACAAACAACAAACAACAAACAACAAAGAACAATCAACCATCAACAATCGACTCCTCTTTGTGGGCTTTTATCGAAGAGTTTTTCAGGACAGAAGACGGCAGGAGATTGGCTTTGGGCAAAGCGATTTCTACCGTCGTCCCCTGACCGACTCCTTTACTGTTCAACATAATAGTGCCGCCCATGAGTTCGATTAAATTGCGGGCGATCGCCAACCCCAAGCCGGTGCCCCCATGCCGCCGAGTAGTGGAACCATCGACCATCACAAAAGGCTGAAATAACTTTTGTTGTTGTTCCAGGGCAATCCCGATTCCGGTATCTTTTAAAGCAATCACCACATCCGTAGCACCGCTGCCATTACCATCTATGGTTTCGGTGGTAGTAGAAACTCGGTTCATCACCTCGGTATAACCAGACTCCAGACGAGTAGAAATAGTAATACTGCCGGTATCGGTGAACTTAATGCAGTTATTCAGCAAATTCAACAAAACCTGCTTTAACTTAGCCGGGTCTGCTTCCACCACCAGAGGTTCTGAGTGTTCTTCCACGGAGAGATGCAGACCTTTTTGGGCGATCGCCGTTTCTTGGAGTTCGATGACTTCTTTAATAATGCGGCTAACATCCACGGGTTCCATCGTCACCGAGAGAGTTCCCGCCTCAATTTTAGAAATATCCAGAATATCGTTAATAATATTCAGCAAATGAATTGCCGCGTCATCAGCCCGCTGGAGAAACTCCACTTCTTCCTCGCGATCGTCACAGCAATCATCTCGTACCAGGCGAATGCAGCCAATAATCGCATTTAAAGGTGTTCTCAGTTCGTGGGAAATGGTGGCTAAGAATTCATTTTTTAGCTGGTTGGCCACCTTTGCCTCTTGCCATGCGCTTTCCAGTTCCGTTGCCCAAGCCTTGAGACGGTCTACCATCGTATCCAGGGCATCCGCCAACTGCTGAAATTCAGTAATTTTTAATTTAATCGGGCCAACGTGACCGTCAGCTTGACCTCGGCGATGCACGTTCAAAGCATAAGCTTGCAATTGCTCGATGGGGCGGGCCAACTCCAGAGTCAAGTACCAGGTGACGATCAAATTAGCGGCTATCAGGCCAAAAATCAAAGTAAACAGAACTTTTTGAATTTCCTTTAGACCAGCCAAAGCATTGTCCAGCCGCGTCACCGCCAAAATAATCCACTTTTGACTGGGGTCAATGGGAGAAGCGATCGCCGCATACCCGGAAATCAACTCCACCCCTGGGGCATCAAAGGAGAACAAATGCACGAAATCCTGTTTACCAGCGATCGCATTTCTAATAATACTGCGGAGGCGATCGGCGTCGGACTCTTCGGAGATGGTCCTCCCGGTGCGATCGGGGCTCAAATGCTCCACGATGGTGCCATTTTCCTGCTGATAGGCAGTATCAAACACGGAAATCACCACGGTTTGGCCGGTCAAAGACCCTCGCTTGCCCACCGTCTCCTGCTCCAGAGTAGACTCAACCGAGAGCGCATATCGCAAATCTCCCCGCTGCATACCCGCGCCTTCAAACACCGGCGCCGAGAAAACCAGCCTCATTGCCCCCTGATTTGACGGCTGACTTGACGGCGCAACGGACTTTTGGTGGGGAAGACTCCGCAGGCTGACATCTACCAGAGAGTCTCCTACCTTCGACTGCTGCCACCTTGCCCAAGGCAGATCCCCATAAATTGCCTCTGCGCCGCAAGTTGTCGCCACAATGGTCTGGGTCGCCACTTCTGTTAGCTGCATACATTGCACCTTCGTGGGCGATCGCTCGTCCAGACTCTGCAAAAAATCCCTCATTTCGGCGATCGAGCCTGTTTGGAAGACTGCCGCCTCCGTAGCGGTCAGCAGGCTGGTTTCTACTGCCTTCACAGAAGTTTCGATACTCTGCCCCTTGCGGATGGCGCTTTCTGTCAGGTTCTGGCGGGCGGTCTCCAGCAGCGCCGACCTCGCCTTACGATAAGTCGCATATTCCCCCACCAGCAGCACCGGAATACTCAGTAACAAAATCCGCGTTAGAAGAATACGACGAAAGGATGAACGACCGGGCTTAAACATAGCAATTGTCTAACTCGAAAGGATGCTTTTTACCAACCACAATCATCAAGCAAGAAATTGGATTGGGTATATAGGTCTCTACTGATTATGGTATAACTCAAAAAGCTCAAAATTTTATGATTAAATTTTTGGAGCTTACACAAGAATCAGAATTTTTTGGTGAAAATTTTCTCAAAGGGATTTAAATCATGGTGACGGTTGATGATTCTGCATTAGTCATGCCAGGGCATCTGAGTCCTTGATTTGGGGATATATTTTGTCTTTGGAGATTATTCTATTTTCGTTTTTTGGCTAGTTGAATTAGCCCTGACGCTGGCGAGCGCCATAACGATCGCCATAAATTTTAACAAAATCAGCGGATTGGGGGAGCCGCCAATCGTGCAGGGGTGCAGGGGTGCAGGGGAGCGGAGGGGAGAACAATTAACAATTGACAATTGACAATTATCAATTATCAATTATCAATTATCAATTATCAATTATTCCCTACCTAATCCACAGACTGATTGGCTTGAGGACGAGAGTCTGGATAATAACTCGCCACGATCGCCATCACCAGCCACCAAAGGGTATTAATTTGCGGTCGATACCAAACCGTATCAACGACACCGTGACCCAGCATACCGACGATAATCGCGATCGCCCCCATCAGCCAATATCCCTGAAGATTGGCCTGATTTCTCAGGTGGTGAAGTTGCTGGAAGCCTTGATTTAAGGTGACGACCAGCAGCCAGACAAAAGCCGTTAAGCCAATGAAGCCCGTTTCCACTGCGGTTTCTAACCAGATAGAATAAGCGCTCAAAGCACTAAACTTCGGGCGCATATAAAGGGGATAGATTTTGTTAAAAGCACTATTTCCCGGCCCAATACCTAAAATCGGGCGATCGCGAATCATCTCGATCGCCGACTGCCAAACATTGATCCGGAAATTATTGCTGCTATCAGAACGACCGACAAACATACTGGCAATGCGATCGCGCAACGGTTCCACAAACAGAAAGGCCAAAAGAAGCACCGTGACGGTGCCACCTACGACCCCAGGCAGCGCCCATTTCCGGCCTGCGGGAGGTAACTTGGGACTCCACCAATAAACCAACATCAACAATAAGACAAAACTAGCGATCGACAAACCAATCCATCCCCCGCGACTCCAGGTGAACAGCAAACAGAATGAGTTCACCACAGTCATCGTCACCGCCAACAACTTCGGCAGCAGTCCCGACCAAACAAAGATTGCTCCCACACTGAAGATTACTGCCGGGATCACATAAGCAGCCAAGAGATTGGGATTTTCCAAATAGCTATAAACTCGCGTCACCCCAGCCATAGAAGAGGTGGGATCGGTCCAAGTCGCCAGAGGTGGCGCCCCAAAAAACCACTGTCTCATCCCATAGACACTGACAATCAGGGAAATATGCAAATAAATACCGATTAGCAGTGAACGAATGCGGGGCGATCGTAAAACCCTTGCCAGCAGAGCAAACAGCATCAAATAAAGAGTCAACTTGACCCAGCCAGTCAATGCGGCAGTTTTCACTGGGGACATTGCTGTTGCGACTGTGGCAATCGCCCAATAAAGTAACACCAACAAATGAATCGGGGTAAAAACCATTTCACCCTCATCGGATACCGTCAGCAGCAGCCAATAACCAGCCCCAGCCAACAATAACACGCCAATCAAAGCCGTGGAAACAAAGGGCGCCAGAGCAAAAATTAAAGCACATAACAACGCAGCGATCGCCTCAGACCACTGCATCAACCAACTACTTGAGCGCCAACGGGCTAAAGACCCGACAAATAAACGAGATAAATAGCTTCCTCTTTGCCATCGGTACAGGGGCAAATTTGAGAGGGTTACTTGTTGCCACAGTGAATTAATCGATTGCATACTTACTTCTGATTAAAATCTTATTCTTAGCATTTTTTGACAACCCGATCGATCTAGGATTTAAATCAACCCCGGATATTTTTCTGAAAAAAATACATTTCCTTTGTTATCGAATACAGTTTAATTCTCAAACTCAACTACTGTAGGAGCAGGTTTAAAACTCTACATTCTTGCTGGTTCACTGTTGCAAGGGCGCGATGCCCTGTATCGGATGCTTATAGCACTTATTTGACCAAAAATTGACCAAGACTTGCATAATTATAATCAGATAATTATCCGACTAATAATGAAACATAAAATTACCTCAAATTAACACCTCATAACAGTTATTTTTTGTTTTTTTGCTTTCCTTACACATTATGAAATCAGGACAAAATAGAGCGTCAACATCATCAGTTCCTAATTATTATTCTTTGATCCGCAATTCATCCATTAGGGGCAACTCAAGTAAATATCGATAACCAGAATTGGCGGAACCCTCTAAACAAATTTTTCCTTGATGTTGCCCGGTTAAAGCCCAACTGAGCAATAACCCTAAATCTTGCCGGGAAAGCTTCATCAAAGATGGGTAATCGGCGTTTGCGGCGGGCAAGTCAGAAGCATCTAGAGTTGTAAATCCAGAAATCAACTGTGTTAATAACTCGCTCGCATAAGATTCAGATTGGGCAGACAAGAGAGTTTCAATCGTTCTTTTCTGCTCTAAAAATCGTGAATCATCGCTCCCTTCTTTCAAGGGCAGATCCGCAGACTCCATCTCAAGCAATTCTATGGAATTTAAACCGTCTCCTAACCAGGGGTGAGAGACCCAAATTGCGATCTTTAAAATATCAGTTTTGCGGGAAACATGGATACGCACCACTCCTCCAGGATGGGACAAAGAGATCGTTCGTGCCAGCAGATGATAAAGAATTTGATAGACCTTTGACTTGTCTAAGAGAACCAGGCGATCGCCTGGTTCTACGGAAAGACGAAATTCTTGGCCGCGTCGAGTCGCTTCTAACTCCAAATGATTGAATACCTGTTGACAGAGCATCTCAATATCCACAGCGGCGATCTCCAGATCCGGAGTTTGGTCACTCAAATTCCGCAGCGCCACTAATTCATCCAACAACGACACCAAGTATCGACCACTGTCATAAATAATATTGAGATATTCTTTCTGTTTTTCGTTCAATTGTCCATAGACTTCTTGATTTAAAACTCTGGCCATTCCCGTCACAGAAGTTAAGGGATTACGCATTTCTTGAGTCATGTTGCCCATGAGTTTCTCTAAAAGCAATAAACAACTATTTTCCAGTTCAAATTTCCCATCATTTAAGGTTTGTGAGCCTCGATCTTCCTCGGTTGCGTCTGCCAATGAGCCAGCCGAAGCCGATCGCAATTGAGTCTCAGTTGCGGCAGGCGATTCCGCGAAGCGGATCCCTTGCGGGAATCGCTCCAATTTCATCCGTTCTAACTCACTCATCGTCCAACTAGCGGTCAACTCCAAAAACTGAATTTCTTTGGCACTAAATTGACGGGGGGCGAGATCCATCGCCATCAAAACTCCCAAGCAATCACCTTTGGCTGTCAGCAAAGGAACTCCGGCATAAGCCCGAATTCCGTACTGTTGGACGGCGATCGACTTCGCCCATTGGTCTTGTTTCAAAGTATCGCGAATCGTCACCACGACTTGATTCACTAAAATCTGTTGCCAAAAAGCCTCTTGCAGAGAAATTTTCGGCAACTTATTCGCGAATTCCTGAAACAACTCGATTTCTTCAAAGTTACTCTCAGCAAAATTTACAGCCAGTTGTCTCAACCGCCGATTTTTTTGGATTCCCCCAACAATACATAAAGGAAGCTCTAAAAATTCGGCGCTTGCTTGGGCAGCCTTTTGTAAGATAAACAAGCTATGTCGATCCAAAAGACCCCGGTCTGCCAAAAGCAATCCTGATTTTTCCGCCGATGCACCGGCAGAATTTTCAAATAATGCAAATTCTTGATTGTCTGGTACTACCATAAGAGTTTAAGGTTGCCATAGACAACAATGACATCTATTCAAGGGTGTAGGGTAGCTTTATGGCTATTAATGCTACAAATTTTATGCCTGTTGATTGTTCTTGGTTGATTGTTGATTGTTCTTGGTTGATTGTTGATTGTTGGCAAGTTGATTGTTGATTGTTGGCAAGTTGATTGTTGATTGTTGAAGAACCAATAACCAAGAACAAAGAACCAAGAACAAACAACTTGCCAACAACCATCAACCAACAACCATCAACCAACAACCATCAACCATCAACCAACAACCAACAACCAACAACAAATTTGACTAATCCCATGCAGGATGAGAGAGGAGTTTTTCCATCACCCTAACCCCGCGTAACTGATTGGAAAGAGGCAAATGACCTCTGGGGGCAGTCAAATCCCAAGTAAATTCTTGGGGATATCTTGTCCAGGTATTGCCATTTTTCCAGCCAATTTTTGGCCACATCTTGTCCCACATTTTCCCGACACCGAGCCAAATTTCTCGCTGGACAGTAAATCCAAACTTATCCCCGGAATACAATTGCCATAAAGTATTAATAGTTTGTAAATCGGTTGCGGGAATCGTATCAACTTCAGTAAAATATAGCCACTTTCTTTGCACCGCAGCAGGGCCTGCCAGTTCACAAAGTAATTTCATGGTGGTTCTGTCAGCGGATTGGAAGTCTGCCGCTGCCAGCAGCTTTTGTAAGGGACTGTAGTCGATCTGGCGATCGCTCGGAGTGGGAATCAGACCGTGGGGAAATGCGGAACGCAAAAATTCAGCGGATACCGGGTCTTCCGATGTATAAAGGAGTTGGTAAACTCTCCCATCGATGGAGTTCGGGGTAGTTGAGCCGCGTTCTGCCAAAAATTCCCGCAACACTCTCAGACCATCCCCACCAGCTTTAGCCAGTTGAGAAATCACGCTAATCTGGTTTTTTTCATTATTCGTTCTTAACTTGGAGGCCAGTTCGGTAAAATCCAAAGTAGCATCCGGTATCGTAGAAGTTGTTGAGTCAGTCATGAAGGCTTGTTGAGGATCGACAGTTGCTATTTTCAGAGGCACAAGTAAACCCAGTGAACTTGAACCTGGACGCATTAAGCAATCGGTGCCACTGGATATGAAGTTGAAACCTCAGATTTTCCTATTGTCTCATTATCTTAGACCGGCTGATTATTTCTGTGCTTGTAAAATCCGATTAATGATTCCGGTGGTGGAAGAGTTGACTTCTACTTTCACAAGTTCAATATGACCCCCATAAGCTTGAACCACTGGGGCTTCCGGCAGGGTTTCCAGGGTATAGTCACCGCCTTTGACATAAATATCTGGTTGCAGAGATGAAATCAGAGAGGTGGCGGTAGGCCGATCGAAGATGACCACGGCATCGACTGGTTTCAGGGCACAGAGTACCTCAGCCCGTTGCAATTCAGGGACAATTGGTCGCGAGGGTTTTCCGGCAGTGGATGGCTTGATTGTTTGCACGGACCGATCGCTATTTAAACCAATAATGAGCGATCGCCCCAAAGCTTTGGCCTTTTGTAAATAGCGGACATGACCCACATGGAGTAAATCAAAGCAGCCATTGGTAAACACCAGGGGACGCCACCGATCGGGTTCAGAGGCGATCGCTCTGGTTAATTCATCTAAAGTATAAAGACCAGAATACATATTGTATTAATTACTTGTTGTTGGTTGTTGGTTGTTGGTTGTTGGTTGTTGTTGGTTGTTGGTTGTTGGTTGTTGGTTGTTGGTTGTTGGTTGTTGGTTGTTGTTGGTTGTTGGTTGTTGGTTGTTGGTTGTTGTTGGTTGTTGGTTGTTGGTTGTTGGTTGTTGTTAGTTGTTATCTGTAATAACGAATAACGAATAACGAATAACGAATACCGAATAACGAATAACGAATACCGAATAACGAATAAATCCGGGAATTAGAGATTTATTTGTTGGGTTATTGAGGATCTGGTGGTGTCTCGTATCCATGTTCAAAAGCAAACCGAATTAATTGACCCCGATTTTCCAACTCCAACTTGCTCAAAATATGACGCAAATGAGTTTGTACCGTCCGAGGACTGATAAATAAACGTTCGGCAATTTCTTTATTGGTACTCCCTTGAATCACTTCCCAAAACACTCTAGCTTCTGCCGGGGTCAAGGGCAACGGGTCTGGGGAAGCCTCCGGTCTGGGTGATATGATTGGGTATTTGTTTTGAATTGAATTTGATTGATGCTGGCGCGGATCGCTTTTCATCCCGGAAACAGGGATTAAAGAGGGTGAACTAACTTTTTGATCTCCTCCTGCCATCTGCTGCATTAACCGAACCATTTCCGAGTAAATCCGGCGACTGCGTTCTAATTGAGCTTCAATTTTCGCCACTAATTCCCTCGGTTCAAAGGGTTTAATTAAATAATCATCTGCACCAATCTCATGGCCTTCTATGCGGTCATCAAGTTCTCCCAAAGAACTTAAAAATATAAATGGGATTAATTGCCCTGATGGAGTGGTGCGGAGGCGGCGGCAAAATTCAAACCCATCCATTTCTGGCATCATTACATCGGATACCACTAAATCTGGCATTTCTGTCTCGAAAGATTTTAACGCCTCTACCCCCGATTTGGCATCAGCAACGACATATCCCTGGTTTTCTAGGTGTCGTCGTAAAGCCATCCGTATAGTGCGATCGTCATCTACAATTAAAATTTTTTTCATTTCATTTTTTCTCCTGGTGACATTGACATAATCTCAAGAGGTGATCGATGATTCTCTCGCTAATTATCTTTCTTGAAATCGTCATTATATCCAAGGTTGTTCAACGATTAACGTTCCTGTGAAAAATATCAATATTTAATCGAAATAAATTATGGTTATTCTTGCTTTAATATATTTTTGATTATCTAATAAAATTTCGCATTATGTTCGATTAATTAACAAAACTTAATCAGAAGCCTCGAAAATAAATTTTGAGAAAAAATATGCCTAAATTTTCTCAACGAATCATCCCGGCGATCCCAGTTTAGGGAATTTGTCATCCTAAGTCGAAAGTCAAAACAAGTTTATTGGGGTTCTAGGCGCGAGGCCAACCCAGCAGCGATCGCGATCGATCGACTTAGGACATGATAGAACGCAACTGAGAATAAGTCGATCTGGACCGATCGGCGAAAAGGAACTCATGCAAAGAAAGAGTGGGTCGATCGGCAAGGTAGTAAGGGCAAAGCATATAGCCTAACCGACCGGATGCCGCTTCGCGTCTACGGCATTGAAATTACCGCGCTGAAATTTGATGGGAGAATCTTCAAGACTGTAACGGGAAAGCCCTGACAAACCGCTGAACCACAGAGGGTAAAATTGTCAAAATTTCGAGATTTTAGGGGTAAAATTCAGGAAAAATGCTTAAGAAACAAAACCTCAAAGCATTACATGATGTAGTCTACCAAAGAAGGATTGTCTAATTTTAACTAGACTCAACGGGTAGTATGTACGAGAAAATCACACCCCCCACCACCGGCGATCGCGTAACTTTTAAAAATGGTGAACCCATTGTCCCCGACAACCCCATCATCCCATTTATTCGGGGAGATGGTACAGGGGTTGACCTCTGGCCAGCTTCACAAAAAGTCATCGATGCAGCGGTGAAAACGGCATACAATGGCCAACGCAAAATTAGCTGGTTCAAGGTTTATGCCGGAGACGAAGCCTGTGAAACTTATGGCACCTATCAATATTTACCGGAAGATACCCTCCAGGCCATCAAAGAATATGGCGTAGCCATCAAAGGCCCTCTGACTACCCCCATTGGGGGCGGTATCCGTTCTCTGAATGTGGCCTTACGGCAAATTAACGACCTTTACGCTTGCGTTCGCCCGTGTAAATACTATAATGGCACCCCATCTCCCCATAAAAGCCCAGAGCAACTGGATGTAATCATCTATCGGGAAAATACGGAAGATATTTATTTAGGAATTGAGTGGCGCCAAGGTAGCGAAATTGCTGACAAACTGATTCAGCTTCTCAATCAAGAGTTAATTCCCGCCACCCCAGAACACGGCAAAAAGCAAATCCGCTTAGACTCTGGGATCGGCATTAAACCCATTAGTAAAACTGGCTCTCAACGCTTGATTCGTCGCGCCATTCAACACGCTTTGCGTCTGCCAAAAGAGAAGCAAATGGTGACATTGGTGCATAAAGGCAACATTATGAAATATACAGAAGGCGCCTTTCGTGATTGGGGCTATGAACTGGCTACCACGGAGTTTCGCTCCTCTTGTGTCACCGAAAGAGAATCCTGGATTCTTAGCAACAAAGAGCGTCATCCAGAGATTACCTTGGAAGACAATGCTCGCAAAATCGATCCCGGTTATGACAACTTGACCAGCGAGAAACAAGCCGAAGTTTGCCAAGAAGTCGAAAATGTCCTTAAGGCAATCTGGGATAGCCACGGAAATGGCCAATGGAAAGAAAAAATCATGGTCAATGACCGAATTGCCGATAGTATTTTCCAACAGATTCAAACTCGACCGGCAGAGTATTCGATTCTGGCGACGATGAATCTGAATGGAGATTATCTCTCTGATGCCGCTGCCGCTGTGGTCGGTGGTCTGGGCATGGGACCAGGGGCGAATATTGGCGATGAATGTGCCATTTTTGAAGCGACCCACGGCACTGCACCGAAACACGCTGGTCTTGACCGGGTGAACCCAGGATCTTTAATTCTGTCCGGGGTGATGATGTTGGAATATATGGGTTGGCAGGAAGCGGCTGATCTGATTAAAAAAGGTCTGGGTGCGGCGATTTCCCACCGAGAAGTAACCTACGATTTGGCTCGGTTAATGGAACCTCCCGTAGAACCCCCGCTGAAGTGTTCTGAATTTGCTGATGCAATTATTGCTCACTTTAATGATTAATTTGCCATTGAGAGCTTAATTCTCTGTCGGGAAAAAGAATTTAACTCTCTTTTACGAAATCCTCCTTTTACTTATTTAAGGAAAAGGAGGATTTTTTTGGGGTTTTCTGGGCATAAGACAGCGATCGCGCTTTTTCTCGCAGACCCTAACATTCGTAGGGTGGGCAAAAAATTTTACCCACCCTACCATATATGATGGTTAACTTTTGCCCACCCTACAATATAAATACTTTCCTATAACTGACTTCAAGGATTGGAAAAAGTATTAATCTCTCCACCGCCGATATAGCGTCCGGGAATGGGACGGGGAACAGAAAATGGTGCTGCTGGTTGTAGAGTTGGCGTGGAATTCGGCGACCCGGTGGAATTCACTGAGGTAGGAGTCAGTCCGTTGGCATTGGGTGCAGTGGTTGGGACTCCCTGCGGGATGGGCACTGAACGGAGGGTCGGAGTACCCTGTCCGAATGGTTGGGTGGTTGTGGGTGCAGAGGGTTGGGTCATTGTCCCTAAATTTTGACCATAATTTTGACCATAATTTTGACCATTGGGACTTGTTAACTGGGATTGATTACCGGGTAAATTGGGTTGATTGTAAGTCGGTGGGTAAGTCGGTGAGGCGATCGGGGTTCTTAAAGATGGTGTGCTTCTGGGATTGACGAATCCCTGAGAGTTAATCCCACTTGTGGTCGGATTGGCGCCGCCAGATTGTAATAGATATTGATAAGAGTTGTAGGAATTGGTTGCGGTCGGATTCGGATCATTGCCTTGGGTTAACTGGTTATTAGGGTTATAGCCTCTTTGAGAGGAGTTGACCCCCCGACTAGATGCCGGGGATAAAGGCATTAATAACTCCGCTTGTGGGGTGACTTGCCCTCTGACACCAGGTGTGGCAGGGGTTTGAGCCGCAGTCGGACTGGTGTCCGTTGTCCCAGAAAGATTAAAAAGGTTTGTGGAAGCATTTGGTAAGGGTTGATTAGTTTGAGTGGATGCGGTGGCCCCCCCGATCGCATTTTGATTGGCATCCACTGGTAAGGGAGAGGTTGAAGAGGTAGCCGCAGATCCAGGGGTTGTGGGAGTCTGTGGCGTGGCGATCGCACCTGAATTTGCCGGGGCAGTTGACAGACTATTGCTGCTTGACCGGCGGATGATCGCTTCTTGCAGTGGACTCATCGTCATGCCATTATTTCCAGTCCCTACACCACTATTCTGGTTGGCCGCAATTGCGTTGCCATTGTTGCCATTTATGTCACTGCTTCCTAACCATAAATTCATGCCGCTACTATCGATCGCATTCATCCCGTTGCCTGAGTTATTTGCTCTTAACAAATCACTCACTTGCAATTGATTAGCGTTACCACTTAATAAAATATTGGGCAATGCCTGAGCATTTTGAGTTGTCAGATCCGGTGCGGGTGCAGTGGGAGGGGTTGAAGTCGATCTTTCTGGTTTCCGATTGTTCTTTTTTTGAGGTTTTGGATCTGGCAATGGTGGGTTGGGTAAAACTGGCGGGGGAGTTTCCAGTAGCTTCATATCTTGTTTGAGCACTGATGAGCTATCAATATCAGCGGCGATCGCGTCTGAGGCATCGCCTTGACTTTGTTCTTCCTGGAGATCCCCAAAGGATTCGAGACTGAATTCGTCATCCCAGAAAAACTCAGTGGAGTTGAACCACAATTCCCAACTAAATAAGGTAAACAAGCCCAACAGTCCGATCGTTCCCCAAACAATCGGTTGCCGCAGAGGGCGTAGCTTTGCCCTGAGATTCCGCAGAGAAACAGGTAATTGATTTTCCTGTGACATAACCGTACCCCCAAATCGCTGTTTTCTAAAGTATGAATAATTATGAATCATTATCTGGTCAGAGAAAATCCAGAAGCGATCGCTCATCCCTTCAATTTTGGCGATGCTTCCAGAATGACCCCTTGACGCTTAGGTGTTCGGGATTAGGGAGAAAAACACTCTTTGATGTTTTTCCGCCACCAACCGGACAAATTTATCTCTATATTTCTCTGTGTAAATGTTAATCCTTAGCTTTCAGCGGATAAAATCCTCCCGATCCACTGGGAACTTCTATTTATATTTTAGCGGTTGATTTCCCGATCCAGACCCTCTTAAACCAATAATTTTAGAGACTTACCATTTACAACAATTCATCCAACAGCCCCTAAGATTCTTCGGGTGGGCAAAAACTTTTACCTAACCTACCATATATGATGGTGGAGTTTTGCCCACCCTACAATATAAATATTTTGCGATTTACCCTGTTACTACCGGGAAGCCCGGAATAGCAAAAAACCCCCAATAGTTAAACCAATGCCGCTGGGCAGCCAAGCCGCCAGAAACGGCGACAAAATTTGAATTTGACCTAAAGCATTAGTTAAAAATGCTAATAAATAATAACCAAACACGATCAAAATGCTAATCCCGAAACTGGTAGCTTTACTAGCCCGTCTTGGCCGAATACCGAGGGTTGAACCGACCAAGGCAAAAACCACACAAATAAAGGGTAAGGCATATTTTTGTTGAATTCGGACTTCCATCTTGCGAATTTCATCTTCATCGCCCCCCTGACGCAGAATTGCCAGCCGTTCTTTTGCTTGAGCAATATTCATTTCTCCATAATCTCGGCCTCGGTTGGCTAAATCTAAAGGGGTGCGAGGGAGTTGGAGTTGTTGGCGATCGAAACGAATAATATTGCGATAGGAACCATCGGGAGCAATTAAATAAATCGTGCCATTGAAAAAATCCCAGCTATTTTGGGAAAAATTCCAATTGGCTAATTCAGCGGAAATGATTTGGGTCAGTCCTGCCTCAGATCGGTCTAAAATCGTTAAATTTTTCATGTTTTCCCCATCAAACTGTTCCGCATAGAATAAGCGTTTCATCACGTTCACTCTTTGGCCGTCTGGTTGGGTGACTCTTTCAAATTCTGTATGGATAATATTGCGGTCTTGAAAAGGGAGTTTCTCTCGTTTTAAGGCTCTTTCTAAGGTGGTTGAAGCTTGGTAGTTGGCCACGGGAACGATCGCCTCATTAAAAGCAAAGGTCATGGCCGTGACTAATAAACTCACAACAATAGCGGGAAACACTAAGCGATAAACACTGACGCCACAACTCCGTAATGCTACTAACTCACTATCCGCAGACAATCGACTGTAAGCCATTAAGGTGGCCAGCAACATTGACATGGGAAAGGCTAACACTAAAAATTCTGGCAGCTTCAAGAGAAAAACTTCTATGGCGATTTCCCATGCCAGACCTCTTTCTGTCACCTGGCGAATCAGTTCAAACAAACTATCAACAGATACTCCCACCGAACAAAACGCGCCAATCCCAAACAGAAATGGACCGATTAGTTCTCGGACAATATATCGATCCATCATGGTAATTTTTAAAGAAAAAATACTCGAATTGCTAGAAGCATTTATCCCATTAAACAATGTCATATTTTATATATTAGGATAATTAGGATTATTTGATATAGTGTTTTCAAATAAAAATGATACATTATTCTGTAGGTTGGGTTGAGGAACGAAACCCAACCTTAGAATCCTTACAGGAAATAAACCGGTTTTTTTCACATATAGCGATCTCCAATAGCTGGAGAAATCTTACTTGAAATAACTATATATCGTGGGATGGGCGGGCGATCGCGATCTTATTTTCTAAGTCTTTTCACAACTAAATCTTATTCTCCCATTTCTTTGAGTTTAATTATAATATTAATTATATATTTATACTTTAAATTTTTCTCCTAAATAATACTGTCTCACTAACGGATTATTATATAGTTGTTCGGGAGTACCATTCGCCAGAATTTCTCCATCCCTCATAATATAAGCCCGGTCTGTAATCGCCAAAGTTTCACGGACATTGTGATCGGTGATTAAAATGCCGATATTTTTCTGACGCAATTTAGCAATAATTTGCTGAATTTCTGATACGGCAATTGGATCGACTCCAGCAAAAGGTTCATCTAATAAGAGAAATTTTGGCCCAGTGAAACCCATCGCTAAAGCTCTCGCTAATTCGGCTCGCCGTCTTTCTCCTCCTGAGAGTTGAATGCCTAAAGTTGATGATACTTTTTCTAGGCGAAATTCACGGAGTAGTTGGCTGAGGCGATCGCTCCATTCAGATTTAGGGATATTGCTTTGCTCCAAGACTAACAGAATATTTTGTCGCACAGTCAGGTGGCGAAAAATACTCGCCTCTTGCGCGAGATAAGCAATCCCTAAATTAGCCCTTCGATCGATGGATAATTGGGTAATTTCTAACTCATTCAGCCAGACATGGCCTTGATGCGGTTTTTCTAAACCAGTTGCGATGTAAAAAGTAGTGGTTTTTCCGGCTCCATTGGGGCCGAGTAATCCCACAACCTCTCCTTGCTGTAAGGTGAGATTCACTCGCTTGACGATTACCCGCTTTCCATATTGTTTATAGATATTTTCCAGATGGATGTTCACGGTGATGATTTTTCCTTTCCGGGGTCAAGTGGTCAACGAATCTGTAAAAACTACCAGGAGAATTTTACTGGCATTTGACCTCAGATCCATCAATTTTTTTACTAGCGAGGAATATTCGGCGCCGATGATTGACTCGATGAGTTAGAATCAGGAATTAAATAAATCGATTCTACTTGCTGATTTTTCTGCGGCACCGCAATAAATCGCCCCTCATCAATTAAATAAGTAATGGTTTCGGCTCGCAGACTATTCCCTTGCTGCATAATATAGGCATTTCCGGTCAAAACAATCCGCCGTTCCCGACTAAAATACTGAGCTTGGGCGGCAGTTCCTTGCATTTGTTGATACGGATAGTTGATTTGCACGTTACCACGAGCGGTGACAATTCCGGTTCTGGCATCCGCTTCTTGAATGTCTGAACGGACACTTAAAGATTGTCCGTTCGCCGCTTGGTTCGCGTTGGCGCTTTGGGTATGGCTGGGAGTGGCGATCGCTCCAGCTAGGGCGATCGGCAGAATTAATCCCAATCCACACTGAATTAAAAATGAAGATCGTCTTAGAGAATGCATCATGGCTGCTTGTAGTCCTTTCCCGGTGGCTACGAGAGTTAACAACTAATTTAACCACGGCCAGGGGTTACACTAGGCCGCTATTGGTAGTTTACCCAATCCTAGCAACACTTCCTCCGGAATAATTTCCCGGTGGTGTTGTGGAGATTGACTTTAGGCATACTGACTTGGGGGGATTTCTAGAAGTTTCCTATTGTCTGAATCCGTGATTTCCGGGGGTTTTTTTGCCATGATTGTTCTGAACACTTCAGGATTTTCCTGAGTTGATCCTCCTGGCGGGGGGCGATCGCTAATTCTGCAATAACCGGCATTGTCAACTTCGCCGATCGCGGCGATCGCTCTTAACTTAGTTAACTGTTAACTCGTGTAATTTTGGGCAAAGATAACCCTGGGCTATCCTCGACTTCATTATCGCTTATATCGCCGAATAATTCTTCTGCTAATTTGACCACATTTTCCGGGCCTAATTCTTGAACTTTTCCTAATATTTGTCCACTGCTTTGGATCAGTTCTTCTACATTAATCTCAAAATAATTTGGTTGATAGGGTTTTAATCGGCTCATCCCTTCGCCTAAGAGAATTGCCGCCCCTTTCCAATTATGATTACTCAAATGATACAGAGCAACAGCAATTTGCAAAATTCCTTGATAAAACTTTTTCTCTGGTTCCGCTGCTTCCATCCATAAACTTTCTAACGTATCGTGACAAGCATAGAAATCTTGCTGATTAAATTGTTCGACTGCTTGCCAAAACTCTGAGGGTATTGAACTTGACATTAATTTTTGCTCTTCCGGTTAATTCACTTATAGTTACTTGAAAATTATCTAGTCCGCGATATCAAATAATTACGAATGTCAAAAAAACTATATTTCTGACTAAAAAAACACCGGCAAAAAAGCCGGTATTTTTATCAAATCAATTAAGCAATACTTTGTCTCACGGCATCCAATTCTTCCATTGATATCTCTTGCTTATCTCCGGCAAAATCATTGTCGGGAGTGAGGAACAGCATACAGTGGCATTCTTTGCGTTCGCGCATCGGCACACAAGGACAGTTCCAAAAAGTCGCTTTTACTTCCGCTGCTTTATCTTCGTAATGACGACAAGGACAAAGCGGTGAACCCAAATCATCCTTATGTTTCGCCAGTCCTTCAATCACCACCGCTGTCACGGAAAGATCCACACAAAAGTAAGTTCCGGTGCGTTGGGCATACTGTTCGGCAAACTTTTTCATTGCCTCTAGGTTTTTTTCGGTGGAGAGTTTTGTACTATCTGTTGGGTTCATGGGATCTGCCTTGAAAATCTTGTGATGTTTGTATTTTACCGTAACTTTATCCTATAATTTGTGAACATTAATGTCGCAATTCTCTGATTTTTCCAGAATATCCCTTTGGCACTTGTCACCGATCGCCAATAATCAATGGTCAGTAAGTAAAAATAGCGATCGCCGATCGGATTTATGATAGATGGTGGCGATTAGTCAACGAACTCTGACGACTCTGGCACCTCTGAGGCCGGCGACGGAAGAGTATCTTCGTGTTGATGGTTTGATTTAATTTAAATTAGAAATCAACCCGAACCAGGCGATCGCCAAGAATAAATTCTTAATTTTATCTTGCTTTCGGTCTGAATTCATTTTCTCTATAATTTCTCGCCAGTACCTGTATTCCCTTAGCTATGCTTAATCCCAATCTGGATGAAATCCAGTTATCTAAAGACGACTACGAACGTTACTCCCGTCACCTGATCTTGCCGGAAGTCGGCGTTGCCGGACAAAAACGCCTCAAAGCGGCCAGTGTCTTGTGTATTGGCACTGGTGGCCTCGGTTCTCCCCTATTGTTATATTTAGCCGCAGCGGGCATTGGCCGATTGGGGATTGTCGATTTTGATGTCGTGGATCATTCTAACCTGCAACGGCAAGTAATTCACGGCACTTCCTGGGTGGGCAAACCCAAGATTTCTTCCGCCAAACATCGGATTCACGAAATTAACCCATTCTGCCAAGTCGATGCATACAATACCCGCATCAGTTCTCAGAATGCTCTAGAACTGATTCAACCATATGACATCGTAGTGGATGGCACCGATAACTTCCCTACCCGATACCTGGTGAACGATGCTTGCGTCTTACTGAATAAACCTAATGTTTACGGTTCTATTTTCCGGTTTGAAGGACAAGCCACGGTGTTTAACTACCAAGAAGGCCCCAACTACCGCGACCTCTATCCCGAACCCCCACCGCCGGGAATGGTGCCTTCTTGTGCGGAAGGTGGTGTTTTAGGGATTTTGCCGGGAATTATTGGCGTAATTCAGGCGACGGAAACTGTAAAAATTATTCTTCGCCAGGGAAATACCCTCAGTGGTCGCTTACTATTATTTAATGCATTGGAAATGAAGTTCCGGGAGTTGAAACTGCGACCTAATCCAGAACGTCCCGTGATTTCTAAACTGATTGACTACGAACAATTCTGTGGCATTCCTCAAGCCAAAGCCCAGGAGGATCAACAAAAAATGGATATTTCCGAAATGACCGTTGTCGAGCTTAAGCAGCTTATTGATAGTGGTGCCGATGATTTTGTGCTGATTGATGTCCGCAACCCCAATGAATATGAAATTGGCAAGATTCCCGGTTCGGTGTTGGTGCCATTACCAGACATTGAAAATGGCTCCGGGGTGGAAAAGGTGAAAGAATTAGTCAAGGGTCATCGGTTGATTGCTCACTGCAAGATGGGTGGGCGATCGGCCAAGGCTTTAGGCATTCTGAAACAAGCCGGAATTGATGGGATTAATCTCAAAGGTGGGATTAATGCTTGGAGTCAAGAAATTGACCCGTCTGTGCCCCAGTATTAATTAGGCCGTTAATTACTACAACCCCAAAAAGAACAGAAACAGAGGACACCAAAGAAAATTTATCTTTGTGTCCTCTGTGTTTTTGTGGTGATTTTCACCCGCAAAATGCAGCAAAAATTATTCAGCACAATGAGTGATTGACAAAACAGCTAATTTATGGTAATAAAACGAATTTCGAGCGATAATATTTAATTTATTTCCCATATATCTGCCATAAAAATCAGTAATATTGCGGATGACTTTGGTCAGAGATTGGGGCGATAATGAAGTCAAGATTAATAAATTGTTAATTTTTTTCAGTTGAAGGCCAAGTTTCTTGTCCCTGGGGCGGCGGAAAAAATTTCTATTTTTCTGAGTTGACTGCGCTCCAGCCATCTCAAAAATATCCGGATTGGCTCGTTCGCCGAAAGCAAGTTACAATGATTATAGGAGTGAATTACTCTATTGTTTAAGTATAGAGAATATTATTGACAAAAGTAAGTAGGAGAAAGTTATGATGTTACGAGGTTTTAGTCAATTTTCTCGCACTAAATCTAGCCCAAAAGTCGATCGCCTGGGGATGAAAAAAAGTTCCGCTCCATTAGCGGAAGGTTTTTGCAGTCGTTATGCCCGCAGTTTTGAACACGACGATACAGAACGGTTAGATAAATTTGCCGGTCTAAATGATTTGTTGTCTTCTCTGGAAAGTTTCCGCGAGTAGTTCGCCGTTTTTCCGCTGATGTACTCATTATGCGGTAATTCTCAGCAAATCAGGAATATTGGGTTAAATGACTGGATTGAAAGAAACTGAAATAATTATAGAGAGGGTGGGGATTATCTCCCCACCCTCTAAAATGTTTCATGGCTGTTAAAATGGCGCTGGATTTATATAGCGCTGGATTTATGGGGAGAAATTACCGAAATTACCAGAACCAATGGCGATCGCGCGATTATTGGCTTCAATGGCTTCGGTGTATCTGCCCAATTTTTCTAATGCTTTACCTTTATTAATCCAAGCTTCTCGTAAATCTGGGTTTAATTCGGTGGCTTTATCCCAACAGCCGATCGCTTCCTCCCATCGATTTAATCCCGCTAAAGCTATCCCATAATTACACCAAGAAAGCGGATCCTCTTGATTTAATGCTAAAGATTTTTCCCAGCAGAATAAAGACTCTTCTAAATTGCCTAGATTAACCGCTAAAGCTAATGCTTTATTATACCAAGTTTCGCCATCATTGGGGTCAATTTCTAGGGCTTTATCCCAAGAAGCGATCGCTAGATCATAACGTTCTAAATCATAGAAAGCATCGCCCCGATTACTCCAAGCCAGTTCCGCATCTGGTTTAATTTCTATGGCTCGATCGTAAGAGGCGATCGCTTGAACCAACTGCCCTAAATTAGTCAGAACATTTCCTCGATTAATCCAAGCCCGGTAATGGTTAGGATCTAATTTAACCACCTGGTCATAAGCCGCCAGAGCTTCTGAATTTTGATCTTGCTCCATTTTTTCTTTGCCATGAGCAAACCAACCCTCCACATCATGGGGTTTTGGCAGCCCAGTTCCCGCCACCGGATCCATTTCTAGGAGGCGATCGCCTAGTTGTTTGGCAGCTTGATAAATTTCTCCTTTGCCCAATTCCCCCAAGCGCAGCAGTCTCCGACCGAGTTCATGGTTGGCATTGGTGGCGGACTCTAGTCCCCGGGCAAAACGTCTCAACCAGTCCAACCATTGCTGTTTGGTAGCGCGATCGCTCAAAACTTGAAAAAACCGCGTCACCTCCGCGTCCTGCCAATCGTCATTCACCCCTTCGAGTAACTGCATAAAAAAATTTTCGTACTCTGGATCGCTGAGGGGTTTCACCTCCCGTGGTGGTGGCGCTTCAACAATAGGCGACTTCTGGGATCTGCCGAAAAACCGGCGAAATTGCTTAACCAGCCATTGCCAAATCTGCCTCAGCATTTGCGTTGTACCTCATGTCGATAATCCAGTGGGGGGATAGGCTCCCTACCGCACTCTTGACCGCTTAGATTTTAACTTTCTACGGTGACAACTTCTGTCGATTCAGGCAATCCTATATTAGGATTGAAAAGAATTTTGGATTACAGAGCTATTTTGGATCTCCGTCTTCTTATTCCGATTTTTGACTCCTCAGTACAAGACTGGGCGCTATCAGCACGACTATTACGCTGGTTAACTTTTCTGTGGCTATTCATCGGGTTGGCGGTTTTATTTTCTGCCTCCTATCCCACAGCTAATGCTGAGTTTGGCGATGGATTTTACTATTTTAAAAGACAACTGATCTGGGTAATGGTCGGCTTGGTGGGCTTTAATTTAGTGGTCTATTCTCCCCTGCGTTATCTCTTGGGAATCTCCAGTTGGGGAATTTTTCTCTTGCTTGGGGCGATCGCCTTAACCTTAGTTCCCGGCTTAGGTACGACCGTCAATGGCGCAACCCGCTGGCTTTCCATTGGGTCAATTCCGATTCAGCCCTCAGAACTAATAAAACCATTTTTAGTCCTGCAAAGTGCCTTAGTTTTTGGCCGTTGGGCCCGTTTATCCTGGCCCGATCGCCTGCGATGGTTGGGCATTTTCTCCGCCATCTTATTAGGAATTTTGCTCCAGCCCAACCTCAGCACCACTGCTCTCTGTGGCATGACCATCTGGTTAGTAGCCTTAGCCGCTGGTTTACCCTACAAATATTTAGGCGGCACCGCCCTGAGTGGCATCTGCCTCGCCCTCTTAAGTATTACCTTTAAAGAATATCAGCGACGGCGGGTGATGTCCTTTCTCAACCCTTGGAACGATTGGTTTGGCGATGGCTACCAACTGGTTCAAAGTTTACTTGCCGTCGGTTCTGGCGGTATTTGGGGCAATGGCTTTGGTATGTCCCAACAAAAACTGCTCTATTTGCCGATTCAATTTACGGATTTTATTTTCGCTGTTTTTGCCGAAGAATTCGGATTTGTGGGCAGTCTGGTGATGTTTTTAATGTTAGCTAGTTATGCCACTTTGGGGTTATGGGTCGCCCTTTCTGCCCGGAATTTGGTCTATCAGTTAGTTGCTATTGGTTCTACAGTTGTCATGGTGGGGCAATCTTTACTAAATATTGGCGTGGCTACCGGCGCCCTGCCCACCACAGGATTACCTTTACCTCTCTTTAGTTATGGTGGCAGTTCGATGATTGCCAGTTTAATGATTGCCGGGTTATTAATTCGGGTTGCTCGTGAAAGTAGTGGGGCGCAAATCATCCCCATGAGCGATAGCGCATCCGCGCCGCTTCGCGAACGCGCATCCGCGCCACGATAGCGAACGGCTATCAATTCTCGACCTGTTTGAAATTATAGTTATTTAAAATAAAAATGAAACATTAAATTTCGGGGCGTTAGTAGGGGCGCTGCCCTTGAACTCATACTAACGCCCAAATTCACCGAGTAATTGTAGCATTTTTGAAATTTATTCACTTTTTACTAGATTCTTGTTTTGAGATTTTTTTCAGTTTATTTGGGAGTATATATCCTACGACTGATTTAGGAATGCTATATTGGCTTTTATACTTAAAGTCAGCGGGTTTATTTCCTGAAGTTTTTTCAGGCGATCGCCCCCAACAAGCGAGTCAATCCCTCGCTAAAATAAGCATAGTTTTTATTATTGGAGTCTGTTGTCATGGCCACGATGACCGTCAAAGACTTAGAACAAGTTCAAGCAACCTTACGGGAAGCCGGATTAGATTATCAATTAGAACTGGAAAAAGGACAAATTTCTGTTATGGGGCCATCAGATATTATATCGAGTGAAGTGGGTGTCCGCTTAATGGCGGCTTTATTTGCTTGGGTGAGTCCGCGTCGGTTGGGTCGAGTGTTTGACTCTGCCGGAGGTTTTATTCTCCCAGATGCTAATTTAAAAGCCCCGGATGTTTCTTTTGTGAAAGCGGAACGGTTGCGCCGTAGCGTGCGGTATTTTGGCGAATTAGTTCCCGATTTGGTGGTAGAAATTAAGTCCCAAAGCGATCGCATAAAACCCTTAGAACAAAAGTTACTTTCCTTTATAGAATTAGGGGCAAAGGTGGGGATGTTAATTGACCCGGATGAGGAAACTTTAACTATTTATCGCCCGACGGGAGAAGCTGTTACATTGGGGAATGAAGACACATTAACCATCCCCGAATTATTCCCCGGTTGGGAGTTGCCCATTGTAGAACTTTGGCCGCCAGTTTTTGATGAGATCGAAAATGATGATTAAATTTGGTGATTATATATGGTTAAAAAACATCCCGTAGGGAAACGGCTGGCCTAATTTTCTACACTATTTCATGCTAATAACCAGTGGTTTTATCTGGTTTCAAAGCAATAATGATGGCGATCGCTGAATTCCGTATTAAACCATTGGGGTTTCAAATGTTCTGGAAACGGATAAAATTTATTGACCAGCTTTGATCCCAGACTCGGAGAAAAGCGATCGCCCCACCCGCCATAAAATAATTTTTTCAAGTAATAGAATCCGGGTCAATTCCTTGGGATCGTAACAATTCTGCTAAACGCTGACTACGCGATCGTTCCGCTTCCGCACGTTGCCGTTCGGTTTCGAGTTCTTGCTGAACAACGGCAGCACGTTCTCGTTCCGCTTGCAATTGTTCCTCAACAACCGCCTTTTCTTCACTGGAAGTCAAAATCCAATTCCCTTGGGCATCGTACCAACGCAACCAGTGGCGAGTAATTCCCTCATAGTCTCCCCACCACAAACCCAAACCTAATTCTAATTGAGGCATCCAAATTTTCGGTTCTTGTAGCGAAATCTGCTGATAAGATCCAGCCATCAGCGTAAAAGCTTTTAACTCATCGGTGTAGCGATCGAACACTATATAATAGGGCACCCTTAAAATTTGTTCGT